>NZ_BAUT01000003.1 GCF_000513095.1 Halalkalibacter wakoensis JCM 9140
CCTCATCTATGATCACTAGATCATACGGTTGGTCTAACACAATATCGCGATGTGGCTGCCTTTTAGCTGTATCAATCGAAGCCACTACTACATCGCACTGTTCCCACACATAGGATTTTCGTTGGGCGATGGCTGGAATATGAAACTTTGTATTTAACTCAATTGCCCATTGAGAAACGAGTGAAGCGGGAACTAGAATCAAAACTTTTTTTACAAGTCCTCTGATCATGTATTCTTTTAAAATTAATCCAGCTTCGATTGTTTTTCCTAAACCTACTTCATCAGCTAAAATAGCTTTTCCGTTCATTTGTTCGATGACCGTGTTTGCAACCTCAATTTGATGTGGAAATGGTTTCAATTGAGGTAGGTGTTTAGGAGCTTGTAGTCCATGAAATTCTGGTATAATTTGATGTTGTTCAGCTTCATAAGCCAATTTAAAAAGTTCCCAATTGGACCATGGACCGTCTTGATCTAATCTTTCTTTAAACGTATCGTTCCAGTTTTGATCAAAGTGTAAATCGATTTTCATAATACCATCCTTTCATAAAACGGCTATTTCCGAATGAAAATAAAGATAATCTATAAATTAATCTGAATTTATAAATAAAGAGTTGCGAAAATGAACATAAATTGGTACGATATTAATAGAAATCCGAATTACTCATATTGTCATTTTTTTGAGATGTTTATACATGTAGTATGTACCATTTTAAAGAATTTCATGAGTGATACTGGGAATAATGAAACGTTAGCGGATGAGAATAAGGGGAGAGCTTGCTACCATGCAACGCCGAAGGAGCAAGTGTTTGGTAATGTGTTACCTGCACGAATCTCTCAGGCAAAAAAGACTCTTATTTGACGCAGCTCTGGAGAGTGCTGAAAAAGCCACCTACGAAGACACTATATTCAAATGGAATATAGGAAACTTTCTGGTTAAAGGACAGAGTTATACACGATTTAGTGTATAACTCTGTCCTTTTTTGTGTGCTTATGGAATGAATGAGACTTGAGGAGGTATGATGAATGGCTGATTTAAAACGAACACCTTTGTTTGATCTTTATAAAGAAAGTGGAGCAAAAACGATTGATTTTGGTGGATGGGATCTTCCAGTACAATTTTCAAGCATTAAGGATGAACATGAAGCTGTAAGAACAAAAGCAGGCCTTTTTGATGTTTCACATATGGGTGAGGTAGAAGTGAAAGGTCCGAAAGCTCTACAGTATTTACAGAAAATCATGACAAATGATGTGTCGAAGCTAGTTGATGGCCAAGCTCAATATACGGCCATGTGTTATGAACATGGTGGAACCGTAGATGACTTGCTTATTTATCGAAAAGCAGAAAATGATTATTTGTTAGTCATCAATGCTTCCAATATTGAGAAGGATGTAAAGTGGTTAGAGCAACACATCATTGATGGGGTAACGGCCTTGAATGTATCAAGTAACATAGCGCAGTTAGCGATTCAAGGACCTCTTGCACAACAGATCTTGCAAAAAAGAACAGCGTATGACTTAGCAACGATTGGATTTTTCCGTTTTGCAGATGATGTAGAAGTTGATGGTGTAAAGGCGCTAATTTCACGTACGGGTTATACAGGAGAAGATGGATTCGAACTATATTGTTTAGCAAGTGAAGCTCCGAAATTATGGAACAGCTTGCTTTTGGCAGGTAAGGACGATGGACTCGTACCATGTGGCCTTGGTGCACGTGATACGTTACGATTCGAAGCGAGACTGCCCCTTTATGGCCAAGAACTGACAAAAGACATTTCTCCTTTAGAGGCTGGTATCGGCTTTGCGGTAAAAGTGAACAAAGAAGCTGACTTTATCGGAAAAGAAGCGCTGAAGAAGCAGAAGGAAGAAGGATTAAAAAGAAAACTTGTCGGGCTTGAGATGATTGATAAGGGAATACCGCGAACAGGCTACGAAGTTTTTGTTGCAGAGAAAGTAGTGGGCTTTGTTACAACGGGAACTCAATCACCAACGTTAAAGAAGAATATTGGACTTGCTGTACTCGATAAAGATCTTACCGAAATTGGAACAGAGGTAGAGGTTCAAGTTCGGAAAAGACGTTTAAAAGCAATCGTTGTAGAAACGCCATTTTATAAGAGATAAGAGGAGGAACACCCATGAACCATCGCTATTTACCTATGACAGAAGCCGATCAACAGGAAATGCTGAAGACGATTGGCGTCGATTCAATTGAAGAGCTGTTTTCCGATATTCCGAGTGACATTCGTTTTAAAGGAGAAATGAATGTAAAAGAGGCATTAAAAGAGCCAGAGCTCGTCTCTTATTTTAAGTACTTGGCAGCTAAAAATGTTTCTATAAAACAAACACCTTCTTTTTTAGGGGCAGGAGTGTATGAGCATTATATTCCATCGATTATAGATCATGTTATTTCTCGTTCAGAATTTTATACAGCTTATACACCGTACCAGCCAGAAATTTCTCAGGGAGAGCTTCAAGCCATTTTTGAATTTCAAACGATGATTTGTGAATTAACAGGAATGGATTTAGCAAACTCTTCTATGTATGATGGTCCAACTGCTCTTGCTGAGGCTGCGATGCTTAGTGCAGGTCAAACGAAAAAGAAAACCATCTTAGTGTCCAAATCCGTTCATCCAGAGGCTCGCGCCGTATTACAAACAAATGCAACGGGTCAGCGTTTAAAAGTAATTGAGGTTGATACAGCAAACGGCGTAACTGATCTTAAACAGCTTCAGGAAGTATATGGAGAAGACACAGCTTGTGTTGTTGTTCAGCATCCGAATTTCTTTGGAAACTTAGAGCCATTAGCTGAGTTAGAAAAGATTGCTCACAGTGACAAGGCCATGTTCGTTGTATCAAGTAACCCGCTTGCTTTAGGTCTATTAAAGCCACCGGGTGAATTTGGTGCTGATATTGTTGTAGGTGATGCGCAGCCATTTGGGATTGCTACTCAATTTGGTGGACCGCACTGTGGTTATTTTGCAACAACAAAGAAATTAATGCGTAAAGTTCCTGGTCGATTAGTGGGACAAACAACTGATGAACATGGTCAACGTGGTTTTGTTTTAACTCTTCAGGCACGTGAGCAGCATATTAGACGTGAGAAAGCGACTTCTAACATTTGTTCAAACCAGGCTTTAAATGCCCTTGCAGCTTCTGTAGCGATGAGTGCAATTGGCAAAAAAGGTGTAAAGGAAATGGCTTATCAAAATGTTCAAAAAACAGCATACATGAAAAAGCAATTAAAAGCACAAGGGGTGGAAATTGTTTCAGAGCAACCATCATTTAATGAGTTTGTCATAAATGTCAAAAAATCGGTTTCCGAAGTGAACGAACAGTTGCTATCAAAAGGGTTTATCGGTGGCTATGATCTTAGTCGTGATGATGAATCATTAGAAGGGCAAATGTTACTGGCTGTAACGGAAGTAAGAACGAAAAATGAGATTGATACTTTTGCCAAGGAATTGGGGGCTTTACTATGATGACAAAAGACCAACCATTGATTTTTGAGCGTAGCAAACCAGGACGAATCGGACATAGTCTTCCAATTTTAGATATGGAGGAACAAAAGATAGAAGAACTAATTCCAAGTGAATTTTTGCGTGTGGAAGAACCTGAGTTGCCAGAGGTTTCTGAGTTAGAAATTATGCGTCATTATACGGCTTTATCAAAACGTAATCATGGGGTCGATTCGGGCTTTTACCCACTTGGTTCTTGTACGATGAAGTACAATCCAAAAATTAATGAAGATGTTGCTCGTTTTGAAGGATTGGCTCATATCCATCCATATCAGCCAGTCGAACAAGTACAAGGTTCGATGGAGCTTCTGTATGAATTGCAAACGTCATTAGCTGAAATTACAGGAATGGATGAAGTGACTCTTCAACCAGCAGCTGGTGCACATGGGGAATGGACTGGATTAATGATGATTCGAGCTTATCATGAAGCAAACGGAGATTTTGACCGGACAACGGTTATTGTTCCAGATTCTGCCCACGGTACAAACCCTGCATCCGCAACAGTTGCTGGATTTGCATCTGTAACCGTGCGTACAGACGATAATGGGTTAGTTGATCTTGAACACTTACGTGAAGTGGTTGGAAAAGATACAGCTGCGCTTATGCTAACCAACCCGAATACGCTTGGTTTGTTTGAATCGTATATCGTTGAAATGGCTCAAATCATTCATGAAGCTGGTGGTAAACTTTATTATGATGGTGCGAATTCAAATGCCATTTTAGGGATCGCAAGACCTGGAGATATGGGTTTTGATGTTGTTCACTTAAACTTGCATAAAACATTCACCGGCCCGCATGGTGGTGGTGGCCCAGGATCTGGTCCTGTTGGGGTGAAGAAAGAATTAATTCCATATTTACCAAAACCAGTTATCGTTAAGCGCGAAGATGGTGTGTATGATTTTGATTATGATCGTCCGCAATCAATTGGACGTGTGAAACCGTATTATGGAAATTATGGCATTAACGTTCGTGCATACACGTATATTCGGACAATGGGACCTGATGGCTTACGGAAAGTATCGGAATATGCGGTATTAAATGCTAATTATATGATGCGTAGGTTAGAACCTTATTTTGATTTACCATATACGCAACACTGTAAGCATGAATTTGTTATATCTGGTCGTCGTCAAAAGAAACTAGGTGTACGTACGTTAGATATTGCGAAGCGTTTGCTAGATTTTGGGTATCATCCTCCTACGATCTACTTTCCGCTTAATGTTGAGGAATGCATGATGATTGAACCGACAGAGACGGAATCGAAAGAAACATTAGATGAATTTATTGATGCTATGATTCAGATTGCGAAAGAGGCAGAAGAAAATCCTGAGATTGTACAAGAGGCACCACATACGACGGTCATTTCTAGATTAGATGAAACAACGGCAGCGAGAAAACCGATTTTAAAATATGAAAAAGCCTGAGCCTAAGCTCAGGTTTTTTAAAAAAATAAAAATTTCTTAAAGAGTTGGGATAAGGTATATAAAAAGCCAAATAAAAAACGAAGCTTATCCTCATTAAGTTTAAGCTTCGTTAATCTACATATATTATTTCTTTTTAACCTTACCTGACCACTTCTTAAACCCACCTTTTAGGTGATAAATGTCGTCAGTACCGCGCTTCTTCTTAATAAGTTGAGCAGCTTGTCTACTACGAGCAGCTGACTGGCAGTATAGATAAACAGGTTGATCGCTACGGACTTCATTGATTCGTTGACGAAGCTGAGACATCGGAATGTTTCTAGCTCCAAGAATATGTCCACCTTCATATTCACGAGGTTCGCGAACATCAATTAACTGAGCTTTGCGATAGCCCTTAATAAACTCATCTTGTGTTAATGTTTTTAAATACTTTGGATTGTAAAAGCGTTTAAAGATGAGATACACCAAAAATCCTAGTAAAATAAGCCACAAAAATTCCATAAGCTGTTGTATACACTCCTTTACGTACTACATCACTTTTTCATTATAATGCTCACTTCTCAAATACGCAATAACTCAAATCACTTGGCGACACATTCGACGTTTGTTAGAATGATTTTAAGATCAAAATGGAAAGAAGAGATGGAAATGAAGGAAACGTGGCGCTTTATAGATTCAGGGAATTGTTCACCTGCTTATAATATGGCATTAGATGAAGCATTGCTTGATTGGCATAGCAAGGGACTTATTCCACCAACCATTCGGTTTTATGGTTGGAATCCTGCGACTTTATCAATTGGGTATTTTCAGAAGGTAGAAAAAGAAATCAATATGGATAAGGTCAAAGAGTATGGTTTAGGGTTTGTTCGAAGGCCAACTGGAGGACGTGGCGTTCTTCATGATCAAGAATTAACGTACAGTGTAATTGTGTCCGAAGATCACCCCGAAATGCCAAAGACCGTAACGGAAGCGTATCGCGTTATTTCTGAAGGAATATTAGAAGGGTTTAAAGACGTCGGATTAGATGCTTATTTTTCCATTCCACGTACAGATGAAGAAAAAAGTGCACTAAAGAACCCACGGTCTGCCGTGTGCTTTGATGCGCCGTCTTGGTACGAGCTTGTCGTGGAGGGGAGGAAAGTAGCGGGGAGTGCTCAAACGAGGCAAAAAGGAGTCATCTTACAGCATGGATCCATCATTTTAGATATTGATGAGGATAAATTATTTGATTTATTTACCTATTCAAGTGACCGACTGCGTCAGCGTATGCAGAAGAATTTTAAAAACAAGGCGGTTGCTATCAATGCACTTAGAAGTGAACCTTTAACAATGGAAGAGGCAAAAGTTGCCTTTAAAAAAGGATTTGAAAAAGGGTTAAACATTGAGCTTGAACCATATACACTGTCTAAAGAAGAAGAGGAAATAGTCAAAGAAATTGCTAATAACCGTTATAATAATGACGAGTGGAATTTCAGAAAATAAAAAACAGGTGGCCCTTGTAGCCGCCTGTTTTTAGGTTGTTTTCATTTTTACATAAGCTCTTTAAATTTAATTTGCAAATCTTTTGTGACAGGACCAATTGGAAACGTAGTCGTTAACTGCCCATAAACAGCTTTAATAGGAGTAATTTCAAGCGATGTGTTTGAAATAAATGCTTCATCGGCATGTTCCAGTACCTCTACAGGAAAAGGCTCTTCTACAACCTCGTACCCATATTTCTTAGCAACTTTAATAATGAGTTGTCTTGTAATGCCATTTAAAATTAAATTCGTTGCAGGATGGGTATAAAGAATTTTATCTTTTACTAAGAAGACATTTGAAGAGGAGGCCTCTGTAATGGTGCCATTTCGATGCATAATGGCTTCTTGACAATGATGATCAGCAGCTTCACGTTTAACCATGACATTTCCTAATAAATTGATTGTTTTAATATCACAGCGTAACCAACGAATGTCATCTGTTAGCCAAACATTTACACCGTTCTTTTGAGCATCTTCTACATCTTGTGGTGGTTGAACAAATGCCGTGAATGTAGACTTTAGTTCTCTTGAATATAAATGATTACGTGGCTCTACACCACGGGTGATCTGAAAATACACGAGCCCATTTTGCATAGAATTCTTTTCAACAAGCGAATAGAGCAATTCTTCCATTTTCTCTATTGAAAAAGGAAGAGGAATTTCTAGTTTCTTTGCGCTATCAACTAAACGTTGTAAATGTTCATCTTTTGCAAACAATTGACCATTGTATACTTTTATAACTTCGTATACTCCATCGCCGAAATAATAGCCTCGATCGTCTAATGGGATTGATGCTTCTTTTTTAGGAAGAAGCAATTCATTTTGAATGATGTACTCCATCTTTTTTCCTCCAACAATTAAATAGTTCCAAGTATGCTTCAAGAATAACATAATAAGGCAAGCGTGGAGAAAAAAATTTTGTCAATTAATTTGCTGAATTTCTGAAACGAAGATGGTGCAAGACGTTGAAAATAGTTTGTATCTGGCAAGAGACGAATTCGTTCAAAATGTCGAAAAAAAGCGGATAAGTGTCTAGTAAACTCGCATTTTCTTCTTTTTTGGAGGAATTACAAAGTTGACAAAATGAGCTAAAATAAAACTCAACACAATATATAGTGTATAAATGAGAAAAATGAGCACAATATATTGAATCTAGTAATGAGTTTGTGGTAAGCTTACCCAAGAATATCGGACATGGACAACAACGTAGTAACTAACTAGATATACCTAGTTGAATATAGATTTCCATGAGAATGAGGAGGAGACGCGAATGGCAATGACGATGTCAAATGTGATGCGCCTAAATACGGAAGGATTAAATGAGGATATTAAGCAATTTTCGCAAGTGCATCCAATTACAAGCGATATGCATATTACTCAAAAAGGTGTATCAAGACTCGTAATGTTAGACCGCTACACATTTAAAGATACGGAAAAGAAAACCTTAAAAGAAGGAGACTTTGTTGTCTTAACAGTAAAAGATGATCCGAAGTTCCCAGCTCGCGGGTACGGTTTTATTGTGGAACTGAATCGTGAAAAAAATCAAGCAAAAGTATTGGTTGATGAAGAGTTCCGTGGAGTGCTTGAAGGAGAGGAAGCGGATACTGGCTTAGTTTCCCGTTCATTGGACACAATTGAGAAGCCTCTTGAAATTTATTATGAGCAAATCGCAAAACGAAATGCGACGGGACTTGCGTCTGTTGAAACAACAGAAGAGAAGAAACAAGAAGCATTTGAACAATTTTATGAGCAACTTGTTTCGATGAACTTTATTCCAGCTGGACGTGTATTATATGGTGCCGGGGCGGAAACGGATGTTACGTATTTTAACTGTTACGTCATGCCATATGTTCAAGATTCACGTGAAGGAATTTCTGAACACCGCAAACAAGTAATGGAAATTATGAGCCGTGGTGGCGGTGTTGGAACGAATGGATCCACTCTTCGTCCAAGAAACACATTAGCACGTGGCGTGAACGGAAAATCATCTGGTTCCGTTTCATGGCTTGATGATATTGCAAAATTGACGCATCTTGTGGAGCAAGGTGGGTCCCGTCGTTAAGACTCGGCGACGTAATCTCGTGAATTGCTGGAACACCCTTAGAGCTTTCTACACCACAACGTGACTGGTGACAGTGAGCGTGACGGTTTGAAAAGAAGAAAGATTGGGCAATCAGCAGCCAAGCATCTTTGGAAACGGAGATGAAGGTTCAACGACTATTGAAAATTCCTAAATTACCCATTAAATTAAGTGTATACCGATTAAGGTAGGTGCTATTAATATGGGTGGTAAGGAAAGAGTAAATCATAATAATCGGAGACGTTGTTATGAGGCACGAGACAAAGAGGAAATCATAAAATCGATTATCAATCTTATATAAATCGTAAACATGAAAAGTTTCTATCTTTGATGATATAGTCTGACCTCATGTGAAAGCATGAGAGCTAGGCAGAAATGACCTAGCCCCGCTAGAGGCGGAGTAACAAACTGGGAGCCCAGATGATCATGCTTGCTGATTGGCATCCTGACATTTTGGAATTTATTATTTCAAAAATGCAAAACCCGCGTATTCTTCGTTTCTTATTAGAGAATACACAAGACGATCACATTCAAAAGCTTGTAAAGGACAAGCTTTCCTTTACGCCTTTAACTTCTGTTGAAGAATCGATGTATCAAGGGATTTTGAACTATAAGACGATACCAGGTCAAGGTGGATTCGATCCGAAGGTTATTGAAGACGCGGAAGAAAAGCTACACATTGGTGGAACTTACTCAGTGAATAATGCTGAATTTTTAACAGGGGCAAATATATCTGTTTGTTTAACAAAGGAATTTATGGAAGCCGTTGAAAATGACGAAGAATACGCACTGCGTTTTCCTGATGTTGAAAATTATAATGATGAAGAAATGGCTATTTATAATGAAACATGGCATGAAGTTGGCGATGTGCGTGAATGGCAAGAAAACGGGCATGGAGTTAGAACATATAGAATTATTAAAGCAAAAGAATTGTGGAACTTGATTAATATTTGTGCAACGTACAGTGCTGAACCAGGTATCTTCTTTATTGATAATGCAAATGACAAAACAAATGCAAAGGCCTATGGACAAAAGGTTGTTGCAACAAATCCATGTGGAGAACAGCCGCTAGCACCATATTCAGTTTGTAATCTTGCAGCGATTAACTTAGCAGAAATGGCTAACAAAGAAACAAAACAAGTCGATTTTGACAAGTTAAAGAAAACGGTTGAGGTCGGTGTACGTATGCAAGACAACGTCATTGATGCAACCCCTTATTTCTTAGAACAAAACACAAAACAAGCAAAAGGGGAGCGCCGCGTAGGGTTAGGTGTTATGGGGCTTCATGACCTTCTTATCTATTGTGAGTCTGTTTACGGTTCAGAAGAAGGAAATGATTTAGTTGACCAAGTATTTGAAACGATTGCCACTACAGCTTATCGAACGAGTATTGAACTGGCAAAAGAGAAAGGAAGTTTTCCTTTCCTTGTAGGTGCTACAGAGGATGAAACGATAAAGCTACGTAACTCCTTTATTAATACTGGATATATGAAGTCAATGCCTGAAGATATTCGTCAAGGAATTCTTGAGCATGGAATTCGTAATTCTCACTTATTAACGGTAGCTCCAACAGGAAGTACAGGTACAATGGTCGGAGTTTCAACAGGTCTAGAACCATATTTCTCCTTTTCTTATTTCCGTAGTGGACGTCTTGGAAAGTTCATTGAAGTAAAAGCTGGCATTGTCGAAGAGTATTTACAACAAAATCCAGAAGCAAGTGCAGAGCAATTACCGGAATGGTTTATTTCAACAATGGAACTGCCTCCAGAAGCTCATGCGGATGTACAATGTATTATCCAACGTTGGGTAGATAGTTCCCTTTCGAAAACGGTGAATGCGCCTCGTGGTTACACAGTTGAACAGGTTCAAGCAGTGTATGAACGCTTGTACAGAGGTGGAGCAAAAGGCGGAACTGTCTATGTTGATGGAAGTCGCGATGCACAAGTTCTTTCACTAAAAGCTGAAGAAAACAACTTTGATCATGACGTAACGTCAAAAGCAGAAGCGAATAACAAAGTTGTTTTAATTGATACGATATCTGAAATTAGATCAACGAATGTTACGATTGGATCTGAAGTTGGGAATACGTGTCCAGTTTGTCGAGAAGGAAAAGTGGAAGATCTTGGTGGATGTAACACTTGTACAAGTTGTGGCGCACAATTAAAGTGTGGCTTGTAGAATAAAATAAAAAAGGTGTTCAAAGGTCAGAGAGACCATTGAACACCTTTTTTCTATTTACTGACAGCGTGAAACCTATATATATGCACAAACTATTTTGTAGTTATAACACGATTGAGATGAAACAATTACTGAAAAAACAGAGGTGTATATAGATGAAGGAGTTCGAACCACAGCTTGTTTATATTGAGCCGGGCGCTCTTGAATATCCTTTAGGGCGTGAGTTGAAAGAAAAGTTTGAAAAAAAAGGCGTCGAAATTAGGGAGACTACTTCCCATAATCAAGTTCGTAACATACCGGGTAAGAATGAATTGCAACAATATCGCAATGCCAAATCAACACTAGTTATAGGCGTTCGTAAAACATTGAAATTTGATACATCCAAGCCATCAGCTGAATATGCTTTGCCTCTTGCTACAGGTTGCATGGGGCATTGTCATTACTGTTATTTACAAACAACATTAGGGAACAAACCGTATATCCGAACGTATGTGAATTTAGAAGATATTTTTGAGGCTACCGACAAATATATTAAAGAAAGAGAACCGGAAATTACTCGTTTTGAAGCGGCCTGTACTTCAGATGTCGTGGGATTAGATCACCTAACCCATTCCTTAAAAAAAACCATCGAGCATATTGGGCAAACAGATCTAGGAAGATTACGATTTGTGACAAAATATCATCATGTTGATCATTTATTGGATGCAAAACATAATGGCAACACAAGATTTCGATTTAGCGTAAACTCTGATCACGTTATAAAGCATTTTGAACCAGGAACCTCTTCGTTTTTAGAACGTATCGAAGCAGCCGGCAAGGTTGCAAAAGCTGATTATCCGTTAGGCTTTATCGTAGCTCCCCTGATCCTACATGAAAATTGGAAAGAAGGATATTACGACTTATTTGAACGATTAGAGGCCATTTTACCAGCCTATGCGAAAAAAGATTTAACGTTTGAATTGATTCAACATCGCTTTACAAAAACAGCGAAAAATATCATTCAAAAACGTTACCCAAAATCGAAACTAGAAATGAATGAAGAAGAAAGAAAATATAAATGGGGAAGATACGGAAGAGGAAAATATGTATATAAAGATGAACAGGCTGGGGAATTAAAAGAAACAATCCAAACGTATATTGATCGCTTTTTCCCAGAAGCAAAAATGGAATACTTCACATAAAAATAAGCAAGACATTGTCCTCTCCTTCTATTTTGTTGTACAATAAATGGTGTTGCACTTTTTTATAACAATGAGAATAGACTAAAAGATAAAGATGCACGGAAGGTCATAAAGAGTGATGACCAATAAATGGAGGGGACATCATGCCAACACCAAGTATGGAAGATTATTTAGAACGAATATATATGTTGATAGAGGAGAAAGGCTATGCAAGGGTCTCCGATATCGCAGAGGCATTAGAAGTCCATCCATCTTCAGTAACAAAAATGGTTCAAAAGCTTGATAAAAGCGAATACTTAATTTATGAACGATATCGTGGACTAGTACTGACAGCAAAAGGAAAAAAGATTGGAAAAAGACTTGTTTATCGTCATGAACTCTTGGAAGATTTTATGAGGCTTATCGGAGTGGATGATTCTCATATCTATCAAGATGTTGAGGGAATTGAGCATCATTTAAGTTGGGATGCCATTGACCGAATTGGTGATCTTGTACAATATTTTCAAGAAGATAAAGGCAGAGTTGTGGAGTTAAAAGAAGTTCAAAAACGAAATGAAGAAGAAGAGTGAAAAAGCAATGGATAGTGCCATTTGGCCTTCCATTTGCTTTTTTTTTATTATTTTTTAAATTTAAGAGTTGTCCCTGCTTCTATCCTTCATAAGGTTAAAAAGGGAGGCGATTACAATGAAAGTTGATGGTGTTTTTGCTGGTGGAGGTGTAAAAGCCTTCGCATTTATTGGGGCTCTTCAAGTAATGGAAGAGAAAGGATATGAGTTTGATCGAATTGCTGCAACGAGTGCGGGATCCATTATTGGTGCATTAATAAAAGTTGGGTATACGAGTGAAGAGATATATACTCTGCTTGATCAATTAGATTTAGAAATGTTTAAAGATGAACGTATGTCAATATTGCCCTTCACTCTTTCGAAGTGGTTGCTTTTATACTTTAAACTGGGAATCTACAAAGGAAATGCATTTGAATCATGGCTTAGGGATGTGCTAGCAGCTAAAGGAGTAAGAACGTTTGGGGACTTACCGAAAGGATCCTTAAAAATCATCGCCTCAGACTTAACGAAAGGAAAACTTCTTGTTTTGCCTGATGATTTAGAGAAATACGGAGTGATCCCAGAAAAGTTTCCTGTAGCTAGAGCCATTCGCATGAGTTGTAGCATTCCTTATTTTTTTGAACCAGTTAAAATTTATGATCGAGGAAGTGGTGGGAAACCTTCTTATATTGTTGATGGAGGTCTATTAAGTAATTTTCCGATGTGGTTATTTATGGATGGTAACCCAAAAAGGTGGAAAAAACCTGCGATTGGGTTTCAATTAAAACCTGAATTAAGCGAAATGCCACCTAAGAAAATAAAAAATGCGGTGTCCATGTACCGAGCACTTTTCGAAACGATGGCATCTGCCCACGACCTTAAATACATTGATGAGGACCATGCAAAAAATATCGTTTTTATTCCTGTACTGAATGTGAAAGCAACAGACTTTGAGTTGTCGGACGAACAAAAGGATAAACTGATTGTATTAGGAAGAGAGGAAACAAATCATTTCTTAAAAAAATGGTGCTATTAATAGAAAACGTCTCTTTAGCTGCAAAAAAAGAAACGAGTCGCTTAAAAGAGCGCCCGTTTCTTTTTCTTGTTTTTCTTTCCTTCTATTACAGTAAGGTTGTGACCTTCACGGCGAGTTTTTGGCCTAGAGGGTTTTCTCTTCTCTTTTAAAGAAGAGCTTTTTGCCTTAAAAGTCGCTGGTGTGGAAGGAGATGGTTTTTGACTTGTTTTCTTTGCTTTCTTTAGCTGTGCACGACTTGGGCCTGTTTGTGTAGGAAATATTGGAGTTCCGTACTTACGAGCCATATACCAACGATAAGCTAGAAAAATAACAGCAACAAATCCAACTATCATTAAAATTCTTGTTAAGAAACCAAGAGGATTAAAGATTAGCTCATATCCAAGTCCAATAACAGCGAAAAACAAAACGATCGGAATAATGTACGTCATGATTGAACGCATTTGTCTGCACCTCCAATTGAATTGACGATCAAAGGTTACACAATTTCGGCTGCTCGTCTGTCAAGTTTCCTAGCACCTTGCGTTTAGTATGAATACTTCTCGCAACTCTGATCAAACTAAAAAGACAATGATTGCTGGAACAAACCCGTAGCAGTAAATGGTACACACTTGTTCGTTTTGAAAATGTATGTTGACGCCGTTTTTTCAAACGGACAAATAAAAGAGAGAAAATAACATGTAAGCAATGTTGCAACGAAAAATAGGATCTTTTTATAGATTTTATAATATTAAGATCACAATAACTAGTAATTCTACAAAAAGGCCTCAAATTCCTCTATGGGAATACCTATGTCAACCATTTTAACAAAAATATGTTTCAGTATAGTATACCCATTTTTTGTCGAATTCATTCTAAGTGGACAACCAAAAATCGGATGTTTTTCAACTTACTTATCGGACATACTAACGTATGGAGGTGGACAGTTTGCAAAAACAATATGTTGAAAGAAACAAACAAGAGGAACAAATGTCTTTTGCAGCAAAAGTTGCGCTAATTGGTCTTTTCGGTGGGTTAATTTGGTCATTAATCGGTTATTTTGCGTTTTATTTTCATTTCATTAGAGTTGGTCCTGCTCTAGCGTTAATGCCTTTTGTATTAGGGGACTGGAAAGATACGTACATTGGACAGCTTGTTGGGGTAGCCGTTATTTCTGTTCTATCAATTGGAGTGGCGTTTTTATATAAGTTAGTGTTGCAGAAAATAAATAAACTTTGGGCTGGAATAGGTTTTGGTCTTGTCCTTTGGGTGTTGGTATTTTATGTGCTAAATCCAATATTTCCAGGTTTAAAATCGGTTACTAATCTTGATCTGAACTCAATTATCACGTCTATATGTCTTTATGTCTTGTACGGTGCATTTATAGGGTATTCTATATCTTATGAATATGCAGAAAGACAAGAAAATGTTTAGACTTTCTCCTAATCTGTGTCGTGTTCACCAACGAATATGCTACAATGTTTTTGGTGAAAGAACGGCACAAATTAAGAGGAAAGAGGGATAGTTGATGAACCGAATCGAAGCATTGCGTTCGAAATTGAATGAGCTAGAGGTCGACGGATTATTAATTACGAGCACATACAACAGACGATATATGACTCAATTTACAGGAACGGCTGGAGTAGCTATTGTTTCAAAGGAAAAAGCTATTTTTATAACTGATTTTCGTTACATGGAACAGGCAAGTGAACAGGCAAAGGGTTTTGAGATAGGTCAGCATACAGGTCCAATATTTGAAGAAGTAGCCAAACAAGCAAAAGCACTTGGATTAAAAAAACTTGGATTCGAACAATCACATCTTACATATGAAGCACACCAAATCTACAGTAAACAACTTGAACCCGTTACATTAGTCCCCGTTTCAGGTGTAATTGAAAGCATACGACTTATAAAAAGTGAAGAAGAAGTAAAGATCATTCAAGATGCAGCCAATATTGCCGATGCAGCGTTTGAACATATTACTTCCTTTATTCGCCCAGGTATAACGGAACTAGCAGTAGCAAATGAACTAGAATTCTTCATGAGAAGTCAAGGAGCGGCCAGCTCATCCTTTGATATAATCGTAGCGTCGGGTTACCGGTCTGCACTTCCACATGGCGTGGCAAGTGAGAAAGTAATTGAAAAAGGAGAACTCGTAACTTTAGATTTTGGTGCTTACTATAAAGGGTATTGTTCAGATATCACAAGGACAGTTGCTGTTGGACAAATTAGTGATGAATTACAAACCATTTACAATACGGTTCTTCAAGCTCAACTTTTAGGGATGGAAGGAATCAAACCTGGAATGACAGGGAAAGAAGCAGATGCCTAACGAGGGATTATATTGCTGAAAAAGGTTTTGGTGAATACTTTGGTCACTCGACAGGTCATGGCCTTGGAATGGAAGTGCATGAAGGCCCGTCTCTTTCGTTAAAATCTACGACTGTTCTTGAGCCAGGAATGGTTGTGACAGTCGAACCAGGTATTTATATTGCAGGGGTTGGTGGAACAAGAATTGAGGATGATACGCTAATCACAAAAGACGGAAATCGATCGTTTACGCACTCGACAAAAGAATTATTATTTGTAGGTGAGTAACTAGAGATAGCTAGAAAAAGGACACGAAATTTGGAAGAAACTTTTACCAAGCTGTGGTATAGTAAGAATGGTTATTGAACGTCCAAGTTATGGATGGAAAGATGGAGGAATAAATCATGATTTCTGTAAACGATTTTAAAACGGGTTTAACAATCGAAGTGGACAATGGCATTTGGCAAGTAATGGATTTTCAACATGTAAAGCCAGGAAAAGGAGCGGCCTTCGTACGTTCGAAATTACGTAACCTTCGCACGGGCTCCGTACAAGAAAAAACATTCCGTGCAGGGGAGAAAGTAGCAAAGGCTCACATCGAAAATCGCCGTATGTCTTATCTTTATGAAAGCGGAGATATGCATACATTTATGGACAATGAGTCATATGAACAAATTGAGTTGCCGTCAGCTCAAATTGAATATGAATTGAAATTTCTGAAAGAAAATATGGTCGTTCAAATTATGACTTACCAAGGTGAAACGTTAGGGGTAGAAGTACCGAATACGGTTGAACTTGAGGTTACTGAAACAGAGCCAGGTATTAAAGGGGACACTGCTTCTGGTGGTACGAAACCGGCTACACTTGAAACAGGATTAACGGTTCAAGTTCCTTTCTTCATTAATCAAGGGGATGTGCTAATTATTGATACAAGAAGTAGCGCATACGTTTCACGCGCATAACGAGACTGTTGGGGATTCCCCAACAGTTTTTTTTAGATTTTCTAAGTAATTAAAAGGACAAAATCAAGAAGCGACTGATAAAGGTGAAAACCAACCTTTTTCTGTGTGGCCAATAGAAAAGTAAATAGAGTCTTAATCACCTTCTATGAGAAATCCATTCATAGAAGGTTTTTTATTGCAAGCTTTTTCTTTTTTAGTACTCGCGATACGAAGCTCGTCTTTTTTGTTCTGAATAAGCTTGTTCCATCATAGGTTGTACAAAGTGAATATATTATTGGGGTGGAAGAATGAAGACATGGTTCTATACGATAGAGATGACATTGCTTGTAATGGTAGGATTGCGGCTGATTTCTGGTCTTATTGAATTAACAGTTGCAGGTTTGATTTTAAAATTCAACAGCATTGAAAAAGCAATGGCGTTAAATGCAATGTTAGCAATCATTGGACCAACGATCTTTGTTACGTCCATTGCTTTAGGGCTAATTGGGATGTCGGATAAATTATCTATGTCTAAGTTTTTGTTTATAGGAGCTGGAGTTGCACTCATATTAATCGGAATTAGAAAGTAGAGGAGAGTTGGGTTATGTTACGGGATATAGCATTCATTTTACCAGAATATATTCGAGGGATTATCAATCAATTAGACGTAACCATTGCTCAAAATGTTGAAGAAATACGCATCCGTGTTGGTCGACCTCTTGAGGTAATCTCAGGAGGAAGGCCGCATTACCCACAAGCGAAAGGGACAAGTTACATCGTCAGAGCAGAGGATGCTAAGTATTTGCTCAATCAACTTAGTCAGTATTCAATGTATGCATTTGAAGAAGAACTACGACGAGGGTTTATTACAATACAAGGTGGCCATAGAGTTGGGTTAGCTGGGAAAGTTGTACTTGATCGTGGACAGGTAAAAACATTACGAGATATAAGCTCTTTTAATATTCGAATCGCAAGACAAACGATTGGTGTAGCTGAACGCTTCATTTCACATTTATATGATAAAAGGTGGCTGAATACACTTTTTATCGGACCACCACAATCCGGTAAAACCACCATGCTTCGTGATGTGGCGAGGTTAATTAGTCAAGGAATGCCTAGTCGAAATATTGCTCCGTTAAAGGTTGGAATTGTGGATGAACGTTCTGAAATTGCGGCAAGTATGAATGGTGTTCCACAACTTGATTTAGGTTCAAGAGTGGATGTACTCGATGGCTGCCCGAAAGCTGAAGGGATGATGATGTTAATTCGATCGATGAGTCCTGATGTGATTATCGTCGATGAGATCGGAAGAGACGAGGATGTCGTTGCTGTTCAAGAAGCTCTTCATGCCGGGGTAAAAGTGATGACAACGGCTCATGGTTTTTCCGTAGAGGATGTCGAGCAACGTCCAGGGCTAAGAACGCTAATGGAAATTGGCATCTTTGAACGATGTGTGGAATTAACAAGAACCACTCGTGCCGGTGTCGTAAAAAGAATTCGGAATCAAAACCGTAAAGATGTGGTGAGTATACCGTGAAGCTATTTGGTGCAATTATCATCATTCTTGCCACAACTTGGGTCGGATTTGAAGGTGCCAAACGGCTAAGCGAAAGACCGAAACAGTTAAGGCAACTAAAAGTAGCAATTCAATCACTTGAAGCAGAGATTATGTATGGATTAACACCACTTGCCGAGGCGAGTGAACACATTGCCAAGCAAATACCAAATCCGCTCTCACGATTATTTGAGCAATTTTCTAACAAGCTGCTTACAAAACAAGAAACAGCTTTTGAAGCATGGGAAGAGAGTGTTAATGAAATATGGGGACAAACCTCGATGCTTGATAGTGAGAAAGAAGTCATGATGCAATTTGGGTCAACTTTGGGTCAACATGATCGAGAGCAGCAACAAAAGCAAATTAAGGCTGACTCTTTCTCATTTGGAGAGAGAAGAACAAGAGGCTAAAGAGCGTCAGCATCGATATGAACGAATGATAAAAAGCTTAGGATTTTTAACGGGGTTGTTGATTGTCATATTGATGTTGTAAAGGACAGGAGGAGGAGAGGTTGTGGTGTATGATGTTAACACCATTTTTCAAATAGCAGGAATTGGAATTGTGGTTGCGATGATTCACACCGTTTTGAAGCAAATGGGGAAGGAAGATTGGGCTCATTGGGTAACCCTTATTGGATTTGTCGTCGTACTTTACATGGTAGCAACAATTGTTGATGATCTGTTCCAAAAAATTAAAGGAGTCTTCCTGTTTCAAGGGTAGGGGGTGAGTTGCGATTGATATTATCCAAATTGTCGGGTTAGGACTTATCGCAACCTTCCTAGCCCTCGTTGTAAAAGAACAAAAACCTTTGTTTGCATTCATGTTAACGGTTTTTGTCGGAATTTTGATCTTTCTATTTTTAATAGATGAAATTGTCAAAATTATTGACATGCTCCAAGGAATTGCTGAACAGGCAAACATGAACATGATGTACTTGCAAACGATTTTAAAGATCATAGGAATTGCTTATATAGCAGAATTCGGATCACAAATTGCAAAGGATGCAGGACAAGCTGCTATTGCTTCAAAAATTGAACTTTCTGGAAAAATATTAATTTTGGTTATGGCTATACCAATTTTAACAGCTGTGATTGAAATGGTTCTTTCTCTTTTACCGAATTAACGAGAGAGAAAGATGGGAGGGACAAGCGTGAATATACGGTTCATCATCCAAGGACTCATTGTACTTACCGTCTTATTACTATTTGCACCTGTCAGCTTAGCTGAAACTGAACCGTTGGACGAGCAAGGGTTTGTTGAACAACAAATGGAACAACTGCAACTTGATGAAGTGAGAATGTACTGGGAAGAGATATCAACCGAGTACGGAGGGTTTCTTCCTGAAAGTCAAAAAGGGACTTTTATGGAATTTGTAAGAGGCGATAAACAATTCTCGATGAAAGAATGGGGAATTGGACTTCTTAAGTTTTTACTACATGAGCTGTTAGTGAATGGGAAACTATTAGGATCCCTTATTCTACTAACTGTATTTTGTATGATCTTGCAATCATTACAAAATGCATTTGAACAGCAGACGGTTAGCAAAGTAGCGTATGCCATTACGTACATGGTTTTGATGCTAATTGCATTGAACAGTTTTCATGTAGCGATTACGTATGCACAGGAAGCCATTAGTAGCATGGTTCATTTTATGATCGCTATGTTGCCATTGTTGTTAGCTATGATGGCAGCGATTGGAAACATAACTTCGGCTGCTTTGTTTCACCCACTTATCATTTTTTTAGTAAATACGAGTGGATTATTGATTCAGCACGTGGTATTGCCGCTCTTATTTTTATCTACAGTTTTAAGTATTGTCAGTACATTAACCGATCACTACAAAGTAACAAAGCTGGCTAACTTTCTTAGAAATTTAGCCATTGGAGCATTAGGCGTTTTTTTAACGATTTTTTTAGGGGTTATTTCTGTACAAGGAGCAGCAACAGCTGTAGCTGATGGGATTACGGTTAGAACAGCAAAGTTTATCGCAGGAAACTTAGTCCCAGTCATCGGAAGAATGTTTACCGACGCAGCAGATACGGTTTTAAGTGCATCGCTTTTATTGAAAAATACAATTGGGATTGCAGGACTCGGTATTTTGTTAATGTTATGCGCATTTCCAGCTTTAAAGGTTCTCTCACTAGCCATCATTTTCAATCTATCAGCAGCGATCCTTCAGCCTTTAGGAGGCGGACCAATAATTGAATGTTTATCAATTATCGGAAAAGCTGTCATCTTTGTTTTCGCGGCAATGGCCGTCGTCTGCCTCATGTTCTTCCTAGCCATCACCATCATGGTAGCCGCAGGAAACATGTCGGTGATGATTAGATAGATTTAAGGAAAAAAGGCGATTTTCCCTTTTTTCCTTAAATCGTCGCAATGAGCGGAGCCGCCGTAATGTTTTAAGCTTTTTGAGTGAACTTCTCAAAAAGCGCACGGTGAGTGGAGCCATTGCAAACCCACTAGGAAAAAAGGCGATTTTCCCTTTTTTCCTTAAATCGTCGCAATGAGCGGAGCCGCCGCTGCAAGCAGGCTTTTATCGTTAAAATTAGAGAGGAGGAGCTACTTTGGGATTTTTGACGGAATGGCTGACGAATATCATTCTATTAATTTTATTAGCGACCATTTTAGAACTAATGCTACCCAATTCGAATATGCAACGTTACGTCAAAATGGTCGTAGGCTTACTTTTACTTGTTGTTATGCTTCAACCTTTATTATCGATCTTCACCGAAGATGTTGATGAATGGCTGTTTTCATTAGCGGGTGAAACGGAACAAACAGAAAGATTAGTAAATGATTCAATAAATTTGCAAAAAAGAGATATAGAGTCGGGTGTACGTGCATATACCTTAGAACAGGTGGCTGTCCAATTGGAGAGACAAGTAGCAGGAGAGTTAAAGGATCAGCATTCTCTAGTCATTAAAGAGGTAGAAATTGATTTGGAAGGTGATATTAATCAAGCAATTGATGAAGAACAAATCACTGCCATCCATGTATTTGTACAAACAATAAGTGACAACGAGGAAGTTGAGGAAGAAAATGAGTCTAGCGAAATATCTCCTGTGCAAGTTGTTCGAATTGATACGACATCACGAGGACAACAGAGACAGGAGATGGAGGAAACAGCTTTTGACTTACAACCTGTTCAAACATTGCTATCTCAAAATTGGCAGATCCCAAAAGATAAGATTTTACTAGCTTGGGAAGGGGGGAAACAAGCACAATGAATCGCGACGAACAGAAGGATCAACAATGGCTACAAAACCTATTTAAAAAGCCAGAAGGTGGAAAAAAGAAACGATTACCTCTTCATTATATCTTGCTTTTAGGTTGTATAGGTGTAGCGCTCATGATCACGGGCAACCTTCTGACCAATCCAGCAGGAGACGAAGAACAATCCTTACCCGTCTTTAGTGAAGAGGAAGAGGCTGACGCTGAACCAGCTTTTGGGAGAGAGACATCATCAGCTGAACCTAGCACGATGCAAGACTACGAAAGACTCTATGAAAACCAGTTAAAAGAAGCACTTGAACAAATTGTTGGAATCTCTGATGTTTCCGTAATGATTAATTTAGCTAATACGGAACGCAATGTGTATGAACGAAACACGAATGAAAAGCAACAAAAAACCGATGAGACTGATCGAGAAGGCGGCACGAGAAATGTAGAAGATATTACTCGTGATGAGCAGCTTGTTATTAGGAGAAACGGTGATAAAGAAGAACCAATCCTTATTGAACAAGAGAAGCCAACTGTTAGAGGGGTATTGATTGTGGCAAAAGGGGTTGAAAATGCCCAAGTGAAAAGTTGGGTTGTAGAATCAGTAAGTCGTGTACTAGATGTACCAAGTCATAGAGTGTCAGTAATGCCTAAGAAAACAAAGGAGGACTTATAATGGTCTTAAAAAAGCAAACAGTATGGTTATTAACGATGTTGAGTTTAATTATTGTGTTATCTGTTTATTATGTACAATCGCCTGGCCCTGTACCGGGAGAAGAGGTAGCGTTTGATGAAATACAAGAAGAAACGGAAATGAATTTAGAAGAATTGGCTGAAGGCGATGCGAATGAAGTTGTTGTGAACATTGCTGAAGAGCTAGAAGAAGCAGAGGCTGAAGAAGGACTAGAAGAAACTGAATCAGGAGTAATTTCTAGCATCTCTACGAATGAAGCATTTGCAACGATTCGCATGGAATTACAAGCATCACGTGACCGCATGGCAGAAGAGTACACACAAATCGTTGCTTCATCTGACGTGTCTGCTGAATTAAAATCAGAAGCACATGATAAGAGCATTGAATTACAACGTTTAGCTCAAAAAGAGAGTCAATTAGAAACATTAATCATGGCGAAAGGTTTTGAAGACGCACTTGTTATGGCTGAAGACGATCAAGTACGCGTTATTGTTCAAACAGAGGAGCTATCTCGTGAGCAAGCAAACGAAATCTTAAGTATGACATATGATCACCTTGGATCAAATAACACTGTTACTGTTGCTCATCAAGCAACAAAATAAGAGGATATGAAAGCCACCAAATTGGTGGCTTTCTATCTATTTCATGTTAAACATTCCATTTATTCAGCATAATTTTTCATAGAGCAATGGCTTCGATATATTCGTCTATGATATAATACGCAAAGTAAGAAAAAAGGAGCGATTGCAATGGAATGGAATGATTTAACAGAAGGCGCAAAAGCCGTTTTGGAACAAACACGAAATATTAAAAATGATCATATTCAAATTGTTGAATTTGAAATTGGATTCGAACAGGTTCCTGAAGAAGGAGAAGAAGATACATACGCAATATCGATTCAAGAGGAAGATTATCAAAACCTTAAACGTTATACACAAGAAAATGAATATGGAGATAAATTCCATATGGCACGCAATAAAAATATTGTAAAAATTATCTTATTGGAAAATGGTAAAATTCCTGAGAACTTATCAGAATTTCCTGTTTTTCGTCAATATAAAAAAGAGTCGCTAGTAAAACCGGAAGTAACGGAAGAAGCAGGGGAATAAATCTCATAGATCAGGTTGATGAGTTGAATCAATCTGATTACCCCCTTTTCATTTAGTAGAATCCTAACTTAAAGGGTTTTTTAACGTCTTGTCGAAACTGTTATTATGTTATTGTTTTTTAGATATCTCTTATATGTTTTTGAGATAAAAGGGTTACGAGAGGGAGTGCATGACATGTTAAAAGTTCAAGAATTGAAAGAATTAATCAAAGCATTAGACCAGTCAAATTTGGATGAGCTGAAATTTGAGCAAGAAGGAACAAAACTTGTACTAAAAAAGCAACAAGCACCTGTAAACGCAGTTGAGAAGATTGTTGAAGTAACAAAAGAGGCTCCGCAAGTAACAGCTGCACCAAGTGTTACAGAAGTAGTGACTGAAGCGCCACAAAAAGAAGCCCAGCAAGAGCAGAAGACGGTTGCAGCTAACATACATACAATTACATCACCAATGGTTGGAACGTTTTATGCTGCTCCATCTCCTGATTCAGCTCCATACGTTACATTAGGTGATCAGGTTAATGCAGAATCTGTTGTTTGTATTGTTGAGGCAATGAAGCTTATGAATGAAATTGAAGCAGAAGTAAAAGGCAAGATTGTAGAGGTTCTTGCTGAAAACGGAGAACTTGTTGAATACGGACAACCATTATTTGTTGTTGAGCTTGTTTAACATAGGAGAGATATTATGATAAAAAAGGTCTTAATTGCAAATCGTGGGGAAATTGCAGTACGGATTATCCGTGCTTGTAGAGAAATGGATATTGAAACGGTAGCTGTTTACTCTGAAGCTGATAAAGACTCATTACATGTTAGGTTAGCTGATGAAGCGATTTGTATTGGTCCAACAGCTTCGAACAAAAGCTATTTAAATATCACAAATATTATGAGCGCAGCTACATTAACAGAAGTAGATGCGATCCATCCAGGATACGGATTTTTAGCTGAAAATGCTGATTTTGCTGAAATTTGTGCTGCTTGTAATATTACGTTTATTGGGCCAAGCCCGTCAGCTATTAATCAAATGGGAACTAAAGATGTGGCGAGAAAGACAATGGCACAAGCTGGTGTTCCAATCGTGCCAGGCTCAAGTGGGATCGTCGAAAATACAGATGCTGGTTTAAAAGTAGCTGAGGAAATTGGGTATCCTGTTATTATTAAAGCTACAGCTGGTGGTGGAGGAAAAGGGATCCGCGTTGCACGAACACCTGATGAGTTGAAAAAAGGCATGAACATTACGCAGCAGGAAGCGGCTACAGCTTTTGGTAATCCTGGTGTATATATAGAAAAGTATATTGAAGACTTTAGACATGTTGAAATACAAGTTTTAGCAGATAATCATGGAAATGTGATTCACCTGGGTGAGAGAGACTGTAGCATTCAGCGTCGTTTACAAAAACTTTTAGAAGAAACACCTTCACCGGCAATAACAGAAGAAACTCGCACGGCGATGGGGGAAGCGGCGGTCAATGCAGCAAAAGCTGTCTCCTATTCAGGTGCGGGTACAGTTGAATTTATTTATGATCACCATCAAGATCGATTTTATTTTATGGAAATGAATACCCGTATTCAAGTTGAGCATCCTGTTACAGAAATGGTTACTGGAGTTGATCTTATAAAAGAGCAACTACGGGTAGCTAGCGGCGAAACTCTATCACTTTCACAAGATGATGTTACATTTCAAGGATGGTCAATTGAATGTAGAATTAACGCTGAAAATCCAGCTAAGAATTTTATGCCATCCCCAGGTAAAATAACAAATTATTTAGCACCCGGTGGATTAGGGGTTCGTGTTGATTCAGCCGTATACCCTGGCTATACGATCTCCCCTTTTTATGACTCAATGGTTGCGAAAGTCATTACACACGGAGCTACTCGTGAAGAAGCCATTGCGAAAATGAAAAGAGCATTGGAAGAGTTTGAAGTAGAAGGGGTAGATACAACCATCCCGTTCCACCTTCGTCTATTGAACCACGAAACCTTTATTTCTGGTGATTTTAATACGAAGTTCCTAGAGCATTACGATGTGATGTCAGTTAAGTTATAGTGGAGTAAATGGAAGACCCGTTGTTTGATAAGAAGGCTGTTTTCGTAAAAATGTTGCTGGGAATTAGCCTGAAAAAACTTCAAGTAATAGGAGGGAAACAAAAATGAATGAAAATCATATTCTCGAACTTGAGGAACAAAAGTCAGAGTTAGGAAAAGTAGAGATTTCTCCAGAAGTGATAGAAGTGATAGCTGGTATTGCTGCATCAGAGGTTGATGGAGTTGCGACGATGCGAGGCAACTTTGCTACAGGAGTAGCCGAAAAATTAGGTAGAAAAAATCACGGTAAAGGTGTTAAAGTGGAGTTAGATGAAGACGGAATTACCGTTGATGTATCAGTAGTCATTTCATATGGCGTTGCTGTTCCAGAAGTTGCAAGTTTAATTCAATCAAATATTAAACAAGCTTTGCAAACGATGACTGCCATTGAGCTGCAAGCAATAAATGTTCACGTTGTTGGTGTTCAATTTGAATCAGCAGATCCTATTGAGCAAGAAGAAGTTTAAATAAGAAAAAGGTGACCCAAATGTCTAACGACTCAGGTGGTCACCTTTTTTCTTTTTGAATTGGTTTCTTTTTGGCTATAATAATAAAATCTGAAGAAAAGATAAGGCTGTTTTCGTAAAGAGTGCTGTTGTACAGATAGGTTTTTCTCATAGTGAAATGGAGCGGAACCCACTCGACTCCTGCGGGAGACCCCACAGGCTCGGCACCTCCTTGCGGGTGCGAGTGGCTGAAGCGTAATGGAACGAACATATGACGAACACGTTACTCATAACAAACAACTAGGTATGCGAAAAGAGCTAAAGATAAAACTGACAAAAAGAAAAACGAAGGTTTATGAACATTTCAGTCGAAATTGTTCTGTTTTCCGTTTACGTGTTATGCTATTATCAACATATTAACTGAATTGAAGGAGTTTAACGAATGAATCGAAGAGTAGCTAGACTTAGAGCTGCACAAGCGCTCTACCAAATAGATCTAACAGAAAGTGATGCAAATATCGCCATAGAAAGTGTAATGGATGAAGGGGAGACTCCAAGTTCGTTTATGCTTGATCTCGTTCATGGAACCCTCGAACATAAATCGACCATTGATCCACTTATTTCAGCAAGTCTTCAAGGTTGGACACTTGATCGTATGGGTCTTGTTGATCGTGCTATTGTAAGGATGACCCTCTATGAAATGAAGCATATCGAGGATATCCCTGTAAATGTTTCATTTAATGAAGGAATTGAATTAGCAAAAGCGTTCGGTGGGGAAGAGTCTGGAAAGTTTGTAAATGGTGTATTATCAAAAGCAATGGAAGACTTACACAAATAGATAAAATTAAAGGAGCGGATTGTAGCAATGACAGCCTTATTATTAAATGGAAAAGAATTAGCAGCAAAAAAAAGAGAGCAGTTAAAAAAAGATGTTGAAGAATTAGCAACCAAACAGATTGTCCCAGGATTAGCTGTTATCTTAGTTGGTGAAGATCCTGCTTCTCAAACATATGTAAGAGCAAAGCAAAAGGCATGTGAACAAGCTGGAATTCATTCTGTTCTTATCGAAAAATCCAACTCAATTACGGAAGAGGAGTTATTAGCAGAAATTGACCGTTTAAATGAGGACTCTTCCATTGATGGAATACTTGTTCAATTACCAATTCCAGATCACATTTCTGAACAAGCTGTTATTGAAAGAATCTCACCTGAGAAAGATGTGGATGGATTCCACCCTATTAGTGTTGGAAAGATGATGATAGGTGAAGATACGTTTCTTCCATGTACACCATATGGCGTTGTTGAAATGTTGAAAGAAGCTGAGATTGATCTTGTAGGTAAACATGTGGTTGTGGTTGGTCGAAGCAATATTGTAGGTAAGCCAGTTGGTCAGCTATTATTAAATGAGCATGCAACGGTTACATATACACATTCAAGAACGAAAAATTTACGTGAAATGACAAACCTGGCTGATATCCTCATTGTGGCGATTGGTAAACCAGAGTTTATTTCTTCTGAAGACGTAAAAGATGGGGCTGTCGTTGTCGATGTAGGGATTAATCGAGTGAACGGAAAGCTAGTTGGTGATGTCGACTTTGAGGGAGTAAAAGAAAAAGCTTCCTATATTACGCCAGTACCAGGTGGAGTCGGACCAATGACAATAACGATGTTACTAGAAAATACAGTTCAATCAGCAAGAAAGCGTTCATAGAGGTATTCATGGCGACTAAAAATGTATTAACGATTTCTGAAGTGACCCGTTATATAAAATCACTAATGGAAGAAGATGTGATGCTTCAAAGTGTTTGGATAAGAGGAGAGCTTTCAAACGTCAAGATGCATAGTCGTGGGCATTTGTATTTTACGGTTAAAGATGACCAATCAAGAATGCAAGCCGTTATGTTTGCAGGACATAATCGCTATCTGAAATTTAAACCTGAAAATGGGATGAAGGTTCTCATACGCGGTGAAGTCAATGTGTACGAGCCATATGGACAGTATCAATTCTATGCAAAAGAAATGCAACCAGATGGGTTAGGCAGTCTTTATCTCGCTTATGAGAAATTAAAGGCGCAATTAGAAGAAGAAGGACTTTTTGCACCTGAACGTAAAAAGGCGATTCCTTCATTTCCAGCTCGAATTGCTGTCATTACATCACCCACAGGTGCTGCCATTCGAGACATTATTATTACGTTAAAACGAAGATATCCAATGGCTCAAGTTACGCTTCTTCCTGTTTTAGTTCAAGGAGAACAGGCACCAAGCTCTATTACGCGAGCGATCAAGCAAGCAGACTTAGCAGGATGTTTTGATTGTTTAATTGTTGGACGTGGAGGTGGCTCGATTGAAGAGCTTTGGGCCTTTAATGATGAAGAAGTTGTACGAGCAATTTCAGATGCACATGTTCCGATTATCTCAGCTGTCGGGCATGAGACGGACTTCACAATTAGTGATTTTGTTGCAGATCTTCGCGCGCCTACCCCTACAGGAGCAGCTGAATTAGCAGTCCCTGATCAACAAGAAGTTCGCAGGTCTCTATCGATGTTGAAGGTTCGTTTAAAGAAACTAATGAAGGATCACGTTGCAGCTGAATCGGCAAAATTAGAGCGTCTTAAACGTTCTTATGCATTTCGTTATCCTGAACAATTGATCCAACAAAAAGAACAACAGTTAGATGGTTTTCTCGATCGATTGAAGCGAGGCATTTTGCAAACAGTAACAGAGCCGGCCAAACAATTAAAGCATATTGATAAAACATTGCAAATGTTGCATCCACAAGTACGAGTTCAAAAAGCTACTGAGGAAACGAAGCAGCTGCAAACAGCATTAATTAAGGCTATGAAAGAGCAAGTAAAAAGCAAAAGAATACCGTTTGAGAAATCAATAAGTGAGTTACATCTTCTAAGCCCATTGCGATTAATGGATCGAGGATATAGCTTAATTTATGATCAGAATACAGACTCTTTAATCAAATCGACTAAGCAGGTTCAGGTTGGAAGCAAGGTAGATATAAGGTTAAAAGATGGAAATGTTCATTGCGTGGTAGAAAAAACAGATAATGGGTAAGGAGGAGATTTGAATTGGCAGAAAAAACGGAACTCAGTTTTGAGGAAGCGATGAAAGAATTAGAAACTGTCGTTGAACGTTTGGAGCAAGGAGATGTTCCACTTGAAAAAGCCATTTCCATGTTTCAGGAAGGAATGGCGTTGTCAAAACAATGCCATGAGAAGCTAGAAAAAGTGGAAAAACAAATGGATCAAATCCTTCATGAAGATGGAGAATTGGAGCTGTTGAATTTTCAGGAGGATGAATAACCGTGAATGCAGAGCTTACGTCATTTCTAACTGAAACAAAGGAGCAAGTTGAAAAACGCTTGCCACAAGTATTCGAGAATTTATCTATTCCTGAAACATTAGTTGAAGCAATGATCTACTCTTTAAATGCTGGAGGGAAAAGAATTCGTCCAGCCTTATTATTAGGAACCATTCAAAGCTTTGGAAAGCCAATGGAATCTGGGTTAGATGTAGCTTGTGCCATTGAAATGATTCACACCTATTCACTCATTCATGATGATTTACCAGCCATGGACGATGATGATATGAGACGTGGCAAGCCAACGAATCATAAGGTGTATGGAGAAGCGCTAGCGATATTGGCTGGTGATGCCCTGCTGACGTATAGCTTTGAACTCATCACTCAATTAGATAGAGAGGACATCTCAACAGAACAGAAACTGTTATTAGTACAAGAAATTTCAAAAGCAGCTGGACCAGAAGGGATGGTTGGTGGACAAGTAGCTGATATTGAAGGAGAAAACAGGTCTCTTTCACTTGATGAGCTTGTGTACATTCACCAACATAAGACAGGCGATCTTTTAACAGCTGCGATTGTCTCAGGTGCTATTATAGCTGGGGCGTCTAAAGATGATATTGCTAATTTACGTATGTTTGCCAAAGAACTAGGTTTAATGTTTCAAATTAAAGATGATATTCTTGATGTCGAAGGCGATCAAGATTTAATCGGAAAACCAATTGGTAGCGACGATGGCAATAATAAAAGTACATATCCGAATCTCTTAGGCTTAGAAGGGGCAAAAAAGAAATTAAATGAGCATATGTCTAATGCTAAGGAATATTTATATAAAGTAAAGATGAATCATGGGTTACTCTTAACTTTAACGAATTATGTAGCAGAGCGTGATCATTAATTCTAAGCATTTCCATTGAGCTAACATAAAGCTCATGCTATAATAGCGTGACAAATGAGTGGTGCAGTATTCTAGTCAGTTCTCCATTCTTGAAGGCGGGGCTAAAAATCCGCCAAAGGGCACATCGATGAAGCTCCTTGTTTTGGCTTGAGGCGCCCAGCCTTGGGTCTTAACTGGGAGAAAAGGTAGTAGGGCGATCCGCAAAGGCATGTGGGCGTTGACCCTCCTACTGTGGAGGCCTTTTATCCAGTCCATACAGGAGTATGATCACTAGGATAAAGGGTATGAACCTGCAACGGCAAGCTAGGGAGCTTGTCTGCAGCGTAGCCTGCCTTGAGTGGAGCTAGAGGGGATTATGGAAATGAGGTCAAATTCGTGTCGGCCAACACGATCTGACTTTTACCCATATGAAATCTACTCTGCAAAAGAGGATAAAAGAATGGCAAGGAATTGCTGAGGAAATCTCCTAGACTGTTCATTTTGACATTTAAAGAGGATTGCAGTGTAGACTAAGTGGTAATCCAGTCTGACGATTGGTGACAACGTCAAATTCAGTATAAAGGGAAACCGCCACTGCGGCGACGCTGTGGAGCTGAATTGGGAAATCCTACTGGACCTAAGCTACAGAGTTTACTCTTTAAATGACCACTCTTCATTTACATAGAACTTTTTTAAAAGGTGATCGATAAATAACTATGAAACCTCTTCAGAAATCAATACATTGGAGCTTAGGAATCGCCGTTATCACGCTTGTGCTAGCGGCTATTTTTTCAGTTATTTCTACTTTTATTTTAAGTGGAGTAACGTGGGCAATCGGAATGGTAATTGTCCTTATCATTGTGTTTTTAGGTGTTTTCTTTGATACAATAGGTGTAGCCGCAACAGCTGCTGATGAAAAGCCCTTTCATGCTATGGCGTCAGAGCGCTTACATGGTGCCAAACATGCTGTTCTAATTACGAGAAATGCTGATAAATTCGCAAATTTCTGTAACGATGTAATTGGTGATATTTCTGGTATTATTAGTGGGACAGCTTCTGCTTACGTTGTATTGCAACTGTCCATTCAATTAGGATATGGAGACACGTCTGTTCAACAATTTGCGATTTCGATTCTTTTTACAAGTATCGTGGCTGCTCTAACAGTAGGCGGTAAAGCAGTGGGGAAAACACTGGCGATTCATTATGCAACTCCAATTATCTATCAAGTCGGTAGATTATTATATTTTTTAGAGGTGAAACTGAAAATAAGAGTATTTTCAGCCAATGGAAAAAGTAAGAAAAAAGAAAAACTGACTCGAAAGTGAGGGTTCCTTTATGAAACTAGAGGAATTTAAAGACCCAAGCGACCTTAAAAATTATTCAAAACAACAACTCGAAGAATTAGCAGAAGATATAAGAGATTTTCTTATAGAGAAATTATCAGTAACTGGTGGCCACTTAGGTCCAAACTTGGGTGTTGTTGAATTAACGTTAGCTCTTCATCATTTATTTGATAGCCCAAAAGATAAGTTTATTTGGGACGTAGGACATCAAGCTTATGTTCATAAAATCCTAACAGGGCGTGCGGGTCAATTTGATCAATTACGTCAATATAAAGGATTATGTGGGTTTCCTAAACGAAATGAAAGTGAGCACGATGTTTGGGAAACAGGGCATAGCTCTACCTCTTTATCTGCTGCAATGGGCATGGCAACTGCGAGAGATTTAAAAGGAACGGATGAAAATGTTGTTGCGATTATTGGTGATGGGGCTAACGGGTGGAATGGCACTAGAGGCTTTAAATCACATTGGACATGAACAAACGGATTTAATTGTGATTTTAAATGACAATGAAATGTCGATTGCTCCGAATGTAGGTGCCCTTCATAACGTGTTGGGTCGCTTACGAACTGCTGGGAAATATCACAAAGCAAAAGAGGAGCTAGAGCAGCTTATTAAAAAGATTCCTGCATTTGGCGGGAAGTTGGCTTCCACAGCAGAACGTGTGAAAGATAGCTTGAAATACTTGTTGGTATCTGGAATCTTTTTTGAAGAGCTTGGCTTTACTTATTTAGGACCTGTAGATGGACATGACCTTGATGATTTAGCGGAAAACTTAAAATACGCAAAGAAAACCAAAGGCCCTGTTTTAATCCATGTTTTAACGAAAAAAGGTAAAGGCTATGAACCAGCTGAGAACGATGCGAAAGGAACATGGCACGGGCTAGGACCATACAAAATTGAATCAGGTGAAGTGGTGAAAAAGCCTGGTCCACCAAGTTATAGTGGTGTTTTTGCTGAAACATTGAAGAAAATTGCTCGTGAAGACAAGCGTATTGTGGCCTTAACCGCAGCTATGCCAGGAGGAACAAAACTCGATGTATTTGCAAAAGAGTTTCCTGAGAGAATGTTTGATGTAGGTATTGCAGAACAGCATGCAACTACGATGGCAGGAGGCTTGGCAACTCAAGGTATGAAGCCTGTTTTTGCCGTGTATTCAACATTCCTGCAACGAGGCTATGACCAAATTGTTCATGATATTTGTAGACAAAACTTGAATGTACTTTTTGCCATTGACCGTGCAGGATTAGTTGGTGCAGATGGTGAGACACATCAAGGGGTGTTCGACATCGCTTATTTGCGTCACTTGCCAAACATGAAAATATTAATGCCAAAAGACGAAAATGAACTTCAACATATGCTATATACAGCTGCGAAGTATGATGATGGTCCGATTGCTGTTCGTTATCCACGTGGAAATGGATATGGAATCAAAATGGATGAGGAATTAAAGCAACTACCAATTGGCAAATGGGAAACCCTACATGAGGGTACAGATGCCTGTATTTTAACTTTTGGTACAATGATTCCAGTAGCAGAAGAGGCATTAAGCGCCTTAACCAAGCAAGGTCTGTCTGTGAAAGTAGTCAATGCAAACTCAGCTAAACCATTAGATGACGAATTGTTACACGATTTAGCACAGCAGAAAATCCCTGTTTTAACCCTAGAGGAAGCAGCCCTCCAAGCTGGTTTTGGTAGTGCTGTTTTAGAGTTTTTCCATGACAATGGTTATCACAATGTTGAAGTGAAGAGAATGGGAATACCAGATGAATTTATTGAGCATGGTAGTGTATCCCAACTGTTAGAGGAAATTGGTCTTACTTCGGCAAACGTTGCTGATCAAATGTTAACAATGCTACCGAAAAAAAAGCAAAGGGCGTAACAACTTTGACTAAGAAAGAGCGAATAGATGTTTTGCTAGTCGAGCGAGGATTAATAGAGACGAGAGAAAAGGCGAAGCGATCCATAATGGCAGGGTTAGTGTTCTCTGGCACAGAGAGAATGGATAAACCTGGCGTGAAAGTGGATCGTGACACTCCTCTTGAATTAAAAGGGAGTCCTCTTCCTTACGTGAGTCGTGGAGGGCTTAAATTAGAAAAAGCAATTGATGTATTTCCTATTTCTTTACAAGGAAAGGTCGTTCTGGACATTGGTGCTTCTACTGGAGGGTTTACTGATTGTGCCCTCCAAAATGGAGCGAAATCGGTTTATGCTCTGGATGTCGGTTACAATCAATTAGCTTGGAAGCTCCGACAAGATGAGAGGGTAACCGTTATGGAGCGAACGAACTTTCGTTACGTTACTCCAGAAGACTTGCACGAGGGTTTGCCTCAATTTGCAACCATTGATGTATCGTTTATCTCGTTAAAACTCATTCTGCCTGTTTTAAAAAAGATTCTTGTAGCCAAAGGAGACGTTATTGCCTTAGTTAAGCCACAATTTGAAGCAGGGCGTGATCAAGTTGGGAAAAAGGGAATCGTTCGGGATAAAAATGTTCATGAAGAAGTATTGCAGAACATAACGAAGTTCTCGTTGGCTGAAGGATATGCTGTTTGTGGAATAAGCTATTCTCCGATCAAAGGTGGAGAAGGAAACATTGAGTTCTTACTGCACTTACAATTAGCAGCAGAAGATGGCAGTGAAATGGACAAGGCGATTGTCATTCAAGAAATTGTTAATGAAGCACATGAAGCATTAAAAGCTAAACAAGAAGAGTAAAAAAGAAAAGTCTCAGTTGAGACTTTTCTTTTTTTAGATTGGGTTTTTATTCAAATAAATGCATGAATAAATTGAGATTTATTGAAAAGGAACCAATAATCTTGTCTTTCTCAGTTGTATTGTAGCTCATTTACGTAGATAATGTAGATAGATGAGATCGTGAAGAAATAGGTGAATATGATATGAATAAAGGTCAAAGACATATTAAAATTAGAGATATTATTGCAAATAACGAAATTGAAACTCAAGATGATTTAGTGGAACAACTACGAGAAGCTGGTTACAATGTCACGCAAGCTACCGTTTCTAGAGATATTAAGGAACTCCATTTAGTGAAAGTACCGATGTTAGATGGTCGTTATAAATATAGTTTACCGGCAGATCAAAGATTCAATCCTCTTCAAAAGTTGAAACGTGCGTTAATGGATAGTTTTGTTAGTATTGATCGCTCGGATAATTTAATCGTAATGAAAACGCTCCCCGGTAACGCTAATTCCATTGGGGCATTAATTGATAATTTAGATTGGACAGAAGTAATAGGAACCATTTGTGGGGATGATACGATCTTAATTATTTGCAAAACAAAGGAAGAAGGTCCGGGTGTTACACAACGATTTTTAGATATGTTATAAGGGTGTGACGTAAGTATGTTAATTGAATTAACAATCCGTCAATTTGCAATTATTGATGAGTTAACCGTTCAATTTGAAAAAGGGTTAACCGTCTTGACTGGGGAGACCGGGGCAGGAAAGTCAATTATCATTGACGCGATAGGACTTTTGCTAGGTGGTAGAGGTTCTGCGGAATATGTAAGACATGGAGAAAAAAGAGCTGAAATTGAAGGGTTATTTATCGTATCAGACCATCATCCTTTAATAAAAAAAGCAGAGGAATTTGGTATAGATGCTCAAGATTCTATGTTTATCTTGCAACGAAATATTACAGCGCAAGGCAAAAGTATTTGTAGAATAAATGGAAAGTTAGTGACGCTTGCCATTTTACGTGAAATAGGACAAGCGCTTGTCGATATTCATGGCCAGCATGAGCACCAATCATTAATGCAAGCAGAAAAGCACATTTCGATGTTAGATGGATATGCTGCACAAGATTTAGCAAAAACACAAAAAGAATACGAAACATTATTTCAACAAGCCAAACAGTTACAAAAACAATTACTACGTTTAAGTGAGAATGATCAAGAATTAGCACAGAAAGCCGATTTGTTTCAATATCAGTTGGACGAAATTGATCAGGCAAAGTTATCTCCAGAAGAAGACGTTCAATTAATGAATGAGCGAAATAAATTGGCTCATGGAGAGAAGTTATTTTCTCTCTTACAAGATAGCTATTTAAGTTTGTACGGAGAAGGAAGAGGGTTAGATTTTATTAATAATGCTGTCTCTCACTTAGAGGAAGCCGCTTCGATTGACAATGAGTTAAAGGAGCTGTTTGAATCGGTTAGCAACAGTTATTATTTATTAGAAGAAGCTGCATTTGCGCTTCGAGACCGTGTAGAACAAATTGAATTTGATCCAGCTCGTCTTGAAATGATCGAAACCAGGCTTCATGAAATTCAACGTTTGAAAAGAAAATACGGTGAGACGGTTGATGAGATTTTAATTTATGCTTCAAAAGTAGAAGAAGAATTAGACACGATCCTTCATAAAGATGACCGGTTGTCTACGTTACAGGTAGAATTGGACGGGATTTGGGATGATCTGTTTGTGGAAGCAAAAGCATTAACAACCATTCGAAAAAAAGCAGCTCGACAATTAACCGAAGCGATTCATAGTGAATTACGTTCATTATATATGGAAAAAACAAAATTTGATGTACGTATTACGGAAAAGCATCCAGCCAAACATTCTCCAATCGTGAATGGGCAGGTAATTCCATTTAGTCCAGATGGAATTGATGCAGTTGAATTTTATTTAACGACTAATCCAGGTGAACCAATGAAGCCACTCTCGAAAGTCGCATCAGGAGGAGAGATTTCTCGAATCATGCTTGCGATTAAATCGATTTTTTCCGATCAGCAAGGAATTACATCTGTTATTTTTGATGAGGTTGATACAGGAGTCAGTGGCCGTGTTGCACAGGCAATTGCCGAAAAAATTCATATGATTTCGATAGGATCTCAAGTTCTTTGTATTACCCATCTTCCTCAAGTTGCAGCAATGGCTGATTCACATTTGTATATTCAGAAGTATGAAGAAGAAGACAGAGTAAAAACATCGGTCAAAATCCTTTCCGTAGAAGAAAAGGTTGATGAAATAGCACGAATGATCTCGGGTGTAGAGGTAACGGAATTAACACGAGAACATGCAAAAGAACTGTTACAGCTAGCTAAATTGCATAAGCAACCAGCTTAATGGAAGGATTCGGTAGAACATAAAACCATGCTCAAAACTCCTCAAGTTTATTCTACATTCTTTCACACATTTTAAGCCTGCTATTAAAATTCCACTTATAGCAGGCTTTTAAAAATGAATAAAAACGGTATTTAGCTTCCTAAAGAAAGGTAAGTTTTTTTCTTTTTGTTCCAGTTATAATTGTTGTGCTCTAAGGCAACATTAATAGTACAGCCAGTAACGGAGGTGTGGGCAAGGAGCTAGGAGAGTGAAGTGAGTGAGAGGCGATGCAGTAAGAAAAACATTAGGTATACTTGTTTTGTTATTTGTCGTAAGTTTAGGTTTTTCTGATGGTGTACGTGAATGGGTCCATATTCCTACAGCAATGACTGTATATGAAGGGGATATGTCGCCTGTTTTGGAAGAAACCAAAGCACTTAAAGCTGCAACAACGCCATCAGCACTTACTTTTCAAATGAACGGAGCAAGTGAAGAAGAAGCAACTGAGAATGTCTCATTAGAAGTTGCGGGCTTTCCAGTCAAAAGTATTGATGTTAATGTGCTTCCGAAAACAGAAGTTATTCCAGGTGGACAATCTATTGGCGTTAAATTAAACACTGAAGGGGTTTTAGTCGTAGGTCATCACTTAGTTGAAAGCAAAAACGGAAATACATCACCAGGTGAAGATGCTGGCATTCAAGTTGGTGACATGATTACCAAAATAGATGATCATGAAATCCAACGAATGAGTCAGGTTGGGGAGTATGTCCAGGCTGCCGGAGATGACGAACGTTCCCTAAAACTTGAAGTGAAACGTGACCAACAAATCTTAGAAAAAGAATTAACTCCTGTTAAGGCAAAAGGAGAACATTCCTACCGCATGGGTCTATATATTCGAGATTCTGCAGCGGGCGTTGGAACGTTAACTTTTTATGATCCAGAATCAAAAAAATACGGGGCATTGGGTCATGTCATTTCAGATGTTGATACTCAAAAGCCAATTGTCGTTCACGACGGTCAAATTATCAGATCTTCTGTTACTTCTATTGAAAAAGGGAGCAATGGCGATCCAGGTGAAAAGTTGGCAAGTTTATCTCAACAAAGAGATGTTTTAGGTAGTATAGAAAAGAATAGTTCCTTTGGCATATTTGGAACATTAAAAGAGGCAAACTTAAAAAATAATATACACGATAAAAAAATGCCAATTGCTCATTCAACGCATGTAAAAGAAGGGCCGGCTAAAATCTTAACGGTTGTAGAAGGGGAAGAAGTCGAAGAATATGATATTGAAATTGTCAGTTCCGTTCCCCAAAAACAACCAGCTACAAAAGGAATGGTTATTAAAGTAACAGATCCGAAGTTACTTGAAGCAACAGGTGGGATTGTACAAGGCATGAGTGGAAGTCCCATTATTCAAGATGGAAAAATCATTGGTGCAGTAACACATGTCTTTGTTAATGACCCGACTAGTGGCTATGGTTGTCACATTAGCTGGATGTTAGAAGAGGCAGGAGTAACTGATCATTTTTCAAATACACAAGAAGTCAAAGCGAGTTAATTCGCTTTGACTTCTTTTCATTTCTAGAATTTATGGTATCATTAAACGTGTAAAGAAAATTCGACAAAAGGAATACTCTAAACTTGTCAAGGTTCGAATAAGGTCGAATAAGGTAGTATGGTGGAGAATGAGTTAGAAAACGTGAAAAAAGCTTATAAATTTTAAAAAAATAAAAGGGATTTAAAAATGACTGTCGAAAAGGTTATAATATGACAGTTAAATGGAACAGAGGAGGCTTTATCATGCAAAAAATAAAAGTATGTATTGCAGATGATAATCGTGAGTTAGTTAATCTACTCAATGAATACATATCAGCTCAGAGTGACTTAGAGGTAGTTGGTTCAGCTTACAACGGACAAGAATGTTTAACGTTAATAGAAGAGAAAGAACCGGATGTCCTTATTCTTGATATTATTATGCCACACTTAGATGGGTTGGCCGTTCTTGAAAGAATCAATAAATTAAATTTAAAGAAAAAACCAAATATCATTATGCTAACTGCGTTCGGGCAAGAAGATGTTACAAAGAAAGCAGTTGACTTAGGTGCGGCTTATTATGTACTTAAACCGTTTGATATGGAAGTTTTAATCTCTAATATTCGTGAGATTAGTGGTCAGACAAGATCGTTTATCCAGCAGTCACCTTCTACGAACTCATTTATTTCAAATATAAACAGCAAGCCTGCAGAGCAACAAGGATTTAATTTAGATGCAAGCATTACAAGCATCATTCATGAAATTGGAGTTCCTGCTCATATAAAAGGATATATGTATTTACGTGAAGCGATTACAATGGTATACAATGATATTGAGTTGTTAGGCTCGATAACAAAAGTTCTTTATCCTGACATCGCGAAAAAGTTTAATACAACATCAAGTCGAGTTGAACGTGCTATTCGCCATGCGATTGAAGTTGCATGGAGCCGTGGCAATATCGATTCGATTTCAAGTTTGTTCGGATACACAGTAAGTCATTCAAAAGCAAAGCCAACGAACAGTGAATTTATCGCAATGGTAGCTGATAAATTAAGAATTGAACATAAAGTTTCTTGAAAGAATCGCAATGAGGATTAGTCCAAAAACACTTCAACATATGTTGAGGTGTTTTTTATTATTTTAAAAAAGCTTAAAGATTATTTTTAAAGGGTTTTCACTATCTGTGTAGTATTTAACATAGAGAGAGGAGTGAAAGCTGTTGTTTAGTAATCAAAAAGCCATTGTGATAGGGACGGTGGCGGTTGTCTTTTTTATAAAATGGTCCATTATCCTCATTTTGTTCTTTTTATGGAAAAAAAGTAAAGAAAAACAGAAGTTCTAGCGTTTCCTAAATTGTAGGAAATGCTTTTTTGTTTTTCTTACATGAAAATAGTGAGAATAGTATATGTTACGTTTTATAAATAAAAATGAAAAAATAGCTCATATTATGAACAAACGGTAAAAAGAGGGTATTCATATGATGAATCTGATAAAAGGACCTATCTATGAACATAAACAAACAAAGAAGTTGCTTCATTTCTTACCGAAAAAAAGCATTGTCTATTTGTGGCATGAAGATTTAGATGGAGTAGCTGTTGATGGTTTAATTGATGCACAAGTAAAAGCAGTTATCAATGCAAAACCTTCCATGACGGGACGCTATCGTCAAGACCACGTTCGAACACTATTGCAAGCAGGGATACCTGTATTCGATGTTATCAGATCGGAAAAGCAAAAGGATCAATATCACGGGGAAGAAGCCATCATTTTTGAAGATCAACTCTATGTTAGTCAAGAATCAGATCCTATTTTTATTGCATCGTTATTCTCTTATACAGAGGAAGTTATTGAAAAAAAAGAAAGACAAGCACATTCCAATTATTCAAATCAGTTTGATGAATTTGTTCAAAATACCATTTCCTATGCGGAAAAAGAATGCCAATGGTTTACGAAATTTCCGAAAGTGCCAAACTCATTCTCAAATGTTGCAAGTGAAAAGGACGTCTTTATTGTAGCTAGAAATACGAAGTATGAATTGGACATTAAAGTTGTACGACGCGCAATGCTAAAAAAAGAGAGTGTGATCGTAGCGGTAGACGGGGCGGCTGATGGTTTGTTAAAACAAAAAATTACTCCAGATTTCATTATAGGTGATATGGACTCGATAAGTGAAAAGGCTATTGCTTGTGGAGCTCAATTGATTTGCCACGAACATCCAAATGGTACTTCACCAGGGAAAGAAAGGTTAAATCATATGGGGTTGTTTGTGGAAACCATTCGCTTTGTTGGGACAAGTGAAGATGTAGCGATAACTGCTTCTTTTTGGTCTGGAGCAAATCGTCTCTATTTAATAGGTTGTCGGATAGGGATGACTGAATTCCTTGAGAAAGGAAGAGCAGGTATGGGATCAACATGGCTCTGTCGGTTACAAGCAGGAGACAAAATAACCGATTTAAAAGGGATTCATACTCTGGAACATTCTTCGTTTTTTCCGTTACAGTGGTCGCGAAGACATCGTCCAAAACCATCTTTACTGGAAACCATTCAACAACTTGTAAGCGAAAGAATGGGTCTCTGGAAGAAGAAGGAGGTCTTAAGGCATGATTGAGACATCGTTCATCATTGCCGCCTATAATGAGGAAAAAACAATAGAGAAAACACTACAGGCACTAAGGAACCACCCGCACTTTTTAAGAGCCGAAATAATTGTAGTAGATGATGGGAGCCAGGATCAGACAAGTGATGTAGCAAGAAAATGGGCAGACGTCGTCGTATCTTTTCAAGATAATAAGGGAAAAGGTACGGCGATGCAACGAGGGTGGAAAGAAGCAAAAGGAGATTACATCGTTTGCTTAGATGCCGATTTAGAAGAGACTGCAGAAGAGATTTTTTCTCTGCTTCCACCTTTATTAGAAGCAAAAGCGGATATGACAATATCTATTATTAACCCAGGAAAAAAGTCAGGTATGGGTTTTGTGAAAAGAAGGGTACAGTCCATTGTAGAGCGTGAAACAGGAGTAAAGTTAGAAGCTCCTTTATCAGGGCAAAGAGCGTTTCATAAAAAATGGCTTTCTGTGTTGCTTAGAAAGTCGTACTACGGGTTTGGGATCGAGACTCAGATGACGATTGATGTCTTAAAAGCTGGAGCAACGTGTGTAGAAATTGAAACAAATATGAAGCATCGAGAAATGGGTAGAGATGTGAAGGGATTTGTCCATCGACTGAAACAGTGGCTGATATAGAAAGGCAACTTCGAGGTGTTCAACCATGATCGTGTTTTTCATTGCTATCCCACTTATTGCTTATTTAAGTATGGTTATTTTTTATTCCAAGAAGCTGGGTGTAGAAAACTTTGAAGGTAAATTTGTTCCCTACAGTTTAGGTGTACCCATTTTGTTTAGTTATGGACTTTTTTATGTGCTTTATCACGGTGCTTCAAGCTTTTCATTAGGATCAGTGTTATTTATCCTTCTTATTTGGCTCTTGGGATTTATTGACGACATATATGGAACTCCGTATCCAAAAGGATTAAAAGGACATGTCATGTATGCGTTAGAAGAAAAAGTAATTACAACGGGTTTGCTAAAAGCCGTTGGTACGGTTGTGACAGCATTATTGTATGTACCGACCGTTCAAACTCTTACATTAATTTCATTTATGGTTAGTTTGTTTTTATTAATTGGCATTCCACATGTAATGAATCTCTTTGATACACGCCCTTTACGTGTGTGGAAGGTAACGGTTTGTTTCATTATGGCTGCCCTATTTGTAATCCCTTTGCCAACAATCCACTCAATTATTATGTTGGTTGCCCTTTTTGGTACATGGTATTTCCTTGAAGCGTATCGAAAAGCGATGCTTGGAGATAACGGTGCAACCCTTGTTGGAGCGATAATGGCCGTTGTGAGTATTCACTACTTTACCCCTACAACGCAGTTTATTCTTTTAGGGATCGTATTTTTATTTATGTTACTCGCTGAAAAATACTCCTTTTCCAACATTATTGAAAATTCTTCTATGTTACGGGTTATCGATCAATGGGGAGTTGCTAAAAGGCAATAAAGAGGGGTTGTCCTTTATGAAGTCGGTTTTAGACTTTATAGGACAACCCTGAATCATTTTGCAATAGTAGGATTATGATTTTCTTTTTTGAAACCTCGGAGCAATTTTGCCATTTTTTCGATCTCTGTAAAAAATAAACCCACCGATAAAACTTAATCCAGCAATGAATAATACTAAACCTATAAAAAATTGCAATGTTAAATTAGGAAAAGGGGTATTCATAATTTGGAAAATGGTATCTCTCATAAGCTTTATGCCATAACCAGCAATAACTCCCGGTATGACTAATATCATTAAGGCTATAAAACGTCCCATCTTAATTCCTCTTTCATTATAAAATCAACCTACCTCTATCTTAACGAAATTTCTAGTTTGTGTACATCATAGTAGTTGCATTTTTGTGTCATTTGCGTAATAGTAAGGAGAGGATAAATTATTAGTAGAAGTTAAGACCAAGTAATAAAAAGGGGGGAGTATGATGAAACGAGCGGTAATTATTGGTGCCGGAAAAGGTGGGACAGCTCTGTTTCGGATGCTCATGAACATGGAGCACATTCAAGTTGTAGCTGTGTACGATCTTAACATGTCAGCCCCTGGCATTGTAGAGGCGAAAAGAAACAATGTCAAAACAGGAACGATATGGCAAGAAGTTTGCGCTGATGATGATGTTGATTTTATTTTTGAGTCAACCGGTCGGCCGGATGTCTTGACGGAAGTGCGCAAAATGGTTTCTCCTCAAACAATGATTATTCCTTCGCAGTTAGCGAGACTTTTTTATTCTTTAATGAAAGAAAAAGATCAACTGATTATACGCTTGGATGAGCAAAAGTCAATCCAAGAAACCATTTTAAACTCAACTCATGATGGTATGATCGCGATAAATACAGATGAACGAATTCTTATTTTTAATGAAGCAGCTGAACGAATTTCAGGGATGAAAGCTGAACATGCAATTGGATGTAAAATTCAAGAAGTCATGCACTCGAGTCATTTGCCAAGAGTATTAAAAACACAACAAGCTGAACATAACAGAGAGCAACAACTCCAAAATGGGGCAAATGTGATTACGACTCGAGTGCCAATGATTGAAGAAGGGCGATGCATTGGGGCACTAGCTGTATTTAAAGATATAACAGATATTGTTGAAATGGCAAATCAAGTAACCAACTTAAAAGGCATCCAAACAATGTTAGAAGCTATTATTCATTCGTCAGATGATGCTATTTCGGTTGTAGATGAAAAAGGGATTGGACTGATGATTAACCCGGCTTATACAAGGCTGACAGGGTTACAACGTGAGAATGTAATTGGAAAGCCTGCCACTGCTGATATTTCCGAAGGTGAAAGCATGCATTTACAAGTGCTTGAAACAGGTAAAGCCGTTCGAGGTGTCTCACTAAAAGTAGGGCCAAATAAAAAAGATGTGATTGTCAATGTCGCACCTATTATCGTTGATGGAAAGAAACGTGGAAGTGTCGGTGTTATACATGATGTCTCAGAGCTGAATTCGTTACATGGACAACTTGAGAGGGCCAAAAAACGAATTCAAACACTTGAAGCGAAATACTCTTTTAATGAGATTATCGGGACTTCAGATGAAATGAAAATAGCGATTGAACAAGCCAAACTAGCAGCTTTAACTCCTGCAACCATTTTATTACGTGGAGAGTCCGGGACAGGAAAAGAACTATTTGCTCACGCCATACATAATGAAAGTACCCGAAAACATCATTCCTTTATTCGAGTGAATTGTGCGGCTCTCTCGGAGCAACTATTAGAGAGTGAGTTATTTGGTTATGAAGAAGGGGCATTCTCAGGAGCGAAACGTGGAGGAAAACGAGGCTTGTTTGAAGAAGCGAACAATGGCAGTATTTTTCTTGATGAACTAGGGGAACTTTCAAGTTCGATGCAAGCGAAATTGCTCAGGGTTCTACAAGAACAAGAAATTGTACGAGTAGGTGGAACAAAGCCCATCTCTATTAATGTACGAGTCATTGCAGCCACAAACGTCAATCTAGAGCAAGCAATTGCTGAGGAACGCTTTCGTGAAGATTTATATTATCGTATTAATAAATTTCCAATTTCGATACCTCCGTTACGTGATCGGACAACAGATCTTGAGTTATTAGTGAGACATCTATTGCAAAAATTAAATAAAGATTATGGTAGATACGTACAAGAAATCTCACAACAAGCGATTGATTATTTAGCGCAGTACCATTGGCCTGGGAATGTTAGAGAATTAGAAAATGTACTAGCTCAAACGATGATTTATATGGAACCCTCTAGTCAGAAAATAGAGAGAGAGCACTTACCTCTTCTATCTGCATTGGAACCATCAAATAGTCCATTGGTGAGGAATGTACATGATGAAGGGACACTTTCACAAATGCTGAATGATTATGAGAGGTCCGTAATCATCAAAGCGCTTGAGCGTACGAAAGGAAATAAAACAAAAGCTGCAAAATCATTAGGCATTTCAATTCGTTCCCTTTATTATAAAATGGAAAAATTCGAGCTTGCATAATGTTGCATGCAAGTATTTGCGTAACTATGAAAAAACTTGCACGAACCTATTTTGGATTGTGAGCGTTTTGTGAAGACTAGTAAGGATTTAAGCGCCAATCTTGTTTGTGGCACACATTTTGCATATAAAGAGGCAAAGGTGTCATCAAAAAAAGATGACGTTTCAAGGAGGCTATCATGGAATTATTCTCTTATATGGAAAATTACGACTATGAACAAGTAGTGGTTTGTCAAGACAAGGTGTCGGGGTTAAAGGCGATTATTGCTATCCATGACACAACACTCGGACCTGCACTCGGCGGAACGAGAATGTGGATGTATGATACCGAAGCAGATGCATTTGAAGATGCATTACGTTTAGCAAAAGGAATGACATATAAAAACGCCGCAGCTGGATTAAATTTAGGCGGAGGGAAAACCGTTATTATCGGTGACCCACGAAAAGATAAAAATGAAGAAATGTTTCGTGCATTTGGAAGATATATACAAGGTCTTAATGGCCGTTATATTACGGCTGAAGATGTAGGTACGACGGTTCAGGATATGGACATCATTTATGAAGAAACAGAATATGTAACAGGTATTTCTCCGGCTTTTGGTTCTTCTGGTAATCCATCCCCCGTAACAGCTTACGGAGTGTACGTAGGGATGAAAGCAGCGGCAAAAGAGGCGTTCGGTTCTGATGATTTAGGAGGAAAAACCATTGCTGTTCAAGGTGTGGGGAACGTTGCATACAATTTGTGCAAACACCTTCACGAAGAAGGGGCTTCATTAATTGTTACGGATATCAATAAAGATTCGGTTGCACGAGCTGTTACTGATTTTGGTGCAAAAGCAGTAGATATTAATGAGATTTATGGTGTGGATTGTGATATCTTTGCTCCTTGTGCACTTGGAGCTATTATTAATGATGAAACGATCCCACAGTTTAAAGCAAAAGTGATTGCAGGGGCAGCTAACAATCAATTAAAAGAAGAACGTCATGGTAGCTTAATTCATGATATGGGGATTGTATATGCACCTGATTATGTAATCAATGCTGGTGGAGTCATTAACGTTGCGGATGAACTAAATGGTTATAATAGTGAGCGTGCATTAAAAAAAGTAGAAGGAATCTACCAAAACATTGAGAAAGTATTTGATATATCCAAAAGGGATCAAATCCCTACATTCAAGGCGGCAGATCGTATGGCTGAAGAACGCATTGAACGAATGAGACGATCAAGACGTCAATTTTTGCAAAATGGCCAACATATTTTGTCTCGTCGGGAGAGGTAATCACACTGAAAAATCCAGTGCCCTCAATAACATACGCTAGGAGGACTAGAAATGGCTGAAGAATATGACCTTGTCATTTTAGGAGCAGGGACCGGTGGGTATGTAGCCGCCATTCGTGCAGCGCAACATGGCTTAAAAGTAGCTGTTGTCGAAAAAGAAAAACTAGGGGGAACATGTCTTCATAAAGGGTGCATCCCAAGTAAAGCGTTGTTACGCAGTGCTGAAGTATATGCTACAGCTAAAAAAGCGGATGAGTACGGTGTTGAGACAGGGGAAATTAACCTTAATTTTTCTAAAGTACAAGCGAGGAAAAAGTCTGTTGTTGACCAACTGCATCGAGGAGTTGAACATCTCCTGAAAAGAGGAAAGATCGATGTGTTTGAAGGGAAAGGAAGGATTCTTGGGCCATCTATTTTCTCCCCTACTCCTGGAACAATTTCAATCGAACGTACTGATGGAGAGGAAAATACGATGCTCATCCCCAAACATGTCATTATTGCAACAGGGTCATCCCCTAGAGAGCTACCGGGTTTAGCTGCTGATGGTAAATACGTTCTAACTTCAGACCATGCTCTAGAACTTGAGCACTTACCTACTTCAATCATTATTGTAGGTGGAGGAGTTATTGGAATTGAATGGGCCTCTATGCTAAACGATTTTGGAGTTAGTGTTACTGTCCTTGAAGCTAGTGAACAGATTTTGCCTACAGAAGATGCAGACATTGCTAGAGAAGCTGCACGAGTTTTAAAGAAAAAAGGCATAAAAATTATAACAAACGCAAATGTATTACCTGAAACGCTAGAAACAGGTGACGGGATTGCGATCCAAGCTGAGAGAAATGGAACAAAGCAAGCTTATAAGGCAGATCAATTGCTGTTATCAGTTGGACGAAAAGCAAATATAGCTGACATTGGAATTGAAAATACAGATATTGAAGTGAAAAACGGAACCATCGTCGTTAATCAATATAACCAAACGAAAGAATCTCACATGTATGCAATTGGAGACGTCATTGGCGGACTTCAGCTTGCACATGTTGCTTCACATGAAGGGATTCTTGCTGTGGATCATATTGCTGGAAAAAAACCTGAACCTCTTAATTATGATACGGTTGCCAAGTGTGTTTATAGCAATCCTGAAGTTGCAAGTGTAGGATTGACAGAAAAACAAGCTACTGAACAAGGCTTTCGTGTTCAAGTTGGGAAATTTCCATTTAAGGCAATTGGAAAAGCACTCGTCTACGGAGAAACGGATGGCTTTGTAAAGATCATTGCTAATTCTGATAATCAAGATGTGCTTGGTGTTCATATGATTGGACCTCATGTGACGGATCTCATTTCAGAAGCAGCGTTAGCAAAAGTATTAGATGCAGCTCATGTTGAAATTGCGGAAATGATTCATCCACACCCAACGTTATCAGAGGTTATCGGCGAAGCGGCCTTAGCAGTTGAAGGTATAGCAATTCATTCATAATGTTCTTGAGGGAGGAAGAAAAATGACTGACAATCGACATCAGGCATTAGGTTTATCCGATGAGACAGTTTTGGAAATGTACAAAACGATGCTTTTAGCTCGTAAAATAGATGAACGCATGTGGCTTTTAAATCGTGCGGGGAAAATTCCTTTTGTTATCTCATGCCAAGGGCAAGAAGCAGCTCAAGTTGGTGCTGCATTTGCCCTTGATCGAAACAAAGATTATATTTTACCTTACTACCGTGATATGGGAGTCGTTCTGACGTTTGGAATGACTGCACGTGATCTAATGCTTTCAGGGTTTGCAAAAGCAGAAGACCCTAATTCAGGTGGACGTCAGATGCCAGGACATTTCGGTCAAAAGAGCAACAGAATTGTAACGGGATCATCACCTGTTACAACACAAGTTCCTCATGCGGTTGGTATTGCGCTCGGAGGTCGAATGGAAGGCAAAGATTTTGTCACGTTCACAACGTTTGGTGAAGGATCTTCCAATCAAGGTGATTTTCATGAAGGGGCTAATTTTGCAGGTGTTCATAAATTACCGGTTATTTTTATGTGTGAAAACAATAAATATGCGATCTCTGTACCGATTGAAAAACAGCTAGCATGTGAAAATGTTTCTGACCGTGCAATAGGTTATGGGATGCCAGGTGTAACCGTTGATGGTAACGATCCTCTTGCTGTGTATGACGCGGTGAAACAAGCGGCTGACCGAGCTAGAAAAGGCGAGGGGCCTTCACTCATAGAAACCGTTTCATATCGTTTAACTCCGCACTCCAGTGATGATGACGATCGTGCCTATCGTTCACGAGAAGAAGTTGAAGCGGCAAAGAAATTGGATGCCATTTTTACGTTTGCTGATTACTTAAAAGATGTTGGAATTCTTACAGAACAAGTAGCAGAAACAATCGAAAAAGAACTAGCACAGATTGTCAACGAAGCGACTGAGTATGCAGAGCAGGCACCTTATGCAGATCCTGAAAGTGCCATGCTGTATACGTATCAGGAAGATTAGGAAGGGGGAAGTACAATGGCTGTCATTTCATATATAGAAGCAGTGACACAGGCGCTTAAAGAAGAAATGGAACGAGATGACAAAGTGTTTGTGCTTGGGGAAGATGTTGGTGCAAGAGGCGGCGTATTCCGAGCTACCAATGGATTATACGAACAATTTGGTGAACAGAGAGTAATTGACACACCATTAGCTGAATCAGCTATTGCGGGTGTTGGAATTGGTGCGGCGATGTACGGGATGAAACCAGTAGCAGAGATGCAGTTTGCTGATTTTATCATGCCGGCTGTTAATCAAATTATTTCAGAAGCTGCCAAGATCCGGTATCGTTCGAACAATGATTGGAGTTGTCCAATAACAATTAGAGCTCCATATGGTGGAGGAGTACATGGAGCACTTTATCATTCTCAATCTGTTGAAGCGATCTTTGCAAGTACACCTGGGTTGAAAATTGTGATGCCTTCAACTCCTTATGATGTAAAAGGGCTATTGAAAGCAGCTATTCGAGACCCAGATCCTGTTCTATTCTTTGAGCATAAACGTGCCTATCGCTTAATTAAAGGTGAAGTACCTGAAGAGGACTACACTCTTCCAATTGGAAAAGCCGATGTGAAGCGTGAAGGGGAAGATATTACTGTCATCACATATGGGTTATCCGTTCATTTTGCTCTTCAGGCAGCCGAGCGTCTTGAGAGTGACGGGATTTCTGCACACATTCTTGATCTGCGAACCGTTTACCCGTTAGATAAAGAAGCAATTATCACAGCAGCTAGCAAAACAGGCAAAGTCCTGCTTGTTACAGAAGATAACAAAGAAGGAAGCATCATGGGGGAGGTCGCAGCAATCATTGCAGAGCACTGTTTGTTTGATTTAGATGCACCAATCAAACGATTAGCAGGACCAGACACGCCAGCGATGCCTTATGCTCCAACGATGGAAAAATACTTCATGATTAATCCAGATAAAGTTGAAAAAGCAATGCGTGAGCTAGCTGAATTTTAATTGTTAGGAGGGAAGCGAGTGGCAACGGAAATGACGATGCCCCAGTTAGGGGAGAGTGTAACAGAAGGTACAATTAGCAAATGGCTTGTACAACCAGGGCAATTTGTAAACAAGTACGATCCGATTGCAGAAGTCATGACAGATAAAGTGAATGCAGAAGTTCCGTCCTCCTATACAGGAACAATTAAAGAATTACGTGTAGCTGAGGATGAGACTGTTGCTGTTGGTGTGGTTATTTGTACGATTGAAGTGGAAGGCATGACTACGACTAGTGAAGAAAAAGCGAAAGAATCAAGACCTGCTATACCTCATGATGAGCCACAAAACGATCAATCACAAAAACGTCGTTATTCCCCTGCTGTGTTACGAATGTCTCAAGAGCATCAGATCAATCTTGAGAACGTAACAGGAACGGGTAAAGGTGGGCGAATAACACGGAAGGATCTTCAACGGATCATTGATGGTGGAGGAAATGAAAAGCAATCAGTTGAGAAAGCAACTTCTCCAAAACAATATGTTGAACCGAATACGTCAACTCCTTCGGTTGCGCAGTCACTGCCGAATAAGGTAAGCCAAGGTGATAGAGAAATTCCGGTCTCGGGTGTGCGAAAAGCGATAGCAGCAAATATGGTAAAGAGCAAACATGAAGCACCGCATGCGTGGATGACCGTTGAAGTGGATGTAACGAATCTAGTTCAACTTCGTAATGAAATAAAACAAAGCTTTAAAGAAAAAGAAGGCTTTAACTTAACGTTCTTGCCATTTTTTATGAAAGCGACAGTGGAAGCTTTAAAAGAATTCCCCCAACTAAATTCGATGTGGGCTGGGGATAAGATTATCCAAAAGAAAGATATTAACCTTTCGCTTGCAGTGGCTACAGATGATGCACTTTTTGTGCCTGTCATTAAGCAAGCAGATGAAAAGACAATAAAAGGGCTCGGTCGTGAGGTTCAAGAACTTGCAAGTAAAGTCCGCGCTGGTAAGTTAAATAGTGAAGACATGCAAGGTGGTACGTTTACGATTAATAACACCGGATCGTTTGGATCGATCCTCTCAACACCGATTATAAACCATCCACAAGCAGCGATTCTTTCCATTGAATCAATCGTTAAAAGACCTGTTGTGATAGAAAGTGAAACAGGGGATATGATTGCCATACGTAGCATGGTAAACCTTTGTCTCTCTTTAGATCACCGAGTGTTAGATGGACTTGTTTGTGGACGTTTCTTAGCAAGGGTAAAAGAGAAGCTCGAAAACATGACGGCCAAGACGACATCCATTTATTAAAAAGACAAAGCTGTTAAGAATTGAATTTCTTAACAGCTTTTTTTACATGAAAAAAAGTCATCCTGGTTAATCTATAACTAACAGTGAAAGGAAAGGGTGACCAATTCATGAAACGTTTTCACCACTTGTTTCTTCTTGTCCAAATTGTTTTGCTTACGACTGTAGCGATTACATCATTGGCACCTGTCCAAGCGGAAGGTCCAATAGAAGAAGAAGAACAGGAATGTTGCCAGCAAGATGAACAAATAAAGAAAGAGCTAAAAGTACATTTTGATTTTTACTATGAATTACTAGCAGAAAAGTATGCGCCGGATGAAATAGAAAAGTGGAAGGACATTCGCTCCGAACGTGATTTACTCCTAAAGAAACTAAAGGAAGCAAAACAAAAAGGGGAGCTGGAAAATGGGGAAGCAATTGATAAAGAGTGGATTGCTAAGCATAAAGAGATAACCGATTCGTTCCATACAGCTATAGAAAAGAGGGACGAAGAACAAGTGCGTTTGTTATTACCGAAACTTTTTGACCATTATAGGGAATTAAATAACTTGTATAAGAAACGATTAGAGCTAGTGAATCAATCGATATAGAAAGATGAAGCATCAATGTTTGTTTATTGATGCTTCATCTTTTTGTTTACAAATCGGAAAGCTTACGATATAATTTGTAACTGTAATAAAACGTAATCGTTACGAAAGGGGATTTTTATGAAAAAGCGATCAGGCTTGTTTGCTTCGACTTTAATTTTGTCAGGGTTTTTAGCGGCATGTGGTGGAGGTAATGAACAAGCAGCAGAGCAACCAGTTAACGAAGAACCAATTGAATCTGAAGAAGTAGAAGCATTGGAGTTATATACAACGATTTTCCCACTTGAAAATTTTGCTAATGAAATTGGTGGAGAGTTTGTAAATGTAACAAACATTGTTCCTGTAGGAGCAGATGCTCATACATTTGAACCAACAGCTAGAGAAATGATTAGTGTAGCTGAAGGAGACGCATTTATTTATAATGGAGCTGGATTAGAAGGATTTGTTGATGCTTTGATTGAAACACTTGAAGGAGAAGGTGTTGCAATCGTAAAGGCTTCTGAAGGTATTGAATTGTTGGATTATGACCATGACCACAGCCATGATCATGATCACGCGCATGAAGATGACCATGACCACGATCATAGCCATGACGATCACGCGCATGAAGATGACCACGACCATGATCATAGCCATGACGACCACGCGCATGAAGATGACCATGATCACGATCATAGCCATGATGATCATGCGCATGAGGAAGAAGACGACCACGATCATAGTCATGATGATCACAACCACGATCATGATGAAGACCCACATGTTTGGTTGGACCCAATTCTTTCTATTACACTAGCTGAAAACATTAAAAATGCTTTGATTGAATTAATGCCTGAGCAAGAAGAATTTTTTACAACGAATTTTGAAGAGGTAAAAGCTGAATTAGAATTAATTGATGTTGAATTTCAATCTATGGTTGAAGCAGCAGAAAAAGATACATTTCTTGTCTCTCACGCTGGTTACGGATATTGGGAAGAGCGTTATGGTGTAAAACAAATCGGAATTGCAGGTATTTCACCAACAAATGAACCATCCCAACGCCAGATGCAAGACATCATTAATTTGGCTAATGAATACGGATTACAGTATGTTTTATTTGAACAGAACATTCCAACTAAAGTAGCAGAAGTCGTAAAGGATGAAGTAGGAGCCGAAGCTTTATACCTACATAATCTTGAAGCTCTTGTAACAGAAGATGTTGAGAATGATGAAGATTATTTTAGCTTAATGAGAAGAAATATTGAAGTGTTGGAAAAGGCGCTTCAATAAGGTAGCCGAAAGATCAGTGTAATAGCTGATCTTTTCTTTTTTTGATGCAAAAGAATTGGTTTTATTAAATGATCGGGTTACAATAAAAGAAACAGATATCTAAGAGGTGGGAAATCATGCAATTTAATTTTTTTATGAATGATGTCGTGAATGTGGCTCGTCAAGAAATGGTAGAGGCAGGTTATGAACAGCTTCAAACAGCAGAAGAAGTAGACGAAGTGTTAAAGAAAGAAGGAACAACACTTGTATGATTAACTCTGTTTGTGGTTGTGCAGGTGGAATTGCTCGTCCGGCGGCTGCATATATGAAAAACTACGAAACCCAGCCTGATCGTTTTGTTACCGTTTTTGCGGGACAAGATAAAGAAGCAACTGCAAGAGCACGTGATTACTTTACAGGGTATGCACCGTCTTCACCATCATTCGCACTACTAAAAGACGGTGAGATTAAAACGATGGTTGAGCGTTACGAAATTGAAGGTCATGAACCCATTCAAGTTGTTCAAAAGCTTGAGAAAGCATTTGATGACTTTTGCAAAGAATAAAAAAGGCTTCTACTGGAAAGAGCTTAATGTATAGACCTTAAGCTCTTTCTTTAATAAAGTACATAATGCAGGTTACGTACTTATGCTATAATAACTTATAAGTTAATTAAGGAGTGTGCAATACATGCAAGCTTTGTATGATCAAATTCAAGTGTATTTAAATATGGAAGAGGAAATTTCTTTTAAAGAGTTTAGTGAGTATTATCGTAAAGTTGTAGCAGAGCTAGGAGACGTACATGAAACATTAGATGAAGAAATGGTCTGGAAAAGCCTATTCATCGTTGAAAATGTGATGAACAATGCAGAAGGTCGTGCGAGCCAAGCTAAGGGTTCTGAATCAAAGAAATATGCAAAAATGGCTCAACGATTACAGCTCTGGGCAAAGAATCTAGCAGCGCGCTTAGGTGAAGCAGGATATACGGAAGAAGACATTAGTGAACGCTTTAACCAAATGTTAGAAGAGGGCGCTCCTACAGAAGCTAAATAATAAAGATCATTTAAAAGAGAGTGGTTGTCTACTTGACAATTGCTCTCTTTTACGTTATATTTGAATACGTCGCTTGTGAAATGTGCGCCTATGGTGAAAGGGATATCATTCAAGATTCCGGTTCTTGCGTTGTAGGTTCGAGTCCTACTAGCGCGCCAAAAAATCAATTGACATTATCCTAGTAATCAAGTATATTAAACCTTGTCAATAACTTGATCCGTTAGCTCAGCTGGGAGAGCGCCACCTTGACAGGGTGGAGGTCACTGGTTCGAACCCAGTACGGGTCATTCATAAAAGATGCACCTTTCCTATTAATGGGAGGGTGTTTTTTCTTATTTGAGAGAGAAAAGAGAAGTGATTTGATACTACTAATTTGTTTTTCTGTTTTTGATGAGAGAAGGTAGATCCAAAATCAGCAGCAATTCTTCCTGGATATTTTGCATGATATGAGCATAGGTTTGCATTAGTGTTCGAGTATCATTTCCGACTCGTTCAGAAACTGGGGGTATGCTAGACGGGGAGAGAACGAGTATGTCGCTTGAAATAAATCAAACGAGTCAATTTTATAGAAAAATGGCTGCATTAGCGATCCCAATTACGATTCAATTTTTCTTAACGGCTTCGTTAAATATGGTTGATTCCCTTATGGTAGGTCAATTAGGTGCGAACAGCATTGCGGCTGTTGGGGTCGCTAATAAAATTACAATTGTACTCATCTTAATTTTTCAAGGGTTTGCAAGTGGTGCGGGGATATTTGCGGCACAATATTGGGGAGAAGAGACAAAGTCGGGATAAGTAAAATTTCCGTCTTGACGATGAGTATTATTACTATATCTTCAATTCTCTTTACGTCTGCTGTCATGGTATTTCCGGTTCAACTCATCCAATTGTTTTCGTTAGATACACAAGTCGTTCAGTTAGGCGCTAGCTTTATTACAATACTAGCGGTTAGTTACTTTTTTACGGGAGTGACGATTTTATTAACCGTTATCTTAAGATCAATGGGTGAAGTGAAGAGGCCAATGTACATCAGTATATTCGCTATTGCTTTTAATACATTGTTGAACTACCTGTTTATATTTGGAAATTGGGGTTTTCCGGAGATGGGGATAGAAGGTGCGGCTATAGCAACTGTAATTGCTAGAACCATTCAATGTGTGTTCATGTTGATCCTCATTATGCAATTTGACTTGTTGGGTAGTTTAAAGGGTTTGCAGCTTACTGAAGTTTTTGATTGGCCAACTGTAAAAAATTACTTTACAATTTCTATCCCATCGATTTTGAATCATATTTTTTGGACACTCGGGGAAACGAGTTATTTTTGGGTATACGCTCGGATGGGAACGGATCAGTTAGCGGCCGTTACGTTAATTGATCCATTGATGTTGTTATCAATGGCTTTGTTTATCGGTTTAGGGGATGCTTCCTCCGTTATGGTTGGAAATAGTATTGGAGCTAAGGAAAAGGATCAAGCATATGATTTTGCTAAGCGCTTTTTGAAAATAACCGTAATTCTTTCTATCGCGGTTGGTTTGGCGATTGTATCGATTGCCCCTATTTTTGTTGGTTTTTATAACATCCCACCAATTGCGGCTGATTACGCAAAATCCATTTTGCTTGTTTATGCGCTTATTGTTCCATTTAGAATGTTAAATATGGTTAATAACATTGGTGTGTTACGTCCAGGTGGGGACACACGTTTTGTTATGTACCTTGATTTATTAGGAGTTTGGTTAGTTGGATTGCCACTAGCTTTACTTGGAGCTTACTTGCAGTTGCCTATTTACATTGTCTTCTTATTGGCGAATACACAAGAAGTGGCAAGAGTGATCTTTGGACTTAGGAGAACTGTTTCAAAAAAATGGATGAATGATGTTATCAGTAAGAATGAAACGTTTAAAGATGATTTGCAAAAAAGTGTTTAAGCTTGATCAAATGAGAGATGAGTATCGCCATTGGGAGGTGGTGGCACTCTTTTTTCTTTTTCTGCTTTGCTCATTAGAGTTAACTATTGAACAGTGTGATTATTAAAGGAAGAAACACCATTCCTCACTCATCTACGTAGAAAGGGAAGGGAGTTTAGATCTGTGAGGGGGTACAGATCTAAAATAACCTCGTCTAGTTGATCATCTAAAGAATCCTTTTCGAGTGCAGTGAGTAGATTGGATAATGTATTTATCTCTTCTTGATGAACAGCTTCACTAATAAAGTGTGCAATAGAAAAGGGATCTTCTGAGCAAATTTCAAGCTTGAAATTTAGAGGTCGATAAAGGATTACTTTCAGTTGTTTGTTGGAATTTCCTCGGATTTTTCTAATTACATCACTTTTGTCTTTAGAAGAGAAGCCTGTTAAGAAAGTGATAGGTTTTAATTTTTCCAATCTACACACATCCTTTACCAACTAGATTTCTTTACACCTGGAACTTGACCTTTATGTGCAAGCTCTCGAAAAGCTATTCTTGAGAGTTTAAATTTACGTAGGACCCCCCGAGGTCTACCGGTAAGCTCGCATCTTCTTGTTAATCGGCTAGGGGCAGAATCCCTTGGCAGCTTACTAAGAGCCACATAGTCTCCCTTTTCTTTTAGTTCTCTTCTTTTTTCGGCATAGCGTGCAACGAGTTTTTGTCTTTTTATTTCTTTTGCCACTTTTGATTTCTTAGCCATAGTAAAGAAAGCACCACCTTAAAATGATAATAGTAATCGTTACGATTTAAATAATAAAACAAATTGAATTCGATGTAAAGGTTCCAGGAGAATTTTATTCCTTTTCAAAAGGAGGGAGGGGAAATCGAAAGGTAAAGAAGATAAATATTGAAATATTAAACATTTAATCTTTAAGAGAACTTTTCATCTCTCTTTTAACTCTAGTAAATGCAATGAAGTCCATTAGTTCCTCAGTTGAAATAGGCAATTGATCGAGATAAAGTCGTGTTTTTTCTAGGTTAATTAGTTCAGTCAGATTAATTTTGGATACATGATCTTCTTCCCTACCTAACAGATAATCAACGGTCGTATCATACAAATCAGCGAGTTCGATTAATGCTTGAATGGATGGCATTCTATAACCGGACTCATAGCCAGCGTACGTACTTTTCGCAATCCCAAGACGGTCTGCTGTTTCCTGCATAGACCAATTTTTATCCTTTCTAAGTTCCGCCAATCGTTTCAACATTTTATAACACTCCCACTTGGTTTCTATCCTTATTATATCATGAGAAAAAAACAGAACAAGAAATAAGTACGCGTTATGAAAACAAAATATTGATTTTTTTTACTTTTAGCGATTATACTTAATTAAAAGTACGCGTTTCGCAAACGTGATTCTTCAGACTAAAGGGAGTAATGGTGATGAAAAAAATATTGTTACTTGCAACGGGTGGTACGATTGCTGCAATTAAAGGGGAACAAGGACTTGTCCCAAGTTTATCGGCAAGTGAATTGCTACAATTTTTTGAGAATAGTTCAACAATGGATGTTACATATAAAATATTAATGAATAAAGACAGCACGAATATGCAACCAGAACACTGGGTTCAGATAGCTGAGGCAATAAAAGAACATTATGAGGAGTTTGAAGGTTTTGTTATTACACATGGAACGGACACGTTAAGCTTTACGTCGGCAGCCTTATCCTATATGCTTCAAGGTCTAAGAAAACCAGTTGTGTTAACCGGGTCACAAGTGCCAATTAGTTTTAAGAAGACGGATGCGATAAAAAATTTATCCGAGTCACTCGTTTTTGCTTGCGAAGACATTGGTGGTGTATTCGTCGTTTTTGATGGACGTGTCATTATGGGAACAAGAGCTGTTAAGATGAGAACCAAAAGTTACGATGCATTTGAAAGCATTAATTTGCCATATGTGGCAGCTATTAAAGAAAGTAAGGTTTCGTATCATTGGAAGCCAGGCGTAAATAAGCAAGACTTTACTGTTGATACACGTTTGTGTCCTGATGTTTTTGTCTTGAAATTACACCCAGGAACAAAACCTGAAATCTTTGATGCTCTTAAAAAGGTATATAGAGGAATTGTGATTGAAAGTTATGGGAATGGCGGGATTCCATTTGAAGAAAGAAACTTACTCCCAAAAATAAAAGAGGTACTCGATGAAGGGATTGCTGTACTTGTTTCTACTCAATGCCTTGAAGAGGGTGAAGATTTGTATTTGTATGAGGTAGGGAGAAAGGTTGCACAATATGATGTTATTTTGTCAGGAGATATGAATAAAGACGCCATCGTCGCTAAGTTTATGTGGGCTCTTGGGAAAACGAGCAATTTAAAAGAAGTAAAAGAAATAGTAGAAACACCAGTAGCAAGAGACTTGTCGGCACGGTGGGGATAGAAGAGTAGGGGAGAATGTTAAATCCATATTCATGCTAAGCTGCTGTAGAAAAAGACACAAGGAAACGGGGTTTCTCTAAAAGGTCAATATCAGACTTTTTAGGGACACCCCGTTTCTTTTTTATGTAAAAATAATCGTACTTTTTTCTAAAGGTAACCGGACATGCATTCGGTCATATTTTAATAAAAAAGGAGGAGGTTTGGTTCGTTTGAAAGCAACATTGCTCTGGATCACTGCTGGCATTATGGGGCTTTATATATTATATGCCTTGATATTTGGTCTATATCTTTTTAGATTTCAACCAATTACAGTTATGACAAATGAACAAGAGAGACTATTGGAGGAATCAAACCATGAGGAGTCTCAAGATCGCGTAGTGCTCGTTGAAGAGAGGGAAGAAGCGTTTTTGGCACGGATTCATTTAATACAACAAGCACAGAATTCACTAGACATCGCTTATCATACGATTCATGAGGGAACAGCAAGTGATCTTTTCTTTACGAGTATAGTAGATGCGGCTAATCGAGGTGTTCAAGTTCGTTTGATCCTTGACGGCATTCTTCATCATTTAAGAGGCAATAACAAAGACATTATTTATGCTTTTGCAGCTCATCCAAATATTGAAATTAAGTTCTACGAGCCATTTGATGCACTTCGTCCCTGGACATGGAATAATAGACTTCATGATAAGATCATGATCGTTGATCAAGAAATGGCTATGATAGGTGGAAGAAACATTGGTGATTCCTATTTTGCACCAGAAGGGTATGAAGGGGCTAAGTATGATCGGGATGTGGTCATTTTAAATACTCTGCCTGAAATGATAGAAGAAAGCGTGATAAGTGAGATTAAAGATTATTATGAACTTGTTTGGAATCATGATTACACAAAAAAAGCGATTAGGTCTGTCACAAAAAAACAGAAACATAGAGGGGAGAAAAGGTTAATAGAGCTTAAACAAGTAAAGAACAAATATACAAACGTCTTTCAGAAAGAATACAATTGGATTGATCAATCAGTTCCGACAACAGGGATAACGTTTCATCATAATCCCATTGAACGCTTCCATAAAGAGCCAATCGTATGGGAAACGATAAAAGGATTAATGAATCAAGCCGAGAATTCAATTTATATCCAAAGTCCGTATATCATTCCAAAGAATAACATGATTAATTATGGTGAAATAAGGAATCTGTCTGCTACAAATATGATTATTTTAACGAATTCATTAGCAGCAACGCCAAACGTTTTAGCTTATTCTGGTTATATGCAGCACCGGAAGAAGTTTGCCCACTCCGACTTTTTATTATATGAATACCAAAGTACGACAGAGTCCCTTCATACAAAAACATACATTTTTGATAGCAGAATAAGCGTTGTTGGATCATTTAATCTAGATTCTAGGAGCGCTTATCTTAGTACAGAATCTGTTGTAATAATTGATAGTAAGGAGTTTGCAGACCTTTTAGAGAGTAACATTGATTGTAAGATTGAAAAAGATAGCCTGCTAGTAGCTGGCGACGGGGCTTATGTTGAGGATCCTACTATAGAACCTTCTAAGGTTTCCTTTTTTAAGAGAGGCTTAACAACAGTATTAAATAGGGTTACAAGGCATTTTCAATATTTACTATAACAAGATAGGTTATTCTCAAGTTTGGGAATGGCCTTTTTTGTATGAGACTCTTTTCGTAGGAATGGTTGCTATTGATTGTTGGTAAATATAAAGTGAAACGGAGAGGCAATCCCGCCGTTCAGAGTAAGAAAGCGAGAGGTAGCGTGGAAAGTGAGCGGTTAAAGTGCAATCGAACGTTTTCCCAAATAAAAACGTTAAAACATCCATAACAATCTTGTCTTAAGATTAATTCGTAATTAAATGAACGATTTCATAAAGTTAGTTCATGAACAGTTCATAAAATAATGCTATTCTCATCTATAGTTCTTTTTACATGAAAATAAGGGGATGAAGAAAAGTGAATAGAATTTTAGTAGTCGATGATGATTCTCATATTCGTAAATTAATAAGGCTTTATCTTGAAAATAGTCAGTTTTCAGTAATAGAAGCATCTGACGGAAAAGAGGCTCTGGACGTTCTTTCACATCAGCAAGTTGATTTAGCAATTGTGGATGTCATGATGCCTGAAATAGATGGAATTGAGTTAACTGAAGACATTCGGTCCTTTTTAAATATCCCTATTTTAATGGTGACAGCAAAAGGGGAATCGCATGATAAAGTAAAAGGATTTAACGCAGGCACAGATGATTATTTAGTGAAACCATTTGATCCAGTTGAATTGATCCTACGAGTAAAAGCTTTATTAAAGAGGTACAATGTTATGTCAGACCATATTGTAAAAATTGGGTCAATTACAATTGATTTAGAGAAACATGTGATTGAATCGCCTGATAACGCCGTCCATTTAAAGAAAAAAGAATGTGAACTGCTTTTTATGTTAGCCAATTCACCCGGGAAGATTTTTACCCGAACTCAACTTATTGAGCAAATATGGGGATATGATTATGAAGGTGATGAAAGAACAGTTGATGTTCATATTAAGCGTTTACGTGAACATGTCGTACCTTTTCCTGATTTAACGATTACAACCGTTAGAGGTTTAGGATATAGGTTGGAGGAAGTATAGGTGTTTAAAAAAAGTCTATATGTAAAAATTGTCTTCATTTTTATTAGTGTCGTCATCATAAGCTTAATAACATCCTATTTAGTCACTTCATTCTTTTTTCATAGTGAAATGATCTTTGATGAAGAGGTTGCACATGTGACCACTGGAGTTGCTGAATTAATTGAGAGATCTGGCCCGGAGAATATTCCAGAGCTGATAGAAACATTACAAACGTATTATTTTGACATCTTGATTGTAAATGAGGATGGGGTACCATTTATAGAGACCACTTTCCCCACCGATGTTCCGACAGAAGCAATCGAAAGTTTGTTTCAAACAGTTGGACAGAACCCAACCATCCTCCCTTATGGAAAGAGAGAAGCGACGAGGGTTGTTGGGATGCCGATAGAAATTTTGGGTGAGACTTATGCGATGTTTGTTCATCTAAGCTATGAGGAGGAGTTAAGTGGGTTTAAAAGGGTCATTCATTTTGCCTTATTTCTAGTCCTTCTAATAGGAAGCTTATTGATTGTATTTTCTTCACGGTATCTCGTTAATCCGATCAAAAAATTAACCGATGCAGCAAAAGAAATGGCAAAAGGAAATTTTTCTGTTCGATTAAAGAGCAAAAATAAAGATGAAGTGGGCGAGTTAATTACAAGCTTTAATCATATGGCAACTGAAGTAGAAAAAATTGATAAAATGCGTGAAGACTTTGTTAGCAGTGTCTCGCATGAAATTCAATCACCTCTAACATCGATCAGAGGGTTTACTAAAGCGATAAGAGATGAAGTCGTACCGAAACAGCATCAAAAAGAGTATTTGGACATCATCTATCAGGAGACGGAGAGACTCTCAAGGCTTAGTGAAAATTTATTAAGACTTGCTTCACTTGATTCAGAGCATCATCCTTATCATCCTGAGACGTATAGGCTTGATGAGCAAATAAGAAGAACCGTTTTGGCAACAGAACCTCAGTGGAAGCAGAAAAATCTGCAAATTTCTTTGGAATTGGAGTCTGTTGAAGTGTATGCCGATCAAGATTTGTTAGAGCAAGTTTGGCTTAATCTACTTACAAACGCGATTAAATACTCACATCAGAATGAGAGCATTCGTATAGAAGTTGAAAAAGGTAAAAATATTAAAGTCAGCATCAAGGATACAGGGAAAGGCATTCCAGCAGAGTCCATCCCTTATCTATTTGATCGATTTTATAAAGTTGACAAAGCTAGAAGTAACAAAGTTTCCGGAAACGGACTTGGCTTATCGATTGTTGAAAAGATCTTAATGATTCACAAGTTCTCAATAGATGTTGAAAGTGAAGAAGGGAAAGGATCCATTTTTACGGTAACCATTCCGAATGAGGATGAAAGGAAAAAGACATCAGAATAAAAGGGAGCTGAAAGCCCAATTTATACCATAAGTTGGGCTTTCGCGTTCTTATTAAAAATAAAAACGTAGCATTTTTCTAAATACTCTAGACAAAACGAGCAATGTTGTGTAAAAATATAATTGTTGCATTAGGGAAACATATATTTTTTTATCCAAAAAGTTTCCTTTGTACAAGATAATTAGCGGTGGTAAAAAATAAATGAATGAAAAAGGAGAGGAAAACAGTGTTAAGAAAAAAGATTTTATTGATGTTTGTTATAGGTTTTGCGCTTTTCATGTTTGTTGGTTGTAACGCTGAAGAGACACAACAAGAAGAGGTTGCCGAAGAACAAGAAACAACGGGGGCAATAGATGAGGCCATTGAAGTAGCTGAAGAAGATGAATTGTTTATCACAACTAGTTTTTCTATCTTAGGCGATGTTATTAGTACCATTGTAGGAGACAGAGGTACGGTAGAATATATTGTTCCAATTGGTGAAGAACCACATGAATACGAGCCAGTTCCAAGTGATTTTCGAAAAGTTAGTGATTCAGATGTGTTCTATGTTAATGGTCTTGGGCTAGAGGAATGGCTAGAAAAGTTAGTTGAGAGTGTTGGAGATGTTGAAGTTATTTCAGTAAGTGATGGTGTTACACCTATTATGTTAGGAGGAGACGAGGAAGAAGATCCTCATGCTTGGATGAGTGTAGCAAACGTACAATTATATGTAGAAGCGATCGTTGCGGATTTAATTGAACGCGACCCAGCTGGAGAAAGCACGTATCGCGAAAATGCTGATGCTTATTTAGCTGAGCTAGAAGAACTAGACGCTTATATTAAAGCTGAAATTGAGGCAATTCCTGAAGAAAATCGAGTCATTGTTGTAAGTGAAGATGCTTTCAAATATTTTGGTGAAGCATACGGGTTCCAAACAGAAGGTGTTTGGGAAATCAATTCACATGAAGAAGGTACACCAGGACAAATTGCACGTGTCATTGATGTTGTAAATGATCAAAGCATTCCTGCAATCTTTGTTGAAACAACAGTTGACCGTCGATATATGGAATCTGTAGCAGGTGATACAGGTGTTGAAATTGCTGGTGAAGTATACACAGATGCTATTGGTCAAGAAGGCAGTGGTGCTGAGACATACATTTTAATGATGAAGCATAATGTGGATACATTTGTAAATGGTTTGAAATAAGTAAGCTGTATTTGCTAAGGTTATTGAACATAAGAATCAAGAACATCACACCATGCAAAAGCAGTTAATCTAAAAAACGAAGAAAGTAGCTCAATTAATTTTGGGCTGCTTTCTTTTTTTATGTTTGATTCCAGACGAATAATCCTATACAATAAAACGTAATAATTACGATTTAAATCAAGTTGAGAAAGAAGGGTTATGTTTTGTTGGAATGGACGATTATAGGCGGAGGAATACAAGGGTGTACTCTTGCTAATTACTTATTGAAAACAGGTCGAATAAATCGATGTAATTTAGCTATTATTGACCCCAATACAGAACCGTTAGCAACGTGGAAAAGATGTACAAAGGAAATTGAGATGCCTTACTTGCGCTCACCATCCATTCATCATCTTGACATAGATCCGTTTGCACTTGAAAAATTTGCAAAAGGGAAATTTGGTAAACAAAGTAAGCATTTCTACGGTCCTTATAATAGGCCATCATTGGAAATTTTTAATACGCATTGTGATATGCTGTTTGAAGAAATTAAATTAAAAGACAGTTGGATTACAGGAAAAGTGGAGAAGGTTGAGCGCTTTAAACAAAGATGGAGAATCTTCTTAACGGATGGAAAAATGATTGAAAGTAAAAATGTTGTGCTTGCGATTGGACTAAGTGATCATCCGCATTTACCGATATGGGCTAGTGATTTACAACAAGAGGGGGCAGATATTAATCATATTTACGATCAACCAAAGAAGAGACCTATAGGGCATCAAGAGAAACTATTGATTGTGGGTGGGGGAATTAGCGCTATCCATACCGCACTCAAATGGAGTAAACAAAAACCAGGAAAGGTACAATTGCTTACAAGACATTCTATAAGAACCCATCCGTTTGATTCAGACCCAGGTTGCTTGGGCCGAAACATATGAAATCGTTTGAAAAAGTAACATGTTTAAAGAAAAGAAGGCAGATGATTATGCAAGCAAGGTACCGGGGATCTGTTCCGCAAGAACTAAAAATGAGATTGCTACGGGAAGAGCGTGCAGGTCGACTAGACATTATTTTGGATGAAGTTGCGGAAGCAAGTTATAAAGACAGCCAAATTTACTTGACCTTAAATCATGGATCAACAGTAGCAGATCGAGTGTTATTAGCGACAGGTTTTCACGCCACTCCTCCAGGGATTCATTGGTTAAATGAGACCATTGAAAAAGAACACTTGCAATGTGCGACGTGTGGCTACCCTATTATTTCAGAAAAGTCGTTAGAGTGGGGAAAGAATCTTTATGTAATAGGTGCACTTTCAGAACTGGTTGTTGGACCAGTTGCCCGCAATATTTCTGGAGCTCGAAGAGGAGCCGAGAGAATAGTTTCTCAATTGATTTAGTGGACGGACAAAGTATAATAAAAAAAGCTGTTGAATAGTTTCAACAGCTTTTTCGTATATCTTAAGCTTCAATATACTGTGGAAGCGGATCATACAATGTCGACCAATCTTGTGTCATTTCTTTATCTGTTAGTAAACATTTATCAAGCGAATCTTTCACTTCCTTATGATCCATATCAATTCCAATGAAAACGAGCTCTGTCATACGGTCACCGAATTTCGGATCCCATTTTTCTTGAAGTTCTGGGTCTTCTAGAAGTGTTTGTTTTCTTTCGTCTTCTGGGTATGCTGCTACCCATTCTCCTGCGCCTTGTATCGTTACTAAAGATCCTGATTGAGAGATTAACCCAGCCATATTGTTTCGAGATGCTACCCAAATGAAGCCTTTTGCACGGACAACATCGGTAGGCCAATCCTCTAACCAGTTCATTAAACGCTCAGGATGAAATGGTTTTCTGCTACGATAGACAAAAGAAGAAACCCCGTATTCCTCTGTCTCAGGTGTATGTTCTTCATTTAATTCTTTAATCCAGCCAGCATATTGACTTACTTTCTCAAAATCAAATTTTTCCGTTTGTAAAATGGTAGATAATTCGACATTGGAAAAAGATGTAGGGAGGATGGTCGCGTCAGAATTAAGTTTTCTCATGAATTGAACTAACTCATCCAAATCGACTTTTTGTAACATCTCAACTTTATTTAAGATAATAACATTGGCAAATTCAATTTGATCGACAAGAAGATCAGATATTTCACGTGTATCAGACTCATCTGTACCCTCCTTGCGATCTAGCAGTGATTCTCCTGAAGCATAGTCTTCCCAAAAACGATTTGCATCTACTACGGTCACCATCGTATCTAACTTGCATTTTTTTGTTAAATCAATTCCTGTTTCTTCATCAATATATGTGAATGTCTGGGCAACGGGAACAGGTTCACTAATGCCAGATGATTCAATGACAATATAGTCAACACTACCGGCATCAACAATGCGCTCGACTTCCTTCATCAAATCTTCCTAAGTGTACAGCATATACAGCCATTCTGTAACTCAACCAACTTCTCTTCCGTCCTAAAAATACCAGTATTTTTAATTAGTTTTGCATCAATGTTTACTTCACTCATGTCATTTACAATAACAGCTACTTTTAAACCTTCACGATTGCTGAGAATGTGATTTAGTAAAGTGGTTTTACCAGAACCTAAGTATCCACTTAAGACGGTAACAGGTATTTGTTTCATTTAAATATCTCCTTTGATAGATAAAAATAAATAGTAATGATTACGATTTGTATTTTAGCTTTCTTTTTTATCTTTGTAAAGAGGGGTATTGTGAAAAGGATGAAATAGGGGCTTTTTGTTGAGGAAAGTCGAAATTTAGTTTACAAGGAACGAAAACTCTCTTATAATGCTTTTAGAGCAAAATTGAATATCGAGCAAATAGGTTTTTAGGAACGTTTCGTTCTAAACTAAGAGGGAAGTTGGTGCAAGTCCAACACGGTCCCGCCACTGTAAACGATGAGGAAGATTAGTATCGTCCACTGTGCGAGTTAGCATGGGAAGGATAATCGACAATGATTCGTAAGTCAGGAGACCTGCCTATTTGTCTTTAAGCTTCCTCGAGGAAAGGAATGTTTAAAAGTGCAGGATGTTTGCGATCCATTCGCAGACGGCGATTGTGTTGGTTAGCATGAACTAGATCCAATCTGTACCTTTTACATTCACGCTTTTCCATCGGACAAGCGTTTTTTTTGTTGCTCATAAATTAAGGGGGTAAGAAAATGAGTTTTGAGTTTTTGAAGAAGTGGGGTTTACTAGGTCTTGTTTTATTTGTCGCGATGTCTATTATTGTAGGCTGTGGCACGGTCGAACAAAACGAGCAAGGTGAACCAGCAGAAAATGAAGAAGAAATTGCTGAAACGGATGATGCTGTAGAAGAAGAGACGGGAGACCAGTTCCCAGTAACATTTGTTGACGATGCAGACCGCGAAATAACAATTGAGTCGGAGCCAGAAACTGTTGTTTCCATCCAACCAAGTAATACAGAAATTACTTTTGCTCTTGGTCAAGGGGATAAAGTAGTTGGTGTTTCAGATTTTGATAATTATCCGCCAGAAGTATTGGAAATTGAAAAGGTAGGCGGACAAGATATGAATGCAGAACTTATTTTAACACTGCTTCCAGATGTGGCTTTAGTGACAGATTATCATTACAGCACTCACGCTGATATTTTAGAGCAATATGAAGAAGCAGGAATTAATGTTGTTGTTGTCGGAAGTGCTACATCATTTGATGATGTATATGAAAAAATCAACATGATTGCGACTGCTCTTGGAGCACAAGAACAAGCAAGTGCCATTATTGCTGATATGCAAGAGCGCCATGATGCTCTTAAGACACTAGCTGAAGAATCGATCACCGATAAGAAAAAAGTATGGGTAGAAGTTTCGCCTTCACCAGACATTTTTACAACGGGACAAGGAACATTTATGCATGAAATGTTAGAATCGATTCAAGCCATTAATGCAGCAGAAGATCATGAAGGTTGGGTAAGTTTAACAGAAGAAGAAATTGTTCAGCTTAATCCTGATGTTATTATTACGACATACGGTTATTATGTAGAAAACCCTAAAGACGAAGTCCTATCACGTGACGGTTGGGCTGAGGTTCCAGCTGTGAAGGAAGAACAAGTATTTGATGTAGATAATGATACGGTTGTAAGACCTGGTCCTCGTTTAATCGAAGGAGTCGAGACACTTGCAGAACTTATCTATCCAGAAGTATTTAAAAAGTAAAATTGTTTGGTTGTATATATTAAGCGGAGGGTTTGTACTTGGTACAGCCCTCCTTGGCTTATTAGTGAGTAGTGTCGTGATTCCTGTACCAACCATATTACATATTGTAGCAGAAAACAGTTTCGGTCTCGGTTGGTTGAATGATGTTCCGAGAAATGAGGAAATGATCATTTGGAACATTCGGTTTCCAAGAGTACTACTTGCCCTTTTTGTTGGAGCATCGCTAGCACTAGCAGGTGCTGCCTTTCAGGGACTTCTAAGAAACCCATTAGCTGACCCTTATACGATTGGCGTGTCATCAGGTGCTGCTTTAGGCGCCGTTTGTGTATTGTTTTTTCAAATAACCATTGTTGGCTTAGGCAGCTTTACGTTGCCAGTTGTGGCAATTGCTAGTGGTTTTCTGACATTATTAATTGTCTTTGGACTTGTTCGATTAAGTAGTAGAAGTTTAGCAATTGAAACCATCATTCTTGCGGGGATCATCATTAGTGCCTTTATTGGTGCGATAACGTCTCTTATTATCTCTTTAGGTGATCGTGATTCGATGACCCAAATTATTTATTGGCTGTATGGCAGTGTAGGGATGAGAGGATGGAGTCATGTTCAGTTAATCATTCCTTTTATGGTTGTCGGTGCCTTTATTCTTTTTATGCATTATCGGGAATTAAATGCGTTGGCTTTAGGAGAAGATGCAGCGGACCATATTGGGGTCGATGTAAAAAGAGGAAAAACTTATATTTTAATTGGGGCTTCGTTATTAACAGGAGCAGCTGTTGCTGTTTCGGGATCAATTGGCTTTGTTGGACTAGTCATCCCACATCTTGTCCGTTTGCTCACAGGACCGAACCATCGTCATGTTCTGCCGTTATCCATGCTTACGGGTGGGGCTTTTCTGATTTTAGCCGATCTTGTTGCTAGAACGATTATTGCACCAAAAGAATTACCTATCGGTGTGATTACAGCTTTAATTGGGGCGCCAGTATTTGCTCTACTGCTAATTAAAGAAAGAATCGGAAGGAGGGGATAACAGATGATTGAAGTATGCAGCTTAGTTGGAGGTTATGGAAACAATACGATCATTAGTGACCTTCATTTGAATATAAAAAAAGGTGAATTCTTTACCCTTTTAGGTCCCAATGGAAGTGGCAAGACGACGTTATTTAAACTGATTACAGGCCAGCTACCTATTGAAAGTGGAGATATTCTCTTATCTGGTATCCCCATTCTTTCGATGTCAAAGCTCGAAAAAGCAAAAAAAGTAGCTGTTCTATCTCAGGAAATTCACGTTTCGTTTGATTATACAGTTGAAGAGATTATTAGTTTAGGCCGTTATCCTCATCAAAAGGGGTTGCTCAAACAATTATCAAAACGAGACAGAGACGTGATTAATGAAGTGATGGAACTAACTCAAGTTAGTCACTATCGTAAAACACAGTTTCGAATGATAAGTGGAGGAGAAAAACAAAGAGTATTGCTAGCAAAAGCGTTAGCCCAAGAGCCAGAAATTTTATTGTTAGATGAACCTACGAATCATTTAGATATTAAGCATACTTTTCAAATGCTAGATCTTATTAAAAAGCGACAAAAAGAAAAAGATTTGACCGTTTTTGCGATTTTACATGATCTAAATGTTGCATCTTTATATGCAGATCGTGTTGGACTCCTTCACGAAGGCAAATTTCTAGAAGTTGGCGATGTGAATACACTACGAAAAGCAGACCAATTAAAAACAGTGTATGAAGTGGAAGTTAAAACACAGTCACATCCAACTTTACCTAAACCACAACTCCTCATGACACCAAATTATTCCGAACCAACTGGAGATTTCCCATTTAGTGAGTCCTATAACATCAAGCAAAATGACCAATATATCCATGTTCAATTTGAGAAACCGCTTAAGACAATATCCAATGGGGTGTTAGGAGAAGGCATTCAATGGTTACAACATTTTTGTAATTTTCATGTTGATAAAAACTATAACTGTGATGATCCAAAGGCTGACTTACAAAGCTGGATGAAAAACAAGGGTATTCCTTCTGAATTAGCAGTTGGAATGATGACAGCTGTGAAACTGAAAGATATGGTTATGATGTCCAAAGAAACTGAAGGGATATCCATGTTTGTTCTTGTTACAGCTGGTGTTGGAAATGCCGTGGATATCACTTCGAACTCATTGACAAAAAAAGCAAGGACAATCGGTACCATTAATACGATGTTGTTCATTGATGCTCACTTCACTGATGGGGCACTAGTGAACGGATATATGTCCGCAACAGAAGCGAAAGTAAAAGCACTTCATGACCTACAGGTTAAAGATCCCCATACGCATACCCTTGCAACAAGTACGTCGACCGACGCGCTTTTAGTTGCTCTTTCCCAACAAGGGCTTCAGACAGCTTATGCTGGTTCAGGCACAGTTGTGGGAAAAGGAATTGGTCAGCTTGTCTATGAAGCGACAAAAAAGGCGATAGAGATGAATCTTCGAAAATAATGGTTTCATTGGAGGTGTTTATTATGAGCAATCGAATTGTGATTGCAGGTACGAGCAGTGGTGTTGGAAAAACAACCGTAACAATTGGTCTAATGGCCGCATTTAAGAAGCGAGGATTGACGGTTCAAGGGTTTAAATGTGGCCCAGACTATATTGACCCTTCCTATCATACAGCAGTAACTGAACGGGCTTCACGTAACTTAGACAGTTGGATGCTGACAGAGGAGACACTGCTAGATGTATTTACTCATGGAAGCGAAGGAGCAGATATGTCTATTCTAGAAGGCGTGATGGGTTTTTTTGATGGGAAAAACCCTGAAAACAACGATGGCAGTACAGCTGATATCAGTATCATCACGAGAAGTCCGGTTATTCTCGTCGTTGATTGTTCTGCTATGGCTAGAAGTGCTGCTGCTATCGTAAAAGGATTTCAAACTTTTGATGAAGAAGCAAAAATCGTCGGTGTCATCGCAAATAAAGTGGGAAGTGAAGGCCATTTTCAGTTAGTGAAAACCGCCGTCGAGAAAGAATGTAACATTCCGGTTATTGGGTATGTGAAGAGTGAATTAGGAATTGAAATGCCTGAGAGGCACCTGGGTCTTATACCTTCCATTGAAAGAGGCGAGTTGGAGCCTTTTTTTGATCAATTGGGTGAACTTGTTAGTCAAACCATTGATCTCGATCAACTTCTAGAACTATCTGCTGCCGAGTCATTGCCTGCTAAAAGCCTTTCTATGTTTAAGCGAGCTGAACAATGTGTAGTACGAGTAGCAGTTGCAAAAGATGCAGCTTTCAACTTTTATTACCCTGAAAATCTAGAGCTGATGGAAGCAAAAGGCATGGAGATCGTTTATTTCTCACCATTGGCTAATGAACCGTTACCTGCAAATGTTGATGGTCTCTATATTGGTGGTGGTTTTCCTGAGGAATTTGCGCCTGCTCTTGCTCAAAATGACATTTCAAAAAAGGCAATAAAAAAAGCAATTGAACAAGGAATGCCCACGTTAGCAGAGTGTGGTGGATACATGTATTTATCGGAGGCAATTAAGACTAGTGATCACCTTAGTCATGAAATGGTAGGAATTATACCTGGAGTGGCAAAAATGGAGAAGCATTTAATGGCTTTAGGATATAGAGAAGTCCGAGGAATGAATGAAAATTTTTTACTTGGTGATCAAGTAGCAAAAGGACATGAATATCATTATTCTAGTTTTCATAACCAATCAGACGATTTTCTTCATGCATATGAAACGAAAGGGATGCGAGGAACAGGGAAGGAAGGGTATGTAAGCCATCATCTAGTTGCTGGATACACCCACTTTCATTTTGCTTCTTGTCCGGATATGATTGATAATTGGAAGCGCAAATGCGTGGAGACTATGCCTAATGAGGAGAAAATATGAAACAGTATAACATTCCAAAACGTAATAAAGAGATTGGGAAACAAGTAAAGCAGTATATAGATACATTAACAAAACCAATCGGTAGTTTAGGTCGATTAGAAGAGCTTGCGATTGAGTTAGCCGAAATGAAAAATGAGAACTTTCCTAGTGTAGAACAGCCAGGGATTCTCGTTTTTGCAGCAGATCATGGGGTTACGGCACAAGGAGTGTCGGCCTATCCACAGGAAGTCACAGAACAGATGGTTCATAATTTTTTAACTGAAGGAGCCGCAATTAATGTTTTTAGTAGCAGATAGGGGCCAAGTTAGAGATTATCGATATAGGTGTAGCTGTTTCACTCGAACATGCAAAACTCATAAACAAAAAAATCCGATACGGTACTGCTGATTTTTTCGTAGAGGATGCTATGTCGCGTGATGAAGCGAAAGCGGCGATTGAAGTTGGGTATGTGCAGGCAAAAGATATGATCCAAAAAGGAATAAACTGTTTAATCCTTGGTGAAATGGGAATTGGCAACACTACGTCAAGCAGTGCAATTGTTTCTTTTTTGGGCGATGAAGAAGTTGATGCAGTAGTAGGAATGGGTACCGGAATTTCTTCGGAACAATTGCAGCATAAAGGAAACATTATTAAACAAGCGATTGAAAAACGAAACCCAAATAGCGAGGATCCGATTGATGTACTATCGAAAATAGGTGGGTTAGAAATTGCGGGCATGGCAGGGGCCATGATTGCAGCTGCTGAAAATAGAACTCCGATTCTTGTAGATGGATTTATTTGTACGACAGCTGTACTAGTTGCTAAAGAACTTGCACCTCATGTAGTTGATTACATCATTCTAGCTCATAAATCGAGCGAACCAGGACATGCCATTGCAACAAGCTTATTGAAGAAGAAGCCATTAATTGATTTACATTTAAGGTTAGGGGAAGGAACGGGAGCTGCAATAGCTTATCCAATCGTTCAATCTGCAACTCTTATGTTAAAGGAAATGGCTACCTTTACTTCAGCAGGCGTTTCGACAAAAACATAACGATTTATATGGAGGGGAATATGAAAACAGAAAAACAAAGAGGACTCACTTTCGTTTATACCGGTGATGGGAAAGGCAAAACGACTTCTGCGATTGGTTTAGTCGTTCGAGCTACTGGAAGAGGTTTGAAATCAAAAATCTATCAGTTTATTAAATCACCTGAACGGTCATACGGCGAACAAATTGCTCTTAAAAAATTAGGAGTTGAAATGGTTCAACTTGGAATTGGATTTACTTGGACAAAGACACCAGAAGAACATAGAGAGGCATTACGAAACGGATGGCCAAAAGCAAAGGAAGCCGTTATGAGTGGAGAATATGACCTTATTATTTTGGATGAATTAAATAATGCATTGGCGATCGATGCATTTCCGGTCGAAGACGTTTTGCCATTACAGGAAGTGATAGATGTTATTAAGAATAAACCAACACATGTTCATCTTGTGATTACAGGAAGAAATGCTTTGCAAGAAGTAAGAGACTTAGCAGATCTGGTATCTATTATTGAACCCGAAAAACATTACTACAATGAAGGAATTCCGGCTGTAAAAGGAATCGAATTTTAATTGGCTCGACCAATGAGTAAACGAGGCAGGAGGGATTTGCTATGAACGACGCTATTCCATTAATGATCCAAGGGACGCATTCGGATGCAGGGAAATCTGCGCTTGTGACAGCACTCTGTCGAATATTTACAGAAGAAGGATATAAGACCGCTCCGTTCAAATCACAAAACATGGCTTTAAATTCATATATCACCTTGGATGGAAAAGAGATTGGTCGCGCTCAAGGTGTTCAAGCAGAAGCATGTGGGATAAAGGCAACAACAGATATGAATCCCATTCTAATTAAACCTAGCGGCGAATATCAATCGCAAATTGTTGTTCATGGGGAAGTATTTAAAAACATGCAGGCTGGAGAATATAGACAAGATTTCTTTCAGCAAGGATTAAATATTATAAAAGAGTCTTACGAGAGGCTGTCAAAACAATATGAACGAATTGTGATTGAAGGAGCAGGTAGCCCTGCTGAAATTAATTTGAATGATCGTGAACTTGTTAATATGCGTGTAGCCCAAATGGCGAATGCTCCTGTTATATTAGTCGGTGACATCGAAAAAGGTGGGGTATTTGCAAGTTTAGTTGGGACATTACAGCTTCTAGAAGAAAAAGATCGAAAACGAGTAATGGGCGTCTTTATTAATAAATTTAGAGGAGATGTAGAACTCCTCAAACCAGGTCTCACATGGTTTGAGGAATATACAGGCATTCCTGTGTTAGGCGTTATCCCGTACATAGAGAATTTACGGATTGAAGCAGAAGATTCTGTCGTCTTAAATCAGTACGCAACAAAGGTTGATTCCTCAAAAGAGCTAGATATTGCGGTGATCCGCTATCCGTTTATTTCAAACTTTACAGACATCGATCCTTTTTTTGAAGAACCAGATTGTTCAGTGCGATTTGTACAAAACGTTGAGCAATTGGGTCAACCTGACTTAGTAATATTACCAGGAAGCAAAAATACGATCGAAGACATGATGTTTTTGCACGATACCGGTTTAGCTAACAGAATTTTGCATTTAGAACAGGATACGAAGACGACAGTAGCTGGTATTTGTGGCGGGTATCAAATGCTTGGACAGAGTATTGAAGATGAGTTTGGGGTGGAGTCTTCATATACCCATGTTGACGGACTCGGTCTGATCGAAATGAAAACATTCATGAATCAGCAAAAAATGACGATTCAATCTGAAGGAATTGCTCAATTTAAAGGAAAAGAAATTCCGGTTTCTGGTTATGAGATTCATATGGGTGAATCTCGTTACAAAAAAACTGGGAACGAACTTGTGAAATTAGCTGATCGATGTGAGGGGACAGTTTCAGAAAATGAACGGATTATCGGAACGTACTTTCACGATATTTTTCATAATGATGTTTTTAGAGAAGTATTTCTCAATGAAATCCGCATTCAAAAAGGCCTTGAACCCATTTTTCAACGAGCGTCGTTTGAAAAAAAGAAAGAAGACGGCTTTAACATGTTGGCGAATGTCGTTAGAGAAAGCATTCAGTTAGAAAGGATTCAACAAATGATGGGGGACTTTTCGAAAAAAATGGGTAGTCATGAGGAAGAGAAAAGGAAGTAATCAAAATGGTTTTTGTATTTGATACAGGATATGATCCGATTTTAATGCTCTGTTTTATCATTGTAGCAGCTATCTTATTGGATTTGCTTATAGGAGACCCTAAATGGATCCCACACCCGGTTGTCCAAATAGGTAAGCTGATTACGTTTATTGAATCGAGATTAAACAAAGGAAAATATATAGTCAACAAAGGATACCTTCTTACTGTTTCCGTTATAAGTGTAGTGTTTTTAGTTACCTATCTCATTGTCTATGTTTCGTATCATTTTCATATTTTTGTTGGAGTGCTAGTGGAAATTTACATCATCTCAACGACAATTGCCATTAAGGGTTTACGTTCGGCTGCAGTAAACGTTTTTATCCCACTAACTAGTGGGGACTTACAAGAAGCAAGATATCAGCTAAGTATGATCGTAGGCCGTGATACAAAGGAGCTATCTGAAAGTGAAATTGTTAGAGGAACGGTTGAAACAGTAGCTGAAAATACGGTTGATGGAATTACAGCTCCATTGTTTTGGGCATTCATTGGAGGGGCTCCTTTGGCAATGGTGTATCGAGCAATTAATACGTTAGATTCTATGGTTGGTCATAAAAATGAACAATTTCTTTATTTTGGGCGAGCATCTGCGAAACTTGATGATGTTGCAAATTGGCTACCAGCAAGAATAACAGCCTGTTCGATGTGGGTTGCTTCCTTTGTAATAAAAGGTTCGCATAAGCTACATGCATGGAAAATTACTTGGAGGGACGCTCGTAAGCACCCTAGTCCCAATAGTGGCTGGTCAGAAGCGATGGTGGCAGGTTTACTAGGTATTCAATTAGGTGGTATGAATTATTACAATGGAGTTGAGTCTAAAAGAGCTCTAATGGGTGAAACGTACAGGACGTTAAGACGCTGTGACATTAATAAAGCAATTGGTTATATGCATGGAGGTTGGATCGTTTTTTTTATGTTTGGAGTTAGTGTTTTGTTAGGAATAAGATGGATGTAGGTGAGGTGAAACGATGAAATGGCCGAATCATGGGGGACAACCTGAAACAATGAAACAGTTATTTAATATAAAACCGGAACACAAAATGTTGGATTTTAGTGCTAATCTAAATCCACTTGGGCCTCCTTCTTGGTTAAAGCAAGCATTAGAAGAGCAATATGACACACTTGTTCATTATCCCGAACCATCGTATGATCAGAGTCATTTGGCATTAGCGAAGCATGAGGGAATACATAAAGATCAGGTTTTACTAACAAATGGCGGAGCAGAAGCGATTTTTTTAGTAGCGAAATACTTTGAAAAGAAAAACGCATTAATTGTTCATCCAACTTTTTCGGAGTATGAACGAGCGTGTCAACATTATCATTTAAAGGTCGATCATGTTTTTTATGATATCGACAACGAATTTCAATTACCGATGTCGTGCATCCTTGCAAAGCTCCCCGTAACAGATGTAATCTTTTTGTGCAGACCGAATAATCCTACAGGAACGGTTGTGAAAGAGGAAGACATTATCCAATTATTAAAAGCAGGAAAAAAATTTGGTACAACCATAGTTGTAGACGAAGCTTTTGTAGACTTTTTACCAGGTTCGATAGCACCATTAACAAAATGGTTAGCCTCTTATTCAAATATAATTTTGTTGCGATCCCTGACAAAGATGTATACAATTCCTGGACTTAGAGCTGGCTATCTCATAGCTACTGAAAACATCATCCAGACCTTGAAGGATGTGCAAATTCCTTGGAGCATTAACGCTTTAGTAAACTCAATTATTCCTAAGTTGCTAAGTGATACGATGTTTGTTGAGCAAACAAAGCAATGGTTACAAGAGCAATCTCATTATGTAAGAAAAACATTAACGCAATTAGATTTTTACCTTTCTCCTTCAAGTGTTAATTTTTATTTGTTACAAGATCTAAAGCGGCCGCAAACAGATGAGCTTTTTCAATTTTTATTACAACATGGAATCGTTACAAGGCATACGCATAATTTTAAAGGTTTAGACGGGAAGTATATTCGCATTGCCGTTCGTTCAAAAGCTGAAAATGAACAATTTCTCCATTTCCTGAAGAAATGGAGAAATGAATGATGATTTCGTTTATTTCAGGTGGTGCCCGTTCAGGAAAAAGTCAGTTTGCAGAGAAGCTCGCTGTTTCAGCTTTTCATGAAAGAAAAAGTCGATCTGAGAAAGTCTCCTTGTATTACGTTGCAACATCGAAAAGAAGTGATGCTGAAATGAAGGAGCGAATTCGGATTCATCAACAAATGCGAATAGTAGACTGGGAGACAATAGAAGAGCCTTATGACTTTTCGTTGTTCCTTTCTACATGTACGAAACAAGACGTCCTATTAGTTGACTGTGTAACGATTTGGCTAAATAATGTGATGTTTAATCAAAAGTGGGGCATTCACAAAATTGAAGAAACCGTTGACAGATGGATCAAGATTATAAAAGAAAAAGAACTTTATGTTATTTTTGTTTCCAATGACGTGAATGAAGAGCTACCTCATTATTTTTCGCGTGAGGTACTCCAATATGTGTGGACATTGCAACATGTACATAAACGGTTGGTTACGCAAGCTGAACAAGTAATACAAGTTACAGCAGGACTTCCGATTTTTTGGAAGGGGGAAGCATAATGAAACAACTATTGTATGGTTTTTTATTGGCGATTCAGTTTCTTACGAGATTACCTGTTCCGGTCCAATGTCCATGGAATAGAGACACTAGTAGATGGGCAATCCGAAGTTACCCCCTTGTGGGGATGATTATGGCGGTTTTCCTTATGGCCATTCATCTTTTATTGGAGCCGTTTCTTCCTCTATCTATGATGGTACTGGTCCTTTTAACTGCTTGGGTTTGGTTAAGTGGTGGCTTGCATTTAGATGGTTGGATGGACGTGGCAGATGCAGTAGGATCAAACAGGTCGCTAGAAAAAAAGTGGGAAATTATGAAGGATCCCCATGTAGGAAGCTTCGGAATCATTGCACTATTTTTTTTATTAGCTTGGAAATGTCTATTGGTTTATTTACTGATTGATGGAGGCACTCTTATTTATTCCTTTTTATTTGTTTTAGCTTTTTCTCGATTAGGTGCCGTTATTCTTATGCTAGCTCTGCCCACAGCGAAACAACATGGGTTAGCTTGGGAATGGAAAATGAATATTAGCTGGTTTGACGGTTTATGCGCTTTTTTACCTATTGCTATTATTCTCTTTTGGTTTAATGACTTTCTCTTTTTACTGCCAGCATACATATTCTTTTATATTCTCTTCGGTGCATGGATGGCTTATCAATTTAAAGGATCTAACGGTGATTTGTTAGGGGCGGCGATTGAAGGAGGAGAATTATGGGGACTTGCCATCATATGGACTTATTTCTCGTTCGTCATGGGGTAACGACTTGGAATAAAGAGAAACGCTATTTAGGTCAGACGGACGTAAGTGTGATTAAAAGCGAGTTAAATGAGTTAGATGAGTTAAAAAACGAATTAAAAAAGATTGAATTTGACGGTGTCTTTTCGAGTGATTTGCGACGCTGTCAAGAAACATTGTCTTATTTGGAAGTTCCGTCACACAGTTTGATTGATAAGAGATTAAGAGAAATTAACTTTGGAGATTGGGAAGGAAAAACGTATGAAGAGCTCCAGCATGTTCCCATCTATCGGCAGTGGCTAGATCAACGGGAAAGTGTGCGAATACCAAATGGAGAATGCTTTGAATCATTTCAGTCTAGAATTGATTCATTTATAAATGAGCTATTTAAGCGGGAAAGACCATATAATAACGTTCTCGTCTTATCTCATGGAGGCGTTATTCGTTATGTCGTCTCAAAATTGTTACCGCATGTTTCGTTTTGGAGTGTGTCAGTAGAGCATGGACAAGCAATTAAGTTGTCATTTATTTGGCAGGAAGGAGAATGGCTATGCAACTCGTTATCGGAGGTGCCTTCTCAGGAAAAAGAAAAATTGTAAGAAAAATGGGGAAGAGCAGCTGGTTATCTGCATATAATCGTGATCCTTTGTCTAAATGGGATTCTATTTGGGAAAAGGACTCCCTGTTAGTGCTAGAGGGCTGGGAAACCTGGGTAGCACATGAAATCGAAAAAAACGAAAAACTTGCTAACATCCGATTGAGTATAAGAGAGTTCTTACAACAAATGAAAAGGGAAGAGAAAAGAAGAGACAGTGAAATCATTCTTATTGTTTTAGAAGTAGGAAGAGGGATTGTTCCGATTGAGAAGAGGGACCGGCTGTTAAGGGATCTTCTAGGATGGATAGCCCAAGATGCTGTGGAAATTGCCGATGAGGTTCATTATGTTTGGAATGGACTACATCAAAAATTAAAATGATATTCTCTTGACTCATCAAGGTATAATCATAAAAAATCAACGAAAAAATCTCCAATACAATTGTATTGGAGATTTTTTCGTTTGTAGATTGCATTTATTGAACACTGACGAGTTCGACAGGTCCGTGGTCATCACAGTGATCACCATGTACATGGTGTAATCGCCCGTTGACAAGATAGTCCATATGATCTCCGTGAGGGACTAGCTCATGACCGCAATCTGAGTCATGAGAACAACCACAATTCATTGGTACACATTCAACTGGGTTTGTTTCAGATACTGGGATTGTGCATTCATCCCAATGTCCATTATGTTCATGATGAAGATGCCCATTGTGAACATAATCAATATGATCATCATGTTTTATTTTCGTATGACCACACGCGACACTATGCTTATGAGGATGTTTTTCATGAATCGAATGTTCTTGCGCCATGTTGAAACCTCCTTTTACTAATTTATTTTATCTTTTCCCTATAGTAGTTTGATTAAACAGTTTTGTCGGTAACTGTAATGAGGTTGTTGTAAGAGAATGAGCAATGTATAAACAAAATTGTTTCTTTTAAAATAAATCGTAAAATTTACGATTTAGTTCTTGACGGTTATAAGAGCAGCTATGTATAGTAAACAAGTGCAAATAATAATGATTTCGATTTATTTGAATAGGAGTGAATAAATATTGATTAGAAATAAGGCAATTATCCTTTCTTTGTTTACAGTTCTTCTCATTTTTGTAACAGGTTGTAACCAAAGTGAAAGTACTTCTCAATCTCAGAACGACAGTGTGGGGGAAGGGGAAGAAAAGTCGTTAACGATGTTGTTCAGCTTTGCCTCTACAACAATAGATCCTCATCAAGACTGGATGGGAGTGCGTGCAGGCATTGCAGAGACGCTAGTAAAAGTGGATGAAGATCTAGAAATTAAGCCATGGTTAGCGGAATCTTGGGAACAAAACGATGAGAGAACGTGGACGTTTACGATTAGAAAGGATGTCACATTCCATGATGGTACCGCAGTTGACGCAGAAGCTGTTAAAACTTCATTTGAGCGTCTGCTGGAAGTCAACGGAACACTTGGATCCAATCTAAAAATTGCATCCATGGAAGCAAGCGGACAGGAGATTACGTTTACAACGACTGAAGAGTATCCAGCGTTTGTCTCAGAATTAGTACATCCAAATGCTTCTATTATCAAGGTTGATGTAGAAAACATTAGTGAACAACCAATAGCAACTGGTCCATTTCAAGTAGTTGAGTTCACATCAGAAACAGAAATAAAGCTTGAAAGATATGTTGATTATTGGGATGGAGCAGCAAATATAAATGATGTGACAATTAAGTTCAACTCTGATGGAAATGTTCGTGCTCTTGCTCTTCAATCAGGAGAAGCAGATATTGCCTATCATTTGCCTCCTGAAGCACTAGACCCAATTGAAACGAGTGAAAACCTTCTAGTTGAATCGGTTTCGAGTTTGCGTGCGCATTTTATTCTTTATAATGCAGCAAAACCTGCTTTACAAGATGTGAACGTTCGAAAAGCCATTGATCTACTTCTAAATCGTCCCATCGCAGTAAGTGAAATCATGAATGGGCATGCAACAGCGGCAAATGGTCCGTTTAACCCTAACTTTGCATTCGCAAGTGAAGAAGAACCAGAACAGTACAATCCAGCTCAAGCAGAGGCTTTCCTAAAAGAAGCTGGATTTGAGAAAAATGAAAATGGGAAATTAGAAAAAGACGGAGAGGTTCTTACATTAACATTAGCAACGTTTCAAGGAAGACCTGAATTGCCTTTAATGGCTCAATATTTACAAGCAGAAGCGGCAAATATCGGATTGGAATTGAATATTATAACAGTTGAAAATATTGATAGTTACTTATGGGATCAACAAGATGAATGGGATATAGCAACTTATTCTATCTTAACAGCTCCTAGGGGAGACGGTGGATATTTCTTGAATGTTGCTTACTTACCAGAGGGCTCTTTGAATCCAGGTCAAATTAATATTCCAGAGTTAAATGAATTAATCCAACAGTTAAATGTAACAGCTGACGTCGATGAGCGAGTTGCTTTGCAAAAGCAAGCGGTCGAAATCATTCAGGAAGACGTTCCGCAATCATTTATCTTATATCCTCATATCATTGTAGGTGTTAATGAACGCGTCAAAAACTGGAGCCCAGGTACGGAAGAGTATTACCTAATTACAAATAAAATGGACGTAGAATAGCAAAAGAGTGAAAGTGCCTTTTTAAAGACACTTTCACTTTTCTTGTTCGTTTAAAAGATTTCGGCAGGTGAGAAAAATGAAGATTTTATCCATTGTTGGTTCAAGATTTGTCCAGTTACTCATCATGATTTTAGTGCTCTCTTTTGTGACTTTTTTATTAATGAAAATCACACCGGGGGATCCCATTAGAGCCATTTTAAAAGTAGATGATGTTATTTCAACAACAGTAGAAGAAGAGAAATTAAGGAAAGAATATGGTTATGATCAACCGGTATTAGTTCAATACGGTCAATGGCTTTGGAATGTTGCTCAATTTGATTTAGGAGAGTCTGTCATTGCGAAAAGACCGGTACTGGATATGATTATGAGCAGATTGCCAGCAACAGTTGCATTAACGATAGGAGGCATGATTGTACTTTTTATGATTTCCATTCCATTAGGAGTGTTAGGCGCTGTCTATGAAGGTCGATGGCCGGATTATGTAAGCAGGTGGATCGCGATGATGGGAGCTTCCATTCCGAGTTTTTGGTTAGGTTTGTTATTAATTTATGTTTTCTCTTTAACCTTTAACCTTTTACCAGTCATGGGGACAGGAACACTGGCTCATTTTGTTTTGCCATCAATCACACTAGGTATTGCAATGGCCCCAATGTATATTCGCTTATTACGAGAACGACTCATTGCTACATTACAAAGCTCTTATATTGAAGCAGCAAAAGCAAGAGGGTTACGGAAAGAGCGGGTTCTTCTTTTTCATGCCATTAGAGGGAGCCTCATTCCACTCGTTACTATGTTTGGTTTAAGCATTGGCAGTCTTCTTGGAGGAATAACGGTTATTGAGATCCTCTTTTCCTGGCCGGGGATGGGGGAGTTAATAGTAAATGCCGTGATGCAGCGTGATTACCCTGTGATTCAGGGATACATTATTATAGTGGGATTTTTAGTTGTGATATCAAATCTTATTGTAGATGTGATGTACGTATTGATTAACCCGCAAATCAAGCAAGGAAAGGAGGCAGGGTGATGGAAACAGCATTGACCAAAAATTCTCGATTGTTTCGTAACCCTAATCTGAGTATAGGAATAATCCTTGCGCTCTTCCTTGCATGTATTACGTTTTTGGGAGGCGTTCTTGTCCCGCATGATCCTTTTCAAATTGATATGAATAATAGGTTGCAAGGTGTGTCTTCTGGCAACTTACTTGGGACGGACCAACTAGGTCGAGACGTATTTTCAAGAATCATTTATGGTGCTAAGTTGACAATTGGTTTAGGGATGTTTGCCATAATGATGTCTATTTGTATCGGTGTTCCCATTGGACTTCTTTCTGGTTACATCGGTGGAAAAATAGATGCCTTATTTATGAGGATGATCGACGGCATTTTAGCTTTTCCTGACTTCATACTTGCCATTGCCATTGCTGGAATGTTAGGTCCTAGTTTAACCAATATTATTATTGCAATTGTGTTAGTCAGATGGATTGTTTATGCACGTGTTGTTCGCGGATTAGTCTTGGCCGAAAAAGAAAAAGAGTATGTACTCGTGTCAAAAGTTTCTAATTCGAGCTCGTTCAAAACGATTCGTATGCATTTGCTGCCGCAAGTGATGCCAGACATTATTGTCATGGCAGCGATTGACGTCGGAAAAGTGATTTTACTTATTTCCGCATTATCCTATATCGGTCTTGGAGCACAGCCACCACTTCCAGAATGGGGGGCCATGCTTAACGATGGACGAGGGTATTTTCAAGTTGTCCCTTCTTTAATGATTTATCCTGGACTTGCTATTATGTTAACTGTCTTATGTTGCAATTTACTAGGTGATGGACTGAAAAGTTACTTTGATATTCGAAAAGGGGGGAATGGTTTGTGAGCGAATTTCTACTGTGTATTCAGAATTTAAATATTCAGATAAGATCTGGGGAAAAAACTCTTTTAAGAAACGTCAATATTGAGGTGAAGAAAGGGGAGGTTGTGGGACTCATCGGGGAAAGCGGAAGTGGAAAAAGTTTAACGGCTAGAGCCATTATGGGTCTGCTTCCACATGGAATGAATCTAAATGGTCAGATTCTATTTAAAAATGATGACTTAGTAAGTCTCTCTGCAGAAGCACATCGTCAACTTTTAGGAAATGAAATTGGTATGATTTTTCAAGATTACCGTGGGAGCTTTACTCCATTTATAAAAATAGGAAAGCAAATGGTCGAGACCATTTGTACGCATCAAAAGGTTCGAAAAAAAGAGGCGCAAAGTATAGCTTTGCAAGTTCTTGATAAAATGGGTTTGGAAGCAAACCGAGTCTTCTTTAGTTACCCGTTTCAATTAAGCGGTGGACAATTGCAGCGTGCTTCGATTGCAATGGCTATTTCACTAAAACCCTCATTATTAATATGTGACGAAATGACAACAGCACTTGATGTAATGAATGGTGAAAAGGTATTGCATTATATAGATGAAGTTCGCAGAGAAACCGGTTGTGCAGTGTTAATGATTACGCACGATCTAGCTCAAGCATATAAACGAACGGATCGAATGTATGTGATGAACCAAGGAGAAATTGTTGAAGAGGGACTACCCGAACAAATTCGTTGTCACCATCAACATCCATACACGAAAAAGCTGTGTTCTTGTTTACTTGCTCTTCCTGGAGAAACATTAATAACGGATGAAAGAGTGATGTCTGGATGAGTTTAGTTGTAGAAGGTCTTTCCAAGCGCTATTCCAAAGGAGTTCAAGCATTGAATTCAGTCTCCTTTTGTGTCAATGAAGGGGAATGCATAGGAATTGTAGGAGAGAGTGGCAGTGGGAAAAGTACGTTGGGTAGAATTTTATTAGGATTGGAAACGTATAAAGAAGGCAGGATTACTTATCATGGTAAGCCAATAGCTCCAAGGAAACGTTCTGATTTAAGGCAGTTTCGGAAAAGAGTTCAAATGGTCTTTCAAGATTCGACAAGTACGTTGAATCCAAAATTACCAATTTGGAAAAGCATACTTGAGCCATTAGATAACTTTAAGGAAATCACTCCCTCTTTTATAAAAGTAGAAGGTCTTTCAAGAAAAGAAATAGCTCAAGAACTTTTAGAAATAGTTGGATTAGAGAAAGACATGGTGGATCGTTATCCGGGAGAGTTAAGTGGAGGACAAAAACAACGTGTGAGTATTGCAAGGGCTATCAGTATTGAACCATCCCTTCTTGTATGTGATGAACCTACAGCTAGCTTAGATGTTACAGTACAAGTGCAAATTTTACGTTTGTTGAAACAGCTTCAACAACATACGAATATGACCATTTTATTTATTTCTCATGATATAAGGGCGGTTTCCTTTTTATGTGAGAAGGTAATGGTACTAAAAGATGGCTTCATGGTCGATCAATTTGAGTTATCACAATTATATGATGACAAACGCCATCATTATACGAAGGCTTTAATTCAAGCAGCAAGGATTGATTAAAGAACGAAAGATAGATAGATTGAGGGAGAAACATATGAAGCTAGCGACATCGTCTTCACTAGAATTAAAAGAAACAAAGACTTTTACTCATAGAGAGTATTTAACACTGGCTATCCCTCTTATTATTTCAGGGATCTCCACTCCGATATTAGGTGCAGTTGATACGGCTGTAATTGGTCAAATTCCTGACGCGGCTGCTCTTGGTGGAGTAGCAATAGGAGCGGTCATTTTTAATACGATGTATTGGTTGCTTGGCTTTCTCAGAGTAAGTACAAGTGGATTCACGGCACAAGCTGAAGGGGCAAACAATCAAATGGAGATGCTATTATCTTTCCTGCGACCAATGATGATCGCTGTTTTGTTTGGTTTGCTTTTTATCATCTTGCAGAAACCTATTATACATGTAGCTTTACAAGTATTTGGTGGAAGTGAAGCAGTATCTAGTTTTGCTGCTGATTATTTTTCTATTCGAATATGGGGGGCTCCTTTTATTCTGCTAAGCTATGTAATGATCGGTTGGTTGATTGGAATGGGTAAGGTTCGGTTAGCTTTAGCCACTCAGATTACGATGAATCTTTTAAATATCATTTTAGATATTGTTTTTGTATTAGGATTAGGAATGGGCGTTACAGGAGTAGCGTATGCGACCGTTATTTCTGAAATCAGTGCTGTTCTGTTTGGAGCATGGGTGATTTTTCAAGCAAATAGGGACAAGATCTCACAAGTAAACCAGCAAATGTTACTAGAGTCGAAACCTCTTCTAAAGATGCTGAGAGTAAATAGAGACTTTTTCTTGCGGACCGTTTGTTTATTAGTTATGACCGGTGTCTTTACAGCAAAAGGTGCAAGTATGGGAGAAGTAACACTAGCAGCCAATGCAATTTTACTACAAATTCATTATATTATGGCTTATTTATTTGGCGGGTTTGCAAATGCTCGAGTATTCTTGTTGGAAGAGCGATAGGAGGAAAAAACCTCTCACTTTATAAACGTGCATTTTCGTTATCTGGACAATGGGGATTTGGTTCGGCGATTTGTTTGTTTTTTGTTATCTTGTTGTTGGGTGAATCGATCGTTGCATTATTTACGACGTTACTAGATGTAAGGCTACTAGCTAACGATCTACTAATTTGGTTGTTCATCTTTCCATTTGTGGGATTTTGGGGATTACAATTAGAGGGGATTTTCTCTGGAGCTACAGAGGCCAAATCTGTTAGAGACTCCATTGCTCTTGCATTAATTATATTTTCAGCAGCAATCTGGTTCTTTGTACCGATTTACGAGCAGCATGGAATTTGGTTGGCTTTTGTCTTGTTTAGCTTCGGGCGATCCTTCTTTTTATCATTGTATGTACCAAGATTAACAAAGACTAAATTTTAATCAGTGCTGTTTGTTTTTGTAATAGAGGGGTAGGAAGACGGGGAACGGATTGGTTACGCTTTTAGAGAAACGAGAAAAGCTATAGGGGTGTCCTAAAAGACTGAAAAATGCCTTTTAGGATACCCTCCTTTTATATAATAGATAAGAAAAACCCACCAGCAGCGCCTGCTAGGACAATTACCCAAGCTGAAGCTTCCAAAAGACCAACATACTAAACAAAATGGCAGCAAAAGCAAAGTCTTTTGCTGATAAAATGGAACTCGTCCAAATCGGATGATATAGAGCAGCGATTAAAATGCCAACAACAGCAGCATTTACACCCATTAAGGCACCTTTAATCTTAGGGTTCCGTCTTAGTGAATTCCAAAAAGGCAGTGTACCTATAATGAGGAGGAAAGCTGGTAAGAAGATAGCAACTGTTGCTAAAAGCCCACCTTGCCATCCATTTATAACAGCACCAATATACGCAGCAAACGTAAATAAAGGACCTGGTACAGCTTGGGCGGCACCATATCCAGCCAGAAACTCTTCTTCACTCAACCAGCCAGTTGGAACAAATTCTCGCTCAAGTAAAGGCAAGACAACGTGTCCACCTCCAAAGACGAGGGAACCAGCTCGGTAAAAACTATCGAACATTGCAACCCAACTAAGATTTGTCATTTCTCTAAAAATAGGCAAAGCAATTAGTAAACCAAAAAACAAGGTCAAACAAATTACTGCAAAGCGATGCGAGATCGGAAATGTAACAGGTTCTGAATCATCGTCAATTACATGTTGCCTATATAAAAGATATCCAATAAAACCAGCGACAAGAATAACCCCAACTTGAGTGAAAGCTGTTTGCCAAAGCAATGTCGTGACAACAGCAAATAATGCAATCGTTTTTCTTTTTACATCCGGAGTCAAATTTTTAGCCATACCTAAAATCGCATGAGCAACGACAACGACGGCAACAATTTTTAAGCCGTAAATCCAGCCTGCCTCTGTAAATCCAAGGCTATGTAATAACAATGCAAACACAATTAAAGCGATAACCGAAGGAAGTGTAAAACCTAGAAACGAGACAATCCCTCCTAAAACCCCCGCCCGCATGACACCAATTCCAATACCAACTTGGCTACTCGCAGGACCAGGTAAGAATTGACAAAGCTACTAAGTCAGCATAACTTTTCTCATCCATCCACTTTCGTCTGCGAATATATTCATTGTGAAAATAGCCTAAATGAGCCACTGGTCCACCGAAAGAAGTGAAGCCAAGCCTTGTTGAGACAAGAAAAATTTCGATCAATAACTGTAATTTATTCGTTTTTTTCTCTTCCACCTTTGATCACCTTCCTTATTTCTTAATTTCCTTAAATAACTCATAAGCTTTTGTCCGAGCTTCTTCCAATAACATTTGCCCTTTTGCTGTCGTTGAATAATACTTTCGAACCTTTCCATCCACTTTTTGCTCTGTTTTTATGAGCAAGCCATTTGCTTCCATGTTATGAAGGATAGGGTAGAGAGTTCCGGCGCTTAAGTCGTACCCATGTTCTTTTAATTCTTCCAACATCCACAGGCCAAATATGGGTTTTTCATTTGCGTGATGCAAAATATGTATTTGGATAAAGCCTAAAAATAGCTTCCTTAAAACTCGATCACTCAAACAATTCCTCCTTAACTTTTCATTATCGAAAACCGATATTACAACGGTAACAAATTGAACTGAAAGGTTCAATAAAGAGACGAGAAAGTTAATAAAACATTTACATAAAAAAACTCTCTCTCCTGATCAAAAACAGGTTGAGAGAGCACTTCTGTTAAGTGTTTGGAAAAAGTTGTTGTAAATCTTTCTTGAATTCAGGATGGATTTGGATTTGAGCCCGAATTTGTTGGACCATTTTTTCTGCTTGTTCGACCGTTTCTGCCATCCCTAGCTTAATCAATACCCCAATGGCCACACTACCTGTGCGGCTTTTACCACCTTTTCAATGAAGGACAACTCTTTTGTTGTCTTTAAATGCTTCGACTACGAACGAGATGGCTTTTTCTAAGTTCTTTAGTTGGTTCCTCTCCCCGTCTACTAGAGGAATGTGAATCCAGTCTATTTGTTCATTAGGAACAACACTATCTGTAGCTTCAGCACGAAGGTCAACAACATAAGTAATAAGCTCTGAATCTGTTATGTTGCTTACTTCTTTTTCTCCACACATAAATATCCCTTTAATTAACGACTTGAAAATCAGACAATATCAATCACCTCTATTATATTTTAGCTAGTTTCTGGGTTTGTGACAACTTGACTATTTCCATTATCATAAAAATGTAAAGCAAACGACAAAATTCTTGTTTTTGCGTTTACATTCTATTAACAACACGACTATACTGTTAATAGGAGGTTGATCATCAATGTCTACAAAAGTTACGCCTCAATACATATTGGATTCAAAACAGATGTGTCAACAGTCTGGAATGGATCCGAATGAAGTTAGAAAACCGAGTGTAAACATGACAGCTCATCAATTAGAAAAAAAACAGAAATCATATAGAGAAATTTTAGAAGTAGTTAGCTTCTTCTCATATAAACTGTTGCATGCTTTAAAAGGTACTCCTATTTTAGTCGTGATTTCAGATGAAAAGGGCTTCATTCTTGAAATGGTTGGAGACGAAACGATTAAAACGACAGTTCAGCAATTAGGAATCAAGTCAGGAGCCCAGTTTACTCAGCATGATATGGGGACAAATGTCATTAGTTTAGCCTTGCAACAGCGACACCCTATTCAACTAATTGGTGATGATCATTATCATAAATTTCTACATGGTACAGCCTGTTATGGTGTTGCTTTTCATTATACGGATATGGATAACCTGTTAGGTAGTATATCGATTATGACAACAGTTGAATTACAAAATCCATTATATTTAAATATGTTGTCCAATATCGTTGATTCGATTGAGCGCGAGCTACTACTAAGAAAACAAAATAGAAAATTGAATATAATGAACCAAATTATGCTCAGCCGGACTAGAAACGCAATCATCATTACAGATGTGAATGGAAAGGTAATCGAATATAATCAATTTGCTGAGAAACTTTCAGGATTTTCGAGAGATGAAATAATAGGAAAAGATATATTTAATTCAGCAATTACAGGAAAGTATTTCGAACAAGTCATACATTCTCAAAAAATATTTAAAGATGTTGAAATGAAATTTACAAACAATCGTGGTGAAACGATCATTTGTTTATTTGATGCACAACCCATTTTTGATAATCAAAATGCAAAGATGGTCGGTGCGTTTGCTCAACTCCGTGATATTACAGAGCGTTATTTAATGGAAGAAAGATATAATTACTTAGCTTTTCATGATGAACTGACGGGGCTACCTAATAGACGTTATTTTTATCACGAACTTCATAAACTATTTGAAATAAGGCAAGAAGTTGTTGAAGATATTGCTCTTTTATTAATTGATTTAGATGGTTTCAAAGTAATTAATGATACATTTGGTCATAGCAATGGGGATCAATTACTTAAATCGGTCACAAAGAGGTTGAGAGATTGTTTAGAGCCTGAAGATCTCCTAGCGAGAATTAGTGGCGATGAATTTATTATCCTATTAAAGAATTATCAAACTGAACATAATGTTACGGCAGTAGCTGATAGACTCATTAAAGAGTTTAATCATCCATTTACGATCAACAATAACGAATTTCATACGACAGCAAGCATTGGGATTGCCTTCTATCGTGTTGATGATGAAACAGACATTGAAGACTATATGGTCCAAGTAGATACAGCAATGTATAAGGCAAAAGCTCATGGGAAAAACGGATATACGATTTTTAGACCTGAAATGTACAAAGATTCAAGTGAGGAGCTTTTTCTGGAAACACAACTTCGAAAAGCAGTTGAACAAAATGAATTCGTTTTGCATTATCAGCCACAAGTAAACATTCATACGGGAGAAATGATTGGATTAGAGGCTTTAATTCGATGGGATCACCCAGAGGTGGGAATGATACCACCTTGCAAATTTATCCCTTTAGCGGAAAAAACGGGGTTAATTGTTTCGATTGGTGAATGGGTGTTAGAAGAAGCTTGTCGTCAAAATAAAGAATGGCAAGAAAAAAAGATTCTTCCTAAAGTAAAGGTATCTGTTAATTTATCTACTCAACAGTTTATAAAACAAGACTTAGTTGATGTAATGAAAGAGACTCTTAAAAAGACAAACCTTGATCCGCACTGTTTAGAGGTGGAAATAACGGAATCAATGGCTATGGACTTTAGCAGAGCAGTAAAAGTGCTAAATGAAATAAGTGAACTTGGTGTTTCTATTAGCATGGATGATTTTGGAAAAGGGTATAGTTCTCTAAGTTATTTGAAACGATTTCCAATTCATTCTCTAAAAATTGATAAATCGTTTGTTAATGATATTTTAGTAGATGAAAATGATGCAAAGATTGTTGGCACGATCATTGCTATGGCTCATGGATTAGGTATGAAAGTAATAGCAGAAGGTGTAGAGAATAAAGAACAACTTCAGTACTTGAAAGAGCAAAACTGTGATCAAGTTCAAGGCTATTATTTTATGAAACCATTATCACCTTATGAGCTAGAAGCTAATCTGGATCAGATGATAAGAGATTTTCAAAACAAAAAATAACGTACGAGGAAGATGAGACGTAGATGGAAAAAGTTGCGGCAATACTAGCAGATCACTTTAAAAAGTGGGGAATAACTCATGTTTTTGGTATACCAGGAAAAGCAGTAGTACCTTTATTGTTAGCGATTGATCAAAAAGAGATTGAGTTTGTGTTAAGTAAGCATGAAAGTGGAGCCGGTTACGAAGCAACAGGTTATTCGCTTTTGAGCGAAAAGATAGGTGTTGCAGTTGGGACATCAGGACCAGGAGGAACTAATCTTATTACAGCAGCTGCACAAGCAAAAGCCTCTCATATTCCCATTTTAATTATTACAGGCCATCCATCGATGAAAGATACCGGAAAAGCGCAAGGGCAAGATTCCACGCTATTTGGTACAGATTTAGTGGATTTGTTCAAACCTGTCACTAAATTCAGTGCAAGAGTAGAAAGAGGAGATTTACTGAAAGCTTATTTAACACATGCTCTGGAAAAAGCTTACTCAGGTGTCAAAGGGCCCGTGCATCTAACCATTCCCGCAGATGTGTTAATGGAAGAAATTCAGCCCTTTTCAATTAATTTGCCAATTCCGCAAGAAATGCTTTCTCCTAAGCTGCACGAGGTCATTGACTTACTAGAAAAAGCTCAGAATCCTGTTTTGTTTTTAGGAAAAGGTGTTCACTCTAGTAAAGCATATGAAGAAATAAGGTTGTTGGCAGAACATTGGAACATTCCAGTTGTAACAACTCCGGGGGGGAAAGGGACTTTTCTGAGTCGGCACCCACTGTCATTAGGGGCTTTTGGTCTAGGAGGAACGGAAAAAGCACATCATTATTTTAATTTAGGCATTGACCTTATGGTTGTTATGGGCACAAAATTAAGTGACATGTCTTTAGCAGGTTTACATAAAGAGATTTATCCCAAACAGGTCATTCATTTTGATTATGAGCAAACGTTTGTAGGGAAATCATTAGAAGTACCTACTCTATTTGTCTCGGGTGATATAAAAGCAAACGCAAAGGAAATATTACGTATTGTCCGTGCGAAAGACAATCAATTTGATCAAATGGATCCTGAAAAAATGAGCTAGAATTAGAAGTTGGGGAAGAACAGGAATCATTTATTTCAGCTAGGAAGGCGATTTCCGTTATGAATCATGTTCTTCCGGAAGAAAGCATTCTTTTCGGAGATGATGGAAGTCACACATTTTATGCGATTCAAGGGTACGATATAAAACGAACAGGTACTTTCTTTTTTGATGACGTGTTTGGGGCAATGGGACATGCTATAGGGTATTCTATTGGTGCAAAATTGGCTGCACCAAATAAAAAAGTGATCTGCTTAACCGGTGATGGCTGTATGTTAATGCAAGGAACAGAAGTATCGACAGCAGTAAATGCACACGCGGCTGTGATTTTTATTGTTTTGAACAACAGTGTATTGGATATGGTAGATAAAGGGATGAAAGCTCATGTAGGTAAAGCTGTTGGGACAGCTTTAGAATCACCAGTCCAAATTGCAAATTTCGCTGCGTCTATGGGGGCTACCTCTTATACATGTAGAACTTCTGCACATTTAAAGGAGTCCCTTGAACGAGCATTAGAACGAGAAGAAACAACCGTAATTGAAGTAATTGTGGACCATAATGAAATCCCGCCGACTATGAGGAGGGGATGACAGGGAGTGAAGTAAATGACACAAAAAGATGAAAGATATAAAAAGGGAATGGAAGTACTTGGAAAATTAACCGACGAAACGAACTTAAATTTACTAAAAAGATTTAATGATATAAATTCTGACTTTGAAGATATGATGATCTCATTTGGATACGGAGAAATTTGGACGAGAGACCAATTAGATTTAAAGCAAAGAGCATTAATTACTTTGTCGTCCTTAATTACTCAGGGAGCCTTTGACGCATTACGTTTTCATGTAAGAGCAGCTTTGCATGCTGGGTTAGAGCCTAAGGAAATTGTTGAAGTGGTTATTCATTGTGCTGCATATGCTGGATTTCCTAAATCGGTAACGGCTTTTCCAATTGTTATGGAAATTTTTGAAGAAGAAGGCATTAAATTGGAAGGCAACAATGAATAACGCAAAAAAACATACTTGTTGTATAGACGACAGCAGGTGTGTTTTTTTTGTATTTACATGAAACCATTTCCCGGTGAATAATGTCGATGATTGAAGAAGCAGAAGAAGCATATCTTTCGGTTAGATTGCAGACATTGTAAAAAAGAACAAGTATAATACATTTAATGATGTTAAAGAAATAGGAGCTAAAAACATGTATCGTAACCTAGAAGAATGTATTTTGGATTTAGAAAAACATGGTCAATTAGTACGAATTAAGGAAGAGGTTGATCCAGACCTTGAAATGGCGGCTATTCACCTAAAAGTTTTTGATGCAAATGGTCCAGCCCTGTTATTTGAAAATGTGAAAGGATCCAAATTCCGAGCCGTATCCAATCTATTTGGGAACATCGAACGGAGCAAATTTATTTTTCGTAAAACGTTAGAAGCAACACAAAGTGTGATTGCCCTACGAAATGATCCGATGAGTGCTTTGAAAAATCCTTTCAAGCATGTTAGTTCAGGGATAACGGCAACAAAGGCATTGCCGCTCAAAAAATCAACAAGTGCCATGTCAGACTTTAAAGAAATTGAAATATCGGATCTGCCTCTTATCCATCATTGGCCAGACGATGGTGGAGCATTTATTACGCTGCCTCAGGTGTATTCTGAAGATCCTACTAAGCCTGGCATGATGAATGCTAATTTAGGAATGTACCGTGTCCAGCTTAACGGAAATGAATATGAGGAAAATAAAGAAATTGGATTACATTATCAAATCCACCGGGGGATTGGGGTACATCAAGAAAAAGCCAATCGACTGGGCAAGCCTTTAAAGGTAAGCATTTTTGTGGGGGGGCCACCGGCTCATACGCTTGCTGCAGTCATGCCTCTTCCAGAAGGGCTTAGTGAACTAACATTTGCTGGTCTGTTATCTGGCCGTCGTTTTCGTCATACATATGTTGACGGCTATTGTATTAGCCTGGATGCTGATTTCGTCATTACGGGGGAAATTCACCCTGAAGAAACGAAACCAGAAGGTCCTTTTGGTGATCATTTAGGATATTATAGTTTAACGCATGATTTTCCTGTTATGAAAGTTCATAAAGTATATGCAAAAGAACAAGCAATTTGGCCGTTCACAGTTGTTGGTCGTCCTCCGCAAGAAGATACGGCGTTTGGCGATTTGATTCATGAAATAACAGGTGATGCGATTAAGCAAGAAATTCCAGGAGTGAAAGAGGTACATGCTGTTGATGCGGCAGGAGTACATCCTCTTTTATTTGCAATCGGAAGTGAGCGTTACACACCATATCAAAAAGTCGAACGGCCAACGGAACTACTAACCCAATCCAACCGGATTTTAGGCACGGGTCAATTGAGTCTTGCAAAGTATTTGTTTATAACTGCAGAAGACAAAGAACCTTTAGCCACTCGAAATGAAGAGGCATTTTTAGCGCACATGTTAGAACGAATAGACTTAAAGAGAGATATTCATTTCCAAACAAATACGACCATTGATACGCTAGATTATTCAGGTACAGGATTAAATACAGGTAGTAAAGTGATTTTTGCAGCTTATGGTGAGAAGAAAAGGGAGTTGTGTGAAGAGGTACCAAAGCCATTGAAAAACTTCACCAATCCTAATGTAATTATGCCTGGTGCTGTGGCTGTCGAAGCTCCTCCATTTACTTCATATGAGAATGCAGAAGAGGAAATGAGAGGTATAGCTAAAGAAATCGAAAAACAAGGTCCGCTCACAACTTGCCCATTTATCATTTTATGTGATGATAGCACGTTTGTAAGCGAGTCGATGCACAATTTTCTCTGGGCAACCTTTACACGTAGCAACCCATCACATGATATTTATGGAGTAAAAAGTTTTTATGAATATAAACATTGGGGTTGTGAGAATGTCATCATTGATGCACGAATAAAGCCACATCATGCTCCTCCTCTTATTCCAAACGAAGAGGTAATGAAGAACATTGAACGTTTTTTTGTTGAAGGGGGCAGTTTAGGTCGCCTTGTTAATTAGGTGGGAAAACCCTTGAACTAATGTAGTTGGTTTGAGGGTTTTTCTCGTTTCTTGCAATAGATGAAAATCTTCGAGCTTAGAAAGGTGGTTTGTGATAAAGATCACAGCGAAAGCCTTCATTCACTAGTAATATAAACGTATAGAAAGTTTACTTTCTATTTCGAAAACGGGTTTTAGGAGGCGGGTCTATAATGAAGTTTAATATTCGTGGTGATAATGTTGAAGTGACACCAGCTATACGAGAGTTTATCATGAAAAAAGTTGAAAAATTAGAAAAATATTTTGATGGAGCTATTTCTGCGGACGTTCAAGTGAAATTAAAAAGTATATGATAAAGACACAAAAGTTGAGATCACCATTCCGTTAAAATCGTTAGTTCTTAGAGCAGAAGAGCAACATATAGATATGTATGCTGCCATTGATTTAATTGTGGATAAGCTAGAGCGTCAAGTTCGTAAATATAAAACGAAAGTAAATAGAAAGCCTAGACAAACAAAAGCTAGCCAAAAAATCGATGCAGCGGTTATGCTCTTAGAGCCTGAAGTTGACACAGTGGAGGAAGAAGCGTTCCAAGTCGTACGAACAAAAAGATTTCATTTAAAACCGATGGATACAGAGGAAGCTATTTTACAAATGAATATGTTAGGTCATCAATTTTTCGTATATACCGAAGCAGAATCACTTGAAACTCATATTGTGTATCAAAGAAAAGATGGGAAATATGCCATTATCGAAATAGAATAATGAAAGTAAAGCATCTTGACTTCAGTCAAGATGCTTTTTTCCAGTGAGTGAAGGCAAGGAGTTTATTTTAGTAGTTTGTACCTTGGATTTGTTGTTCAGCCATTTGAACTAAACGCTTCGTAATTTCTCCACCTACAGAGCCATTGGCACGTGCTGTGGAATCTCCTCCAAGTTCAACACCAAATTCTTGGGCAATCTCATATTTCATTTGATCAAGGGCTTCTTCCACGCCTGGAACTAAAAGGTTGTTGTTATTGTTTTGTGTCATTTCTAATCACCTCTTTTTTTAGTTTCGAGGCTTATTTTAAGCTTTTAGAAATATATTATACATAAGTTGTACAATGATTATATTTTGTGAAATGGTTGTGAATTTCCTATATACTGAGAGCTCCCTTAATTTGAACTTTTTCCTGCATTATGAATTGATATAGCTTTCTAAATAATAGAAAAACTGAAAACGTACGCATCCTTGTGAAAAACATGATAAAATAGACTATATAGAGCTTGAAAAGTATGTTGAGATGGACCATTTTTTCATCTTATCAAGGAGGATTTATATTGTCATTTTTAAGAACGGTCACAGGTGTTTGGAAAAGTCATGAGGAAACGAGTGAAAAGCCCAAATTAGAAGGGTTAAATACGAGATATTATAAGAAAAGTCGTGAAGCTGTTATTGAGCTTATTAAGAAGACGATTCATAATAATAAATTTGCAAATTGGAAAGTGACAAATGTTGATGAAGAACGTGGTGAAGTGGTGCTTGAAAAACAAGGAGTATCAAAAAGCATAATGGTTATTACTGTCTTTAAAATCACTCCAATTAAATCAGCTGTTGATGTGTATTGTTCCAAACAAGGCTCATTTGGTGATTTAGGGAGTAGTTATAAAAACATTCTTCTCTTCTTCAAAGCACTTCACACAGAAATTCAGCCAGAGGATCAGAGGTAAGCTTAAAAAATATAAGAAAGTAGGTTTGGTTTACGTGACAGAAAAATGGTTAGTTGGTGTAGATGTTGGTGGAACAACAGTGAAGATGGCTTTCTTTACTCAAACAGGTGAAATGATAGCTAAATGGGAAATAGATACCGTGACAAAAGAGAATGGTAAACATATTCCACGTGACATATCAGATTCGATTCAGCGTAAATTAGAAGAATTAAAGCAATTAAAAGACAACGTTATTGGAATTGGAATTGGAGCTCCAGGACCAGTTAATTTCGAAAATGGAGCCATTGAGGTAGCTGTAAATCTCGGTTGGGAGGATTTCCCATTAAAAGAAATGTTAGAGAAGGAAAGTGGACTACCAGTTGTTGTTGACAATGATGCAAATCTTGCTGCTTTAGGAGAAATGTGGACAGGAGCTGGAGAAGGCGCAAATGATTTAATTTTTGTAACACTCGGTACAGGTGTTGGTGGAGGAGTAATAGTAAACGGGAAGATTGTACATGGGAAAAATGGCGCAGGTGGAGAAATTGGGCATGTGACATCAGTTATTGAAGGAGGAGCTGCATGTAATTGTGGTAAGAACGGTTGTTTGGAGACAATCGCCTCTGCAACTGGTATTGTTCGATTGGCAAATGAGCAGTTGCAAACCAAACAAGTAGAAAGTTCCATGAGAGATTATTATCTTGAACATAATACGGTCACAGCCAAGTTAGTGCTTGATGCTTTTAAAGAAAATGACCCAATAGCTAAACAGGTTATTGAGTATGTTTCTTTACATTTAGGACTTGCCTTAGCTAATTTGGCGAATGGCCTTAATCCAGAAAAGGTTGTCATTGGTGGTGGCGTATCTAGAGCTGGAATTGCGTTGTTAGAACCGATTCAAGAGCAGTTCTCTCGTTTTGCTTTTCCAAAAGTATTAGAGGCAGCCGAATTAACCATTGCTTCTTTAGGGAACGATGCAGGAGTTGTCGGTGGAGCTTGGTTAGCCAAGACGAAACTAGGATAAGTAGTTCTTATGATAAACTAAAGGCTTGAGAGAAGGTTTCTTCTCTCAAGCCTTTTTAGTACCATAAATTATTTAATTCTTAGTTCACTTTCTGCATCAAAGAAATGAATTTTGTTCATATCTAATGCTAATTCAACTTTCTCTCCCATTTTCACGTCAGAACGTGCATCAATACGAGCAATGAAGTCTTGACCAGCTACTTTTGAATAGAGGTAAGATTCTGCTCCTAATAATTCAGAAACGTCTACAGTGGCCGTGAATTTAGAGTCAGGAGATGATTCTAAGAATAACAGTTCATCATGAATATCTTCAGGTCTTACTCCTAGGATCAATTCTTTGTTTAGGTAATTTTTTTCTTTTAACGCTTTTAGTTTACCTTCTGGAATTCTTACTTGTACATTGTCACCTAACTGGAAGAAACCATCTTCAGTAATCGTACCTTTTAGGAAGTTCATTGCTGGTGAACCAATGAACCCACCAACAAAGACGTTGTCCGGATTGTCATAAACTTCTTTTGGTGTCCCTACTTGCTGGATAATACCGTCTTTCATAATAACGATACGGGTTGCCATTGTCATTGCTTCAGTTTGGTCATGCGTTACATAGATCGTTGTTGTTTGTAGACGCTTGTGTAATTTTGTGATTTCTGCACGCATTTGAACACGAAGCTTTGCATCTAAGTTTGATAATGGTTCATCCATTAAGAAAACTTGAGGGTCACGAACAATTGCTCGTCCTAAAGCGACACGTTGACGCTGACCACCTGACATTGCTTTTGGCTTACGATCAAGCATTTCAGTAAGACCTAGTATTTTAGCTGCATCCTTTACACGTTTATCAATTTCTTCTTTTTTAAACTTACGTAGTTTCAAACCAAACGCCATGTTATCGTATACATTCATGTGTGGATAAAGAGCGTAGTTTTGGAAAACCATTGCAATGTCACGGTCCTTTGGTGCGACATCATTGACACGACGTTCACCAATATACAGGTCACCTTTAGAAATATCTTCAAGACCTGCAATCATACGTAAAGTTGTAGATTTTCCACAACCAGATGGTCCGACGAAAACAACAAACTCTTTATCTTCTATATGCAAGTTGAAATCTGTAACAGCAGTTACATCTCCGTCATAAATTTTGTAAACGTTCTCTAATTTAATTTCACCCATTATTATCGCTCCTTTAAGTCTTTGATATGACCTAAGTATAACTTTTGGAACCGTTTTCGTATACGGTAATAGTGCATAAAAAAAGATGCACTGTATTTGTGCACAGTGCATTAATGGATGTTCCTTTCTATTAACAATGCCAAATAAATCGAAACAGCACTTCTAAAATGACGAATATCGATCCCTGTTTTTTCTATAAACTTATCAACTCTGTATTGCATTGTATTTCGATGCAGAAAAAGTTTTTTAGCAGCATGAGAAATATTCATATTGCAATCCAAATACACTTTAATGCTATGAATCAATTCACGTTCCTCTATAATTTGGCTTAATGTTTGGTCGGTAAATTTCTGCAACGTGACCGGGGGCGCTTCCCCAATTAATAAAAACGGTAGTTCTTCTTCCCCTTTATAGATAGGTTTGTTGACGAGTTGTTTTACAATTTGAAACGTTTCTCTTTCCAATTGATAACGACTCTTAGCCTCAGTAAGGGCCACATTACCAATGCCAATGTACAAGGATATTTCAACAAAAAAATCACTTGCAACCGTATCAACAATTGATTCAAATAAATGTTCAACAGTATCTGTCATTTTCGGTTCCAAATCAATAAAAACTCCAGAAAATGGATTTTCCCAAATAACAATCGTTTTTGCGGGGAAGAAACTTTTTAAAACATCCGTAAAAGTATCCCATTCTTGTAGTTCTTCTTTCAATTGAAAATGAATAAAACGGAGGTTTTCATTAAGTTGGTCATCATCGCGAATGTCATTGCCTTCAAAAAGCAAAGTAGCCCACCATGATTCTTCGGCGTTTCTGGGGGCAAAGTCGCGTTGTTCTTCAATAGGGTTAAGAAAAATTCGTAACATGTCAAGTTCTGACTTATGTATTTCATTAATGGGAAATCCAATCACTATATTGTCTGGTGTTTGGAACCAATGGTAGTTACGATTTGTTGTGTTTCGGTCAGGACTAACTGTAAATCGATCCCCAAAATGGGCTCTTAGTTTATCAAGCATTCAATTATTAATTCCTTTCAATGAAATGATGTGTTAAGTATAACAAATTAGCTTGGTCAAGTTAAATAAACAAAACTGAACGTATAAGATAAGAACTTCCTCTGCTTCTCATACATACAAATAAGTAGAAATGCGTTTGAAAGGGTTGAGCAAAATGAATAAAGAGCTAAACCTTCTAACGAATGGATTGATGCTGATTGGCTCAATTTTCTTCTTAATCGGATCTTGTTTGGCTTTTAAAATAGCCTGGGACAAAATGTGAAGCATACAGTTATTAATGTAGCATAAAAGCGCCGTTATAGAGGCGCTTTTATCTCTTTTTATCACTTATACCAACTAGCACCTAGGATAATGAGCAAAATGACAAGCACCACGATTAAGGCGAAGCCAAAGCCAAAACCAGAACGAGGTGCTGGGGGATAACAATATCCACCGTACCCGCCATATCCTGCGTACCATGGACTATAGTAACCCATCACGACACCACCTTTCAGGAGGGTTACTACACACTATGCATATGCCTTGAATCATGAGCTAGGTATGTGTGGAATTTTTCTTAATAATGCAGCAACTAATAAAAGGAAAATGTTAGAAATCAATTTAGTAGTCTGTTATGATAGTAAACAAAAATGTCAGAATGGGGAAGGCTATGTGGGTTAATGATTTCATTGTATATATCATGGTCCTATTTCTTTGTTTAGGGGCAATCGATAAACTATCGGGCAATAAATTTGGTCTTGGACAGAGCTTCACGAATGCTTTTTATACGATGGGGTCCTTAACGCTTGCAATGGTTGGAATTGTTTCATTGGCACCTGTTATTTCAGCCATTTTAACACCTATTATCTCTCCTGTTTATAGTTTAGTGGGAGCAGACCCTGCAGCATTTGCTAATACAATATTAGCACTTGACATGGGTGGATATGCTCTGGCAAAAGAGATGGCGCTAACGCCTGATGCTGAACTGTTTGCCTGGGTTTTTCTTGGTACAATGATGGGGCCGACCATTGTTTTTACCATTCCTGTTGCTTTAGGGATAATTGAAAAAGAAGACCATCCTTACTTTGCTAAAGGAATCCTTCTTGGGATCATTACGGTGCCAATTGGCTGTTTAGCAGGAGGGTTGATTGCGAACCTAGATCTTATGATCGTCCTCAAAAATTTAATTCCAACAATTGTCTTATCACTATTCATTTCACTTGGTCTTTGGAAGAAAACAAGTATGATGATTAAAGGATTTCAATACTTTGCAAAAGGAATCGAGAGCATCGCGATTATTGGTCTTACAGCGATTATTATTGAAACATTAACAGGATTTAGCCTGATTCCCAATATGACTCCTATTGATGAAGGAATTAAAATTGTCGGGATGATTGTTATCGTATTAGCAGGAGCTTTTCCGTTTGTTACGTTCATCAATCTAGTATTTAGTAAGAAGTTAAAGAGTGTGGGCTCATTATTGAAAATAGATGAGAAGGCTGCTGCTGGATTAATTGCATCGTTAGCTCATGTTATTCCAATGTTAACTTTACTAAAGGAAATGAATTCAAGAGGCAAGGTATTCAATGTAGCCTTTGCCGTTAGTGGAGCGTTTGTAGTAGGAGGGCACTTAGGGTTTGTTGCAGGGTTGCAAAAAGAGATGGTGTTTGCAATGGTGGCAGGGAAGCTGATATCTGGTATTTCTGCTTTAGTATTAGCTCATTTTGTCATGAAAAAGGAAGATATGTATTGACTTTAGAGCATGTGAGCTCATCTGATCAGACGCTGCATTTGTTTGGATTTTTTATGTATGATACGATTTTAAAGGAACTCTACCAAATGTCAGAACTAGGAGAGAGATTTATGTTAGAAAAGGAACAAATAAAAAAACAGATGTTAGAGGGATTTTTGTTCAGACATGCAACGAAAGAATTCGATTCCGACAAAATCATTTCAGATGAAGACTTTCAATTTATTTTAGAGGCAGGAAGATTGTCACCAAGTTCTATCGGACTTGAACCTTGGAAGTTTGTTGTTTTGCAAAACAAGGAAAAGAGAGAAAAATTAGCAGAAATAGCATGGGGAGCAAAAGGTCAATTGCTGACAGCTAGTCATTTTGTTATTATTTTGGCGCGTACAAGTAAAGATGTTACATATAATTCTGAATACATTACAGATCATTTTAGAACCGTAAAAAAAGCTCCAGAAGAAATTGTTAAGGAACTTCCAGCACGATATCAACATTTTCAAGAGAAGTTTGGGGTGCTTGATAATGAGCGTACGATATTTGACTGGTCTTGTAAGCAAACCTATATAGCTTTAGGGAATATGCTAACGGCCGCTGCTCAAATTGGCATTGATTCTTGCCCGATGGAAGGTTTTCATTATGAAAAAGTGCACCAATTTCTCGATGACCAAGGATTATTAGAAAATGGTCATTTTGATGTTTCTGTGATGGCAGCTTTTGGTTATCGAAAAAACGAGCCACGACCAAAAACAAGAAAGTCATTAGAAGATGTTGTTACTTGGCTCACGTAATGTTTTTAAAAAGGGGTGTCCCAAGGTCAGATGAGACCTTCGGGAACAACCCTAAACTAATTGTTTTAGCTGAGCAAGGATTGCTGCAAAAGACTCTTCGTTGTTCACCTTTCGAAAAGAGGAAAATGGATTTCTCTTTTCTTCTAATCGCTGTATAACAGCTGGGACAGTAAAAGCACTTGGAGTCAAGGTCTCAGTGATTTCATCCCAATCTAATGGGGTTGCAACAAGGCCCTTCTCGTTTCCTCTTGTAGAATAAGGAGCAACAATGGTTTTTCCTTCATCATGTTGAATATAATCGAGATATAATTTGTTGTTTCTATTTTCTTTAACCGTTCGGTTGTGAATAAATCTGGCTGTTGTTCACATAAGAACTGACAAACAAATTGAGTGAATATTCTTGTCTCTTTATACGTAAATCGGTCTGTTGGAAGGGGAATATAAACCTGTAACCCTTTGCCACCAGAAGTTTTGACAAATGAAGTAAGTTTAAATTGATCAAAAATTACTTTCATCTGTTTGGCTGCAATAATGGCTAATGAAAATTCTTCGACAGAAGGCGGATCTAAATCAAAAACGATTTCTGTAGGGTTAACGGTGTATCTGGTTTGAAAAGGAATATGTAATTCGAGTGCAAGCTGATTTCCTAACCACAAAAGGGTTTCCAAGTCATTACAAACAATATAGTTAATATCTTCAACGGTTTCCGTTTGAATAAAATCTGGTGCGTATTCGGGACAATGTTTTTGGTAGAAGCTTTCACTTCCCGATCCATGTGGAAAACGAATGACGGTTAACAACCGGTCTTTTAAAAATGGCAATAAAAATGGCGAAGCTTTCTGTAAGTAAAGCAAATAGTCATCCTTTGTCACGCCAATTGCTTCCCAAAGAGGCTTGTCTGGATTTGTTATATGAATGTGATCTGGTATTGGATGTAATTGGCGTTGCATGTTTTGCCATGTGCAATTTTGCGGGTCCTCATGGAATTGAAAAGCGTGAAACCTAGGTTCGCGTAATTGTTTTCCATCAAAGTCAATGCAAGCAATAGAGACACAAATGGAGGGTGGTAACTCCCATATATGGTTAGAAGTGTTTGTACCATTCGTTTGGAAAAAAGAGAACAATGTTTTTTCTTCATCTGTTGTCAACCCATGTCGGAAGTTAACAATTTCCGTTAGCCTCTCACCTTGATAAATGGCTCCATGAAAATATCCATTGGTTTTATCATACTTGGTTAAAATGACGGACACGTATCGATAATTTTTTATTTTCAACCAATTTCCTGTACGTTTTGCTCGTTCCCACTTACTATTCAACCTTTTGGCGACAAGACCTTCTCCGTTGTACGTAACAATGTTCGACCAAAGTTTTTTTGCATCGTTGCTCAAATCGATGACTTGTAAGCGTCGATCATCCTCATAATTTACAGTAGATGGCAAATTCTGCTTATGAAAAAGAGAATACAATTTCTCTTTTCGAACGTCTAACGTTAAATGTTCAAGTAACTCACCTTTTTGTTCAATTAAATCAAAGCTAATAAAATGACATGGAAATTCGGCTGCATGTTTTTTGATAACGGTCTGGTTTTTCATTCTGCCTCTAACCTGAACAGTGTGGAAATGACTTTGATAATTATTTACTAAATGAACGATTTCCCCATCAAGTGTAAGGGGAAGTTGGTCTTTTATTTGTGGAAACATGTTTTTGCAATAAGCAATAATTTCAGGAAATTGCTTATTTAAAATGTTCCCCGTGCGACTAATCAATGTTGGTTCAGGGTCATACCAGTGCAACAAACAACGAAAGCCATCATACTTTGTTTCGTATATCCAGCCTTCTTCAATAGGTATTTCAAGTGCAGGTGTTAAGAGCATTGGTTTCACGTGGGCCACTCCTTTTTCAAACAACCGACTAATAGTTAAGCTGTAACAAAATTGCAGTCGTCATACATAATCACCATAAAATAATTGCACATTAAGAAAAAAAGTAGGTGATCGTTATGCATACCGTTTGGAAAGGGAGCATTAGTTTTGGACTAGTAAACATTCCAATTAAACTTCATACCGCAACGGAAAACAAAGATATTAAGTTGCGTCAGCTTCATAAAGAATGTCATACCCCGATAAGCTATCAAAAGATTTGTCCAGGGTGTGAAAAAGAAGTAACAAACGAAGAGATCGTCAAAGCATATGAATATGCCAAAAATAAATTTGTCATCTTAGATGACGAAGACCTAGAAAGGCTAAAAAAAGAAAATGAAGACAAAGCAGTTGAAATTGTTGATTTTGTGAAGTTAGAGGAAATTGATCCGATCTACTTTGAAAAAAGTTATTTCATCGCACCAGATAACGGCGGGGCAAAGGCGTATTCGTTATTAAGAAAGGCTTTAACTGAGTCCGGAAAAATTGGGATTGCTAAAATCATTATTCGTTCAAAAGAACAATTGGCTGTTGTACGCGTATATAAAGAAACACTTTTGATGGAAACGATTCATTTCCCGGATGAGGTTCGTAACGTTCAAGACGTCCCTAATGTTCCTAGCGAGCAACTAGTGGAACAACGGGAATTAGATACAGCTCTTATGCTCGTTGACCAATTAACAACCACTTACGATCCTGAAAAATATACAGATGACTACCGAACAGCATTAATGGAATTGATAGAAGAAAAGAAAACAGGCAAAGAGACAGTCACAGCAACAGAAAAAGAGCCTGCACCTGCTTCAAACGTGACAGACTTAATGTCTGCCTTGCAAGCATCTCTTGACAAAACAAAAACAAAGAAACCGACAACAAGGAAAAAGAAGGCCGTTACTGCCAAAAAAGAACCAGCAGAAAAAGCAACATCAGCTCGAAAAAACGCATAACCTGGAATGAAGAAGAGGTTCGAATTTAGAATCTCTTCTTCTTTTATGTAAAAGGAAATCGACAAATGTCTTTAATTCTATAGAATTACTAAGGGTTTCTATAGTAAACTAGTTCTATTAACTAATTTTGTTAGTAGAAGGGATTCAATTATATGAAATTAATCACAAAGCTAATTCTTGGTTTAGGGTCTATTTTCGCTATCATCCTGTTACTGAGTACAACGCTTTTTTACACACTTACTGAACAAAATACTTATATTCGTGAAATTGTCGTTGAAGATCATGAGAAAGTTATGTTAGCAGAATCGTTAAAAAATCACACGAGTATGATTGCGCGAGAAACAAGAGATCTGCTCTTACTAGAAGGAGATGAACCACGGGTAGCGGAAAAAGTGGTATCCATCCGTGAAACGATTCATGATAAGGTGATTCTACTTGATACGATACAGCAAGTGTCAGCGGAAGAAGAATCAAGGGCTTCTCTTTCATCTGTCCGAAGTCTTTCTAATGCTTATGACGACATGATTGAAACTGTCATTTCGTTAGCCTTGTCGAATAATGTAGAAGAGGCGACAAACCATTTACTAAGTGACAATCAAGAGTTGCGTAGAGCAATGATTGCAGAAGTTGACGTATTTGTTGAACTGGAAGAAACGAAGATGTTAAGTCGTCTCGCTGAGGCTGAAATGGCTTATGAAAATTCAGTACGCTTCTTGGTCATTTTCACTGTCATTTCGCTTATCTTGATGGCGATTATTACTTATTTAATCATTAAAAATATTAATTCTAGCATCAACAGTGTGCGCAAAGTTATTACAAGTGTAAATGAACATTCTCTAGAGGAATTACCTCGAATAGAAATTAAGTCTAAAGATGAAGTTGCGGATATCGCAATTGCTTATAATACGATGGCTGACTCTTTGGAGAAAATATCAAAACAAGAAAAACAATTCGCAGAATCGTTGAAGGAAGAGAATTGGATTAAGACTCGCTTTGCTGAAATAACCATGAAGTTTCAAGGAATAAAAGAATTAAATGAATTTGGTGCTGTATTTATTACAAATGTTTCTCAATTTGTAAAAGCTACATATGGTGTTGTTTATATAAAAGAAAATGGAAACACATTAACAAAGATTGCGGCCTATGCTAGTGATGATTCAGATGTTGGTACAAAGAAAATACATCTTGGTCAAGGGTTAGTAGGACAGTGTGCAGCTGACAATGAAAAGATGGTACTCGATGCGTTACCAGAAGGGTATGTTTCTACTCGTTCAGGATTAGGGGAGGGGAGTCCGACTTCATTAATTCTATTACCAATACAACTAGAAGGTGATGTAGTGGGTGTATTAGAATTAGCTAAATTTGAACCCTTTACACAATTAGAAGTAAGAATCCTTGATCAATTAACTCAGTCTTCAGGTTCGAGCATTGAACGTATTTTAGATCATATGAAAATTGAAGAACTACTTGCAGAATCCCAAACTCAATCAGAAGAGTTGCAAACTCAGTCAGAAGAACTTCAACAACAACAAGAAGAACTTCGATTAATTAATGAACAATTGCACGAGCAGTTTAAACAATCCGATGAGAAAAAGCAAGAACTTGAAGGAATTAGAAAGGATTTAGAAGAAAAAAATCGAAATATAAAACTTGGATCAAGATATAAATCGGAGTTTTTAGCAAACATGTCACATGAGTTACGAACACCACTTAACAGCATGTTAATCCTCTCGCAACTATTATCAGAGAACCAAAATGGAAACTTAACGGATAAACAAATAGAACATGCATCTACAATTTATTCGTCAGGGAAAGACTTGCTTGAGTTAATCAATGATATTTTAGATTTATCCAAAATTGAATCAGGGAAAGTTGAAGTGTATCCAGAAGAAGTACTTATTAGTGACATTAAAGCCTTTGTTGAGAGACAGTTTGAACCAATTTCTGCTCAAAAAGGATTAGATTTTTCTATTAGAGTCGAGCCTGGAACACCGTCCATTATTTATACAGATGACCAGCGTCTCAAACAAATATTAAAAAACTTGCTTTCGAATGCGTTTAAATTCACAAGTGAAGGAAAAGTAGAGTTGTATTTACAGAATGGAAAGGAAGCAGAAGGAATAAAAGTAGCTTTTTCTGTTATTGATACTGGTATTGGTATTAAAAAGGAAAAGCAACAAAGTATTTTTGAAGCCTTCTATCAAGAGGATGGGACGATTACTCGTAAATATGGTGGAACCGGTCTTGGATTATCTATAAGTAGGGAACTATCAGAATTATTAGGTGGTCGTATTGAAGTTGAAAGTATTGAAGGCGAAGGTAGTATTTTTACGTTACACTTACCAGATTTTGATAAAGGATCTGAACACGTTCAAGCGGTTTTAGATGAAGTTGCCGTCACAGTCGAGGAAGAAGAAGTCTTAAGAGAAGTGCAAATGAATGAAACAGCGAAAGTGAGTGAAATTGAACGAGCCAATTTCAATGACGAAGATACTGAAAAGGAGCAATTACAAAACAAAACCGTACTGGTTGTAGATGATGATATGCGAAATGTATTTTCATTGACGGCCGCTTTGGAAATGCAAAATATGAATGTGTTGTTTGCAGAAAATGGAAAAGAAGCGCTTGATGCATTACAGGAGCATTCTTCAATTGATATTATTTTAATGGATATTATGATGCCAGAAATGAATGGATACGAAGCCATGCAAGCTATTCGTGAAAATCAAGAGTGGGAACACTTGCCCATTTTAGCATTAACGGCAAAAGCGATGAAAAACGATCGCGAAAAATGTATTGCAGCCGGAGCTTCGGATTATATTAGTAAGCCGGTTAATATGGAGCAGCTATTATCGTTGATCAAAGTATGGCTCCATAAATAGTAAGTAAGAGTGAATGGTCTTAACCAAAGTATGGAAAAGAAAAATGGAATGAAAAGATGCAATCAATTGATAAGCGGAGTGAACAGGTAGGCATCGTCAATGTTCTACTCCGTTCCATAGTTCCAATCCCTTTTCCGCAGAAAAGAGGAGTAGAAACAGTATGATGAACTCACTTCAGACTGAGTCTCAAACGGAAAGAATACAAGAAATTGAACAAATAGAAATTAAATTATTGCTTGAGGGCATTTATGAAACATATGGATATGATTTTAGAAACTATGCGTATTCGTCGATTAAAAGAAGAGTTTGGTATCGAGCTCAAATTGAGAATGTGAATACCATTTCAGAATTTCAAGCTCGTGTTTTATATAAACCTGAACTGATGCAGCAATTGCTTCGTGACTTTTCAATCAATGTTACAGAGATGTTTCGTGATCCGAGCTTTTTTAAAGCCTTCCGTACTGAAATTGTTCCTGTTTTGCAGAAACTTCCATTTATTAGAATATGGCATGCGGGATGTTCCTCAGGTGAAGAAGCGTATTCAATGGCGATCCTATTATGGGAAGAGGGGCTTTATCATAAGACAAAAATTTATGCTACTGATATGGATGAAGACATTATTGAAAAAGCCAAAAAAGGAAAGGTTTCTCTTGAACAGATGCAACTTTACACAAAAAATTATCAACAAGCTGGAGGGAAGAAGGAGTTTTCTGAATATTATTCCGTTGAGGATAACTATGTTGTGTTGCATCCATTTCTAAAAGAAAATATTGTTTTTGCTCATCATAACTTAGTTACGGACCACTCTTTTAATGAGTTTCACATGATAGTCTGTCGGAATGTATTGATTTATTTTAATAAAAAGTTGACCAATAGAGTGTATGATCTATTTTATGATAGCTTGAGTGATAAGGGGTACCTTGGACTTGGATCAAAGGAATCAATAAGTATGTACAGCTCAGCTGATCTGTTTGATGAAGTGAATACAAAAGAGAAAATCTATAATAAAAAGTCAAAGGTGAAATAAAGGGGTATTTCTATGTCTTCTACTGACAAAGTAGCAATATTAATGGTTGATGACCGTCCAGAGAACTTGATGGCTTTAGAAGCCGTACTAGAATCGGAACATTATTTGTTAGTCGGTGCGAGTTCTGGTGAAGAAGCTTTAAAAAAGGTATTACAATATGACTTTGCTGTCATTTTGTTAGATGTTCAAATGCCTGGTTTAAATGGGTTTGAAACGGCTGAAATTATAAAAAAACGTCAAAGTTCAAGCCATATTCCAATCATATTTATAACGGCATTAAGTCAAGCTAATGAACATGTATCAACTGGTTATTTAACAGGAGCCATTGATTACATCTTTAAGCCATTCAACCCTGTCATTCTCAGAAGCAAGGTTGAATCTTTTGTGAAAATATACCGAAATCAAAAAGAGATAGAATGTAAAAATGCTCAATTAGAAAAAGAAGCGTTAGAATTGCAAAAAAAACAAAATAACTTAGAGCAAATAATCGAGGAAAAGACAAAAGCCATACGAATTGCCAATGAAGAACTTCAAGTTTCACAGGAACGGTTTCGAAAGATCTTTCAATTGAGCCCAAATTTAATGGCTATTCGCTCTTTAATTGATCGGCGCTATATTGATGTGAATCATAGTTGGTTTCAGTTTAGTGAATATACCCACGAGGATTTAAAGGAAAAGCATGATGATTTATTGAACATTACGCTACATACAAAGGATTTGCATTCAATTCATATTCCTGTTGATTTATGTGAGAATCTCTATAATAAAGAAGTGGCTTACACGACCAAGCTTGGTGTTAGACGTGAAGGACTATTGTCGACGGAGACAGCTATTATAAATGGAGAGCCTTGTATTATTAGTACGATTACAGATATAACAGAAAAGGTTCGATTGGAAAAAGAAGTGTCTCGTTTGGACCGGTTAAATTTAGTAGGGGAAATGGCAGCTGGGATCGCTCATGAAATACGTAATCCGATGACAACCGTTTTAGGATTTTTGCAGTTAGCGAAAAATCAGAATAATGAACCACAGCCGGACGAATACATTGATCTAATGATTGATGAATTGCATCGAGCAAATGGAATTATTACAGAGTTTCTGACGTTAGCAAAAGATAAAGCAAATAATCGAAGAGAAAAAGATCTCAATTCAATTGTGAAAACATTGCATCCTTTACTAAGAGCAGAAGCCTTAATGAATAACAAAGAAGTTCTATTAGAATTAGAAGAGTGTCCTCCCCTACTTTTAGATGAAAAAGAAATAAGGCAATTAATTTTAAACATTGGTTTAAACGGATTAGAAGCCATGGATGCAGGTGGCTCGTTGAAAATAAGAACGTATACTGAAGAGGATACCGTCATATTAAAAATTTCTGATAATGGTCCTGGTATTCCAGCAGATGTATTGGAAAACATCGGTACACCCTTTTATACGACTAAGGATGAAGGAACTGGATTAGGCCTAGCAATTTGCTATAGTATTGCTTCAAGGCATCAGGCAACCATTGACATAAAAACCACTAAGCAAGGGACTGATTTTATTATTTCCTTTCAAGCAATTAACGTTGAGACGAAGCCTGCTTTTAATCGACTTTTATAAAGGATTTTAAAAAAAGATGTTTCATTTTCGAGTAAATAGGGTAATAAACGAATAACCAAATCGTTTTTACTGGAGGAATTCGTTAATGAATGAAAACGTAAAATATTCACACCTGCGAAGATCAGTAGAAAAAAAACTTACGAGAAAAACAAGTGAAAAGGAAAGGTTATTGATCAAGTGGATGATCGATAAATCAATAAAAAATAAGGAAATTTCACACACATAATCTTCATGATGCTACTACATACATAACGATTCACACAATCCCACCATTTCTGTGATAATTCGCTGGAATTGATTCATACTAATTGGAGAAAAAGAAGGAGGGATTGTATTGAAACAACAAGATAAAAATTCATATCAATCTTCAGAAGAAGTAGCAGCAAATTCGTATCAACCTTCTGATTACAAAAGCTCAAAAGAGGTTGAAAAGGGTTTAGCCATGACACATGAACAAGTCAGCGATACTTACGTTGAAGGGACCATTGATGGTCAGATAAATGATTATGAAGGACAGAATATCGATCTAAAGCAACAGAGTTATGAAAAAGATGTTTTTAAAAAAAGATAATGTTTTAGAGAGAGGATACAACAAAGACTTCCCTTTTGTATCCTCTTTTGTATTACTTAAATAGTTTCCGAATAGCTTTACCTGAAGCGCGCCCTGCAACTCGACGACCAATACGTTTTCCTACCTTGCCTTTTCGAACAGCGTCGATATCATTCCAAATGCGTAATATTTTGTAAATGGAAGATTTCAAACTCATGGAATCCCTCCTTTTTTCTGTAAGTGTACCATAGAAAATGAATGATACTTCTTTCTTATTTTCTTAAAAGAAGTATAGCTCATTCATATTGAGTCACATTAAAAGGAGAATGAGGAATGGAGGGATTTGTTTATGTTTAAGAAAAAACAGAATCGATCCAAATCACAACTTATGGTTAGTTCAATGATTGGTGGTGCACTTGGTGCCGCTGGAGTTCTCTATATGAATAGTGAACGTGGAAAAGAGTTAAAGCAGAATCTTGAGAAGACATTACATGGTTCTGAAGGGGCCATATCCGACTCTCTTTTAGAACTTGCAAAAGAATGGGCCAATTTTGGAGATGTAGTTAATACAACATCACAAACTCAAAAGGATTAAGCGAGCATTAAGGGGGGCAGGATTGTTTGCCTTCCTTTTTCTGGTCTTTTTTCATCAACATTATTACATAGTTAATTGCTGTACCACTTTATTGTACGTGTGATAAAATGAACATGAAAAAGGTGGGATCAGCATGGAATTTGATAATTGGAGATGGGACGTATTTGTTCGATCTTTAGAAAGAATACAGTGGAGTGATATTGGAATTGCAATCGCCATTTTCTCGGTATTCTTACTGTTTAGGAAAATTTTTACAACATACATATATAAACTTATTTTAGCGTCATTAAGAAAGACGCCAACCGATGTTTTTTCTAATGTACTCCTCTCATTTGAGAAACCACTCCGGGTATTTTGGGTAGTCATAGGTACCTATTTAGCACTCGTCTATTTACCGTTTCATATTACAACGATTGAATTTGTTGAGCATCTTTATCGATCGATTATCATTATTTTGATTGGTTGGGGAGCCTATAATTATACATCTCAATACTCGATGGCGCTAATTAAATTTGCAAGAAATGTGGACATTGATGAGGAAAGCATGTTAGTTCCTTTCCTATCGAAAATATTACGATTTGCTGTTATTGCGCTCGTGATTGTCGTGGTCGCTAGCGAATGGGGATATGAAATCAGTGCATTCATTGCAGGGCTAGGTTTAGGTGGACTAGCCTTTGCCCTAGCAGCTCAAGATACAATTGGAAACTTTTTTGGTGGAGTCATTATCATAACAGAAAAGCCTTTTTCCAAAGGAGATTGGATTCAGACTCCTTCTGTTGAGGGGCTGGTCGAAGATATTAATTTTCGAAGCACTCAGATCCGAACGTTTTCTGATTCAATCGTAACAATACCGAACTCTACATTAGCGAATGAACCGATTACAAACTGGTCAGAGATGGGAAAACGCCGAGTTTCGTTCTCTTTAGGAGTAACATATTCCACGTCTCAAGAGAAGCTTGAAACATGTGCTAGACGTATTGAATCTGTCTTACGTTCCCACAATGAAGTGGATCAGGAATTAATTATGGTTCGATTTAGTGAGTTTAACAATTCGAGCTTAGATATTTTTATATACTTCTTCACAAAAACAATTGCCTGGGTAGAGTGGTTTCGTATTAAAGAAGAAATTAATTTTGAGATTATGAAAATCTTAGAGGAAGAACAAGTATCTGTAGCCTTTCCGAGTCGGAGCATCTATATGGAGCGTGACAAACCCCTATCTGAAAATGAATTTGAGATAATGAAAAAAGAGAGCTCAAGCGAAAGCTGAGCTTTTTTTGTGCTCATAAAGAATGGCAGTTTGTTGCAACATAAGGAGAGCAACTACGTTAGAAAGGAAGGGATAATAGCTTGAAAAATTTAACAGTTACCTATAAAATATCGGTGGTAATAGCTCTTATATTTGTTATATGGGGCGCGTTGTTTCCAGAACAACTTGGTAATATAATGGGCATTGCACAAGCTTTCTTCTTGAGTGCTTTTGGGTGGTTTTATAATTTAGCTGCCACATTCTTTTTAATTTTTTCTCTCATTTTAATCTTTAGTAAGTACGGAAGAATCAAGCTTGGAAAAGATACGGATAAACCAGATTTTAATCGTGCTACATGGTTTGCTATGCTGTTTAGTGCAGGAATGGGGATAGGGCTTCTCTTTTATGGTGTTTCTGAACCAGTGTCCCATTATGCAACTCCTCCAACAGGGGAAGGCAGCACAGAAGCATCGGCTTTACTTGCCTTACGTTATACGTATTTGCACTGGGGCTTTCATGCATGGGCTATCTATGCCGTTGTTGCCTTAGCACTGGCCTATTTTAAATTTCGTAAAGATGCACCTGGTTTAATGAGTGCTACTCTACACCCTGTATTAGGTGATCGAGTGAAAGGGCCAATTGGGTATACGATTGATATTATTGCGGTATTTGCAACCATTTTTGGTGTATGTGCATCACTCGGTTTAGGAGCCCAACAAATTAATGCAGGCTTAGGATATTTAATCGGCATTCCGGTTAATTTTACTGTTCAATTAATCATTATTTCGATCATAACGGTTCTCTTTATTATATCGGCTACAACGGGTATACAAAGGGGAATTAAGTATTTAAGTAATACCAATATGGTACTAGCCACACTCTTGCTTATTGGAATGCTCATATTAGGTCCTACCTTGTTCCTGTTAAACTTGTTCACACATACAATGGGTGAATACATTCAAAACTTGCCACAAATGGGTTTAAGAATTTTCCCATTTGATGAACAACGAGCGGCTTGGACTCAAGGCTGGACTATTTTTATTGGGCTTGGTGGATTTCTTGGTCTCCTTTTGTCGGGATGTTTATTGCTCGAGTATCAAGGGGAAGAACGATTAGAGAATTTACCATTGCGTCCTGGTCGTTCCTACCATCGTTTGTGCTTTTTGGTTTTGCGTCTTTGGAGGGACTGGAATAAATCTTGATTTACTTCACGGAATTGATGTTGCAGGACAAAGTTTAGAAACAGGTTTGTTTTTTGTTTATGAACATCTACCATTTGGTGGATTTCTCTCAATTATTACAGTTTTACTCATTACAACATTTTTTATCACATCGGCAGATTCAGCGACATTTGTGTTAGGAATGCAAACAACGGAAGGGGATATGGATCCGTCCAACTGGATCAAAGTGTCTTGGGGACTTATTTTATCGGCATCAGCCATTGTCTTAATGGCTTCAGGTGGTTTGCAAGCTTTACAAACCGCGATCATTGTAAGTGCGTTCCCTTTAACTATTGTTCTTTTAGTAATGAGTGTAGGGATATTAAAAATATTTAAGACAGAATTAGGAGGATTTAAACGAACAAGAAAGAATGAATAATATAATGACTCCAGGCATGTAATAAGGTGTCTGGAGTTTTTTTGTGTGAAGCAATGAATTGACAAGGTAAATCATTTTTTTAAACTGATACGGTTATTTTATTTCTTATTCGTCAAAACTTTTACTACTCCGATTATATGAGGTGTTCAAATGAAGGCAATTATATCCATCTTTCTTCTTTTAGTGTTAGTAGGGTGTGGACAAGTGTCTGGTGAAATGACATTAGAAGAAATAAATGACAGTCAATCTGTAACATCAGCGAACAATAATGAACCTTTTTTATCATTTCGCTGGATTGAAAAAGGTTATGATGGCACATTCGTACCGATAAAAAATAAAGTTGATCAAAGTTCTCAAGAAATTTACCAACAATTCGGAGACCCGATTTCAAGAGGACATTATGAAGGTGGGATCTATTGGGAATATGATCAAGCAACTTATTTTTTCAATCCAGATACGAATCGATGTGTAGCAATTGCCATAAATATAGAAGAACATAATATTACGAGTGAAGAGATGAAAAGGCAATTAGGTACTCCAGATCAAAGTGAAATGAATGAAATGGACGGATTTTGGATGTATATTTATCAATTAGGAGAATATGAACTTTTGTTTGAGACAGAACAAAAAGAAGGACCGTTGTTGTATGCTTGGCTAAAGAAGACATTATAAAATGAAGTTGAAAGAGTTGCGAAAAAGGGTCAAACACCCCTTTTTAGCAACTCTTTTTTGGTTTAAATGAGCTTTTTTATTAAAATTTTCTAAAAAAAAGAAAAAAATGGTTGCAAGCAAAACACATCTGTTATATTATAATTTCATAAGTTACAAACTGTATTAATACAGAAGGAATTGAAAGGGGGAAACATTTTGAGTCAGGAAACAAAGCAGGAGTTTCAGCTTCGTGCTGAACTTGAACCTGAATTTAAAGAAATTTTAACAGAGGATGCTTTATCGTTTGTGGAAGGGATATGTCGCTCTTTTGAGGTGCGGCGTCAAGCGCTTCTTAAGAGAAGGCAAATTCGTCAGCAAGAAATCGACAATGGGGTGTTACCTACTTTCCTTGAGTCAACGAAACATATTAGAGAAGCTGATTGGAAGATTGCGCCACTCCCAAAAGACTTACAAGACCGTCGCGTCGAAATTACAGGACCTGTTGAGCGTAAAATGGTTATCAATGCTCTGAACTCAGGTGCCCACGTTTTTATGGCTGACTTTGAAGATGCAAATGCTCCAACTTGGAGAAATACGATCCAAGGACAGGTGAATCTTCGAGATGCTATAAGACGGACGATTACTTTTAAAAATGAAAAAAATGGAAAAACCTATCAATTAAATGAAAAGACAGCAACACTCGTTGTGAGGCCACGAGGATGGCATCTAGAAGAAAAAAACATAACATTACATGGTCAACCGGTATCAGCAAGTTTAGTCGATTTTGGATTATACATGTACCATAATGCAGAGGAGTTACGTAAAAGGGGAACAGGACCTTACTTCTACTTGCCGAAAATGGAAAGTCACCTTGAGGCAAGGTTGTGGAATGATGTATTTGTGTATGCACAAAAAGAACTTGGAATCCCTAAAGGGACAATCAAAGCAACGGTTCTAATTGAGACGATTTTAGCGTCATTTGAAATGGACGAAATTTTATTTGAACTAAAAGATCATTCAGCTGGATTGAATTGCGGAAGATGGGATTATATTTTTAGTTATTTAAAGCGCTTCCGCAATCACCCAGATGTCATTTTGCCAGATCGGGCACAAGTGACGATGACATCACCTTTTATGAGAGCTTATTCGCTTTTAACGATTAAAACATGCCATCGAAGAGGAGCTCCGGCAATTGGAGGAATGGCAGCACAAATTCCTGTTAAAGGGGATGAACAAAAAAATGCCGAGGCATTTGAGAAAGTTCGCCTTGATAAAGAAAGAGAAGCGCGAGATGGTCATGATGGAACATGGGTTGCACACCCGGCACTTGTACCAGTTGCAAAAGAAGTGTTCAATCAATATATGCCAACACCCAATCAAATAGATAAAAAGAGAGAAGATGTAGAAGTATCTGCAAAAGATTTAATCGAAGTGCCTAATGGGTCAATTACAGAAGAAGGACTTCGAATGAATATCAGTGTAGGGATTCAATATATCGCATCATGGCTTAATGGAAATGGTGCTGCTCCAATTAATCATCTTATGGAAGATGCCGCAACAGCTGAGATATCAAGAGCTCAGGTATGGCAGTGGATTCGTCATCCAAAAGGCGTTCTTACAGACGGTAGAAAAATTACGAGAGAATTAGTCGACCGCATTCAAGAGGAGGAAATGTTTACAATGCGGTTCGATCTTGGGGAAGAAAGGTTTACAACTGGAAAATTTGCTGAGGCTTCTGAGTTGTTTACGACATTAATTGAAGAGGACGAATTTGTAGAGTTCCTAACATTACCTGGTTATCAACTATTAAACTAATAAAAAAGAAAAGAATGGGAGAGATGAAAAATGACAAAAGAATCAAGACAATTAGAAGCAAGACAGTTGGAGAAAAAATGGGGAGAAGATCTTAGATGGAACGGAATTGAAAGACCTTATTCACCTGAGGATGTTATTCGTTTAAGAGGATCGGTTCAAATTGAACATACGCTAGCCAAAAGAGGAGCAGAAAAACTTTGGAGATTAATGCATGAAGAAGATTATGTTAATGCGCTTGGTGCCTTAACAGGCAATCAGGCAGTACAACAAGTAAAGGCGGGATTAAAGGCCATTTATTTAAGTGGATGGCAAGTAGCTGCAGATGCCAATTTAGCTGGGCAAATGTATCCAGATCAAAGTTTATACCCTGCCAACAGTGTTCCGAGTGTTGTAAAAAGAATTAACCAAGCCCTTCAACGTGCCGATCAAATTCAACATATGGAAGGGGAGGGAGACATTGATTATTTCGCTCCAATTGTAGCCGATGCAGAAGCTGGATTTGGTGGACAGTTAAATGTATTTGAATTAATGAAAGGGATGATTGAATCAGGTGCAGCAGGAGTTCACTTTGAAGACCAACTTGCATCTGAGAAGAAATGTGGACATTTAGGAGGAAAGGTTTTAATCCCGACGCAGACAGCTGTTCGTAACTTAACAGCAGCCAGGTTGGCAGCTGATGTTAGTGGGGTTCCAACGATCATTATTGCTCGTACGGATGCGGATGCCGCTGACTTAATTACAAGTGATATTGACCCAGCTGACCGTCCATTTATTACAGGTGAGCGTACACCAGAAGGGTTTTATCGAACAAATGCAGGGATTGATCAAGCAATTGCAAGGGGTCTAGCTTATGCACCTTATGCGGATCTAATCTGGTGCGAAACGTCTAAACCTTCATTAGAAGAGGCAAAGCAATTTGCAGATGCTATTCATGCACAGTTCCCTGGAAAAATGCTTGCTATAATTGTTCCCCATCTTTCAATTGGGAAGCAAATCTTGATAAGGAAACAATTGAAACGTATCAAGTGGAACTAGGGAAAATGGGTTACAAATTCCAATTTGTTACACTTGCAGGATTTCATGCTCTTAATCATAGCATGTTTGAACTTGCTCAAGGGTATAAAAACAGAGGGATGGGTGCTTATTCTGAATTACAACAAGCGGAATTTGCAAGCGAATCAAAAGGTTACACAGCAACTCGTCACCAACGCGAAGTAGGAACAGGTTATTTTGATGAAATTTCACAAGTTGTATCTGGTGGAACATCATCAACGACTGCCCTTAAAGGGTCAACAGAAGAAGCGCAATTTCAAAAACAAGTATAGGGATTAAATTTAAGCCTCTGCATTTTTTTGCAGAGGCTGTTATATTACAGGTTTGGGATGTGTTGGTTGTGGTATAAAAGTATGAGTGTGTTATCAAGCTAAGATCATCCTAATTTGAAAAAAATTACCTTATACCTCTTTAACTTAAGTATAATAAAGAAATAGACAAACATGCTCAGGAGTTGGAGAGGTTACGTATGGAAATTTTTATTCAAGTTGTTTTTCCAGTCTTATTAGTTTTTCTAATTGGGTTTCTAGTTCAAAGATGGAAAAAGGTAGACATCAAACCGATCTCAACCGTTGCCATCTTTATTATGACCCCCTGTTTGGTATTTCGCACGTTTTATCATTCTATACTAGATATTCAAGCTCTGTATATGGTTTTCTTTGCCGTTATTCTACTGATTGCCTTAATTATACTAAATAAGATTTATGTAAAAATCCGAAAGTATGATCAATCAATGGAGAGCGGTTTTATTCTGTCTACTGCTTTTATGAATTCTGGTAATTACGGGGCACCCATTATTTTATTTGCTTATGGTGAAGTGGCATTCGCTTATTCCGTTATGTTTTTAGTATTGCAAGCAGTTATAATGAATTTTTTTGGGGTATACTATGCGGCTAGAGGGAAAGCGGGTATTAAAGTCGCTATTAGAGAAGTGTTAAAAATGCCCGCTACTTATGCCGTAATGATTGGATTGTTGTTAAAATTGTTCAACGTTACAGTGCCAGAAAATTTAATGTTAACCGTCGATATAATTGCCGAGGCAGCTATACCAACAGTCATGATTATATTAGGGATGCAACTAGCTAGAATTCAATGGGGGAATTTTGAATGGGGAAATGTGATGTACTCGACAATTGTTCGGCTATTTCTTTCGCCGTTGATTGCATATGGTATTACGCTACTTTTTCCAATGGATCCTTTAATGGCAAAAGTGTTAATTGTGTCAGCAGCCATGCCTTCAGCAGCAACCATTGTGATGTATGCTGTGCAATTTGATTCTCATCCTAGGTTAGTGTCTAGTGTTACGTTAGTGACAACAATCATTAGTGTTGCAACCATTACTATTTTATTAATCATCTTGGGTTAGTCTGCTGAATACAAGTTGAAGAAAATACGCTTTCTGATTGCAATTTGTCACGTAAATCATTATCATAATGAAGAGATTGTTTAGAAAGGTAGGAGAACAAATAATGAAAATGATGGATGCAAACGAGATTATTCAATTTATCTCACAAAGTGAAAAGAAAACACCAGTAAAAGTACATATTAAAGGTGACTTAGAGGGCTTGAATTTTGGAGCTGATACAAAGGCATTTATTACTGGTTCTGTAGGAGTATTATTTGGTGAATGGAGCCAAATTGAATCTGTCTTAAAGGAAAATGAAGCGAAGATTGAAGATTATGTTGTAGAGAATGATCGTCGCAACTCCGCAATTCCACTTCTTGATATGAAGAACATTCAAGCGCGTATTGAGCCAGGTGCTGTGATTCGTGACCAAGTTGAAATTGGAAACAATGCCGTTATTATGATGGGAGCAAGTATCAATATTGGTTCGGTTATCGGTGAAGGAACTATGATTGATATGAATGTTGTTTTAGGCGGACGTGCAACAGTAGGGAAAAATTGCCACATCGGTGCAGGCTCCGTATTGGCTGGTGTGATTGAGCCACCTTCTGCAAAACCTGTTGTTGTTGAAGATGACGTTGTTGTTGGTGCAAATTGCGTTATTTTAGAAGGTGTAACGGTTGGAAAAGGAGCCGTTGTCGCTGCGGGAGCAATTGTTACAGAAGATGTTCCTCCAAATACAGTTGTTGCTGGTACGCCAGCACGTGTTATTAAGGAAATTGATGAAAAAACAAAAGGTAAAACGGAAATTAAGCAAGAACTTCGCCGTTTGAACGAAGATAGATAATAATGGACAAGCAGCTTTGTTGTAAGGGGAATCCTTTCGGCAAAGCTCTTTCCATACTTAGACTGAAAGGGGAACACATCGTGTCTACTTGGATTGAACGAGATCAACAAGTGATCATGCCTACATATGGGCGTTTGCCCATTGTTATTGAGCGAGGAGAAGGCAATTATTTATTTGATGATAATGGAAAGAGGTATTTAGATTTATTTACAGGATTAGCGGTCAATATTCTTGGTCACTCACACCCTGAATTACAAAAAGCTCTCCGTAATCAAGCTACTCAGTTTCTTCATATATCAAATTACTTTTATAACAAGCCTGCTATTGCGTTAGCAGAAAAGCTAACGGCTCATTCAATTAAAGGCAAAGTATTCTTTGCAAATTCAGGAGCTGAAGCTACAGAAGCTGCACTAAAGCTGATTCATAAATGGTCCAAAAATCAACAAGAAGAGCGCCGAGGTGTCGTTGTTCTTAAGAAAAGTTTTCACGGAAGAACATTAGGAGCTTTGAAGTTAACAAGACAAGAAGGAGTTTATCAAGATTTTCCGGTAACGGATACGCCGGTATATGAAGTTGAGCCACACAATCTAGAAGCGCTAGAGGAAATTTTCACTGTTCACAAGCCAGCAGCTATGATTGTTGAGCCGGTGTTAGGTTCAGGTGGTATTGTCACTCTCGAGGAAGAATATTTGCAGGGCCTTTCCGAACTTTGTAAGAAGTTTAATGTTCTTTGCTGCATGGATGAAATTCAAACAGGAGTAGGGCGGACAGGAACATTTTTTGCTTATCAGCATGCAAATATTGAACCGGACCTCATCCTTTTTGCAAAAGGAATTGGTGGTGGACTTCCTTTAGGAGGGATCATAGTGGCCGATCGCTATGCTAATTTATTTAAACCAGGTGATCATGGAACGACGTTTGGTCCTTCTCCGTTAAGTGCAGCATTAGGAAATGCTGTTATCGATGTGTTAATGGAACAAGGTCAATTAAAAGAGGGAAATAAAGTTGCGAAAGAGCTTCATCATTCATTAGAGAAATTACAGGGAAAACTGCCGAATGTTGTTACAGCTGTAAGAGGAAAAGGGATGATGATTGGTGTTGTAATGAATTTAGATGGAAAGCTCGTCAAAGAAATACAATCAGATTTACTACAAGAAGGTCTGATGGTTGATGTGACGCAACAAACGATCATTCGCCTATTACCTCCTTTAACATTAACGAGCGAAGAAGTTCAACTATTTATAAACGTATTCGAGAAAAAGATAGAAAGGGTAGTAGAGTCTAATGTTACCAGTTAATCAGCTTATTAACATTCGACGAGATTTACATCAAATTCCGGAATTTGGCTATCAAGAATATAAAACACAAAAATATTTATTAGACAGGATTTCGGAAATGTCACAAAAATGGCTAAAGGTTAAAACCTGGTCAACTGGTTTATTCGTTCATGTAAAAGGGGTGGATTCCCACAAAACAATTGGCTATCGTGCTGATATAGATGGACTCCCAATTGATGAACAAACTTCTTATGATTTTCGCTCAACTCATGAAGGGGCGATGCACGCGTGTGGCCATGATTTTCACATGACAATTGCTCTAGGAGTGCTGTCTTATTTTGCGGAGCACCAACCAAGTTGTAATTTGTTGTTTGTTTTTCAGCCGGCTGAAGAAGGACCTGGTGGTGCAAAACAAATGCTTGAATCAGCTGAATTCATCGAGTGGAAACCAGACAAAATGATGGCCCTTCATATTGCTCCTGAACAGCCAGTTGGGACAATTGCTACCAAAACAGGGTTACTCTTTGCAAATACATCTGAATTATTTATTTCTCTTAAAGGAAAAGGCGGACATGCTGCTTATCCGCATACAGCAAATGATATGGTTGTAGCTGCTAGTCATTTAGTCACTCAATTGCAAACTATAGTAGCTAGAAATGTGAATCCTCTCGATGCTGGTGTAGTAACAATTGGCGTCATAAAAGGTGGAACAAAACAAAATATTATTGCTGATTCCGCTGTAATAGAGGGTACGATCAGAACGCGTTCGATCCAAACGATGAAGGTCATTAAAGAGCGCATAGAAGCAATGACGAAAGGGTTAGAAATGGGCTTTGAATGTTCCGTTTCGATTGATTACGGAGCAAATTATTGTCAAGTGTATAACGATGAACGTGTGACCAATGAGTTTATAGAGTTTGCAAACAAACATGAATCGGTGAATCTTGTTATTTGTGACGAGGCCATGACAGGAGAAGATTTTGGTTATTTTTTAGAGGAGATACCAGGCTTTATGTTTTGGTTAGGTGTTGATAGTGAATATGGTCTTCATGATGCGAGATTAGATCCAAAGGAAGAAGCCATTCCATTTGCGGTTAAAACCATAATTGATTATTTATCTAGTGAGTAATAGCTTCCCAAAGCTTTCTTGGCTTTGGGTTTTTTACGTATGCTAGGATCTTCAAAAAAACATGCATAGTTGCCATTTTTTTGGGGATGTTAAGGAGTGCAATGAATTAACTTATAATTAGTGGAGGTACAGACATGGCAAAAATCGGTGTTGAGCAGTCGCTTACAGATGTACAACAAGAATTACAATCAATGGGATACGATGTTGTCCAATTAAAACAAGAACAAGATGCCCAAGGTTGTGACTGCTGTGTAATTACGGGACAAGACCAAAACGTCATGGGAGTCCAAGATGCAGAAATTAAAGGTTCTGTTATTAATGCACACGGAATGACAGCCCAAGAAGTTTGTCAGGTTGTTGAAGAGAAATTAGGACATCAACAATAAAAAGAAGTGTTCCAAAAGGTCTGATTGACCTTTGGAACACTTTTCTTTTAGCAAGATGATCAGTCATCTTGAGATGGTTATGATTTCTTTTCAATATACACTTGATGTGGGAAAGGAATTTCAATATTGTTGGCATCTAATGCCTCTTTCAATGCTTTCCGTAGTTTTCTTTCTACAGCCCACTGCTCCATATTATCTGTTTTAGCAATCACGCGAATGACGACATCAGAGTCACCAAGACCTTGAACTCCTACAACGTTTGGTCCTTCTTTTATCGTTGTGTCTTCTGCTGCAATTTTGTCGCAAGCTGCTTGAAGGACAGCCATAGCTTCATCAATATTATCATCGTAGGAAATGCTCATATCAACAAGAGCTCTCATGTTTCCTCGTGAATGGTTACTGACGGTGCTAATACCTCTATTAGGAATGAAATGTAAGGTACCATCAAATCCTCTAATTTGAACATTTCTTAGACCGACTTCCTCTACAATTCCATCAATTCCGCTAGCCGTAACATAATCGCCAACATCAATTTGTTTCTCAAGGAGAATGAAAAATCCTGTCACTACATCACTTACTAAACCTTGAGCACCAAAACCGATGGCAAGACCAACTACCCCGGCACCAGCTATTAACCCTGTAGCATCAAGACCAAATATACTTATAATAATGGTAATAAAGACAAAAATAAGAACATAAGAAAAAGCATTTACTGATAATTTTTCGAGTGTTTTTACTCGACCTACAGACATTCCTTTTTGAGTTTCCATTTTTGAAAAACTACCTTGAATGATTCGTTTCCCTATCGACCGAGCAATTAGAAAGGCTAGGACGGCTAACGTAATTTGACCTATAATGGTTATCAAGCCTACTAAAAATGTTCCTTCAGTAAGCTGGTTTATCGTTTGTTCCATGTACATCACTCCTATAAATATGTAAGACTCTATCAAGGTATTCCCGTTTGTTTGTTTATTCAAACACAAAATTGATAGGTAAACATTAATGCTAGCATAAAATGATATGGTTCTCAAATGAGTGAAAATGGTTAATGAGTTGGAAGAGCGCAAACAATAAAACAACGAACGTATAACCCCACCAAACATCAAAGTGTATAAACAATCTTGTCAAAAAGGGGCTTTCATGAGACAAGTTGACTAGTTTAGAGTGGTTTTTACCTAATATTGACTATTGACAAAACTTCTTTTATAATGATAACGGCTGAGGAAATTACTCTTTAAAATGGGGGTTTTACATATGACAGACAAGCGTATGGTAGCTAAACAAGCACCACGTTTTGAAATGGACGCAGTAATGCCAAACAAAGAGTTTTCAAAGGTAAGCCTAGAAGAAAATATGAAGAATGATAAATGGACCATTTTATTTTTTTATCCAATGGACTTTACGTTCGTTTGCCCAACTGAGATTATTTCGTTAAGCGATCGTTATGATGAGTTCGAAGATTTAGATGCAGAAGTAATTGGAGTGTCGACTGACACCATTCATACTCATAAAGCATGGATGAATACTCCTCGTGATGAAAACGGTATAGGCAATTTAACGTATCCTCTTGCTGCGGATACGAATCATGTTGTATCGCGTGAATACGGAGTCCTTATTGAAGAAGAAGGAGTTGCTCTTCGTGGACTGTTTATTATAAGCCAGAAGGTGAATTAATGTATTCAGTTGTGAATCATAATAATGTTGGGCGTGACGTGGATGAAACGTTGCGTGTTCTACAAGCTCTTCAAACGGGTGGTCTTTGCCCTGCCAATTGGAAACCGGGTCAAAGTACATTGAATGTATAAAGAAAGTGTGAAAAGGTCTAGCAATGTTGTTAGACCTTTTTTAACAATTGAAAAAAATTTAAGGAGGACTTGAAATGGCGTTGAAACTAAGATCTCAAATGCCTGAAATAGACGGTGCATCTAGTTGGATAAATGGTGAAGTGACAAAAGCGGATCTAGTTGGAGAGAAACCAACTCTATTTCATTTTTGGTCGATTAGTTGTGGCTTATGTAAAGAAGCAATGCCAAGCGTAAATGAGTTTCGTGAGCGTTATAAAAGTCAATTGAATATCGTAGCTGTTCATATGCCAAGGTCTGAGAAAGACTTAGAACTTGATCAAGTTAAAAGGGTTGCTCTAGAGCATGGGATCACACAGACTATTTTTGTTGACAACCAACACACATTGACGGATGCTTTTGAAAATGAATATGTCCCAGCTTACTATGTATTTGATAAGGAAGGACAGCTTCGTCATTTTCAAGCGGGCGGAGGCGGAATGAAAATGCTCGAAAAACGTGTGAACCGTGTATTAGGAATTGCGGAGTAATCTCAAATAAAAAGATGCTGTTCACTTTGAACGGCATCTTTTTTATGATTCTTTATACATCACGTTTGATCATTTCATCATATATATAGGTGAGGTGATCTTTTATGAACATAATTGATAAAAGAAATTCGTTAGCATCCCACCGATCAAGGTCTTATCGAAGAAGATCAAGAAGTGCGATTCGGAACATAGCGATTCATCATAGTGCAACAACATCAGGAAGTGCAGAAGCGTTTGCACGTTATCATGTAAACGAGTTAGGTTGGCCGGGGATTGGTTACCATTATGTTGTAAGCCGCGATGGCTCTATTAGCAGGTGTCATGACCTAGAAGTTGTAAGTTATCATGTAGGAAATAGTAATGCACATGCTGTAGGCATATGTATGGTAGGAGACTTTAGAACACAATCATTGCCCGATGCTCAACGTCAAGCGACTCTTGATTTAACAAGATACTTAATGAGACAACTCAACATTCCCATTGATAGTGTTTGGGGGCATATTGAGTTTCCAGGCTATTCATGGAAACCATGTCCTTCCATAAGCATGCAAAATTTCAGAAATTGGTTACGGGAGGAAGGTGCAACATTGAGCGGTCGGCCTTCACCGGCACCAACGTATGTAGCGGGGGTAAGACAGCGAACCATTCTATCCAGAGGTGATCAAGGTGATGACATCCAAGCTCTACAAGAAAGATTAGATGAACTTGGGTTTCATCCAGGTCCGATTGATGGAATTTTTGGACCGCAGACAGAGGATGCTGTTATGAGATTCCAGCGCTCAGCTTCAATTTTGGTGGATGGGATTGTAGGACCACAGACGAGAGAAGCGTTAAGGGATTTCGAATCCCCGACGGAACGACCGGATCACGGATCGCCAACTGATGAGCCAGATGAAAATGAAGAGATGTACCGAAGTGAAACGAGGAGAATGCTACGTCACATTCAACCGATGATGAGAGGGGAAGATGTTCAAGAAGTTCAACAAAAAGTGGGTGCTACGGTTGATGGTATATTTGGACCTGAAACGGAAGAGAGAGTCAGACAATTTCAGCGTAGTGCAAATATAGTAGTAGATGGGATTGTCGGCCCGCAAACATGGCGAGCTCTTGATCGTGTAGCACAATCAAATGGTGTAAGTTACCAACGGTTACTATCGGTTCAAACTCCTTTTTTAAGAGGTGAAGATGTAAAGCAAGTTCAGCAAGAACTGGGAGTGACGGCTGATGGCATCTATGGACCGAGAACAGCTCAAGCGGTCAGAGATTTTCAAAGAAGTGAAAATATAACGGTCGATGGGATTGTTGGTCCTCAGACTTGGGGAAGACTTTTTGAATAAACGTTACAAGCCACCGAAAGAGTATGAAAATTTCGGTGGCTTGTATTTTGTTCTAGTAAGGAGCATTGTACTTATTAGTTTATGCCTCTTTGAATAGGATACCTCTTCATGTCTAATAGTAAGAAGAGGCCTATTTTCGATCTTAGGAGGATAAAAAATGAGAAAGCGATTTATCATTGGTATAGTCATTGCAGCGCTTTTCGTTGCAATTTATGCGGGTTTAGAGTACTTTGAACCAGGTTATGCTGTCAATCCTTCAGAAGAAATAACGATCAATCATCCACTTGCATATGAGATGAACGATGTTTATGGGTACGATATTTGGGGACTATCATTATCTATGAATGAGGCAAATGAGCTTATGAAGGATGAAGAAGGAAGAGACATGCTTTCGTTACATAATGGTGCCGTAAAAGTAGATGAAAGCTTAGTTAAGGAAGGTCGTGATTTGTTTTATGAAGAGACGTTTAATAATGAAGAATACATTACAGACGTCTTGGGGATTTTAGATGGACCTTTATCTGTCATCAATATCGGAAAAGCCGTCCTACAGGCAAGAGGGGAAGGGACAGATAATTTAAAAGTAGAGCTGGCCGAAGATGCTGTTATCGGTGGAAGATCTTTCAAAAAAGGTGAATTAATTGAAACAGGATTAGATGTCCCAAAAGGTGCGTTTGCCCCACTTGGAATGCCGCTTAAATTTAGTGATGGTCGGCTAAAAGCTGGTATTTCCTGTGCGGCATGTCATGCAACTGTAGATAGGGAAACGGGCAAAGTTATTGAAGGAGCCCCAAATGCGAATATGAATGCAGGTCTACTTCTTGCATTGGCAACCAATTCAACTGCTTATTTTACGAATACAGATGTCGATGCTCAAAAAATTCAATCATTCATTGATGAACAAGATTGGATGAAAGAAAAAGAGCGTGGAAAAGAGAATTTTGTAGCATTGCCAGATAAAGAAAAAGTTGAGGATGCTGTCGATCGTGCATTGTTAGCTTGGCCCAGAGGAAACTTTGACTCGACGATGGATTTAGAAAACAATCCAACTCAAATTCCTGACTCATTTACTTTGGGTGATCACCCATATGGGTGGAATGGATTCGCGTCGATTGGACCTTTTAAAGGATTAACCGCTTTAAACAATAATGTTCATGCTCAAAATTCTGACTTGTTAGCGCAAGCAGATCAAAGTGATGAGCTCTTTGAGATTGATAAAGAACGGTACATTGGCATTCTTCTACAAAATGCTCCTAATGAAAACTATCGCTACCATCAAGAGAGAGAAGAGAAACCAAGTGAATTGTTAGCGCGTGTTGATCATAATAAAACCGTTTTTGGGTTCAATGATATGATCAGACCACCAACCTACCCGAATATTTCTTTGTTTACACCAAATGGGACGGTAATTGGCTCGGAAGGACATACGGTTTTAGAAGAACTAAATGCTCTTTCTGCTTATCAAAATACGTTAAAACCGCCATCTGATGTGTCATCGTATTCCGTTACTGAAGCGACTGGACGAGAAGTGTTTAATCGAGCAGGCTGTGTAAGTTGTCACGCTGGGAGAGCTCGTACGAACAATAAAGTCATTCCAAACGCAGTTGTTGGCTCTGAAACATCTCGTGCAAAAGCATTTGAAGATAGTGTTAAGTTGCTGGAGGAACCTTGGTTTTATACATTAGATACACCAATACCGATTCCGGAAGATGCAAAAAGAGTGAAAATACCAATGAATCACCTTGATGAAGAACAAGTGGATCTTGTTCTTGCAAAGGGAAATGAAGGTGGGTACAAAGTTAAGGGATTAGTCGGACTGAAGTTTTCACCTCCCTATTTACATGACGGAGGAGTAGCGGTAGGCTCAGAATTATCTGAAGTAGGGTTAAGTGGTACACTTGAAAAAGGTATCAAACCAGATCCCTATAATAGCTTATTAGCATTGATTGATCGTGATTTGCGCCAAAAAGTAGTTGATGCTAATAAATCATCTGAATCTTTGCAGCATGCTCACTCTACAGGAGAGGGGCATGAATATTGGGTTGATGAAAAAAACGATTTTACAAAAGAGGAACAACATGCGCTAATTCAATATTTAATGGCAATTGATTTAGAGAAGGAAAAAAGAGCAGAGCATTAGATCATTAGGGATTGTTCCATTGGAATGGGGACAATCCCTTTTGTTACACATACAAAAAGGAGATGAAAAGTCCTCTTGGGATTTCATCTCCTTTTTAAATTATACTTCCATGATTATTGGCAAAATCATCGGTTTTCTTTTTGTCCGTTCATATAAAAATGGACCTAGTAAATCTGTGATTTCATTTTTAATTTCAGACCATTGAGTTGTTTTTCTTTCCATTACATCGTTTAAGTGCGAAGCAAGTAGTTTTTGTGCTTCGTGAATGAGGTCGCTTGATTCTCTCATGTAGACAAAACCACGTGAAATGAGATCTGGACCAGCTGTTACTTTAAATTCTTTCATATTTAAACTAACAACGACTACAACAAGGCCTTCTTCTGAAAGGATACGGCGATCTCTTAAGACAATGTTCCCTATATCTCCAATGCCGTTTCCATCAACATAAACAGATCCCGAAGGTACTTTTCCGACCACGCCAGCTTCATCTGGATGAAGAGCTAAAACGTCACCGTTATCCATAATGAAGCTATTTTCTTTAGGAACACCACAATCTTCAGCAAGTTTAATATGCATTTTCAACATACGGTACTCACCGTGAATGGGCATGAAATATTGAGGTTTCATTAATCGTAACATAAGTTTTTGTTCTTCTTGACCACCATGTCCAGATGTGTGAATATCATTCAAAGACCCGTGAATAACATTCGCTCCAGCGCGATAAAGCTGATTAATTGTTTTGCTAACACTTAGTGTATTTCCTGGAATTGGTGAAGACGAAAATACAACTGTATCACCAGGGATGATTTGGATTTGTCTGTGTGTACCATTAGCTATGCGTGAAAGAGCTGCCATTGGTTCACCTTGACTTCCTGTACATAAAATCGTTACTTGATTATCTGGTAATTTATTTAATTGAGAAGGTTCGACAAAAGTATTTTTAGGAGCTTTTATATATCCTAATTCTTGCCCGATAGTCAAAGCGTTTTCCATACTTCTGCCAAATACTGCGATTTTTCTCCCTTGTTTGACAGCTGCCTCAACAACTTGTTGAAGTCGATGAATGTTTGAAGCGAAAGTAGCAAAGATTACACGCCCATCGACTTTTCTGAAGATATTATCAATGCTTTCTCCTACTTTTCGTTCAGACATCGTGAATTCTGGAATTTCGCTATTTGTACTATCAGATAATAGACAAAGCACACCTTCTTCGCCGATTTTCGCCATTTTTGTTAAATTTGCAGGTTCTCCGACTGGTGTAAAGTCAAACTTAAAGTCACCTGTGTGAACGATATTACCAGGAGGAGTTTTAACAACGATTCCATATGCATCAGGAATGCTATGAGTTGTTCTGAAAAATGTAACGGATGTTTTCGTAAATTTAACGATTTGATCTTCATGAATCACATGAAGCTTCGCTTTTCGTAATAATCCGTGTTCTTCTAACTTCCCTTTTAACAAACCTAATGCTAACTTGCCTCCGTAAATAGGAACATTTACAGCTCTTAGAAGATAAGGGATGCCGCCAATATGATCCTCATGTCCATGCGTAATGAAGAGCCCTTTAATCTTATCTTCATTTTTGACTAAGTAATTATAATCAGGAATAACGTAATCAATACCGAGAAGCTCGTCCTCTGGAAACTTAATTCCGGCATCAATTAATATAATTTCATCTTGAAATTGAACTGCGTACGTATTTTTCCCAATTTCGCCTAAGCCGCCTAACGCAAATACGGCAGTTTGATTATTTTTAACTTGTTTCATAAAATTAGATTGTCTCCACTTTGAAATCTTCATTTTCTTGTTCGTAGTCGAGATAAGCGCCAGAGACTGGTGTCACAAATTCAATATTAATGTTTCGGTCAGCTAATTTCTTTCGTACATCAGATTCGCTTTCTCCTTCTACAAAGATCGTTTCTGTAAATTCACGTACAGGTACTTGATTGAAATTCTTTTGATAAAATACTTTAAATAGCATGTTACTACCTCTCCTTACCATTGGTTATATTTTCATTATAAAACAAAAGTCACCTTATTTCATGTACTTTATTGAAGACGGCTTGTTGATATTCATTATAGCCAACCATTCTTCACGAAAAAGAACGGAATTAAACTTCAATTAGACGGCTTTTCGGAAGTAAGTTTTTACATCCTTTTACAATTCTTTTTTTCCAACGACGCAACATTTTTTTCAACTCCTTTTAATCAATTCCAAATGGGTAAGGGTTTATATGTATATAGTATGTGTTACAACAAATCTCTCTGTTCAAGGTAATAATTGGATAAAAAAAGGAGTCATACCCGAAAGCATGGGTATGACTCCATTAATATTTATTGAGGTAATTCTTTTTTTAATTTATCTTTAAATGCTTCAATTCGATCGTAAAACATAATTCCGTTTAAATGGTCAAGTTCATGTTGAAAAACAATTGAAACTAATCCGCGTAATCGTAATGTTACTTCTTCACCTTCAAGAGTCGTGCCTTTTACAGTAATTCGAGAATAGCGAGGTACATTACCAGGAATATCCCGATCAACCGACAGACAACCTTCTCCACCTTCTAAGTGTGTTTCCTCGACAGAATGGCTGACAATTTTAGGGTTAAAAATTCCTAAGCTATATAATTGATCTTGTTCATCGGTAACATGAACAGCAAACATTCTCTTAGAGATTCCGATCTGTGGAGCTGCAATCCCAACGCCTGGTCTTAGCTCGAACTTTTCAGCTAGTTCAGGGTCTTGACTGTTAATAACAAAATCAAGCATAGCCTGTAACGTTTGTCTATCTTCATCAGATGCGGGAAGTTGTACTTCTTCAGCAATCTTTCTTAGAACTGGATCACCTTCACGTACAACATCTTTCATCGTAAGCATACTTATCACTCCTTTATTCATAAGATTACTTTATGAATAAATAAATGAAATTTCAAGTTTTTTGTGTATGCTTATGAAAAAAAGACATAAAAAAAGAAGCAAGGGAATGGCCCATGCTTCTTTTTTTTCTATTAGTAAGCACCAAAACGAGAAGCGCCAACAATGATAAGCAGGATGAATAGAACTACGATTAACGCGAAACCTCTTCCAGCACCTGCTGCTGGAGCTGCTACTGGTGCTACTGGAGCACCATATCCGTATCCACAAGGGTCAGTACATCCAAAACCTGCACCATATCCTGCACCATATCCGTATCCAAACATTTTGCATTCCTCCTTTTTGTTTTGGCACCGCATTGGCTGCGATTCACTAATTACATTATGCAGTTCCCTTAATGATGGT
>NZ_BAUT01000002.1 GCF_000513095.1 Halalkalibacter wakoensis JCM 9140
AATAATAGGATGATATTTTTTTCCACTCAACTAATTTATAAAAACTATTAATAAATAGCTAAAAGACGGCGTTTCCCTCAGAGAGAGCTGTCTTTTTTGTCGTTTTGAAAAACCCCCTATATGTTAAAAGAAGTAACCAATTTTATGAATTATCTAATCCAGTAACAATTTTGTTTTTTTGATTAGTATTCGTAACATAGGGCAAACTGTTTCTCTTACTATACTATCAAATTATTTCTAAGTTAAGAATGTGACATGGGTTTACAGCCTGTCTATGATTTCATTAAAAGCATTCCATTTATTAAGAATCCATGCAGCTTTTCTATGTAGGATCTGTTGCAATTGTTCCTCATTTATTCCATATGGAACAGTCACTTGCACACCATTAACCATTCAACGGATAGATACATCCTTTTTATCAGAGTTGTATTCAAGGTCATAATCTATAGTTGTTTGCCGTACGTAAAGCTGAAACACCTCTTTCTAGATAAATTGTAGCTTGTTCAAATGTAGATGGTCAATGTGGCGTAAATGGCGTGGATATATTAGTAGCCAAATAAAGGATAACTCGAATCAGAATCGAATGTTAATAACACGCTAATACCCTTAGACGCTTAAGGTACTAGTGATGGTTGTATGAGCATATATTTGTAAAATATAAGATCCAATCGAGGTGATCATTCTTGAAAAAGATAAGAAATGTAATACGTTGTGACATAAGTACAGATGCTCGCTACCGATATGTTCTTGAAGTTAGGATTGCACCTGAAGTAACAGGAGCTAAGAAGCTCGTAGTGTTACAAAAGAATCCATCTACAGCAGATGAATATACAACCGATGCAACAGTCCGAAGGGTTGAAAACTGGGCAAGAGAAAAAGGATTTACAATTGTAAGTTATTTAAACCTTTTTGCATTCCGTGCAACAGATCCAGAGGAATTGAACAATTATCGATATGATGAAATAGTTGGAGAAAAGAATAATTACGTCATTACCAATGAACTTAACCTAAGTGATACAGTGATAATTGGATGGGGGAATCCTAGTAATATTAAAAAAGCATACTACAATAAAAGGTCTCGAGAAGTTCACCAACTCGTTATGAAATCCTGTGGTCAAATTAGAGTAGTGGGTGATTTAACCAAAGATGGCTATCCAAGACACGGATTGTTATGGAGGGATCAATGGTCTGTTTCTAGAATAGAAGATTGCAACGTTTTTGCGTATATGAAGAGTAGTAGTTAAAAAAGGAGGATTTTATGAGGGATGATAAGAAACCTAGAAAGCTTATTAGAACAGTTCGCCCAGCAAGAACGGGTCGAGAAGGAATCGATCCAGCTACAGGATCTGATTATTGGCTACATAAAGACGTAATGGAGGAAGATACTAAACAGCATGTTTCTGATGAGTTAATTATTTACAATGAAGATCAAACATGTGAAGAATGTGGCAAAAAACTACCTACTAAAGATGAACTAAGCTGCCAGGATTGCATTATGGAGAGCCTTTTAAAAGGCGAAGGTAAACCAGATGGAAAAATATACTGATGTTGTCAGTGTCCTCATCCTCGTATTTAGTCTGCCATAAACATTTGGGTAATAAAAAAACACTCGTACATTAACGAGTGTAGTAACTAAGATGCTATTAAAGTGTTGTTTGGTGTGATTTCACCTAAGAGAATACATCCAGGTACAGGATAGTTGCTGTATAAATGGACTGTTGCGTTATTTCGAAGCAACCGTGATCGACCAATTGCTTGAACTAATTCGCTTTCTATAAAATAGAACTGAATGTTTCTTAGTGTTTCACTATTTTCGAAAGTACAGAATTGAAATTGGAATTCGTTTCTGTCCACCTTAATAGTTTGTAAAAACTGATCATTGTTACTGTTTTCTAGAGAGACAAGATTAAGAGTGAGAGCTGTTAGAATATATTTGCAAGGAGGGAAATGCGGGGTACCAACAATGATTAAATCCTCACCTTCGAATTGATTTAATCCTGTAGTAGAACCAAAGGTAGTTGCTATTTCAAATCCTGAGCTCTGGAATTGGTGTGCGTATTTTTTAAATGTTATTACTTTTAAATCATCTGTATGGTTTAATTCAAGTTGTTTACTGAATTCCCGGAAGTTAAGTGTCTCCAATGACGAACGGGAATAACTTCGATTGTGGTGTAGGATGACTCTTCCTTCTGTTTTTATAGAACCTATATCATGGAAGGAAACTCTATTCTTCCATATTGAATTGATCATGTCTTGTGAAGTTGTTGCAGAAAGCATGATATACCTTTTATTAAGAGGGAAATTGCTCCTATTGCAAACATACGTTATGCTTCCATCTTTGTGTTTGATAAAATGAGTAGAACTTAGGAAATCAATGATATTTGATTTGAGTTTCGCCCCCCCAAGTTTACTTATTTTATTAGCAAGAGTCTTAATAATATCAGTGTTACTTGGTGTATCTCTATATTGTTCGAATGGCGATAATTTGACTGAATCAAAAAAGGCTTTCATTGATGATTGATCGGTATTCTTTTCTAGACATAAATCATACACGAAGTTAAGATCACCACTAGTGATTGTCTTTGTTCTCACGACTGTCTGAATAATATCTTCATCAATAATTACTGTCTCGATATTTCTCAAATCTTTGAGGAGCATAAGGCGTTCATGAGTGACGATAATTGTGGAAGCGGTGCATAAATTACCAGTAATACGTTCGTACTCCTCAATAGCCACTCGGTGGTCTTTTGATAGAGGTTCTTTTTTACCAGTTTTGATAAGTCTTGCGTAGTTACTGAATAATTGACTTGCTTTATTGTAGAGCCCTAATTGATACAAACTATTAATTTGATTATCAAGTTCAGGAGTAGTTTGGGGTTTTTCAGGAACGTAGATGAGGTTTAAATCAGGTTGTGCCGATTTAATGGTCTTATAGATCTCATTTGCTAACCTATGATTCGGTACAGCGATGGCACAATTCTCCAAAGAGTTAGTTGAATACAGTCTCGATTTTCCGATACCTGTAGGCCCCTTTATTACATGAATCGTTCCATCAATAGGTGCTGCGATGGCTTCCGAAAAAGCAGAAACAAGCTTCGTCTCACCTTCAATTAGAGGGATTTTAACTTCATTTTTCACTCGTTTAATTTTTCCTTTTTTCACATCTAATTGTTGAAGGATATTTACACCACTACGATCACAAGAATTGAAGAATCTACATCCTGTATTACCTATTCCTCTTGGTTTGCAGCGAGAAGGTTGGTAGTTACTATTGGTGAAGAATTGACAATAGATTTTAAACGACTCAGGTTTGTCAGAAGCGATATGATTCTCATTTAAGTAAAGAGAATCAATCAATTTTTTCTTGCCACCTCGAGCATGTACAAAGTTCATTCCTAAGTGTGTAATCTCATCATGATATAACCATGCACCTTCTTCAAGCGATTGAACTAGTTGACATTTATTAGCCAGTTCATTTAGCTTTACACGTTGTTCGGAAGCAAATTTGACTTTTTGGTTCTCCACTTTATATTTTTTAGATTTCTTTTTACCTATTCCGAGACAAAGTTTGTCTTCGGGTACTGAGAAATGAAAATAGATGTTGGACCTATTTAAAGTAGTGATCTTAATAGGTCCCATATTTGTCGAATTCGTGCTCATCTCTTTAGTATTATATATAGAGGTAAGTGCGTTTTCGACAAAAACTGCTGGTGTGTTATTAACTTGATTCAATGCAGTTTCTTGACAGAATGTCTTCATTTCCCTACTAAATTGGCTTGGGCATTTCCTCTTTAATTTAGCGTAGACCATTTGTGGTAAATCCTCAATATGCAGCAACTTGTTTAAATCAATGTCACTTGCAAGTGAACTAGCACCATAAAAAAGACGTGCTGGGTCTTTAGCAGCAGCATCTTGATTGTTATCAAATACCACACTTAAGGCTTTTTGAATAAAATTAAAGATTCGCATGTCTTCGATAAATGCATTTAGAACATATACCGCACGAAACTTATCTTTTTCACTATGGTGATGGCTAAACGTGTAATAGATAAATGTGGGGTCTATACTGAACTCCTTACAAATACTCTTAAAGTCTTCAAGTGATAAACCACCATCAAAATCAAGCGCAATGATTTGCGTCCCTGCCCAGTTCTCATTTTTTCTACTGATTTTCCCGTTTAATTCCTTAAATACACTTGGGCAAAATGAATGTCCACGTTCAATGTAGTTGGCTAACTCAATGACTGTATATTCAGATTGTCCATTTAAAATAGATTCCTGTATCTTGGGTATCATGTTGCGTTCAGGCTTTTGGTTGAAAGAATTTATCTTGTCTATAGAACATTTTATAGTGGTCATTGTTATTCCTCCGTAATGGTTTTTTTGTGGCGTTTAATTGCCGATACAAAAACAACCATTTAACAAAAGAAATTCAATAGGGGATGTTTACCAGATCTATATATGCGATGGGAAATTGTTGAGTAATTAAAAAAGTAGAGGGATGGGCACCTATCACTAACGGTTTTCAAGCGCTACTGGGAGAAGCATTAAAAGCCTCACAGTAGTCAAACGGCCTATCTGGGTAATAAGGTCAAGTTGTACATTAAGTAAAGAGAAGAGCACCTACACGAGTTACAATTAAATTAGAATGAGAATTTAGGAAGTTTGAAGATGGAAATTAATTAGTAGAAATATTCACAACAGAAATTACCATAACTATTTTTTAGTATCATACCGAAGAATGTAAAAAGTACCTATATTATATAGTAGAGGGGTAATTTTTCTAAATGTTAGCTTATGTAACGCGAATGTTGATAATACGTTAAAAAGTAGTATTACCCTCACCCGCATTATTGTTTTTTAATGAATTGAGAAAACCCCCTAACATTACTGTGTTACTTAACTATTAGGGAGATATGTTGTTTTCCATCAGCAGAAGACATTTGAGTTGTTAAAATAATTACATAAATATGCGTAAGTGCATAACATAGCTTTGATTTGTCACTGCTATCTTCACAATTCTCCGCTTCGAAAAAACACAATCTTTTCCTTGATAATACATCGTTTCTAGCTAGTCCCAGCAATAAATATACTAAACTTACAAGTCACCAACCCACCCGACGTTTACTTCAAGAGGCGATATTTTCAATTTTCAGCGCCTTTCAATTGTTATTATTTTATAAATTTGTTTTGTATTGAACTTAGTTTAACCATTGGTTAGAGGCATAAATTGTAGAAAAAACTGCTTGGATTTCGTTTTTATTGAAAATTTGTAAGTTATAATACAATTATATATAGATTTTATTTTCTGAGTGGAGGCACATATGTTCTTAAAAGAATTAGAGATTTATAATTTTAGGAAGTTTAAGGAAAAAGAAAATGGTGATCCTGGGTTACTTATTAAATTCAACAAAAATTTCAATTTGATTATTGGTGAAAATGATTCGGGAAAAACTGCAATAATTGATGCTATTCGTTTAACTTTAGGAACAATGAGTATGGATAATCCTCGGATTTCTGAAGAAGACTTCTATAGTGATCAACAGAGTTCAGTAGATTATTTTAGGATTGAATGTCTTTTTACAGATCTCAGTGCTCAAGAAGCAGGAGTTTATTTGGAATGGTTATCTTTTAATGGTTGTGGAGAATACGAACTGCAAGTAAGGTTAGATGTAAGAAAAGTTAAAAATGGATATATCGCAAATAGATTTGAAAGAAGTATTAAGGCAGGTCCTAAGAATGCTGATTTAAATTTGGATGGCACAGCAAGAGAACTTCTTAAGACAACCTATTTAAAACCTTTGAGAGATGCTGAAAGTGAGTTACGTCCAGGTCTAAAATCACGATTAGCCCAGATTTTACAAGGGCATTCAGCGTTTAAGGTTAATGAAGGTGAACTTCATGTACTTGAAGATATATTGAGTGGTGCCAATAAGCAGATAGAAGAATATTTTGACTCGAAAACATCTCATCAGGAAGAAAGTATTCGAGAAGAGCTTATTTCATATCTAAATGAATTCTTCCCTAAAACGCAAGATTCACATAATCCAAGTTTTGAAGTATCACCTGCAAAGTTAAATACTATACTTAGAAAATTGGCTTTAACATTAGAGGAAAATATATCTGGTTTAGGCAGTTTAAATTTACTATTTATAGCTGCAGAATTGCTATTGTTAAACAATAGAGAAACTCTCGGACCGTCATTAACGCTAATAGAGGAAATAGAAGCACATCTGCACCCGCAAGCACAACTTAGGTTGGTTAAATATCTACAAGAAACTCTATTAAAAGAGCATTCGAATGGTCAATTTATTTTAACGACACATAGCACAAGCTTAGCTGCATCAGTATCTCTTAAGCATTTAATATTGATGCATAATGGTTTTGCTTATCCATTATCAGAAGAACACACTAAACTTGATATAGATGATTATAGGTTTTTAGAGAGGTTTCTTGACGTAACAAAAAGTAATTTATTCTTTGCAAAAGGTGTAATTTTAGTTGAGGGGGATGCTGAAAACTTATTGATACCTGCTATTGCTGAAGCAATCGGAAGGCCATTGCACAAGTATGGTGTATCAATTGTTAATCTTGGGAGTACGGCTTTTAAAAGGTATTCGAAGATATTTTCTAGATCTCAAAATTGGTATGATTTAGGATTTCCATCGTTAAATCTACCAGTATCATTAATAACAGACTCAGATATTAAGCCGTTTGAATATTATTCTGAAGAAAATAAGGATTTTTTCGAATATTTGATAGAAAGTCAGGATCACTTGCTTGAAATACTAAATGAGTGTGGAATTGATGATAAATTTAGTTATGAAGATTTAAATATAACAAGTTTTCAGAAAGTCTCTGATTTGAAAAAGGCATTACATGAAGCTTTTGATTTAGATGAAGCATCTATAATTGATAATGTCTTAGAAAAGAGTACTAAAAAACAAATTAAGGCAGAATATATTACTCAATTGGAAGAAGATCGAATTAAATCTTTGAAAGAAAAATATGAAAACGATGCTAATTTAAAAGTCTTTGTAGCTCAACATTGGACGTTAGAATTTATGTTGGCACTAAGTTCGTTAAAAAAACATCTAGCAACAGCTATTCATGAGAGCAGATATAAGCACCCTTACAATACTACTAATAAACAAAAGCTTGATAGTATAGTGGGATTAATATCCGACAAGGAAGTGGAGCAAAAGAAAGTTGGTTATTTAATATTTAAACCTTTAAACGAAAAGGTAGTTTCTAAAGCACTAGTAGCGCAAGAACTAGCTTCACTAATATATAATGAGAAGGAAGCTCTTGGACAAACTATTAGCAGTGACCCCTTTTTAAAATATATAGTTGATGCAATATATAATGTAACTGAACCTAGGTAACAGGGGAGGATTAATATTTTGGAAGAACAGAAGTTTATAGAGTACATAGAACGGCAGCTTTTGCCGAAGGGAAGTTCGTTTACAGAAGAACAAAAGCAAGTTATTTTTTCAGAAGGGAGTGCGAATATAATTGCTGGACCTGGAAGTGGAAAAACAACTGTATTAATTGCAAAGTTTGCTTATCTTCTTCAAGTAGTCACTACAGGCAGGGGTATATGTATAATAACTCATACTAATGTTGCGGTTGATGAGATAAGGACTCAGCTTAAGAGAGTTGGAATCAATAATATAGTTTACCCTCATTTTATTGGTACTATACATGAATTTTTCAATTATTTCTTTTCATACAAGGCTTATCAAGCACTTTTTACAGAGAAAACTCCCGCATTATTAGAAGAAGATGACTATACAGAAAGGTTTAAAATTAAATTTGAACACTATAGAACAGATAATTATCGGGGAAGAGCACCTATTTCTAAAATGAAAAGCAGTTATCTAGTTTTTACACAAGATAATAAAATTACTCTTATGTCAGACTGCCATTATAGCAATGAAAGAATTGTTCTAAATAGTTTAGTAGATATAATTTCAAATGGAGAGATTAGACATAATGATACCTTATCGTTGGCTAAGTGGTATATTGAAAAACACATAGAACAAATCAGATTAGCTTTTAGTTCAAGATTTGCTTGGGTTATTTTAGATGAGGCACAAGATACATCTATCATTCAATTTGATCTGTTAAATCAAATTATTAACCTAAATGAAATTAATTTTCAAAGATATGGGGATCCTTATCAATCTCTGTATAATATGTATGATCACAACTCCATAGATGCATGGGTTCCGTATGAAGAGAAAGGTATGTTTGATTCAATAGAATTATCAAATAGCACTAGGTTTGGTAATTCTATTGCAAAGATACTAAAGACAACTTGTATAGAGGAATATAGTAGTTTTAATGGTAATCCAGAGGTGAATTCCTTTAAGCCACATTTATTAATTTATAATGATAAAAGCGATGTTATTCCAACCTATTTGTCATTAGTAAATGAATTGTATTCTAGAAACGAAAGTTTTAAGAGGAGTAAAAGAAAAATTGCTGTTGTTGGATCAGAGCATGCTCATCTAAAGCAGTATAAACAAAGTTATGATAAGCCCCAAAATGTTAAGATTAGAACAGAAAGTATAATTAGGCTTCTATATAATATAATCGTAAAGGGTTTCTACTCTAGCTTGAAATCTAATAGATTAACACAACAGATTTCTTTAAAAGATTTAAAGGCATTATTAAGTTCAGAGTTAATAGAACTTAAATCGAATATAGCTCTTATATTGAAAGAAGTAATTAACAATAATGGAGTCTATTCCGACGTGAATACGGAATTACTAATTGCTGTTTTTAACGAGGTTATAAAACATTTTTGTCCGACAGAAACCGTAGAATTAAATTATGCAGATATGGTCGCATTAGTTACTAAAGAATCACAATCTACTTTTCAAACATATACATCAAGTGAATCTAGTAAGAAAGAATTAATTAGTAATGAGGAATTGTTTTTTGGAACAGTCCATGCTGTAAAAGGAGAAACTCATAAGGCTACATTGTTAATTGATTCAAGTATTACAGAATTTAAATTCACACCAGATGAGGTTACTTATAATTTAGTAGATCTAATTTTTGAATATTTAACTGGGGATCATATTGATTATATGTCAACAGGCTTTGATAGAGGTCTACAACAAGCTACAAAAAAAGCTTTGAAAATATCGTATGTTGCTCTAAGTAGACCTACTCATTTAGTATGTGTTGCGGTGGAAGGAAAAATATTAGGTGATAATTTAAAATATATTGTTGATAAATCCTCTAAATTTGGATGGGAAATTAAAATAATTTAATAATGTTGAAGGTATATCATGCTGTAATATATTAGGCACTATTAATGTATCCTTGTAATTAACCCAAAAAAGCTTGCGGCCATATAAAATCCAAGCTTTTTGGGGTTATAATTTAATTAATTATGAAATAGAGATAACAACAGTAAGCAGGTTTAAATTCAATTTAATACTATACAGTTTAACATCAATCGCAACAAAGGTTGATCTGTCTTTTGACTTAGGATTAATTGATAATAATTTACACCTTTTCAACTTACCTTTTAAATAGTCTTTCATCCCGCCAGCCACGATAGTATCTAGTAGTTAATGTCTTGTAAGGGATATTAAAGTCTTCGGCCCATTCAATTAAAGGCTTCTTATAACCGTTAAATTCAACATATAAGGTATTCTGCTTATTCCTACCTTGGTCTTTCATTGTAATCCAACTACAGTTAGAACGATCGTAATTACCATTTACATTGATTCTTTCGATGGTAAGGTGATCCTCATATCCGTTTTGGATAGCCCAAGTGTAAAACGCCATGAAATCATTTTCCCATTCAGGACTTAAGCTAATTCCTCGGCCACCATAGCTACTATATCTAGAGCTATTAGGATTACTGCAGCGATGTTTCATTTTTCTCCATATACTGTGTAATCGTGTATTTGACAAACCATGCTCATATGCCATTTTTCTTCCTCCTAATGAACGTTTTTTCAAAGCTAAGCAGTTCATTAGAAGTTGTCCATTATAAAAATTTGGAAGTGGATATATCTAAATTCTATCCAGCAAGAGGAAATGAAATTTATATATAAATGTACAGTAGGGAGAGCTTGTGTAGCAATCCCTTTTACGAGTAAATACAATTATGAATCGGTATATGATTTATCTAACCTTGCTCAACAAATTGAGGTTAATGTGATTACTAATAAAAAAGGTCAGCCCGAAAAACAGGCTGACCTCATCATTTTTTAATAACTCTCCCAAAATTCTATCTTTTCTTTCCAACTATTCTCCAATATTTTATATTTATCTTTGTCTATGATCTCCAAGTGAATTTCAGGGTAATCCTTAAGAAATAGGGCTACTTTTGCTTGTGATAATTCAGTCCACCAACCTTTAACTTCGACATAGTGATTATTACCTAAATAGAAATCGGGTATATAGATGGAGCCATCAGATAGCTTGAAACGAGTCGGTTCAAACTCCCATGGGATGTCTTGAGCGTTTAAGATCCGTGCATAATTAGCTTCCCAAGAACTTCGAAATCTCACACCTAAGTCTTGACGCTTATGTTGTTTAGCAAATCCCCATAGTCCAATTTTACCTTTCTGCATATTCATGGCAGCTGCGCAATTTTGTGAACAGTAGTGGGCCTCATCTTTTCTACTTGGGACTATTTCGAATTCTTCACCGCAGCACTCACATTCCTTAAAAACTCGAAAGCGCCTGTAATGTTCGTGCATGCACTCGCGGTTGCAGTATTTACGCTCAGAGTGAGCTCTCTGAACCATCCTAGACTCGTTACAATTCGGGCAGGTAATTTCCACTTGGTCTTTCTGTGCCTCGTGTGTACATTCCTGTGAGCAATATTTCGAGTCTTTGAAACGTTTTCCGAGTGTATAATGCTTTTTACAAACCTCGCATGCCAAAGTGATTTGCATAGCCTCATTTCTACATTTGGAACTACAATATTTAGATCCGCGCTTTATATAGATAGGAGAATACTTCTTTTCTTCTCCACATTGAACACAGTTAATTGTCACTTTTTTATCTCTGGACTTATGACTACAATCACGGCTGCAATATTTTCTGCCTGTTCGCACCTCGTAATTGGTAGCTGTAAATGGGCTACCACATTGAACACAAATCAATATTTTTTTCAAATTGAACCCTCCGCTCATATTAGTCATTCTATTCTCATGTAAGATGGAGTACCGATCTACTTACATAGGACACTAGATCAGTTCACTTTGCTGAACACTCTACTAATAGGTGAAAACACGTTATGCTGCCGCTTCACATCCGTATCCGTCATTTGAATGTATTTACGAACCATAGACATATCAGAGTGACCAAGAATCTTTTGAAGAGAGAATGGATCGCCACCGTTTAATATATAGAAGAGAGCTCCAGTATGTCTGAAAGTATGAGGAGAGACTCTTTTATTACTAATACCAGCAAGGTCACCCCAGTCACGTAAATTACATCTTATGGTTCTATCAGATAGTTGAGTTCCTTCAAATGTTAAGAAAAGATGCTCAGCTTCAAATGCCTCAGTGATTCCTATATATTCTTTTAATAGACGCAGTGTTTTGGATGACAGAGGGACAATACGAGCTCGTTTTGACTTGGTTTCGTGAGGTTCTAATTGAATCGTACCAGCCTTTAAATCAACGTTCTCTCGTTTGATTTTAATTAATTCAGAACAACGAACCATCGTATCTAGTAAGACATAAACAATTACCTTGTCTCGAAAACCTTTGTATGTTGTATCATCAATCGCGTTAAGTAGTAACTTTATTTCATTAGGAGTAAAGGATTCCAATGTATCTTCTTTTGTTCTCACAGGCTTAAAACGTTCATGTATGGGATCTTCAATCCACCCTTCAATAAAACAATAGCGTAGGAATGCACGGATGGTCCTAATTCGAACGTTAGCGGTTACTGGGGATGATTCCTTGTCGTGGAGCATAAAGCCTATATACCCCCTGAATAGGTCTAGATTTAGCTGCTCTGCGACTAGGTCCTCACCTATATAATCCATTAGATAGTTGTAGTGAGTGTAGTAATCATCAAGTGTTCGTTTAGTAAGACCCTCAGTTTCTTTGAATAACATAAATCTCTCAAACATTTCAGAGAGCGATAATGTCATATCATTTTTTTTAATAGTACTGCGACTTGTGGAAGAACGACGGAACTTTCTCATATCAGGTTTTTTGGACATAAAAAATAACCTCCTACTTATTTGTTAGTAGAAGGCTAAAGACGACGTTTTCCCATAACGGTCTCGCTAATCGGTCTGCCGAGGTCACCCTCAAAACCGACGTTGAAACCGTGGTACCCGTTATATGTAAGATCAATGAAAAACCTTAGTTTGGCGGGACTGTGTAGGAATCGAACCTACCGGAGACGGCACGCGCCTCCCAAGCGGTTTTGAAGACCGTGGCGAACACCAGTGTCACAGCCAGCCCCATAATCTTTATTCAGTCAATGTTTCTTCGTTCTTTTTAACACGGTTTATTATACGGAAACTCTCCTTACAATTCAACCATAATCACTCGGTACTTTTTGGATTGTAGATGAACACCTGTTTTCCGATACGCATTAGTCATGATGAATTTGTACGAAACACTATTCAAACAAATGAAGATGACACAGTTTAAAAAGATTACGTTACATTTTTTTACCTTTTATTACTTAGATAAATTCGCTTTACGAGCACATACTAACTATACGAATAATTACTATGGATCAAAGGATGAAAATTTGTGCACGTACTTACTGCTATCATTAGTATCATTTCTGTATTTATTTGGGGAAAATGGAGTGATTGGAAAAAGTACCATTCTACATTGTTGTTTTTTGCTCTGGGGAACTTGGTTTATAATTTTCTAACGGCAAATTACTTTTTGTGGCGTATGGATGCTGACTTTATTTCTAACCATACTTTGACGGAACTGCTTTATAGTTTTATCGTGTTTCCAGCAACGGGTTTACTTTTTTTAGGTAACTACCCTGAAAAAGGAGTAGTAAAACAACTTCTTCATACTTTACAATGGATTGCTATTTATGGCATTTGGGAATTCGTTTTTACTTTGACTGGACATATTGAATATGCATATGGATGGACGCTTGGATGGTCGATCGTAGCTCTATTCTTCATGTTTCCTTTACTAAGGTTGCATGTTAAAAAACCTTTGTTAACCTATGTACTGTTTGCATTAGTCTGTGTTGGGTTCCTTTGGTTGTTTGATGTTCCTGTACATCTACCTGTTGAGGATAGACCAAATTATAGATCATAATGAAAAGCAACAGGCGGGCTTCATAAAAGAGAGAATGTAGGAAATCGATTAGCGAGCTCATCCTTGATTCAACTTTACCTAAGAACGGGTATATAAGTCGTAACCCAAGAGGGTATAAATATACCCTCAGGATTCCAACTCTATCTCACTATGAGGAAGTAATGTTTCTTATTGAAGAAGACGAATATTGTTGGACCATTTTTTGTAAGTCTTTGTGCGCTTCCCTTAGTTCAACTGTCGCATCTACAATTTTTTGGAACCCTTCTAAATCTTTTTCTGATGCATTTAATAATGATTTTGTCATAGCTTCAGCGATTTGTTGTAAGCTTAAGTCTCGGTTCACAAACAGCGACCACCTTTCGTTTTGTTTATTCTTCTTCTTAACTAATTTCTCGAAAAATAAGAATCTCCTGCATAAACTTCTCCACATTTCTCCCTACGTTATCGCAAAAGGGAACAAAAAGTGAGTGGGAAAGGGGAGGTTTTTGTCATATATGTAATTTTCTTAGCTTTCACATGTATCACAACAAAAAAATGCACAGCAAGTAAAGCTGCGCATTTCATCGGTTTGTTTAATCTTGTGGGCGCTTACCCGCTTCCATACCAGATTCTGAAGCTGTCATAATAGGTTTTATGGTTAAATCAGATTGAACTCGAATTTGGCATGAAAGTCTTATGTTCTCCTCACGGTATCCTTTTGCATCTAGTATGGCTGCTTCTGCATCTTGGATTGGACCAGGGTTTCCTTCAATCACTTCAATGCGACAGGTTGTACATCTTGCATTCCCTCCGCAACGATGCAAAATATCGACTTGATTGTCCTCAAGAGCGAGTACGAGTTTTTTTCCTTCTTCAACTTGAAACGATTTTCCTTCAACGTGTATCGTAGGCAAAAGAATACATCTCCTTTATAATGGTTTATGTGTTAGTTTAAACCAGTTTCTTACTAACTAGTCTACTATATTATAAATAGTTTGTCGTTCATTTACAGGTTTCGGGTTACGGCACCTCATATTTAAAAATTAATAACACATTATTTTGAATAGAATTCGAAAAGAAGGAAGGAACTATAGTATAATATAAGAGGCAAAAAAGGAATTAGTTAGAGTAATGCTGATAGAAACAATTAGAGTCGAAAGTGAGTGTTCAGTATGGGTCGTAAGTGGAATAACATTAAGGAGAAAAAAGCTTCAAAGGATGCGAATACGAGTCGAATTTATGCTAAGTTCGGTCGTGAAATTTACGTCGTCGCTAAACAAGGGGAGCCAGATCCTGAATCTAACCGAGCATTAAAAGTTGTACTTGAACGTGCAAAAACATATAGTGTACCCAAAGCCATTATTGATCGTGCGTTAGAAAAAGCTAAAGGCGGATCAGAAGAAAATTACGATGAATTACGTTATGAAGGTTTTGGTCCAAATGGATCAATGGTCATCGTAGATGCGTTAACCAATAATGTGAACCGCACAGCCGCTGAAGTTCGATCTGCTTTTAAGAAAAATGGGGGGAACATGGGGGTAAGTGGTTCGGTTTCCTTTATGTTTGATGCGACTGCAGTTATTGGACTTGAAGGAAAATCGGAAGAAGAAGTTCTTGAATTATTATTAGAAGCTGATGTCGATGTTCGGGATATCATAAGTGAAGGGGATGCGATTATTGTTTATGCAGAACCTGAGCAATTCCACGAAGTCCAAGAAGCTTGTAAAAATGCAGGCGTTTCAGAATTCACAGTAGCAGAATTAACGATGCTTGCTCAAAATGACATGGCCCTTCCAGAAGAGGCACAAACTCAATTTGAAAAATTAATTGATGCACTAGAAGATTTAGAAGATGTTCAGCAAGTGTATCATAATGTAGATCTAAATCAATAAAATAGGATTGTTTTGGGGTGAGCCAAGGAAATTCCATTTGGCTCACTCCTTTTTATTTGCAAGTTCGTAAGATAACCGTTTACTCACGGTTCGCTTTGTGATTTAACACATCACTCTGAAATTTCCTAAGTCGTTTCATCGTTAATCTCCAGTCACGTTGCTCACGCTTCTTTTTTTTCCTTAACAGGATTTTTAATTCTTTCTTTCGGGAGTCGTCATTGAACATTTACAGATGTCCTCCTTTCTAAATTGTAAAACGGGGTTAAGCGCAACTATGAACATGCATATGTCGTTTTCGGCCTGGACTATGACTGTAGGTGATCAGAAATTTTCCAGCTGTTTCATTTCCTTGAATGTAATGGTGTAAAGACAAAAAATTATGTGATCTACTATCTGGAGCAATTGGTTAAGCTAAAATGAACGAACTTCAGGAGGAATGAAATATGGAAGAACATTGTTTTTATTGTCATGATGAAGTTGAGGAACGATTTAGTCATGGAGTCTTTATTCACCAAAATGAACACGTAGATAAGGCTCTTTGCCAAGAATGCTACAAAAATTGGCTAGAGGGGATAAAAAGGATAATTATTTCTTAAAAAGTGGGCTGCCGGATTTTTAGGCAGACCCATGTTAATTAGTTAACAATCATGATCATTGCTTAACGTTGATTCACCTATATCAAGGTCAATATAATCGCTTTGTTTATTTTGTTTATCCACTTTCGGTTCAAGGACATTGGTGATAAAGGTGTATGTACTATGAATGTCTGTAAATGTTTTTTCGGTAAAAACTTCTTTCGTATCAGGGTCGAAAACTTCAGCTGTATAGGTTTTATCAGCTTTATCAAAATAAAGTTTCACTCCATCCCCAAACTCTTCCGGTGGTCTAGGAAGAACAAACACTTCATAACGATCAGATTTTGTTGTAAGCAACTCAATTTTCTCTAATATTTCTATTTTTTTCATAAAGGTGATTCCCCCTTTTATTTGAATTAATAGTAGCCTGTGCGAAATCAATATAGACCATTCACATCGCTTTTTCTTTGTTTTTCAGATATTCCTTATAGTATGATTATAGACACTTAAACAATTTGGTTACTTGAAAGAGGGATTTGAATTCATGAATCATTATACAATTGGAATGGCAGGTCATATTGATCATGGTAAAACAACACTGACGAAAGCGCTTACCAATGTAGATACAGACCGGTTAAAGGAAGAAAAAGAGCGCAGCATATCGATTGAATTAGGATATGCTCCATTTAAAATAAATGATGAGATGGAAGTATCTCTTATTGATGTACCAGGACATGAACGTTTTATTAGACAAATGATAGCAGGAGTTGCTGGAATTGACTTAGTCATGCTTGTAGTTGCAGCTGATGAAGGGGTTATGCCTCAAACAAAGGAACATATCGATATTTTACAATTGCTCGGAATTGATAAGGGCATCATCATTGTAACGAAAATGGACCGTGTTGACGATGAGATAAAAGAAATTGTTGAGTTAGATATAAGAGAAGCAATTGAAGGAACTTTTTTAGAACAAAGCCAATTGTTTTTTGTGGATAGTCTTCACCAGATTGGAATGGACGATGTAAAAAAAGGAATCGAAACGGAACTTTCTGGAAGGCAAGGTCGTGATGCTACTGGAGCTTTTCGGTTGCCTATTGACCAAGTGTTTACGATACATGGGCAGGGGACCGTTGTTAGAGGAACCGTTTATGAAGGAAGTGTGAAGGAAGGAGATGTTCTTGATTTATTGCCACAACGAATCCCAGTTCGAGCAAGGCAAATTCAAGTACATCATCAAGCCAGAGAAAGTGGGCGAGCAGGTCAACGCGTTGCGATTAATGTCGGAGGTGTCTCCAAAAATGACATTACTCGAGGAAACACGCTCGTAGCCACTGGACATTATGAGACAACTCAAACGATTGATGTTGCTCTTACAACTGTTGAGAAGATTTCGTTTCCAGTTAAACAAAGAGGAGCCATTAAAGTACATATTGGAACGGCAGAAGTTTACGGGAAAATCGTTTTTTTTGATCGTAATGAGTTGGTTGAAGGCAATGAGCAAATCGTTTGTCAATTACGATTAGATGAGCCAGTTGTTACGAGAAGAGGAGATCGATTTATCGTTAGAAGACCGACACCAACCGAAACAATCGGTGGGGGGAAAGTGATCGATGCACACGGTGATAAATATAAATTCAGTGACGAAACAATCCGAATGCTGAAAGAGAAAATGGTTGCATCGCCATCAGAAAGATTGAAGCAATTAATCCTTGAACAAAAAGCGATTGCGCTTTCTGATGCGTCAAAAACATTAACGATGACAACAGACGATGTGTTGAAGTTGTTAGAAAGCGAACAACAATTTCATCTGTTACCTTCAAAGGAAATAACAACAGAGAAGGTCATCCTTTCTCTAAAAGAAGCGATACAGGTTGAACTGGAACGTTACCATCATAATTTTCCAATGCGTGAAGGGATAAAGAAGGCGGAAATGGTTCAAACCTATTCATATACATACCCGAAACGACTAATAGAATGGGTGTTTGATGAAGGTTCTAAAGAAGGGTGGATCATTGCTGTTGGTCCTTTTGCAGCCTTACCTAATCATCGTCCACATCCGCCTGAGCAATGGAAGAAGCGAATAGAACAGCTTTTGCTTAGTCTTAAAAAGGAAGGCTTACAAGTTTCTGCGCTTAATGAGCACCTACAAGCACAACAACTTCCACAGGCGATTCATGAAGAAGTTATATATTACTTTCATCATCAGCATGTGTTATATCAAATTGATGAGAAATATTCGATCCACAGAGATTCATTTCAACACGCTGTGAAAAAATTGCGAAACGATACAAATTCGAACTTTAGTTTGAAAAAGGCGAAAGAATCGACTAACTTGTCACGGAAATATTTAGTTCCTTTTTTAGAAAAACTAGATAAGCTAGGATTGACCGTTCGCCAGGAACAAGAGAGGAAATGGAGGGATACAGAAGTTGAACAATGGCTCACAAACAAATGATAAAGTGATGTTATTTACTCCATATTTCAGACAAAGTCGAGGAAATTCGACGACAGCCAAACGTTTAGTAAAAGGGTTAAGAGAAAAAGGAATAACTGTTCATGTTTTTGCCTATGAGGAACGGGTATGGGATGAGGAGGCAGAGCGTTTGTTTCAAGAGGTCGATCTCATTCATATTATCCACCTAAAACGTTTTTCTCACTGGATGAAACGCCATAAAGATGTTCAACTAAACAAGCCGTATATCCTGACTTCTGGTGGTACGGATATTAATGAGGACTTGAAAAATCCAGAAGCTGTAAAGTTGATGGTTTCTGTTGCAGACGAATCATGTGCCATTACCGTTTTTAGCAAAGATGGAAAGGATAAAATTGTCCAAGCTTATCCTCATCTTGCAGAGCGTATCTATGTGATTGCTCAAAGTGTTGAAATGAAAAAGAAAAAAGTGAAATCGTCTATTGGTACGTTGGTTGGAAGTCCTCACTTTTTATTGCCTGCTGGACTTCGACCTGTGAAAGACGTACTTTTCTTGTTTGATGAACTATTGAAAATGAGAAAAACTTGGCCGAATTTAACGTTTACCATTATTGGACCGGTTCTAGATGAAGCCGTCTATAAAAAAGTTGAAAATCTTGAAAAAGAACACAGTTGGTTTCGGTACCAAAGGGAAATAGAATTTGAAGAGATGCCAACTGTATATGAAGCGGCCGATTATGTCTTAAATACATCGATTTCTGAGGGGCAACCCTCTGCATTACTTGAAGCGATGAAGTTAGAAAAACCAGTTCTTGCCCGTAAAATACCAGGTAATGAAAGCATAATTGTTGATAAATTAACAGGCATGTTGTTTCAGACACCAGAAGAGTTCCACGAGAAAGTAAACGAATTGTTCGCTTGGCAAGAAAGAGAGCAAGAGATGGTACAGCTTGCAAAAAAGTATGTTGAGGAACATCATTCTGTTGAGAGAGAAATAAGACAATTTCTTCAGGTATATGAACATTGTTTAGCAAAGGCGTATGTGTAATGGTTATTTCTTTACAAGAAAGAAAATAAGTGGTAGATTTTTCTACATTAGTTTCTAAAAAGGTGGAGAGTTTATGAAGAAATGGGTAATGATTCTTAGTTTGTCAGTTGCTTTAACAGCCTGTGGGACAGACGAGCCAGATGAGGTTGTAGAATCCCCTACAGTTGATGAACCAGGGGAAGAAGCTGTTGAAAGCAACGACAATAGTGTTTTTGAAATTGCGGTGATTCCTTCTCAATCAATGGGGGAAATGCAAACAGGATTAGATAATTTAGAAGCTCATTTAACAGAACGTTTAGGGCGAGAAGTAGTGGTCGAACAGTACCCTAATTATAATGCGGTAGTCGAAGCCATTAATTATAACCATATTGATTTGGCATTTTTAGGTCCATTGACTTATTTGATTGCTCATGAACAAAGCGGGGCTCAAGCCATTATAACTCAAGAGGTAAATGGAAGTCCTTTCTATTTCTCTAACATTATTACACATCATGATAGCGAGTGGGATAATCTTGAGGATCTGTTAGAGGAATCTGCTGATGCTGATTTTGCCTTTGCTAGCATTTCATCTACATCAGGACATCTAATTCCTGGATTACATTTACGTCAACTCGGATATTATGAAAGTGAAAATGAACACGAGTTTAATCAAATTCAATTTGCTGGTTCACATGATATTGTGACGACGCTTGTAAGAGATAAAACAGTGGATGCTGGTGCTGTTGATAGTGCTATTTTGGAAGCTCTTATGAAAGAAGACGACCAAAATGGCGGGACTTTACGAGAAGACATTAAAGTGATTTGGCAGTCTGAGGAATTGTATCAATATCCATGGGTTGTACCTGCTGGGATGAGTGACGAGTTGATTGCAGAAGTTCAAGAAGCATTTTTTGAAATCACGGATGAAGAAATATTACGGATTTTCGGTGGGGCAACTCGATTTGTGGAGGCGGATGATAGTCAGTACGCTGATGTACTAGAAGCTGCCCGCGAATTTGAAATGCTAACATTAGAGTAGAGGGATTGTTTTAAATGGTATGGTTTCGTAGGCGATACATCATTTACATTGTCCTAATCATTATAGCTTTATGGTGGAGTATGGATATGACAGGTTTTGAATGGAGAAAGCTTACGCAAATCGGAAATATATATCACATGGTGACCACTCGTTTCTTCCCTATTGAGTGGTCTCTTTTTCCGAGAATGGCGTACCACAGTCTTGTAACACTAGCCATTGCCTTTTTAGGTACCTTTCTAGCCCTAATCGTTGCGTTGCCACTTAGCTTTTTGGCAGCCAAAAATACAAGTGGGTCGATGGCGATGTATAGTTCGGTACGAGGTGGGCTAAGTGCTCTAAGGTCCGTACCTGAGATTGTGTTTGGGTTAATTTTTGTAACAGCTTTTGGGTTAGGGCCTTTTGCAGCCGTTTTAGCTATTATCCTCCATAATATTGGAGTGCTAGGCAAACTTATCTCAGAATTAGTTGAAGCAGCTGATAATGGACCACAGGAGGCGATGCGGTCGGTCGGTGCAACAAGGTGGGTGGGTCACCTGTTTTCGATCTTGCCCCAAATTTGGCCGAATGTATTATCGCACTACTTTTATCGGTTCGAAGTAGCCATACGGACATCACTTATCCTCGGTTTCATTGGTGGTGGTGGAATCGGACAACAATTATTTAATCACTTTCAAAGCTTCTATTACACAGCCGTTGCACTTGATATTGTCCTTATCATGATTATGGTCATCCTAGTAGACTTCATCGGGGGCCAAATCAGAGCCCGGGTAATATAGATTCGATTCAAAAAGGCGGTTTTCCTTTTTGAATCGAATCGTCGCAAGGAGCGGAGCCGCTGCCAGTTTTTAGTCGACTAAGTGGTTTTCTTAGTGACGTGCAGCGAGTGAGCCCTTGCCTTCAAAAAGGCGGTTTTCCTTTTTGAATGGATTCTGCAATTCATAGTAAGGAGGGAACGTATGCTAACCATTAAAGATTTAATCGTTCGTTATCCTAAAGCAAAAGAAAATGCTCTTAATAAAGTGAATGTAACGATGAACAAAGGTGAATTTATTTGTGTGCTTGGGAAAAGTGGAGCAGGGAAATCAACATTCATTCGCACGATTAATCGTTTGCAAGTTCCTTCATCTGGTAAAATTATATGGGATGACTTAGACCTTACGAGCCTTTCTGAAACGAAAATGAGAAAGGTTCGTTCAGATATGGTCATGATTTTTCAACATTTCAACTTAATTCCTAGAATGACGGTTTTCCAAAATACATTAACAGGGTCTTTTGGACAGAGGCCACCTTATAAAAACATGTTAGGTATTTTTTCTGAGGAAGAAAGAACACGTGGCATTGAAGCATTAAAGGAAGTTGGTCTGGAAAATCATATGGATAAACGTGTAGAGCTCCTTAGTGGTGGACAAAAGCAACGCGTTGGGATTGCTAGAGCACTGCTTCAAGACCCCCAAATATTACTAGGGGATGAACCGGTTGCAAGTTTAGATCCTACTACGTCAAGGACGATATTTGAAATATTAAAAAGAATTCATGAAGAACGACAACTTTTATCGATTGTAAACATTCATGATGTTCATTTGGCTAAGGAGTTTGCCACGAGGATCATCGCTTTTCGAGAAGGTGAATTAATGTTTGATGGGAAACCGGATGAAGTCAATGACAAAATTTTTGCAGAGATTTACCAGTAAAAGGTTAGTGTTTTTATAGTGCTTTAGTCATAAAGAAATTCATGTTTTTCTTTTTTTGTATTTGATAAATAGATCTATCCTCTTATAAGGTTTGTGTTAAAATATGTTCTGGATTACAGATCTGAACAGAGGAGTAAAAGGATGAGACAAAAGAATAAACAGTTGAACAACAAAATAAAGTCTTACGTACAAACGAAATCGACTCTTACATTAGTCCTGAAAATAATTGGTTTTATGGTTGGGGCAATCATTATTTTTTCAATTATTCAATACGAGTTAGTATATCGAGCGTTTGTTTTCATGTTCTTAATTGGTTTTGCTTATGTAGTGAATAAGAAATTGACGCAGCTGAAAGAGTTGATTAGCAACAACATAAAAGAAGCACAACCCGAGCTGGAAATTGATACTCCTGCCGTTGATCAGGAAACGCAAATTTTCGAAAAAGTATTAATAGAGAAAGAAGAGCAACTAGAAAAAATTGATTTAGATCGCACACAATTGCTTGAAGAATTATTCTCAAAAGCGGATTTGAATGACCTGGAAAAGCAATCGTATCGTGAAAAGATTAAACAAAAAGAATCAGAACGTACTCATACAATGGAAGATTTGTTAGTTGTGAAAGGAAGGTTGCACCAAGCTATTCTGGGGACAAAAAAATATTTTGTTAAAGAAGACCCAATGAAAGAAGTAGCGGCGGCTATTGATAAAGAACATGTCCAAGGCACTTCCATAGCCACTCTAAACGAAGAAATTCATACGATTATTCCAATGTTAACAGAAGAGGTTGTATTAAGCTTGAAAAAGAATAACTATATTGATGAAGATCATAATCTGACTCGATCTGGTTACAAATCATTAATGAAAATGGTTGATAAAGAATAGGCAAAAGAAAAACCGCTCCACTTGGAGCGGTTTTTTCATTATGATACGATGATCGGCTTTTCTTGCTTTTCTATCACTTTACCGATGATAGTCGCATGAGCATTTGCTTGATGCATGCTTTGTACATATTTTACGGCTTCCTCACTAGGCAAACTAATTAACAATCCACCTGATGTGATGGCATCACATAAGATACTCTTTTCGACATTTGAAATAGAGGAAGTATATTCAACGCACCCATCTAACCAGCGTTCGTTTGCTTTCGAACCGCCTGGGATAATCCCTTTTTCGGCGAGTTCTCTTGTTCCATCAAGCATGGGAATGGCTTTCATGCTGAGCTCAAACGTTACTTGACTGCCATTAGCCATTTCATAACTGTGTCCAAGTAGGCCAAAACCAGTTACATCTGTTACAGAATTTGGATGTAGGCCGTCAAGGTTCTCGGCTGCTTTTTTGTTTAAAAGAGCCATCATTTCTGTAACGGCTTCTTCTTGTTCTTTTGTAACAGCTTCACGTTTAATCCCTGTTGTTAAGATTCCAACCCCGATTGGCTTTGTTAAAACAAGAGAATCCCCAGGTTTTGCACCAACATTTTTAAAGATCCGGTCTGGATGAGCTAGTCCAGTTACAGAAAGTCCAAATTTTGGTTCTTGATCATCAATGGAGTGTCCTCCAACAATGATCGCACCAGCTTCTTTTGTTTTATCTGCTGCACCTCTTAATATGTCAGCAAGTACTTCTGGGGGAAGTTTAGTGATCGGAAAACCTACAATATTCATAACAGTCGTTGGTTTTCCACCCATTGCATATACATCGCTCAAAGCATTTGCTGCTGCTATTTGACCAAACATATATGCATCATCTACGACTGGTGTAAAATAATCAACCGTTTGAATCATCGCTAAGTCATCTGTTAACCGATAAGCTCCGGCATCATCAGATGTATCAAGCCCAACTAGTAAATTGGGATCGTCAGTTTGTTTAGGTAAATGACGCAAAACTTGCGCCAGGTCCTCTGGACCAATTTTGCATCCTCAACCAGCTTTAGTTGAAAATGAAGTTAAACGAATTTGTTCATGTTTCGTCACAAGTAACCCCTCCCTAACGGTTCGTTCAAACACTTATAGTGTGCGATTAGAATGAAATATTTTGCATCATTTATCATATTATCCTACAATATAGATGAAACCAAAGTAAAGGAGTTTGATTTTGCATGGAATTCAAAGTAACGGTTGAATTTTGTATGATGTGAAATTATGCACCAAAAGCCGTGAGTGTCACGGATGAAATTCTTAACCATTTTCGTAGTAAAGTGAAAGAGGTTACCTTGCTTACAAGTGGCGGTGGCGTATTTGAAGTTACTGTGAACAACCAATTAATTTACTCAAAAAAGGAAACAGGAGTTTTTCCTGATGCAAAACAATTAATTGAAACAATTGAAAAGATGGGTTAAATGAATGGGGTGACTAAATGTTCTCACTTAGTTGGAAGACGCTAGAATAAAGAAGTAGCTATCTATCGTGCCAGGTGAGAACGGTTTAAGTCACCTTTTTTTAGAAAGGAAGACCATACATGTATCAATTACTGCGGCAAATCCCAGCAATTCATGAATTGCAGCAAAGTCGGTTGTTTCTTGAATTAATAAAAACAAAGCAAGCTTCAAAAGCAAAGCTGACAGAATGGCTGCAAGAGGCGGTTTCTGATATTCGAAAAGAAATTTTAGCCGGTGAATGGAAAGATGAAGATAATGTGGTTGAATTCACTGAAATGGTCTTTGCTCGTGTATCAGAGCGTCTTAGTGATCATTCAACCTATAGAATAAGGCGTGTTATTAACGGGACGGGTACGGTACTTCATACCAATTTAGGTAGAGCCAGGCTGAGTGAGGAAGCGATCCAACAAGTCACTGAAACCGCCTATTCCTATTCGAACTTAGAGTATAACCTTTCGTTAGGCAAACGAGGTTCACGTCATGACCTTATTGAGGACCTCGTGAAAGAAACAACAGGTGCAGAAGCAGCGATGGTTGTTAATAATAATGCCGCAGCTGTTTACTTAGTCCTAAAAGCGTTAGCGAAAGGACAAGAAGTAATTGTTTCAAGAGGGGAGTTAGTTGAGATAGGAGGGTCTTTTCGTGTATCTTCTATTATGGAGGAAAGCGGAGCTAGCCTTGTGGAAGTTGGGACAACAAACAAAACGCATCTATATGATTATGAAGGTGCGATTACCGACGATACAGCTATGGTGATGAAAGTACATACGAGTAATTTTAAAGTGATTGGCTTCACAAAAGAGGTCTCTATTTCAGAATTAAAATCAGTTGCAAAAGCACATGATATCATATTGTACGAAGATTTAGGTAGCGGTGCAATTTATGATTTGAAACAAGATAAAATCGGTAGTGAACCAACCGTAACAGAAGCGCTTGAAAATGGAGCTGATTTGGTTACATTTAGTGGAGACAAGCTCCTAGGAGGGCCGCAAGCAGGTATTATAGCAGGAAAGAAAAAGTGGATCGATATTTTAAAGAAACATCAGCTTGCCCGAGTTTTGCGTGTTGATAAGATGACCCTTGCGGCACTTGAAGCCACATTAAAAGCTTATGCAAATGAAGATAATGTTACGAAATCATTGCCAACACTACGAGCTATTCGCTTGAAAAAGGAAGAGATTTCAGCACGTATTCAAGCATTTTCTGCTCAGTTGTCTCCAATTTGGAATATGGTTATAAAGTCAGATGTCTCACAAGTTGGTGGTGGAACGATGCCTGAAGTTGAACTTGAGACAGAATTGTTATTGTTGTCTACTAAAAAACACAAAGCGCAATTTATTCATGACGAGTTAAGGAAGGGAACGCCCGCAGTTGTTTCCCGAATCGTTTACGACCAAATTGCACTAGACTTTCGTACAATTGAAGAACATGAATTTGAAGAGTTGCATAAACGTTTAAAAGAATTCGAATAAAGATGAGGAGACCGGGTATGGAAGGAAAAAAAGCTTCAGAATCCAAAACAGTTTTGACCGATTTAGTTTTACCACCAGATACGAATTATCATGGAACGATTTTCGGTGGAAATGTAATGGCGTATATAGATAAAGTAGCGAGCATTGTTGCGATGAGGCATTCTCGAGCTATGGTTGTAACGGCTTCAAGTGATAGCTTAGATTTTATAGCTCCCATTAAGACGGGGGAGGCGATTTGTTTAGAGGGCTTTATCACCTACACTCGTAACACGTCAATGGAAGTTTTCGTCAAAGTGGAGGCGGAAGATTTGCTAAAAGGTGAACGTCGACTGACAGCTACTTCGTATTTGACATTTGTTGCTCTGGATGGTGATGGCAAGCCGAAAACTGTTCCACCCGTCATACCTGAAACAGAAGAAGAAAAGTGGCATTGGGAAGGCGCAGCCGAGCGCTTTCAACAACGAAGCAAACGAAGAGAAGTACGAAAGGAAAGACAAAAGAAAGATACTCAATAAGAAGAAGGGGGGCTTTCCACGGTCGTTGGACTCCCCCCTTCTTGCTATTCATTACCCTTCGCCGTTGCTTTGACTAACTTGATTTCGTTTTTTGACCTTTTTTGAGCCACTTAATGGTACTGGTTGTCCGGAGTGAGCTCCTTTAGGCTGATTTCTTCGTTGGTCTTTATGTGTATTGTGCTCAGTCATAATTGTCATCCCTCCTCGATTGTAGTATCTCTGGCAATCGCCTAAGTATACGAATAATCATCTACGTTTGCCACACCCTAATACCGAGCTCATTCAAGGGGGAATAACATGCTACATTCCAGTAAACAACGTACTGTTGAGGCTGGTCGTCAAGCTGTTTTGAAAGCTCAAAAAGCGGTTGGGAACATAAATGCACATGAAGGCGATAGGAAAGCCCAATTAAATAAAAAAGCATAAAGGTTGTCACCATGTTAAAGAAGGTAGAGGAATCCTGTTTTATGGCCCCTCTACCTTTTTTGTTACTGACGCTTTTTTGTTTTTTTGTTGTGTTGACGTTCCATTTCGGTTAAAGGCTCATTTGCTGGTTTTTCACGGTGTGCTGCATTATGCTCTAATACTCTTTTGTCTTGTTCGTCTGGTTGTTGTTTAGCCATGAAATTACACCTCCACAAGTCGTAGGATTTGTGATCTCTGGCCTATTTATACAAGATTATCCTCTATATATGAGTAACGATCTCTAGACTTTTCCGTAAATAATGACTTACTTTTTAAAAGAATTTAAAAAAAGCATTTATTCTTCACAAAAGTTTTGATATTCTAGAGAGGGACTGTTTTGTCGAATCAGTTAAGCGCTTTCTATTTATGGAATAAATAGACTAGTCAGTCTCTGGCTTAGACAATTATGACAGTTTACGGTATGATAGTCTTGTAAAGGGAGGGTATACATATGTCAACGAAAAAAGATGTATTCAATGCAAAAACATCCTTTTCTTTGGATGGAAAGACAATTAATTATTACTCTTTAAAAGCACTAGAGGATGCTGGGTTAGGTAATGTTTCAAAACTACCATATTCAGTTAAGGTTTTACTAGAATCAGTTCTTCGTCAATACGATGGTTATGTTATTAAAGAAGAGCATGTTGAAAATTTAGCGAAATGGGGAACGAGCGAATTAAAAGATATCGACGTACCTTTTAAACCATCTCGTGTTATTCTTCAAGATTTTACAGGTGTGCCAGCAGTTGTAGACCTTGCTTCCTTACGTAAAGCAATGGCTGACCTCGGCGGGAACCCAGATCAAATTAATCCTGAAATTCCAGTTGACTTAGTCATTGACCACTCAGTTCAAGTTGATAAAGCTGGTACAATGGATTCTTTAGATTTTAATATGAATTTAGAATTTCAACGTAATGAAGAGCGTTATCAGTTTTTAAGTTGGGCGAAGAAAGCGTTTGATAACTATCGCGCTGTTCCTCCAGCTACAGGTATCGTTCACCAAGTTAACCTTGAGCACATTGCAAATGTTGTTCATGCTGTTGAACAAGATGGTGAAACACTTGCTTTCCCTGATACGCTTGTCGGTACAGACTCACATACAACTATGATTAACGGTATCGGTGTTCTTGGTTGGGGTGTAGGTGGTATCGAAGCTGAAGCTGGAATGCTAGGACAACCGTCTTACTTCCCTGTACCGGAAGTTATTGGGGTGAAATTTACCGGCTCTCTTCCAAGTGGAACAACTGCTACAGATGTAGCTTTAAAAGTAACACAAGTGTTACGTGAGAAAAAAGTTGTAGGTAAGTTTGTTGAGTTCTTCGGTCCTGGTTTAGCCGAGATGCCACTAGCTGACCGTGCAACGATCTCGAACATGGCTCCAGAATACGGTGCAACTTGTGGTTTCTTCCCAGTTGATGTAGAAGCACTAAACTACATGCGTTTAACTGGCCGTTCAGAAGAGCAAATCAAGCTTGTAGAAGAGTACTCAAAAGCAAATGACTTGTTCTATGTTCCAGGAGAAACGCCTGACCCTACGTATACAAGTGTTGTAGAGGTTGATCTTTCTGAAATTGAAGCTAACCTTTCTGGTCCAAAGCGTCCACAAGATCTTGTTCGTTTGTCTGATATGCAAAAATCTTTCCGTGATGCAGTAGTTGCACCACAAGGAACTCAAGGTTTAGGACAAACAGAAGCAGAATTTGATAAAAAGGTTCCAGTCAAATTCAAAGATGGTCGCGAAACGGTTATGGAAACGGGTTCAATTGCGATCGCGGCGATTACAAGCTGTACGAACACTTCAAATCCTTATGTACTAATTGGAGCAGGTCTTGTTGCCAAAAAAGCTGTTGAGTTAGGTCTTGAAGTCCCTGAATTTGTAAAAACTTCATTAGCACCGGGTTCAAAAGTTGTTACAGGTTATTTAACTGATTCAGGACTTCTTCCATACTTAGAAAAATTAGGTTATAACCTAGTTGGGTACGGCTGTACGACTTGTATCGGAAACTCTGGTCCTCTTGAGGATGAGATTGAAGAAGCAATCGCTAACAGTGATTTAACTGTAACTTCAGTGCTATCAGGTAACCGTAACTTCGAAGGGCGTATCCATCCATTAGTGAAAGCCAACTATCTTGCATCTCCGCCGCTTGTAGTTGCTTATTCTCTTGCGGGAACAGTGGATATCGATCTTCAAAATGACCCAATTGGTCAAGATAAGAACGGAAAAGATGTATTCTTTGCAGATATTTGGCCTACTTCAGATGAAATCTCTAAAGTGGTTTCTGAAACAGTTACACCTGAGTTGTTCCGTCGTGAATACGAGAATGTATTTAGCAGCAATCCTCGTTGGAACGAAATTGAGACAACTGATGATGCTCTTTATAAGTGGGATGAGGAATCAACATACATTGCTAACCCTACGTTCTTCGAAAATCTGTCTCCAGATCCAGAAGATATTAAGCCATTATCAAGCCTACGTGTCATCGGTAAATTTGGTGATACAGTAACAACCGACCACATTTCACCAGCTGGTGCAATTGGTAAAGATACACCTGCAGGTAAATACTTAATTTCTAAAGGTGTTCAGCCTAAAGATTTCAACTCTTACGGTTCACGTCGTGGTAACCACGAAGTTATGATGAGAGGTACTTTTGCTAACATCCGTATCCGTAACCAAATCGCTCCTGGTACAGAAGGTGGTTACACAACTTACTGGCCTACTGGCGAAGTGACATCTATTTATGATGCAGCAATGAAATACAAAGAAGAAGGTACTGGCTTAGCTATTTTGGCTGGTAAAGATTACGGTATGGGAAGTTCTCGTGACTGGGCTGCCAAAGGTACAAACCTACTTGGTATTAAGACAGTTATTGCTGAGAGCTATGAGCGTATCCACCGTAGTAACCTTGTTCTTATGGGTGTTCTTCCACTTCAATTTAAAGACGGAGATAGTGCAGAATCTTTAGGGTTAACAGGTGAAGAGTCATTCGATGTTCAAATTACGAACGACGTAAAACCACGTGAAATGGTAAAAGTCGTTGCTACGAATAAAGATGGCAAGAAAACGGAATTTGACGTACTAGTTCGCTTCGATAGTGAAGTTGAGTTGGATTACTACCGTCATGGTGGTATCTTACAAATGGTACTTCGTAACAAGCTTGCTCAATAATACTAATAACAAAAAAACCTATTCTTACAATATTTTGTAAAGAATAGGTTTTTTTTGTTTTGGTCCATTTTTCTAATTCTGAAATCCAATTTTAACCGCACTAATATAGAAAGCAAATTTGTACATCATAAAAATGATAAATAAGGAAAGTGAGGTTGATCCATTATGGGTAGACAGAAAAAAGGAAATGCAAATGCTCAGCGTAATAATAATGCTAAAAAATATGGAAAACAAAATCATCCTGAAACCGAATATGAATCGTACGCGGAAAGAGAAGCAAGTAAGATGAATCGCGATAACGATTTATAAAAAAGGATATGTATGAGGATAGGGTTGTTCAAACTGATAAGCTTCTGCGGATATTAGAGAAGGAAATTCAGATTTGCGATGAACAACCCTATTTTCCTTTTATTTATAAGAAAATGCAAAGGTAAGAACGGAGGAGTCTAGATTGTTTGACTTTTGGCAAGGAGCAGAAGGATTACCAGTTTACGGTTATATGATCCGAGCAACGATCGTGTACTTTTATATTTTTCTTATCGTCAAAGTTCTAGGGCAACGTTCAATGAGTTCCATTGATGCACTTGACTTTATTTTCGGTGTTGTTATAGGGGATATATTGGGTGAACCATTAACAGATGGAGAACTCCCTCTTGCAGGCCCTGTTGGTGCAGCTGCGATGACAGCGGGTTTACACTTGTCGTTGTCTTTATTCGCTCTAAAAGCTCCTCGTTTTCGTAGGATTATTGAAGACGAGCCAATAATCTTAATGAAACATGGTGTTATTCTTCATAAACAATTAAGAAAAGCCAAAATCACGTTAGAGGCTTTTTTAATGGATTTACGTCTTAAAGATGCAAATGATCTGACAGAAGTCGATTACGCAATTCTTGAAATGAATGGTTCAATTAGTGTGATTAAGAAGTCGCAATATGAGAGTGTAACTCCTAAAGACTTGCAAATGGATGTTTCCTCTAAAGGATATTCTTCCGTATTAATTGAAGATGGGAATATAATAGATGCCAATGTCAAAAAGTTTGGTTCTTTGGACTGGCTTAGAGAACAAGTGCACAAGCACGGATATAAAAATCCAAAAGAAATATTCGTCATGACAATCGATGAAACAGGGCAAATTTATACGAGCCCTAAGTCATAAATGTATAAAAACACTCCTGTTTTTCCATAATGGTAAAAAGCAAAGGAGTGTTTTCGCATGAGAAGAGTCAGAAAATTATCATTTGAGGAATTAGTTAGAGAAAATAAAGAGAAATTATTGAAGGATAAAGAGGCGCTTGATCGTTTAGAAGAAAAGTGGGAGCGTAGACGTTCCTCTTTAAATCAAGTGGAAATGTGAATAAGAGCATCGTTTGTGAGGCAATCTAAATGTTGAGGGAGGGGTTACTTATGAAAAGTACAAAGTCTCATTTTGCTCAATTTCGACCAGACCATTTAGGAACACAGCCTGTAAAGTCAAGGGCGAATAACGGGAAAAAGATGGCTCAAAAAAGTAATGAGCAACCCAACTATGTTCCTCCTAAAGGATAGATTTGCAAATTCCCCGGAGTAGGTTTACTTCGGGGAATTTTTTATGTTTTATCATAATAAAAAAGTTGTCGATGGAAAATGCTTGTCATACAATATCAATAGAGAAATAATGGAGAAGTAGGATGTTAACATGAGAGGAGTGGATGACATGAGACATCGCAAATGGATTTTAGCTGGACTCTTTCTCTGTTATGTGTGTGCTTTGTTTTATGTAACCTTATTTGCTTGGAATTATGGTGCCTCATTAGGACCGGCTGGACCTGGGGGAAGGAATTATAATCTCATACCATTTCGAAGCATTTATCGTATTGCTGTTTTTAGCCCTCAAATAGCAGATCCTATTCGAATTTTGCTTGGGAATGTGGTCTTATTTCTTCCGTTAGGTTTCCTGTTGCCTGCAATTTGGCGAAAAGCGCGTCGGTTTGGAGTTGTTTTGGGGATTGGTTTTTTTGTTTCACTATTTATTGAGGTTAGTCAATTTTTATTTACTCATAGGGTAGCCAATGTAGATGATGTCATTTTAAATACGTTAGGTGCCATAATCGGTCTAGGTCTATTCGGAATAATAAATTGGATGAAAAAAAAGATTGTGTATATTCCTACATAAAAGGGCGGCCACTAGATCTGTGAGTACAGGATCATTTGGCCGCCTTATTTGATAGGCTACTCTTTAGTTTGTGGAGTGTATCGGTTAAACAACCGAAAGAGGATATAGACGATTGCTAAAAAAGTTCCATAAAAGAGGGTTATATAAAGCAAATCACTAGGATTGGTTACAAGAGTATTCCCAACCGTTGCGAATAAAATCATAGATGGTACTTTTCCTAAAGAGGAGGCGATGCTATAGCGTATAAAAGAAACACGACTTAGCGCAGAGTAAATGTTAACAACAATGGATGGTATGACAGGGATAAGCCTCGTGATAAAAATGGTCATAAACGCATTTCGTTCAAACAAATCTGTTACTTTCGATAAGCGATCATAGCGGTGAAGCCATTTCTTTCCCCAGTCTTGATAGCCGTATCGAACAAAAGCGAACATGACAATCGAAGCAAGCGATGAGCCTATCCAAGTAATGATACTACCAAAAACTGGACCATAAGCAGCCCCAAGTACACCCCCGATTAGTGGATATGGAATGATCGGGAACAGTGCAAAAAATGTAGCAAGTATTGAAGTAATAAGCATATATTCAGTACCGCCTTGACGAATCCACTGAAGTAACGACTCTCCGAAGAGATACATAAAGACAGCAACTAATAAATAGCCGAAGAAGACGAGCGCTTTTTTCATTGTAACCTTCCTTTCCTCGTTTATTTTCTCATATTGTTCGTGTGCTTGTCTCGTTTTCTTTTTGTCACTTTATTGAAACTTTAATAAAATTGTACGGAATTAAAATTTTATAAAATGTAAGGAAAGAGTGGGGATATCTAATTAGTGGTTTCCCTTTTCGATATGAACTTTATCTGCTAAAATGGGAAAAACAAAGAGGTTTACTAGGAAAGGGTGAAAAAATGCAAAGGATGAAATGGCTATTATTGTTATGCGCAACATTGCTTGTTTTTCCGATAAAGGCAGGAGCGCATTCTTATGTAACAGAATCAATCCCAAATGATGGGGAAGAAGTAGATTATGCAGTTGAGGAAATTAATCTTTATTTTAATGCGGGAATTGAGCGTGTATCGACGGCATCTGTTTATAATGAACATGGTGAAGAGATCGATGTGGAGCGTATTGAAGTTGAAAGCCCCGATTTAACGGTCTTTTTAACAGAACGTCTTTTACCTGGTGAGTATGTAGTAGAATGGAAGGCATTGGGAGAGGATACTCATCAGACAGAAGGAAGTATTTCATTTGAAGTTTTAGAATATGAAGTAGAAGTGGTTGAGGACGAAGAAATCGTGGAAGAAGAATTAGTGGAAGAGAATGGCGAAGAAGTAATAGAGGAAGCTGAAACAGGTAGTATGGAAGAAGAGTCCAATGTAGTTAAAGAAAATGAGGCAGTAGAATCCTCAATGGGGCGGTTTCTCTTACCTATTGTGATTACGGGTATAATTGGTTTATTCGTTATTTTACGTTTCGGACTAAAGAGGTTACGTAAATGATTGATTCGCTAGCAAATGTTTTGCTTTACATTTGCTTTTCTTTTTTAATGGGATACTTTTTTCTATATGCGCTATCGGCTAACGTGCGCCCAGCATTAAAAGAAGCTGATCGTTTCCTCAAGATTTTACTCATTCTCGTGCCGCTACTTTTACTTGTCCCGGTCATAAGAGTAGTTATAACGCTTGTTCAACAGTTTTCTGTACCACTATTCGAAGCTATTACTACCGTTGTATTAGATTATTCAACTGGGCAGGCATTTGTCCTTGCTATAATTATTTCGATCATTTTTCTAGGGAGCTTTCCTGTTTTGAAAGGAAGTTGGTACTCAGTCATACTTGTCTTCCTTCTTATTGTTTTGGCTAGTTGGTCGAGTCACGGTGCTGCAGTCGCTGGAATATTCGGATTCGTAGGAAATACTCTTCATCTAGTTGCTGTTGCAATCTGGATTGGAATCCTTGCTGTTGTTGGATGGTTTAGTTTGAATAATCAAAATTTACGATTGTTTACTCGCTGGTTCTCCTTCGTTGCTGTTGGAGCTGTCGCTGTGATTATTGTATCTGGGTTCATGTTAATGTCGGCAATTGTTCCTCAATATGTACAATCCTGGATGCTATCATATGGACAGCTATTACTACTAAAACATATCCTATTCTTGCCTTTACTTGTTTTTGGTTTTCATCATTTGTTACTTGGAGTGCGTAAGGAGCAAAGCAACAAGGAGAAGATCTCAAAGTCTTTTCAGATTGAATCGGTGATGGCGTTAGTAATATTTACATTATCTGCTTTTATGACTGAACAAACTCCGCCTCACGAAGTGGCCCAGACTCTTCAAACCGAATCTGTATCTTGGGTTATGCAGTTCTTCCTCTCTGATCCTATAAGCATTGGCTCGATCAAAATGTCATTCTCACTTGTCCCGGTCACTTTAGGTGTTATCGGTGTATTTCTATTTGGCTATGCTGCAAGAATCTTAATAAGGTCGTTTCTATTGCAGAAATCAACCGCAGCTTTGGGTGCTAGTATTTTCCTATTTTATCTAGCGCTGATGTTAAGTGTGGGAGGTAACGGATATGATATGGACGAGACAGTATATGAATCAATTAGTGACGCTGTGTCCCAAACGTATGAACCAAGTGCTAAGATCGACATTTTAGTTACAGAGCAACATGAAGAAGAAATTCATGTTGTATATACAGTAAATCAACATGAATTAGTCGCTGAAAAGGTGATACAGGTTGAAGAAGGTTATCAACGCTTACCTGCTGCCATGTTAACAATAGGAGGAACGGCTGTTGCCGAAGAAAAACAAAAAATTCGAACGTTTCGCGTCCAAAGTGGAAACTGGCATGATGAGCATTATGAATACACGTATGTCACATTTGGAATGATTCAAGAACCGAATGAGGTTGCGAGAGTGCAAATTCATTATGAAGGTGGTTCTTACATTTCAGAACTAGACAGACAGACATTTTTACACGTTGTTTCAAGTAACGAGAATTGGGATGACAGACATCCGATTGATTTTCTAAAAGATAATGGGCAAGTAATAGAAACGTATGCCCGTAATGTAATGGAGGAAGGAGTTTACTGCCATTAGTGGTTGTAAACTCCTTCCAATTTTTTATAAATAACTATTTCGTTTACCGAAAGAAGAGAGTAGAATGAAAAATAAAAAGGGGAAAGAGACATGGACCGAAAAAAGCAGTGGTTAATATATGGAATGCTAACATTTGCTACGAGTACTTGGGGAAGTGCGTTTATTGCAGGGAAAATAGCCATTGAGAGCTTTGAACCTGCTACGATATCTTTTTTGCGTTTTTTTGGAGCAGCTTTGCTATTGTTTCCAATTATGTGGATAATGGAAAGGGACATTCCAAAGCCGACGAAAAAAGATTGGGGTTTGTTTGCTTTACTAGGTTTAACAGGGATTGCAATATACAACATTTGTTTCTTCTTAGCGAGTAAACATGCACCAGTAATCAAAAGCTCACTCTTTATTGCTGCAAATCCGATGTTAATCATGCTCTTGTCTGGAATCTTTTTAAAAGAGGCCATTTCAAAAAGAAACGTAATTGGGCTTTTGTTGGCATTTGCCGGAGTTGTTACGATCATTACAGAAGGAAATATTATGATGCTTCTTCGTTTTCAATTTGAACTGATTGATTTCGTCTTATTAGGAGCTGTCATTACATGGGCCTTGTATAGTGTTCTTGGACGAATTGTTTTGCGAAAATATAGCTCAATCGTATCAACGACTTATGCAGTTGGATTTGGAACTTTATTTTTACTTCCCGTGAGCTTACTAGAGAGCCCGTGGGAGCATGTGGCAACAGCTAGTTGGTCAGCTTGGTTAGCTATTGCTCATATGAGTGTTTTTGTTACAGTTATCGGTTTTATATTATATTATTACGGCATTCAGAAAATTGGTGCTGCTAAGGCATCGATCTTCATTAATGTTATGCCTGTTTCAGCTGTTATGATGGCGACTGTTTTTCTAGGAGAGGTTTTAACATTTGCCACCGTTATTGGTGCGCTATTTGTTCTTTGTGGTGTATATGTTGGAACGTCAGTAAAACGCAAGAAGACAGAAGCTCTAGCTCATGCAAAAACAGGTTAATGATGATAAAATAGGGCAATGTGTTTTTAGGAAAGTGGTGTAATGATGTTACAAGATCGTTTGAACAAGGAAGAAATAACAGCATGTATTGAAAAATGGGAGCAGGATATTGCGGCGTTTCATGAAGGGAAAGCTTGGGAGTTATTAGAACAAATTGAAGGAAGAGACGATCAAGAGTTTGTTGTAACGTATCGGGCAAAGTTGTTTGCTATGCTCGCTTATACTCGTTTTCAACGGACCGAGCAAATGGATCCGTTAGTAGAACGTTGGGTAAAAGAAGCTTTAAAGGGAGATCCGACAAATGTCTTTTCTCATCGGTTGAAGGTGGAGGCGTTTTTTACATACTTATCGAATGTTCCGATTCCCTCTAAATTCTCCCCTATTCGAGAAACGGATCATAGTGCTGCAAAGAAAAAGGCTGCTACGGAGTATTATGAACAAGCAACGTCTTTTTTTGAATACATTCATTCATTAGAGGAGCGCTATCTTGCTGCTTTAGAGTCATTGGAGTTTGTGGAGGACCAAGAGCTAGTGAAGAACTTGAAACAGCTGGTTCAATTGATTGAGGAGCTAAAAGAGCAGTTTCAGTTAATCTTGACTACAGCTGGTCAATATATTGATTCCGTATCGAGTGTATATTATTCCGCTTCTCAATTTAATGAAATTGTGACAGCAACGAGAAAGATCACGTCCATCCGTGAAACATGGATTGAATTGCTATCTGAAAAATGGACAACACAGCAGCGTAAAACAGCTCTTGAAGAATTACATGAAATGGTTGGCCTAACCGATGTGAAAAATCGGGTGAAGCGACTTTATCAATATTTGAACTATCAAAAAGAGCGTATACGTCAAGGTTTTCATTCTGTGGATGGTATTAATTTACATATGATTTTAACGGGTAACCCAGGAACAGGGAAGACCCATTTGGCCAGGTTGATTGCTAAGATATATTATGAGCTTGGTTTACTAGAGCGAGATGAAGTGTATGAAGTGGACCGTAGTCAGTTGGTTGGTGCATATGTAGGACAAACGGAGGAAAACACAACAAAAGCAATTGAACGTGCAGCAGGTGGAGTTTTGTTTATTGATGAAGCTTATAGTTTGAAACGAGAAGGTGCGGCGGGAAATGACTATGGACAAACAGCGATTGATACACTGGTCTCTTCCATGACTAGTGGAAAGTATGCGGGCACATTTGCTGTAATACTAGCTGGCTACCCAAATGAAATGAGACGCTTTCTTCGTTCTAATCCAGGTCTTCGAAGCCGTTTTCCTGAGCAAAATCAAATTGAAATTAGCAACTATTCAATAGAAGAACTTCTGGAAATAGGTGAAAAAGTTGCTATAGATAATGATTATGTTTTATCAACGCGAGCGAAACAAGCTTGTAGACAGCGAATTGAGAAAGCACAAGTTGATGAATCATTTGGCAATGCGAGAACGGTAAAAAACATTGTATTAGATGCAATATTTCATAAAGGTTCGACGATCAAGTTGGAACAGACAGAAGCCGAGGACTTTGTATTCCTTCAAGCGGAAAACTTTGAGTCTAAGGTTGATTCAAAGGAATCACAACGTGCCAAATACGAACTAGAACAGTTAATTGGGCTAGAAAAAGTCAAGAAGGAAATCATTCATCTTACGTCTTTTGTAGAAATTCAGCAGCTTAGAAGAGAAAAAGGTTTACAGGCGTTACCTTTACAAGTTCACGCTGTCTTTACAGGTAATCCTGGAACAGGGAAAACAACTGTTGCTAAATTGTATGCCAAAGCACTTAATGAAATGGGGCTCTTAAAAAGAGGACATTTGGTTGTTGTGTCAAGGGCCGATTTAGTGGCAGGCTATGTAGGCCAAACAGCTGAGAAAACAAAAGAAAAGATTAAAGATGCTCTAGGTGGAGTTTTATTTATTGATGAAGCGTACTCACTTTTAACTGATGGACATGGTGGGTTTGGAAAAGAGGCCATTAACACATTGGTTCAAGAAATGACGGAGCATGAAGAAAATCTGGTTGTTGTTTTGGCTGGTTATAGCAAAGAGATGGATCAACTTTTAAACAGCAATCCTGGGCTTCGTTCAAGATTTAAAAAGCATGTTCATTTTGATGACTATTCTAGAGACGAACTAGTACAAATGATGGAAAAACGTGGTGAGAAAATAGGGTATTTTTTTACAAATGCAGCTAAGGAGCAATTGAGCGAGCAATTGGCAGAACAGGGACATCCGAGTAATGGACGTTATGCAATGGATTTATTTGACCGAATTGTTCAAGCTCAAGCGTTACGATTAATTAATCAGAATGATGTGAATGAAGAACAGTTAACGATCCTTGAAAAAGTAGATGTAGAAAATGTTCAGTTCTAAGAAGTGAAAGGTGGGAGGAATTTGTTTATATCAAAAAGAGAAATTCAGGTATTATACGCTGATACGGATATGATGGGTGTTATATATCATGCAAATTATTTAAAATATTTTGAGCTAGGGCGCGGGGGATTGGTCGAAGATGTTGGATATAGCTATATAGAGATGGAAGACCAAGGATTTTTTGCCCCTGTATATGATGTGACAGCAACGTACAAAAAACCAATTCGCTATGGAGATCGTGCTTTTGTCTATACATGGGTAGAACGCAATGATGGGATTAAAACGGTTTATGGGTATCGTATTGTCAATGAGAGAGAGGATGTATGTGTTGAGGGTACAACGACACATATTATTGTAAAAAAAGAGACCTTTAAGCCGACAGCGTTTAAAAAGGCATTTCCTGAATGGTTTCTAAAATATGAAGAAATAAAGAAAAAGTAGATCAGGGTGAATAAGTCGTTTTTCGTTATCCATACTAAGCTTGCAAGTATAACATCAAAAGGGGTAATGAATATGGCTAAACCTGATAATCGTAATGACAATGTTGAAAAACTTCAACAAATGAAGGAAAACACTAAACATAATATCGAAGCCGCAGAAGAATCTGTTGCACATACGGATATGAAGGAAGAGCAGAAGCACATCATAAAGGAAAAGAACCAACGTCGTAAAGAAAGCATCCAAGCCTTTGATGCTGAAATTGCGGATGAGATGCAAGCTCGAAAAAACGGCTACCAAGATGAAAAATAGAATTAGAAAACGCCTGGATGATTCCAGGCGTTTTATTGTTTTAAAAGAATAAACATGTTGGCAAATTTCTCAAGCGAGTTGATATTGTTTTTTCAGCCATGTAAGAAGGGTAGAAGGATATACTACGATCGTGATAAAATTGGATAAATATCAACAAATTAACAACTATGATATAATCAAGCCAAACAACATGATAGGTGATCAGATGGCTTTCGGAATTACGAGACAAGCACTAACAGAATGGAAACAATTAGCAGGCCAAGGTGAGATCGCTTTTTTAACTCACTTTTGGTTGGATGAACGATTTCCTACCTGCACGTCTGTAACAAAAGTTGGCTGTTCTAATGTAAGTAAGCTTGAGAAATGGGGAGCAAAATATGGGTTGAAACCAGAATGGATTCACCGCAGAGACAAATACCCTCATTTTGACTTACTTGGTGACATGCAAAGAGAAATACTAAAAAAAGAAGGATTAGAAGGCCAGCTAATAAATTTAGGTTATTCAATCCGTCAATAGGGTTTTCTTCAATGAGGAAAATGTAAACACGATAGGAGGATTTATTATGGTTACACAAAAAGAGATCATGGACGATTTACAAACGACATCATCGGTTGTTCCGAAAGAACAAATTCGTAAGCGTGTCGACTTTTTAAAAGATTACTTACTACATACAAATGCAAATGGATACGTCCTTGGAATATCCGGAGGGCAAGATTCAACACTTGCTGGAAAGTTAGCTCAGGTGGCTATTCATGAACTAAATGAAGAACAAGAAGAAAAAACATATTCGTTTTATGCAGTAAGACTCCCATATGGTGAGCAAAAAGATGAAGCAGATGCTCAAGATGCGCTTCGTTTTATTGAACCAACAAAGGCGATTACGGTTAATATTAAGGCTGCCGTTGATGCATCCGTTGAAGCTTTAAACAAGCAACAGGTGGAGAGGAGTTATCTGACTTCAATAAAGGAAATACAAAAGCACGTGAACGGATGAAATCTCAATATGATTTAGCCGCTCATTTTGGCTGTCTTGTCATTGGTACCGATCATGCAGCTGAAGCCGTCACTGGATTTTTCACAAAACATGGGGACGGAGCTTGTGATATAGCGCCATTGTTTGGACTGACGAAAAGGCAAGGAAAGGCATTGTTAATGGAATTAGGAGCACCAGAACATTTATACAAAAAAGCTCCAACAGCTGATTTAGAAGATGATAAGCCAGGTCTTCCAGATGAAGTAGCACTTGGCATGACTTATGAGAATTTAGATGATTATTTAGAAGGAAAGCAAGTTGAATCTGACATTGCGAAAAAAATAGAGACACGCTATTCCAACACAGAACATAAACGACAACTTCCGGTTACGATTTATGATACATGGTGGAATTCATAGTCATAAATTAACACTTTTCATCATACCTTAATTCGAACATCTCAAACGTTTAAGAATGAACAGGGTTAAGGAGAGAGAAAGATGAAAACGAAAGTTATCTTGTTAGTTGGTTTATGTACGTGTTTACTGTCACTTGTTGGGATGTACTACGTTTTTGATTCAAGCAAAGAAATGACAAATGCGCAGACAATTATAGAAGATGAGCAAACAAAGGCAATTCGTGATTTGGAAATTACGCTAAACGGAGTACGTACAGAAGAATCAAATGATTCTAACTCTCATTATGTTATCGTTGATTTGACATTCAAAAACAATCGTGAAACCGTTTATGAGGCGTCAACTTTTAAAATAACATTAGTAGACGATGAGAACTTCGCTCATAGTGTAACAACCTCAATTGAAACGAAAGGAATTCTTGGTGGTCAGTTACACCCTTCTCGAACAAATAGAGGAGAAGTAGCATTCTTCGTTCCAAAAGCAAATCAATATGAACTTGTTTACACAGATCATTTGCGAACAGGACAAGTTACGTGGCCAGTAAGATAGAGAAGGAATGAGTAATTTGAAAAATAGTGATCTTCATATGCATTCAACTGCTTCAGATGGTGGATATTCACCATCTGAATTAATGCAAAAATGCAAGCGAGAAAATTTAGAGATAGTCTCATTGACAGACCATGATAGCGTAGATGGAATCAATGAGGCAATACGGGTAGGAACGGAACTCGGAATGGTCGTTATTCCTGGAATTGAGTTCTCTACAAAGCATAAAGGAAAGAGTGTTCATATATTGGGCTATCAATTCGATTGGAAAAATGAGGAGCTATGTGCAATGCTAGCAGAGCAAAAACAATTGCGTAAAGAACGCCTTCATTCCATTATCAAACGATTAGCAGCAGTTGATGTACACATTTTGCCAAATGATGTATTAAAGCATGTTGATGGCGGTAGTATTGGTAGGCCGCATGTCGCTAAAGCACTCATTGAAGCTGGATATGTGAAAGATGTAGCGGAAGCATTTGACCTTTATTTAGCAGAGGACAAGCCCGGGTACGTTGAAAAGTCAAAAGAAATGTCTGTTAAAGAAGCTATTAATTGGATCCATCAAACAGGTGGAATGGCAATTGTCGCCCATCCTGTTTATTACGATTTGGATGAAGAGCTATATCATTGGGTGAAAGAGTGGAGATTGGACGGAATTGAAGTGTATCATCGTGATCATGACGTTGAAGCCGTGATGCGTTACGAACAAATTTGCGACAACATCGAATCTGAACTAAAAACGACATTATATCGAACGGGCGGATCGGATTTCCATCATGAAGAGTATGGACGAGTTCCTGAACCTCTAGGGATAACAAGGGTGGCCAATCATTTGGCTCAGGCACTGATTAAACGTGATCCTAGCTATAAATAATGGAATAAAGGGTTGCCAAAGGAGTGAACCTTTGAAGCAACCCTTTTATTATTAGATTTTTTCGATTACACTTTCTATTTTTGTGCCCTCAAGTGCTTGAGTGGCTAATTGGTCTGCCTCTTTATTTAAGCTCCGATCAATAAGCTCAAATTGTAAGGATAATCCATGTTTGCTTGCTAGCTCCTCAATTCGATCAAGCCATTTTGAATAATGTTCTTCGTAACATGGCCATTCTCCCGATGCTTGATTGACTACAATCATTGAGTCTGAATAAATGTGAATGGTTTGATGGTGGACGTCCATTTCTTCTAATTGGCGAAGCAACCGATAAAGGGCAGCATATTCCGCTTCGTTATTGTCTTCAATTAGATCAAATGTATCATTCAACCTAACTCGCCATTTTTTATTATTTTGTTGAAAGTAGACAGCAAGTCCGATGCCTGTTTGCCTTGTAGCAACATCATAGCCTCCATCTATGTATGCAACCAGATCATGAGGTTCCGTTTCGAATTGTTTTATAAACTTGATAAGCTCCTTTTTGGTCCAAGACGAATCATGATCATCTAAAAATTCAATGCTTTTTAACCGACCCGTCTTTTCAAGATCATCATGTAGCATGATGGCTTGTTGGACAGACATCCAGTCCGACTTCATAAAAAATGATTGCTTTGTTTTTGCGGGTACGTAATACCATTCAAGTCTAATTTTCAATGAAATCACCTCTTATATAGGCTAAGATAATTGCAGAATTTCTTGATTCATGATAAGTTAAATTATCTAAATGTTACGTTATTTCACATGCTTTATGATCTTATCATAAACTAGTATGTTGACAACACCGTATTTACATACAAGCCTTATACGTATTTTACAAAGGAGATCATCATTATGCCTATTAAAATTCCTGATCATTTGCCTGCAAAAGAAATATTAAATGCAGAAAACATATTTGTGATGGACGAGAGCAGGGCTTATTCCCAAGATATTCGTCCACTACATATTGTCATTCTTAATTTAATGCCTATTAAAGAAACGACTGAATCTCAGCTGTTACGCCTACTAGGAAACAGTCCTTTACAAGTAGAAGTTTCTTTTTTATATCCAAATACACATGTGTCAAAAAATACATCCCATGAGCATTTATCGATGTTTTACAAAACGTTCGATGAAATTAAATCGAAGAAATTCGATGGAATGATTATTACAGGGGCTCCTATTGAAATGCTTGACTTTGAGGCAGTTGATTATTGGGAGGAATTGAAAGAGATTATGAACTGGAGCGTTGACAATGTTACTTCAACGTTGCATATTTGTTGGGGTGCACAGGCTGGATTGTACCACCATTATGGAATTCATAAATATCCATTACAAGCAAAGAAATTCGGAGTTTTTTACCACACAATCGAAAAACAAAATGTTAAGTTGCTTCGTGGTTTTGATGATGAGTACTTAGCACCTCATTCTAGACATACGGAAGTACGCCAAGAAGACATTGAACAAGTGAATGATTTGGAAATTCTTAGCCTTTCAGAAGAGGCTGGGGTTTATATTGTTGGGTCAAGAAATGGAAAACAAATATTTGTTATGGGGCATTCAGAATATGATGTTTGTACATTACAAGAGGAATATGAAAGGGATAAAGGAAAAGGTCTCGAAATTGAATTGCCACACAATTACTTTCCCAATGACAATGATCAAAAACTTCCTCGTCTTCGCTGGCGGGCTCATTCAAATTTACTGTTTTCAAATTGGTTAAATTACTACGTGTATCAAGAAACGCCTTATGATTTAGGCAATCATAAAGAATAAAATAGAGGGTGTGACGCAAGGTCTAATGTAAACTTTGTGTCACATCCTCTTTGTTTAAGCAAATAGCTTATCCCTATAGAGAAAGTTCTTTTTTGAACTCCCCCTAAAAATTTTATTGCTTGCCATTTGCCGTTTGCTACTTGCTAGTACAGTTCGATTCATGTGAATCAGAACATTTTTTGTTTGAATATTCGAATGATTCGAAGTTGTCTATTCTCACTTATTTCGGGAACCTATGATATAATAAAATTTGGCTATCTAGAGATTTGTTATTGCTAGTCAATGAGTGTTTCGATCATTGATAGCAAGTCTTTTTAGTGGAGGTGTGTTTTAAGATGGATCCATTAGATGTAATGATGAGCAAAGAGCATGTTATTCCATATTATCAACCGATCTTTAGTGCAGATAAACAACTTGTTGTTGGTTATGAAGTTTTAGGAAGGCTACATACGGAAGAAGGCGACAAAAGCTTAGATTGGTTTTTTCAAGATAAGAATATTCCAGATGAATATAGGTTGGAATTAGACGATCATATTCAAAAGCTGGCTCTTGATGAATATATGCAAACAGATCAGAGTGCCATTTTGTTTTTTAACTATGATGCCTCACTTTTAATACGGGACAACGGTGAGACGTTTATTAAGCGGTTAGAATCCTATCAGAGTAAAGGGTTAAACCTTGGGCATATTGTATTGGAGTTAAAAGAAGAAGATGTTGCTGATTATTTTTATGAAAATAAACATTTTTTTTACTATATTCAAAGTTTTGGTTTTAGGCTCGCTCTTGATGATGTTGGTCACAATGGGAGCAATTTAGACTTAATTGCCATGCTAAAACCGAATATTATTAAAGTGGATGTAGCCTTTATGGAAGATGAGGAATTTCCGCATTTATACTCCGATGTTCATCAGTCTCTCTCCATGCTTTCTAGAAAGATCGGAGCTACATTACTTTTTGAGGGCATTTCAACATTTAATCAACTAAACTATTCTTGGAGAATGGTGGTCGTTACTATCAAGGATCTTACTTGCGTTCGCCACATCGATTTTTTGTTGAGTCAGATTGTTGTAGAAAGAAAATGCAAAAGGAGTTTCAGCATTTTATCGTGTATGAGCGAAAAAAGATGGAGTCTCAATTTACGTTAACGAATGAGTTAACGACGCAGTTGAAACAAACGATGAAAACCATAAGTCCAGATGATACGTTTGATGAGATGATAAGAAAGGTTGCAACGGATTGTGATCGATATGCTTTTCGAATTTACGTTTGTGATGCGGAAGGTTTTCAACAATCATCGAATGCGGAAAAAAGCCAAGACAATAAGTGGGTGCTTATTGAAGAAGGCCGATTCAAAAATTGGAGCTGGCGTCCGTACTTTTTAGAAAACATCGTACGAATGAATATTGAAAAAAGAGGGTTTTTATCCGATCTTTATACAGATATTGAGCGAGACGAAAGAATTCGGACATATTCGTACCCAATAACGGATAACTTATTTTTGTTTCTTGATATCCCGTACAATTACTTGTTTGAACAAGAGGGATTACTTTAATAGTTAGTCTGACCAAGTTAGCTTGTCTACCAAAAACTGGGTCAGACTTTGTCGCGTTCTAGACTAGGAGGGTATGTATGGATCGTTCGATATCCCGTTTAATGGCGTATCTCTTTTTTGCCCATTCAACGATTACTATCATTAATGGTTATTTTCCAGTATTTTTTCAATACGAAGGGTTAACGGGTTCTCAAGTTGGTATACTTATGGCCATTGGACCTTGTGCTACCATTGTTGCTCAACCGATGTGGGGCTATTTAAGTGATAAATACAAGAGCATTAAAAAAATGATTTTACTAGCTTTAAGTGGTCTTTGCGTAACGATATTTGCTTTCATGTTTGTGAATACGTATGTTGGTTATTTAGTCGCTATGTTTATCTTATTTTTCTTTGTATCTCCAACAACAGCACTAGGTGATTCACTTGCACAGAAAACATCGGTTCAAAAGAGAGTTAGTTTTGGTCGAATTCGTTTATGGGGATCATTAGGATTTGCGATTACTTCGCTAGTTGTCGGGTATGTGTTAACATGGATTGGTATAGCTAATATCATGCTACCTATGTTAACGATGGCAGTAGGAGCGTTAATTATTGCATTATCAATTAAAGATGTTCCGGGCACAAATAAGCCAGTGACAATTATTGACGCATTAAAGTTGTCGAAAAATGGCTCCTTGCTTTTATTTCTTTTGCTTGTGTTGTTTATTTCAGTGTCACATCGAGCAAATGATATTTATCTTGGTTTGTATGTAGTCGAATTAGGTGGACCGGAAGCGATGATTGGTTGGGCTTGGTTTGTTGGAGTAACTGCTGAGGCATTGGTGTTTGCTACTACTGCTTATTGGTATCGAAAATGGTCTCCTTTAACATTTGTCATTATAGCAGGGGGATTTTACGCAATCAGGTGGATATTAATGGCTTTTGTTGAGAATCCTTGGTTGTTTTTACCGATTCAACTTACTCATGGATTAACATTTGCTGTATTTTATATTGCTGCTTTTCAAATTATTAATAAGTTAATTCCAGAACATTTACAAGCAACAGGTCATGTTTTATTTATTACGGTTATATTCGGATTGGCAGGCATAATCGGATCTTTATTTGGTGGTATCTTAATAGAAGTTACGTCCATTTCTACTCTTTATATGGTTATTGCCGGAAGTGCTCTTATTGGAACAATCGGTCTGATAATCTTTCAAAGAAAACAAATCGTTCGTTAATATGAATAGGGTGGAGGGCCAAAAGAGATATTTGATCTCTTTGGCCTGCCCTCATCAATCATGAAAGGGGGGAGAAGAATGGAAATTTACTTAACGGAACGTGCAAAAGACTTCTTTTTGGGTATGGATATAAAACAAAAAGCAATCCGTGTTAGAGCTTATGATACGTTTGAGTGAAGTACGATGGTTGCGTACGACCTTGCTCTGGATGAGCCAAGGCTAGATGATTCACGAGAACGTAAAGAAGAGCTTTTATTTGTATATGATGACAAAACAATTGAAGAAATTGGAGCATTTGTAAAAATTGATTATATCCCTTCTCAAGGGCTTAAGATGATCAATGCGAATCAAACGCTAGCCTATGCTCTCTCATTAAAAGATTCATAATTTATTTTTTAATAAATAAGCTCCCAATTGACTTCATAATTGGTGATGCTTGATGGACTGTTTTTACAACTTGATCGACGGTGCTAACTGTTTTGCCCATATCAAAACTACCACTTTCATTGGTAAAGGCTGATTTAAAGAAAGACGGTTTGTTTTGTTTATAGCTTGGCGGTTGGTTACCCATTCCCATTCCTGCATTCGGGAATTGTGGTCTAGGACGTCCTTGTTGACCTTGATGTGGCATAGGGTGCATAAACCCATTCATTTGCTGTTGCTGAGGGTAATGCGTTGCCGGCGGCTGCTGTTGAAATGGAGCAAATTGGTTCTGATATGGTGTCTGATTATGAAATGGCTGTTGTTGCTGAGGCATCATTGTACTGTTGATTACGGTTACGTTGAAACATTTGTCATACCTCCTCATTCAATAGGGATTTGTTTACGTTTGTTAGGGATGATGATTTGTAATAACCCGTTTTTGTATGTTGCCTTTACCTCATGTTCTTCAATGAAAAACGGAACTGGGATCACACGCTGTCGCACTTGTCTATGACCAACGCGCTCAGTAATTCCGCTTTCATCATCTATATATTCAGTGCGTTCGTCCTGTGTGACCTGTATTCGAACAGCATGACGATAGACATCTAATCCAATTTGTTTTTTGCTAACACCAGGAAGTTCTGCTTCAATGATAAATGAATCATTCGTTTCATAAACATTTGTTGGAATGGGTGCTAAAAATAGCGGATTGTCATGAATGTTTTGCATCGTGTTTTGAAAAAAACTATCAATCGATTTCAATACATTTTGATATGGTTGAGGCAATTTATTTGACCAAGGCTGTTGTTCTTTTGACATCTACTGTCACCCCTTTTTAAGTGGTTTATTAGTATATAGGTATGATGAAAAAATAATAATGGTGCAAACAGGAGCCTAATTTATAGGAGGGGTTAGATGAGGTCTTCTATAGTCGATTCTCATTGTGATGCATTGCTAAAGCTATGGGAAAACAAAAATCGTGATTATCGGTCATCAGAAGAAATTGATGCGAATTTTGAAAGATTGAAAGCAGGTAATGTGACCGTTCAATTTTTTGCTATATTTGTAGAGCCTTTTATAAAGCAGGACCAAAAATTTCAAGTTGTCATGGAGCAAGTTGAGCTTTTTTATCAGAAGGTTTTGACGGTAGATCCAGCAATGCGCCATATAAAACAGTGGTCTGATTTGCAACACCTAAAAGAAGATGAAATAGGAGCTGTGTTGACGCTTGAGGGTGTTGACTCGATTGGTGATGATCTAACAAAGCTAGCTATTTTGCATGAACTAGGAGTGTTGTCAGTCGGGTTAACGTGGAATCAAGCCAATTTATGTGCTGATGGAATTGGAGAAGCTAGAGGGGCTGGGCTCACTTCATTAGGAAAAGAAGTTGTGGAATTTAATAATAAGCATCAAATCTTGACCGATGTTTCCCACCTGAGTTTAAAAGGGTTTTGGGATGTAATGGACCTTGCTGCTTATCCTATTGCCTCGCATTCAAATGCTAGACAAATTTGTGATCATCCAAGAAACTTATATAATGACCAAATTCAGGCGTTAGTTCAAAAAGATGGCTATATAGGTCTTGTCTTTTATCCTACCTTTCTTACCACTCAGCAAAGTGCAACGATAAAAGATCTTCTTAAGCATATTGATCATATGTGCGCTTTAGGAGCTGAGAATTGTATTGGGTTTGGTTCTGACTTTGATGGCATTTCTGACCATGTGATAGGGCTTGAACATAGCGGGAATTATCAAACACTCGTAAATGAATTATGCAAGCATTATTCCGCTACTCAAGTACAGCAGTTCCTAATTGACAATTTTGCAAGATTTACAAAACGTTTCATGTGAAAAGCTTGTCTTATTCTAGTATAATGAGGATAAGTGAAATGAGGTGAACACATTTGAAAATTACAGATCGAGCTAAAGAATTTCTTGTGGATACGATGAATGAACACGGTCTTTCTACTGTGCGTGTCGTGATGGCAGGCATGGGTTGAGGTGGACCTAAATTAGGGCTGGCTCTGGATGAACCAGTAGAAACCGATCAACAAGAAGTAATTAACGGCATTAATGTGGCTATTGAAAATACGATCGTCGACCAGGTAGCAGACTTAACTCTTGATTATGAAGAATCTGAGAGTGGAGCAGGATTAGTAATGCTTGGTGGTGGGCAAGATTGTTGTTAAAAGAGGGCGTGTGTCCTCTTTTTTTGTTTTTACATAGTTTTTTAAAAGTGATGAAAAACCCTTCTTCTATTGCCTGACAATGCATGGATGATCACGATTTAGGTTTTGATACATTTTCATAATTGGAGTTTCAAGAAGAAAGAGGATGTGGTGATAAAGGTTATACACTGAAAAGCACGTTTATTTGTGTTACAATAACGAAAGGTTTTTGAGAAAAGGAAGGAGATTGATTGTGTTGAAAAAATTAGTTATGGGGTTTGGTATTATGGCACTTGCAGTTGGACTAGCTGCTTGTGGTGGAGAAGAAGAGGCGACTGAAGAGCAACCTGCTGAAGAGGGAGTAGAGGTTGATCAACAACAAGAAATGGAATCCTTTATAGATACAGGTGACATTCCGGATGTCATTGCAACTGTAAATGGAGAAGATATTGATAAAGAAATCTATGTTGGTACATTAGAGCAGGAAGCGATGCAACTTGCCATGCAAGGGATTGATATAGATAGTGAAGAAGGAGCAGCTTACCTAGAACAAGTAAAAGACCAAGTGTTAGATCGAATTATTAATTCGACTTTAATTACTCATGCTGCACTTGAGGAAGGAATTGAAGCAACAGAAGAAGAAATTGACGCTGGTGTACAAGATTTAATGGCTCAATTTGGCCTTGAATCTGAAGAGGACTTACAAGAGTTGCTACAGGCGCAAGGCGTTTCAATGGACGAGCTTCGTTCAGATGTTGCAGAAAATGTGAAAAGCAATAAATTTATTGAGCAACGTGTAGCAGAAATTGAGATTACAGAAGAAGAAGTTCAAGCTTTCTATGATGATGCAATTGCAGCCATTCCAGAAGCAGATGCTGAGTTACCGACATTAGAAGAAGTACGTGGGGAGATTGAGCAGCAATTACAAGTTGAAGCACTTTTATCTTCATTAAGAGAAGAAAGTGACATTGTTATTCACGTTTAATCTAAAAAAAAGCGAACGTTTACTAGTTCTAATAAAGAACTATTACTCGTTCGTTTTTTGTTTTTCTTTACGATCTTTACATGAATGTTAAGTTTTTCTTGCAGATGGGCTCAACGTTTTATAAAATATAGGTAATTCGCATCATGTAGAAGCAAAAGCGAGAGACGGGGGAAATCGCATGAATCACGAAAGTAAAAATGGAATCTTATTGGAAAGTGGGACAAATGAACTAGAAATTGTCATGTTTCAAATTGGCCAAAGTACATTTGGGATTAATGTATTAAAGGTTAGGGAAATTATTAATCCACTTCCTATCACGGATACTCCAAACGGTCATGAACATGTTGAAGGGGTTATAAGGCTGCGTCAAGAAGTGATCCCAGTTGTAAATTTAGCAAAAGTATTGAATTTACCTGAATCAAAACAACCTGAACAAGATAAATTTATTATATCTGAACTAAATAAGATGAAAGTTGCCTTTCATGTTCATAGTGTTTCAAGAATCCATCGAATTTCATGGGAACAAATTGAAAAGCCTAGTGAACTATCACAAGGATCTCAAAGTCATACCATTGGCATTGTAAAAATGGAAGATATGATGGCTTTGCTGTTAGATTTTGAGAAGATTGTTGTTGATATTAACCCAGATACAGGCTTGAGCATGGACAAAGTGAAGGCGTTAGGGATGAGAGAACGGTCAACGAAGAAAATTGTTATAGCAGAAGACTCGGCTATCTTACGTAAGTTGTTAAAAGAAACACTTACAGAAGCAGGTTATGAAAATCTTCAGTTTTTTGAAAATGGAAAAAGTGCATGGGATTATTTGAACGCTCTGTCAAAAGATGAAATTCCAGGCAACGTCGATATCATTATTACGGATATTGAGATGCCTTTAATGGATGGTCATCACTTAACATTAAAAGTGAAGGAGAGTTCGATTCTTACTCACATACCAGTAGTGGTCTTCTCCTCTCTCATTAGTACGGACCTTTTTCATAAAGGCGAGAAGGTTGGGGCAAATGCGCAAATTAGCAAACCTGAGATTGTCCAACTCGTTGAAGTGCTAGATGAATTAGTCGGAAAATAATGGTGAAATAAGAACGTAAGACTTGATCTTACGTTCTTATTTTATTTTGTAAGGAAGCCTCTAATTGTTTTTTTTGTTCTTCTGTTAACAATCCCATCTTATTAAAAAGATACGCATAATACAAAGTTCGTTTTTGTAAACTCATGATCTATTCCTCCTTTTTTAATAAGATATGCATTACACAAAAAAAGTTGACTGAAAGAAACTCTTTGTGTACATGGCAATAAATAATACTGTTTTATAGACAACGTATCATAAATATTGATATGATGTGTGCATAGAAGGAATGGTGTAAAGTTAGGAGTGAGAGCATGAATATACACATTACAAAACCAGCACTTCAATGGTTCAAAGAAGAGCTTGATCTTAAGGGCGAAGGAGAGTTTGTCCGTTTTTTTGCTAGATATGGCGGTTGTGGATCCATACAAAGTGGCTTTTCTTTAGGGATTAGTCAGGAGGCTCCTCGATCATCGGGACGAAGGAAGAAATAGAAGGAATAACGTTTTATATAGAGGAAAAGGACCTTTGGTATTTTAAAGGACTTGATTTAAAGGTGAAATACAGCCGAAAAAACGAATGAAATTGACTTTGTCTATGAGGAACAGGTTTAATGTTTTTGGGCAAAGATAAAAAAGAGGTGTCCAACAAAAGAGTTGATTTAAGCCTTTTGTTGGACACCTTTTTTCTACGCAAGTAAATTATGATTCTTCTCTATAAGCGGAAGGCTTCACCCAAACAATTTGTTGAATACGTACGAAGAATGGACAGTTTTTTACATCAATGACAACATGGTCTGCTTTAACGTCTGCAACGATTCCTCGAACAAGTCCTTCTGTCGTTTGAATAACAACATTTGAGCTTAAAAGAGATTGGAATGTTTGAATCATATATGGATCTACACCAGCGACCATTTGAGGATGGTTTTGTTCTGTTGTTGTGTTTTGATAATGCATGAAAAGTCCTCCTTTTATTTAAAATCCACTGTTATCTTATGCAGGAGCCCGCACAGTGTCTAGACAATAGCCCAGACCGTAAACAGAAATAATGGGTTGATGTCCTTTGGATCTGAAACAAAAAGAAAAATCAACAGCTGAATAAATGGAAATACATTGTACGAAAGAAGGAGAAGAGATATGAAAGATTATATATATGAAAAGGCAACATTTGCAGGAGGATGCTTTTGGTGTATGGTCCAACCTTTTGATGAACTGCCTGGTATTGTGAAAGTGGAATCAGGGTTTATGGGAGGGCATATAAAACAACCTACATATGAGGAAGTGAAGTCGGGAGAAAGTGGGCATTACGAAGTGGTTCAAATAACATTCGATCCTCTTGTTTTTTCTTATGAGAAACTTCTATCTCTTTACTGGCCTCAAATTGATCCTACAGATCCTGATGGACAATTTCATGATAGAGGTCCGCAATACCGGACTGCGATTTTCTATCATAATGAAAACCAGAAAGAAGAGGCAAACAAGTCAAAAGAGGACCTTTCTAAGACAAACAGATTTAGCAAACCAATTGTGACAGAGGTTATAAAGGCAACTGAATTTTACTCAGCTGAAGAAAGTCATCAGCATTTTTACAAGAAAAGCCCTAAAGAATACAAGGAAGATCGAATGAAATCAGGAAGAGATGAATTTATTAAAGAAAATTGGCAACGTTAATAAAGCTAACAGTAGATGGGGGTGTCTCAAAGTTCACTTTGAGACACCCCCTATTTCAATAAAAATGTAAAAATAATTGCAAGATTGTGTGAAAATCTCAAAAAAACTGAAAAATTCTCTTATCGAAGAATTCTTTTTTTGATATAATAATTATAGAAGTTAGACAATTCAATGGGGGTGACGCTATGAAAACAGCACTCGAGAAAGTCAGCATTTGGATGATGGTTGCGTCACTTGGTTTCATTGTTAGTTCGCTTTGTGTCATATTGTTTGTTCACTATTGGTCACATACAGAAGCAGGGAAGGTTCCTCCTAAAACAGCGGTATTGTTGCATGCTGTTCATCATAATCTCGTTACACCAGATATGAAAGCACCTAGTTTTTTAAGTAGAGGCGGTACGCCGAGATTTACAAATGAATGGATTGAGATACCTGTTTCTGATGGTACAGTCATAGAAGGAAAAATGTATCGCCCGATTGAAGAAGGTCCACATCCTATTATTATGTATTATCATGGTGGCGCCTTCATGGAAGGATATGGGAGTATTCACACTCATGATAATATTGTTCGTGCTCTTGCCTCAAGGACAAATAGTATTGTCATTGCAGTTGGATATCGTGTAGCACCGGCTTATCCTTTTCCAGCAGCAATTGAAGATAGTTATGATGCTTTAGTTTGGGCAAATGAGGTAGCAGAAGAGATTGGCGGGGACCGAGAGAATATAGCTGTTGTTGGTGATAGCGCGGGAGGCAACATAGCTACTGTCGTTTCGTTAATGGCTAGAGATCGAAGTGGTCCGGATATTAAAGCACAAGCTCTCCTTTACCCATTAACGACGTTTCAAGATATTGAGTTTGATTCAAGATTAGCTTATGATAGTGGCTATTACTTGCTTTCGAGGAGTGTAATGCTCCGAGCAAGAGACACGTATACACCTGATGAAGCACTCTGGATTCATGCGTATACATCGCCACTAGATGCAGAGAACTTGTATGATCTTCCTCCTGCTATGGTCATTACGGCCGAATTTGATCCGTTACGAGATGAAGGAGAAGCATATGCGGAGCGTCTTGCTGAACATGGTGTTCCGGTAAAGGCCATTCGCTACAATGGCGTCATGCATGGGTTCATTTCTTTTTATGAAGTCATGTATCGTGGCAATCACGGATTAAATGAAACGTCTAGATTTTTACGATCGGCTTTTGCGGATGTTCCGACTCAACAGCCGTATCAATTTCACGTGTATGATGGTGAAACGAATCGATCGACAAAATTAAGAGATCAAGCAGAAGCTTATGCAATCGGAAGCTTTTTATTAGGCAAACAAGCGTTATCAATATTTGAATGAAAAAGTAGGAGCCACACTTGATGGCTCCTATTGTTGTTGGGCTCTTTTGATAAACATTCTTTCTTCTTCAATTAACCCACATGTTGCACATTGTACACGTAGTTCTGGTCCTCGATAAGTCATGTGAAGTGGACCTGCATTGTTTTCCTCATATTGTTCAATGATAGCTCCGTTTTTAGCATCCATTTTCACAGGTGTTGCCACTTGTTGAATAAGATTAAAACGAGAGCGGTTCGTTTTGCAATTTGGACATAAATATGGATTTGACATCTTTCATTCCTCCTTTTCCTCCTAGTGTTTCCAACAAGTTTACAAAAAGGAGAGGTAAATAAAGGAAGATATCATCATGAAAGTAGGGTTGTGCCTTTTAAAGCACAACCCTATTTAGACGGTACATTAAAATGCCCAGTTCCCATCACGGAAGATCGGCTCGCGCTTGCCGTCTTCGTAGACACCATCGATGTTCATATCAGCCGAACCAATCATAAAGTCGACATGTGTGAGACTTGTATTTAAACCATTTTTCTCAAGTTCTTCTTTTGTCATTTCTTTTCCGCCTTCGATACAAAAAGCTAGGCAGATCCAATCGCTAAGTGATTGGAGGCATTCTCATCAAACAGGGTGTTATAAAAGAGAATATTTGTATCAGAAATTGGCGATTGATGAGGAACAAGTGCCACTTCACCAATATATCTAGCCCCTTCATCTGTATCTAGAAGGCGTTTTAACGTTTCGTAGCCTTCCTCTGCTTTGAAATCAATCACTTTTCCATCTTTAAATGTAAGTGAGAAATTGTTAATGAGGGTTCCACCATAATTTAATGGCTTCGTGCTAGATACCGTACCGTTCACGCCCGTTTTCTTAGCTGACGTAAATACTTCTTCTGTTGGCATATTTGCCACAAATGAGACTCCATCTTTATTGACACTGCCACCGCTAACCCACAAATGGGTTTCTGGTAGTTCAATCACTAAATCTGTCCCCTCCGATGTATAATGAAGAGCATGGTAGTGTTTATCATTTAAAGCTTTCATTTTGTCATCAAGCGCTGTTAAATGCTCTTGCCATGCTGATACTGGATCTTCTTCGTTAATACGAGTCGCTGCAAAAATAGCTTCCCATAGTTTTTCGACAGCGTGTTCTTCTGACTCATTCGGAAATACTTTTTTGGCCCAACCAACAGAAGGAACAGCAACAATAGACCAACTAATTTTATCTGACATAATATAGGAGCGGAAGCCTTCCATTGCTTTTCCACTTGCTTTGTTTGCATTTGAAACACGTTCAGGATCTGCATCTTTTAGTAAATCCGGGTTTGAACCTGTAATGCTTAAAAAGGCTGCACCATTTTCAGCCATCTCCTCGTATCCTTTTGCAACCCACTGTGGAAATTCATGAAACGCTTCATCTGGAGCTAGCTCATATTTCGTTTTCGTTAATTCCTCATCACTCCACTCGACATGGACATTCTTCGCTCCCGCTTCGTATGCCTTTTTGGCAACAGCGCGAACGTAATCGGCAGCATTTAACGGAGTGCGAACAACTAACGTTTGTCCTGGCTGTATATTGATTCCAACTTTAACGGCTAATTCAGCATATTTTTCTAACTTATCTTGAAAGCTAGTCATGAACCATTCCTCATTTCTATATGTATAATTTTACATGCACTATTTATTTTATCAATTTTGTCTACGTGTGAAAAGGATAGCGACCTTTTCTACTTTGTGATATGATAAGTCATGGAAAAAGACAAGAGGTTCGCAAACTCCCTCTATAAAAAACTAAGGTGTTGACTGTACATGGATTACGTACAGTTTTCTTGTCGTTTTGAGTGACAAGAACCGTTCTCAATAATGATGGAAACCCTACTATTGTTTCCTAACATCATACAATATGTGTGAAAAAGAACGAATATACCCGTTTGGAGTGATCGAATGCTCTTTCTCAATAAGAATTTCACAGACGATTGTCAAAGTGAAATTTATAAAAAGGAGAAATGAGACATGAGAAATGAAAAAGCGGTCGTTGTATTTAGTGGTGGTCAAGATAGTACGACTTGCCTCTTATGGGCACTAAAGCAATTTAAAGAGGTTGCGACGGTTACGTTTGACTACGGACAACGCCATCATGAAGAAATTACATGCGCACGAGAAATCGCTGAAGAATTAGGTGTATCTTTCCATGTACTTGATATGACATTGATCAATCAACTATCAGCCAACGCCCTGACAAGAAAGGACATTGAGGTGAAAGCTGGTGAAAACGGTGAACTTCCTTCGACATTTGTTCCAGGTCGGAATCATTTGTTTTTATCGTTTGCAGCTGTTTACGCACAAGCAATTGGAGCGCGCCATATTATTACAGGCGTCTGTGAAACAGACTTTAGTGGATATCCGGACTGCCGTGATAGTTTTGTCAAATCATTAAATGTCACGTTGAATTTAGCGATGGATGAACAATTTGTCATTCACACACCGCTTATGTGGTTAAACAAAGCAGAGACGTGGAAGTTAGCTGATCAGTTAGGTTCGCTTGAATTTATTAGAGCAAAAACATTAACCTGTTATCATGGGGTACGCGGAGATGGATGCGGAGAATGCCCGGCATGCCAGTTGCGAAAAAAAGGATTAGACGACTACCTTACAGAGAAGCAAGGAGGTAGCACGATATGATTCAGCAGTTTTATCCGCAAGTTCAGCACTCGTATCGCTATGAATTAAATAAAGATATGCATCTAGCAGCGGCTCATTTCATTCCAGATGATGCAGCCGGTCAATGTAAGAACATGCATGGCCATACGTATTTTATAAACATTACAATTGGTGGAGATACGCTAGATGAGTTAGGGTTTCTGATTAATTTCAAACGTATAAAAGAGATCGTTCATAAACGTTATGATCATTCTGTCTTAAATGATCATTTAGAATATAAGGATGTTTTCCCAACAACAGAAAGAGTAGCAGAACAAATTTGGCAAGCCGTTCAAGCCGAGTTGCAAACTCAAGTCAATAAGCCAAACTGCCTACAAGTTGTTGTTCGTGAAACGCCGACAAGTTATGTGGTCTATCGTCCAAAGCCGGAGGAGTTAGCATGAAAATCCCGGTAATGGAAGTGTTTGGCCCAACGATTCAAGGTGAGGGAATGGTCATTGGCCAAAAGACGATGTTTGTCCGGACAGGAGGTTGTGACTATTCCTGTTCTTGGTGTGATTCTAGTTTTACGTGGGACGGTACAGCGCGAAGTGAATTACTTGAAGTAGAAGCAATTATAAAAAAGATAAAAGAAACCGGTGGAGAGTATTTTTCCCATGTTACGATTTCTGGAGGGAATCCGGCTCTTCATAAAGGAATAGGTGAACTGGTAGACCGATGTCATGAAGAAGGCTGGAAAGTAGCGATAGAAACTCAAGGATCGATTTGGCAGGAATGGATGAAAGAGATCGATGATGTCACCATTTCCCCGAAACCTCCAAGTTCTAATATGAAAACAGACTTTGAAAAACTTGATTTTTATGTAGAACAGTTGAAAGACCGAAAGTTCAGTTTGAAAGTGGTTGTATTTACGGAGGAAGATTTTCGTTATGCCGAACAAATTCATGTACGTTATCCCAAAGTGCCTTTTTATTTGCAAATTGGCAATGAGGATATTAGCACGACAGACGACGAGGCATTGCTCTCTAAGTTGCTACATGCCTATGAATGGTTAATTGATCGTGCGACTAAATCAACGATCATGAATGATGCGAAAGTTTTGCCGCAGCTTCACACTTTGATTTGGGGCAACAAGCGTGGCGTTTAAAAGGAGAGAGAAGAATGAGTGGTAGAAAGAAAGAAGAATTAGAAGGGGTTACACTTCTTGGGAATCAAGGAACAGCCTATGACTTTTCATACAACCCTTCTGTTTTAGAGGTGTTCGAAAATAAACACCAAAATCGTGATTATTTTGTTAAGTTTAACTGTCCTGAGTTTACATCCTTATGTCCAATGACGAATCAGCCAGATTTCGCAACGATTTATATTAGTTATATTCCGGATGTGAAGATGGTTGAAAGTAAGTCGTTAAAACTCTATTTATTTAGCTTCCGTAATCATGGGGATTTCCACGAAGATTGCATGAATATTATTATGAACGATCTTATTGAGTTAATGGATCCGCGTTACATTGAAGTGTGGGGCAAATTCACACCACGTGGCGGCATTTCAATTGATCCATACACAAACTATGGCAAGCCAGGAACGAAATACGAAAAAATGGCAGAACACCGTATGATGAATCATGATATGTATCCGGAGACGATTGATAATAGATAATAGTCTAGAAAGCTAGCATAGAGGTAAAGCTCTATTGCTAGCTTTCTTTGTTTTCGTTCATATACGTTAGAAGTTTATAATAGTCTTCTCTTATCCCAATATCATAGCGTGTTCCAGACAACTGATAACCAAAACTAGTGGTCGTTTTGAGCATTTCTTTTATAGCATCTGTTAGTTGAATTTCTCCACCACTTCCTGGTTTGACTTGTGCTAAGTACTCAAAGATATCTGAATGCAGAACGTAGCGACCCATCACAGCCAAGTTTGATGGAGCGTTCGATTGTGGTTTTTCAACAAGGTCATGAATCTTATACAAATGTTTCTTATGTGGAGTTCCATCGATTACGCCATATTGTTTTAATAATTCGTCATTTACTTTACGAACACCGACGACATTTGACTGAACATCATCGTACGCCTGTATAAGTTGGCCGATGGCTGGTTGTTCATCTATAAATAAATCATCAGGAAGTAAAACAGCGAATGGCTCATTGTTAACAAACGGCTTACCTAGACGAATGGCATCGCCAAGTCCTTTCGCTACAGGCTGACGTACAAACTGAACATGAATATCAGGGACAGAAATGGACTTTAATAAATGAGTTTTATTATTTTGCTCTAAAAAAGTCTCCAATTCTATAGAACGATCAAAATAATCGATGATCATATTTTTATTTCTTGAAACGACAATTAAGATCTCTTCAATCCCGGATTCCATAGCTTCTTGAACAATATAATCAATGGCGGGCTTCCCATGAATAGGAAACATTTCTTTTGGAACCACTTTTGTTATTGGGAGACTTCTAGTACCATATCCTGCTGCAGGTATGATTGCCTTTCTTACTTTCACGTTCATTCCCCCTTTACATATCACATACTATTCGTCCAAAGAATGAAGAGGAAGTTGTCCGTGTATGAATCTTCTATATCTAGGCCATTTTCTTGGTTGAAAGAGAACGAACTAGAGACAAACGCTTATTTTATTCTGAAAATGACTTCTTAGCTCACTTATAGCCTTTGCGTGAAATAGAATATACAAATCTAGATATTATTTATGTAAAGAGGAGTCGACAAAACATGATGAATGTATGTGTAATAGGAGCAGGGTATGTAGGTTTGACAACCTCTACAGTGTTAGCTAACTATGGACATCACGTAACATGTGTAGATCAAATAGAAGATAAAGTCAATCAGCTAGGAAGAGGAGAAGTGCCTATTTATGAACCAGGTTTGGAAGAAATGCTTCAAAAAAATATAAAAAGCGGCCATTTAACGTTTACAACAAATCTTAAAGAAGCAGTCAAGAAAAGCACTCTTATTTTTATTGCAGTAGGAACCCCTCAAGATGAAAGCGGGAAAACAGACCTTCGTTTCTTTGAGAACGTGACGAATGAAGTAATCCCACTAATTGATTCCTATAAAGTCATTATTACAAAAAGTACGGTTCCAGTTGGGACAAATGAAGAACTTTATCAAAAGTTTATGAAAAAAGGAGTAGAGAAATCTCATTTTGATATTGTTTCGAATCCAGAATTTTTACGAGAAGGAACAGCCATAAACGATATGCTTTATCCAGATAAGATTGTGGTAGGTACAAAGGAGCAAACGCCTATTCCTTTCATCAAAAAACTATATTCTTTTATAGAAGCTCCTTATATTATTACTAGTTTAAGCGGAGCTGAAATGATTAAATATGCTTCTAATGCGTTTTTAGCTCTGAAAGTATCTTTCATTAACGAGTTGGCAAAAATGGCTGACCGAAGTAAGGTCGATATCACAGATGTCGCATATGGGATTGGGCTCGATCCTAGAATTGGTCACCCGTTCCTTCAAGCTGGACTGGGTTACGGGGGATCTTGCTTACCGAAGGATTTGTCTTCATTGGAACATCAATTTTTAACGAAAAACATCACACCTCAAATCCTGCAAGCTGCACAAAAAGTGAATAATAGTATCATTAGCGAGTATATCAAGAAAATGAAATTAGAACTGATCAATCTACAACATAAAAAGATAACGGTTTGGGGAGCAACATTTAAGCCAAATACCGATGATACTAGGCATTCACAGGCCTTAAAGTTAGTAGAAAAATTAGTTGAAGAGGGCGCTGAAGTTCATTTGTATGATCCAATGGTTACACCTTCTATTGAAGGCGTAACAACTCATACGAAACTATATGATTCGATCGAGGACAGTGAATTATTAGTGATTGCGACGGAATGGAGTCAATTCGTTGAAGCTGATTGGGAGCGTGTAAAAAGAACAATGACCAATCAGGCTGTCCTTGATTGTCGAAATTGCCTCGAACCGTCGACTTTAGAAGAGCATGGAATCCGTTATCGGGGGGTGGCAAGATGAAAATTCTTGTTACGGGATGTGGTGGATTCATAGGTTCTCATCTTTGTGAAAAACTACTAGAAAATCACAATGTTAATATTGTCGGTATTGATACGTTTATAGGGCCTACACCCGAATCTATTTCACGCCAAAATCTAAAAAACTTATTACTGCATCCTCGTTTTCGTTTTGTTGAAGAAAACTTAGAGACAATAAATTGGGAAGCTTATTTACAAGATGTTGAATATGTTTATCATTTAGCTGGAATGCCAGGTGTCAGGTCTAGTTGGGGATCGGATTTTCAAAAATATGTGATCAATAATATTGATGTGACACAAAGGTTACTTGAAGCTAGTAAACATGTTCCGTTAAAAAAGTTTATTTATTCTTCCACCTCTTCTGTGTACGGGGAAACTGTTGGAAAAGTATCGGAGAATGCAAGAACCGAGCCGTTATCGCCATATGGGATAACGAAATTAACAGGGGAACATTTGTGCCATGTGTATCGAAAGAGTTTTGGTGTACCAACGGTAATTGTAAGGTATTTTACCGTATATGGACCGAGACAAAGAAGCGATATGGCTTTTCATCGTTTCATTAAAAACATCATTCAAGGCAAACCTATTACAATCTTTGGCGATGGATCGCAAACGCGTGATTTTACATTTGTGCATGACTGTGTCAAAGCAACTGCATCGGTGTTATACGCAGATGGAGTGATTGGGGAAATCATTAATATTGGCGGGAAAGAACGTGCTCCATATTGGATATCATTACGGAAATGGAGAAACTTGTTGGTTATAAGGCGAAAATGGTTTTTAAGAAAGAAGCAATCGGGGAGCCGAAGCATACGTGGGCGGATATCGACAAAGCAGAAAAATTGCTCGCTTATAAGCCAGAAGTTGATCTCGTAACAGGTTTGAAGGAAGAGTTGTGTTATTTAGAGACGATTTATAAAAGGTAGAAAAAGGTGTCGCAGATTTTGCGACACCTTTTCTCTATTGTCTTTTTTTTGTTCGGGTTTTTCGTTTTCTTTTTTCTGCTAGTTTTTCAAATAGTTTGGCTGTTGTAATGTCGTTTACGGCCTCGAAGAATACCTTTTTTCGATCCTCTTGTGACAACGTATTTTGCTGTTCGTTAGAAACGGATTGTGATTGGATCAGATTTTGGATATCACTTAACACATCTTTCTGGGACCATTGCTTTGATCTCATTGAATGAGGCTTATTTGTTTTTCTTTTTTCTTGAATTCGATAAATAAGAACTTTTAATAATTCATCTTGACCAGAGATCTCTTGAATAATTAATTGTTTTCGATTCTTTTTCTTCATCGTTGGTTTGTTCATTGATTCCTGTAAGAATTCTTTTATTTCATGTTTGTCGTCTTCTTCAAAAAAGCTCACCTGTTCTGTTAGATCATGAGTAATGTCATCAATGTCCTTGTATTCCTCTTGCATGTCATTTTCATCAAAGCTTGCTGCGTCATTTAAGTCCTTAATCACGTCCTCAAGAAGCATGTTATCTTCGCTAGGTGCAAGTGTGTCGTCTTCATCGTTTGAGCTAATTTGATTATTTAAGTCATCAATGACCTCATCAAGAGGCACCTTATCATTAAAAGTGGGTACGAGCGTTTCCGGTGAATCTTCCTCAGAATTCACTTGATCATTGAGGTCCTCGATGATCTCATTAAGAGGTTTGTTGTCTTCGCTAGGTGCAAGTGTGTCGTCTTCATCGTTTGAACTAATTTGATCATTTAGGTCATCAATCACCTCATCAAGAGACACCTTATCATCCAAAGAGGGTACGAGGGTTTCCGATGAATCTTCCTCAGAATTGACTTGATCATTGAGGTCTTCGATGATCTCATTAAGAGGTATAACGTCTTCGGTAGGTTCTGGTTCTTGTTCCAAAGAAGTATGGTCTTCATCAATAGAACTCATCTGATCATTTGAGTCTGTGCGATCATCAATCAAACGATCTTTTGTTTGTTCAACTTCATCTAACACGGGTGAAAGCTGATCAAATTGAGTAGGCTCATCAGCTAGTTGATCACGGTGTTCATCAACTGTTTTTACAGGGGTTTCATCATTTGTTTGATCGATCATTTGAACACTGATTCCCTTTTCAATACGTTTTTTCATTTCACTCCATATGCTGTCGATTTCACTTATAACTCGAGACCAAGTATATTGGCTTTCAGCTAGTTCTCTTCCTTTTTTTCCTAATTCTTTTGAAAGAGATGGGTTAGATAATAAGTGCGAAATTTGATCTGCGAATGCTTGAGGGTCTTCTGGATTGTCAATGACAAAGCCATTTCCATTAGGAATGATGACCTCAGCATTTCCCCCACGATTTGTTGTAACAATCGGCAACCCTGATGCCATAGCTTCATAGTGCACTCGTGCTAATGGCTCTTGCCATTGTGACGTACAAACAAAAACGTCAGAAGCAGCAAACCACTTTTGGATTTCACTCGGGTGAACAAATCCGGTGTTAATAACAGGAACAGGCAATCTTGCTGCAAGAGCTCGAACATATCCTATATAGTCCGTTACCTCATCAACACTAAACCATTTGCTTCCTACTATAACCAGAGCAATATCAGGATGCTTTTTTGTAATTTCCGGCACAGCTCTAATTAGGACATCGACTCCTTTGTTAGGAGAGAGGCGTCCAGCAAATAGAATGACCTTTTTTCCCTCAAGGTTGTTTTCCTTTCTTATTTGTTCTCTCATTTCTTTCGCTTTAGTAGAAGAAGGGGGAACAAAACGAGAGATGTCTACCCCTGAGTAAATCGTTTGAATTTTATTTTTTGCTTTTGGGAACGGTTCATAAATGGTCTTACCAATATAATCACTTACAGTTATAATGTGATCTAACTCATCTACCACTTTTGATGCTTCTTCTTGGTCAATTTTCTCAGGTTTAAACATATCATTATGCATACTTAAAATAAGCCTGGCATTTGGGGCACATTCACGAACCGGTAGGACGAGGCGTGGACGGTTAAAAATATGAATCACATCAAAAGAGGGGTTTTCTTTGAGAAATCTTTTCACCCCTTCACGGTATACTTCGATTAAACCGCCTTGTGTTCGCACATATCGAATGTTATTTTTGGTTTCATCATCTGGTAAACTTGGATCAGTTGTTCCTAAAATCGTTAACTGATGCTTATCGCTTAAACTAGTTGAAACTCCATCAATATAGGTTTGAATGGCACCTCCTTTTACGGCTGGAACTGGAAGCTTTTCTGTACAAATCATCAAGATGTTCATGATGTAATGGCTCCTTTCCATTCTTGCAGCTCTTTGAGTACTGGCCATTTTGTTTCTTCTAATGCAATAATGTGTTCAACAGTCATTTTTACTTCTTCATCTAAAAAGGATGTAGGTTCATAAACCATATCTTTAACTTGCAAATAAAATTCATTTGGAAGAGACATATCAATTAATAGTAAATGATAAAGATCTTCATCAATTGGATTTGTTTCATGATATGCTTCGATCATCCCTTTTATCCATTCAACATCCCATTTGCCTAGCTCTTCCATCTGGTTCGTGATTAACTTACGCAAGTCTCTTATAGGAAGATCATAGGCAACACCATCTAAGTCGATAAGCCAAACGCCTCCTGGACCAAGTTGACCATTAGCCCAACCATAATCTTGGTGCACAAGTCCCCATTCTTTGTCCCCTTTTTTAATTAACTCACTGTAACGTGACTCATTTAATTGTTCTAATGCCTGTATAGCTTGTTGTTCAAACTTATCAACAACGGAAAGAATAATGGAACTTGCTGGCATTTCAGAATAAGCTGTCGTTAGATCGCGAAACCATGACATTTTTTTGATCATTTTTTCATACTTCCTTGGCCAACGATAAAGGCGAGAAGGTTTTTCAGCACCGTAGGGAGGTTCATATCCTTTTGATAGACGGTGAAACTCTCCAAGACCTCCGCAAAGCTTTTTGGCGCCTTCTAAATCTGCCGAGGCTTCCTCTAAAGCAATCCATTCAGCTACAAACCAAAGCTTCCCTCCGGCTTCAACAAAGTCTTCTCCTGTTTTTGTCTTATAAATGGGAGGAACTCTTGCTTTCTTTTCTTCTACTAAATAGGCTTGGGCGCCGAGGCTAAATAGGCTCCTAGTAGGGCGACGGTGTAGGACCTTTAAACTGAAGGGGCCTTTGTCCGTTTCAATCTTCCATATCAACCCGCCTTTATCTGCTTTTGTTGCCATCACTACATACGATCTTACGGTTAAATCATAATGAGTCATAACGTTCTTTGCCATTTCTTCTATATAGGACGGTACGTATGAATCATCATCCAACGTCCCATCTAAATCCCATGGTTTGATGAGTTCTTCGGCCATCATATTCCCTCCAATATTTCTTTGTCATTAGTAAGGTATTCAACCAACTGAATTCCGTATAGATGACAACCTATTTTATGAAAAAGGAATAGAAGGGTTATGTAAAGGTTGTATACGTAAAGAGTGATGCAGATTAGGGTTGATTTTTCAATTCTTGATTCAGGCGTTTTAAACGATTATGATAATAGTAAATGAGGATGGAAGAAGGGAAATACATGAATATACCAAAATATCCAATGGATTTTAATGATAGTATTAGAAGCAAAAAAACAAGCGAGGAAGATCTTAACCATAAAATTAATCAAGAAGTGGAGAGTATGATTCATTTTATGATTGAAAACAATACGAATAATCACTCTGTTGCATTTGAAGACGTATTGATTATCATTGATCGTATTTATGAAGATGATGATAGCTATTTTGAAATTTCTGTAGCAAAGCAGCATAGCAGAGGGATTGTAAGATAATGAAGGAGGATGTCTATGTGACATCCTTTTTTGTATGTGTAGCATTATTTCCAAGGCAAGCGCAAGAAACGATAAAAAGAGACAAAAAATTCAGTTATTCACCCATGTATTTTGGAAAGTCGGAAGCGATGCTTTAAAATAACAATTTACTTAAACCTAGCAATAAAAAAAGAATACTAGGAATATAGGACATATATCTAATAATAAAACGACTTTTAATTTCATGCCCGTAAATAACTCCGATTACAAAGGCTGCAAATATAAGGGCTCCAGCCATCGGAGCAAACCAAAATGATCGATCAGATAGACCAGCTTGGATCCCATATCCAAAACTGTCTACATTCATTAATAATGCAATCATAAGGTAATATGAACGACGGTATAAAGGTAGTTCATAAATGAAATTGTAAATGGCAATTCCGATAAGGAAAATCCCTGCCCCTGTTTGAACGATAGAGGTTGGGACAAATTCACCGAGCAATCTTCCAATTCCCATTGAAAAAAAAACGATAAAACCGGAAAAAAAGGCAATCATTGCAACGACAACAAGGGGAATCCTAATTTTCTTTAAACCTAAAAGAAAACCAATTGCAAATGCATCAATGCTAACAAGTATCGAAAGAAGGAAAAGCAATATAAACGTAACCATACACTCAACCCCACGGAATGTCTTCGTGGAAGTATATGCAAGCCTGTCTGTTTTAAGAAGTAGGATGAGACAGGCTTTTACGTGCTACTATTTAAAACGCTCCTTTAATTCATCTGCTATTGCATGAATTAGATCTAGATATTGCTCTTCATTTTCAAATTGATGGGGATTCCAATTCTTTTTAATCCAAGCAAGCATCTCATGACCAGAGTGAAATTCACGGCTACTGTGATCAAATGTGTGAAGGGTAAAAATTTCGTGCTCTGGTATAACCGTTACTGAACAAGAAGTTTCCTCACTATTCGTATGTAAATGCATTTCCATTTGTAGTTCCTCCATTCATTCTAGCTTTTAATTAGGATGTTTCTGAACACGTGTTGTTATGCAACCTTTAGATGAAACTGGTAAAATGTCTATAAAGGAAAAGTGGAGGAAAGTTAATGAAGCAAATATATTTAGACTATAATGCTAGTACGCCGTTAGCACCTGAAGTAATTGAAGCAATGACTCCGTTCTTAACGGACCATTATGGCAATCCATCGACGACTCATTTTGCTGCTGTTAGAGCAAAGGAGGCAGTTGAGAAGGCGCGTTCACAAGTTGCTTCTTTCATTGGAGCAAAAAAAGAGGAAATTATTTTCACAAGTGGTGGCAGTGAATCTAATAATCATGTCATCAAAAAAGTATTTGAGCGACATCAAACAAAAGGAAAACATCTGATTGCAACAACCATTGAGCATCCAGCTGTTCGTGCTCCTTTAGAATATCTAAAAAAGTTTGGTGCGGAAGTTACTTATATCGATGTGGATCCATACGGACAAGTTTCCGTCGAAGCAATAAAAAAAGCAATTCGACCAGATACAATTTTGATAACGGTGATGCATGCAAACAATGAAGTAGGGACGTTACAACCGATTGAAGAAATAGGTTCAATTGCGAGAAAAGAGGGAATTCTCTTTCACACAGATGCTGCTCAATCGCTTGGCAAAGTTCCGGTAGATGTACGGAAGCAAAAGATAGATTTTTTATCAATAGCTGGTCATAAATTGTATGCACCTAAAGGTGTAGGAGCATTGTTTATTCGTGAAGGTGTTGAGCTAGACTCCTTTATTCATGGAGCAGGTCATGAACGGGGGATGAGAGCAGGAACAGAGAATGTTCTATTAGTATCTGGTTTAGGGGCGGCTTGTCAGATTGCAGAAAAACTGCTGATGAAAGAAGATAAAACTCACGAGTTAACACAATATTTTCATTCATTGCTTGAACAAGCTTTCCCTGGGCAAATTCGTTTGAATGGTCATCCGACGAATCGTTTACCTAATACGTTAAATGTAAGTTTTGCTAATCGCATCGGGCAAGAAATCCTGGGTCTTGTACCTGAAATCGCTGCCTCAACAGGTTCCGCTTGTCATTCAGGTGAGGTTACGCTATCTCCTGTTCTACAAGCGATGGGGGTTAAGGTAGAGGATGGGATGGGGACTATCCGATTTAGTTTAGGTCGTTTTACGACAAAAGAAGATATAGATTATGCTGTGGACTTACTTCGAACACGCTTATGATAAAGGCTGTTTTTTGTATACTGTTAAGAAAAATTCATGTAACCATTAGGACATAGACAAAAGCCATGGGCAAAAGAACATTTTCTTGCTCATGGCTTTTTATAGATCATATGGATTGTAGATATTGAACGACCGCTGTAGGGTTTGACTGTAAATGGATGTTAAGGTCTCGTAACACTTTTTCGTGTGTTTTTTGAAAGTTTAGTTCCTCGGTTTTGATCTCTTTTGTCCAGGATAAAAGGTTCTTCTGCCTTTTATCTGTTAAATCGTCTTCAATGGAAAGGCAAATAAATGAACGACAAACAGAATTTTTATAAGACGGATCAAGAGTGCATCCATGATTGGTTTTGAAAAATTGACAAATGGAATAAGATTGACGTAGGTCATCTTGTTCCAATTTTGTTAGTCCTTGTTGTATGGGTCTGCTGTTATACATTGGATGAATGATCGCAGGAATCTTTATAGAGTAGGGCTCTATAAGCGCAGCCGGATGATTTAAGAAGTACTCTTGAAAGAACACTTCATTCGTTTGAACCATATTTTTAATTTCAAGCAAATAAAATGTAGGACTATAAGAACAACACCCTACTTTAGGGACCTCTTTAGAAGGTGGCTGGAAACAATCATCATTGCATTGTAGACATGCAGATGTAAGAATTTGTCTATTGGTTTTATCAAAATGTATCATAATGTTCCTTCCTATTTCGTTTCATGAAAAAAAGTGTGGGATTAATTCCTTTTTTTATGAAAAAACTAGATTTTCTGAAAAAAAAGATTTACACTTTTTAGTGTAGGATCTTTTTATTCTACACCATTTATTGTAACGGTCATTGTCAAGAACAAAAGAATAAATAAATCTATGAATAACGATAGAAATTCTTTAACAAATGTGACAATTATGTTAAAATGGTAATGAAAGCGTTACAATTTTAAAATCATAGATTTAACTTGAAGTTAAACTAGGAGGTAATCATCTTATGTCAAGCAAGGGGCACAAAGCGGAAGAACCATGGCAAGGGTTTCATGGTCCAAATCTTGGCGTAGCAATTGAGCTTTACGAAGAGTATTCTAAAAATCCAGAAGCTGTAGAAGAAGATTTACGAGAGTTATTTGATATTTGGGGTCCACCGCCTTCTGATAACGAAAGTCAATCCAGTACAAGTGCTGACCAAGTGTTTCTGCTGCCTCACCTAATATGGTTAGGAATTATGTTAATGCAGTTAAACTAGCAGATATGATTAGAAGAAAAGGACATCTGGTTTCGGATATTAATCCAATTTTCCCTAAATCAGATCATCCGCAAATTTTAGAGTTAAGTCATTATAACCTAACAGAAGATTTTCTGAAGCAAGTACCGGTTGAAATGATCTGTGAGTTCGCTCCAGCCCATGTAAAAAATGGCTTGGATGCGATTAATTACTTAAAAGATGTTTATACAAAGACAATCGCTTTTGAATTTAACCATGTTCACGATATGGAAGAAAGAGAATGGTTAATCAAAATGGTTGAGTCCGGTATGTACGTTCCGAATTTAACCAAACAACAACGTGTAAATCTGTTAACGAGACTAACACAAGTAGAAGGTTTTGAGAAGTTCGTTCATCGTACCTTTGTCGGAGCGAAGCGTTTCTCGATTGAAGGACTAGATATGCTAGTTCCGATGTTAGACGAGGCAGTTCGTGAAGTCGTTCATGAAGGAACTCAAAATGTATTAATTGGGATGGCCCACCGTGGTCGTTTAAATGTTTTGGCCCACACGCTTAGCAAGCCATATAAAATGATCTTCTCAGAGTTTTTATATGCACCGAGCAAAAATTTAGATCCAGCTGGAGTGTCAGCAGGAATCAACGGTTGGACAGGAGATGTGAAGTACCACTTAGGTGCAGATCGTCAAATAAGAGAAGAAAATACAGCTGAAGCTACGGTTTCATTAGCAAATAATCCAAGTCATTTAGAATTTGTTAGTCCGATTGTTGAAGGATATGCACGTGCCGCTCAAGAAGTACGGACATCAAAAGGGTTCCCAGAACAGTCCGTGTCGAAAGCTTATTCAATCTTAATTCATGGGGATGCAGCATTCCCGGGACAGGGGATTGTCACAGAGACCTTGAACCTTAGCAGATTGAAAGGTTATCAGACTGGCGGGTCTCTTCATATAATTGCAAATAACAACATTGGCTTCACGACAGAAACGTATGATTCTCGTTCTACTACATATGCGAGTGATCCAGCGAAAGGATTTGAAATCCCAATCGTCCATGTCAATGCTGATGACCCAGAAGCGTGTTTAGCAGCAATTCATCTTGCTGTCCAATACCGTAAACGGTTTAAGAAAGACTTCCTAATTGACCTTATTGGGTATCGTCGTTTCGGGCACAACGAAATGGATGAGCCAGCTGTGACACAACCATCCACTTATGCGATTATTCGCAAGCACCCAACGGTTCGCAAAATTTATGCAGACCAGCTTGCTGAAAAATCAGTTGTTGAACAAACATATGGGGATACGTTAGATAACGAAACACAAGAGTACTTACAATCGCAATATGATGATGTTATTGCTAACAAGACAAATCAACCAAAAGAAATGTCTCCGCCAGACTATGTTGTTAATGGTTTACCAAGAGTGAAGACGAGTGTTCCTTTCAATACATTGAAAGAGATTAATGATGAACTGTTAGCATGGCCGGAGTCGTTTAAGGCCAATGCCAAGTTGGAGAAAATTTTGAAGCGACGTCTTCAGTCATTTGAAGAAGGGGCGAAAGTGGATTGGGCGTTAGCAGAGACATTAGCCTTTGCTACAATCTTACATGATGGTACGCCGATCCGTTTAACGGGGCAAGATTCAGAACGTGGTACCTTTGCTCACCGTCATCTAGTGTTACATGACCGTGAAACAAATGATGTGCATACACCTCTTCAAACATTTGATAAGGCCAATGCGTCATTTGCTGTTTACAATAGTCCACTTTCAGAGCAAGCGGTTGTTGGTTTTGAATATGGCTATAATGTGCAAGCACCAGAAACACTTGTTTTATGGGAAGCTCAGTTTGGTGACTTTGCCAATGGTGCTCAAGTCATGTTTGACCAATGGATTTCAGCTGGTCGAGCAAAATGGGGGCAAAAATCAGGTCTTGTCGTTCTATTGCCACACGGATACGAAGGACAGGGGCCAGAACACTCAAGTGGTCGTGTAGAACGCTTCCTCGTTTTAGCAGCGGAGAACAACTGGACGATAGCTAACTGTACATCGGCAGCTCAATATTTTCATATTTTGAGAAGACAGGCGAAAATCCTTGAAAAAGATTCCGTTCGTCCACTTATTATCATGACACCTAAGAGTTTATTACGTAACCAAGTTGTTGCATCTAGTCATAATGAATTTACGGATGGCGAGTTCAAGCCTGTTTTTGAACAAGTTGGACTAGGCGACAGCCCGGAAAAGGTTGAGCGTATTGTGTTGTGTAGTGGAAAAGTGGCAATTGATTTAGCGGATCGAATTCAAAAAAATAGTGATCAAAATTGGGATTGGTTGCACATTGCACGGGTTGAAGAGCTTTATCCATTCCCGAAAAAGCCAATAAGAGAACTATTTGCTCGCTTTGGTAATGCAAAAGAAATTGTTTGGGTACAAGAAGAACCAAAAAATATGGGCGCATGGCCGTTTATTGAATCAAGAATTCGTGAAATTACACCTGAAGGAACAGCGGTTAGTTACATTGGAAGAACGCACCGTTCAAGTCCTGCAGAGGGTGACCCAGTCGCACATAAAAAAGAGCAAGAACGTATTGTAACAGAATCATTGACACGTAAACAATAAGAGGAGGCCTTTTCCGTGATTGAGATAAAAGTACCAGAACTTGCAGAGTCGATTACAGAAGGAACGATAGCTCAATGGTTAAAACAAGTTGGGGATCAAATTAACCAAGGTGAGTACATTGCAGAACTGGAAACAGATAAAGTAAACATTGAAATTGTTGCTGAGCATTCTGGTGTGATTAAGGAATTTAAAAGAGAACCTGGTGACACAGTAGAAGTTGGCGAAGTCATCGCTGTTATTGATGAAACTGGTAGTGCTGCTACTAGCGCTACTAGTGAAGAAAAAGCAGAGGCTACTCAAGAAGAGCCGAAAAAAGAAACAGTGCCAGCTGCGAAAGAAGAAGCGACTTCAGCATCTTCAACAGATCGTCCACTAGCTTCACCAGCAGCTAGAAAATTAGCACGTGAAAAAGGGATTGATTTGAGTGCTGTTTCTACAGCTGACCCATTAGGACGTGTTCGCAAACAAGATGTTGAAACACATGGTTCGAGACCACAAGCTCAACCATCGCAGGCACCAGCTGCTCCGAAAAAGAGCCCAGCTGCACCAGTGGCTTCAGATGATCCAGCTAAGCCAGTTGAAAGAGTAAAAATGTCTCGCCGTCGCCAAACAATTGCGAAACGTTTAGTAGAGTCACAACAAACTGCAGCAATGTTAACGACTTTTAATGAAGTGGATATGACAGCTGTAATGGATGTTCGTAACCGTCGTAAAGACGCATTTGTTGATAAAAATGGCGTAAAGCTTGGTTTTATGTCTTTCTTTACAAAAGCAGTAGTTGGAGCATTAAAAGAATTCCCGCTTCTTAATGCTGAGATTCAAGGCGATGAGTTGCTTATTAAGAAATATTACGATATCGGTTGTGCAGTATCAACAGATGAAGGATTAGTTGTTCCTGTATTACGTGATGCAGACCGACTAAGTTTTGCCGGTATTGAAAAAGGAATTGGTGAGCTAGGTAAGAAAGCTCGCGATAATAAATTATCGATCTCTGATTTACAAGGTGGAACGTTCACCATTACAAATGGTGGGGTATTTGGATCATTAATGTCTACACCTATCTTAAATGCTCCTCAAGTTGGAATCTTAGGAATGCATAAAATTCAATGGCGTCCAGTAGCGCTTGATCAAGAGCGTTTTGAAAACCGCCCAATGATGTACATTGCACTTTCTTATGATCACCGTATTGTTGACGGGAAAGAAGCAGTAGGTTTCCTTGTGAAAATAAAAGAACTACTAGAAGACCCAGAATCCCTTCTTTTAGAGGGCTAATAAAAACGAGGCTGACGTATAGTCGGCCTCGTTTTTTTTATTGGCTGTTTCGTTAAAGATTGTTGCAAATCGTATTCCTCCTATTGAGAAGGGCACAATGAAACGAACATGTGAACAGGCAGCCCCAAAACAACAAAGTATGCGAAAAACAGCTTGTAATTATTAAAATTTTGTAACAAAGTTTAATTAAGTTGGCATTTATCGTAGTTGACAGTATAATGGAAACATACATATAGAATGAGATGAAAGTGAGTTGAGTACAATGATTCATCAAACATGGGCAAATAAAGAAACAATTCGTACCATTGAATGTGTTCATACAGATGCAAAAAAATATATGGTTAATCGTGCGTTAACAGCAGGGAAAGCATATGAATTAAAAAATGAAACGGAAGAATTTTATTTTGTGATTGATAATACGGGTAAAATTGGCGGGTATTATAAAGATTACTTCAAAGGATAAGGCAGCGAAGGCTGTCTTTCTTTTTTGATCATTGGACAAAGGGGGGATTATATGGTGGATTATTTCATTTTTATTGATTTTATTAGGCAATATGGATACATTGCGTTGTTTTTTATCGTTGCAGTAGGGTTGTTTTTCTTTCCTGTTCCAAATGAAATTCTTTTAATGAGTGGTGGATTATTAGCAACAACCAAATTGTTAGATCCGTTGCCAACATTTCTAATTCTTTTCAGCAGCATTTTGCTCCATGGAACCATTTTGTACGTCATCGGATATGCTGTAAATCAGCATGCGCATTTTGATCATCGAAAACAATCAATCTGGCATTCTCGTGCTGAAAAAGGTAGAGAACTACTTGATGAATACGGATTAAAAGCTGCAAGCTTTAGTTACTTTTTCCCATTTATTCGACACGCTGTACCATTTAGTATCGGTATGTCCGGTATTACGTACCGATTCTTTGCCTTGATTGGATTTAGCTCAGCCTTTATCTGGTTATCTATTTATTTCTTTATAGGCTTTTATTATGGTCAATCGATAACAGACTGGACGTCGTTCGTTCAACAGTTACTTTATGCCTTGTTTGCTGTTTTAGCAGTAATCATTGTTGTGCAATTCATCAAAAGACGAAAACAGCGTCAGCGTCATATGTCTTAATGATTAGCTGATAGCTGTTTTCGTGTTCTGTTCAGTGTACAAATAGGATGACGTTTTACGCCACCCTATTGTCCAAATTATTTTATTGTTTCTAAATATTCATTAAACGTCATTTGCTTATCAACGACCCCATCTGCTGTTAATTCAATAACCCGATTGGCGATCGTCTCATTAAACTGATGGTCATGAGATGTAAAGATCATGGCACCTTTGTAATTAATTAAACCATTATTCACTGCTGTAATCGACTCCAAATCAAGGTGGTTCGTCGGCTCATCTAACAGAAGAACATTTGCTCCGCTTAACATCATTTTCGATAGCATACAGCGAACTTTTTCTCCTCCAGATAACACATTTGCTTTCTTTTTCACTTCGTCTCCGGAGAACAGCATGCGACCTAAAAATCCACGTAGGAATGTATCACTATCATCTTCAGGTGAATATTGACGTAACCAATCCACTAAATTTAAGTTACTTCCTTCAAAGAACTTAGAGTTGTCTTTAGGGAAGTAAGCTTGAGATGTTGTAACGCCCCACTTGTATGTTCCGCTATCTGGTTCCATTTCACCCGTTAAGATTTTGAAAAGGGCCGTTTTCGCGATTTCGTTATCGCCTACAAGAGTAATTTTATCTTCTTTATCCATCGTAAAACTAACATTGTTTAGTACTTTTTCGCCATCAATTGTTTTCGTGATGCCTTCTACTCGTAACACATCATTTCCAATTTCACGACCTAGTCCAAAATGTACATATGGATATTTACGTGATGAAGGTTTAATATCATCAAGTTCAATTTTGTCTAATAACTTCTTTCGTGATGTTGCTTGTTTGGATTTTGAAGCATTTGCACTAAATCGAGCAATAAAGCCTTGTAACTCTTTAATCTTTTCTTCTTTTTTCTTGTTTTGATCTTGTGCCATTTTTTGAGCTAACTGACTGGATTCATACCAGAAATCATAGTTCCCGACGTAAATTTGAATTTTTCCAAAATCCAAGTCAGCAATATGCGTACAAACTTTGTTAAGGAAGTGACGATCATGTGAAACAACAATGACGGTATTCTCAAAATTAATTAAAAATTCCTCTAGCCATTCAATCGCTTTGATGTCTAAATGGTTCGTCGGCTCATCTAGTAACAACACATCAGGTTCACCAAATAAAGCTTGTGCAAGAAGAACTTTCACTTTTTCTGATCCAGATAAGTCAGCCATTTTTTTCGTGTGGAATTCCTCTGTAATGCCAAGACCTTTAAGAAGAATGGCAGCTTCAGACTCGGCTTCCCATCCGTTCATTTCAGCAAATTCTCCCTCAAGTTCAGCAGCTTTAATGCCATCTTCGTCAGAGAATTCCTCTTTCATATAAATAGCATCTTTTTCTTGCATAACTTGGTACAAACGAGCATGTCCCATAATGACAGTCGTTAAAACCTCAACTTCTTCGTATTCAAAATGATTTTGCTTTAATACAGCAAGTCTTTGACCCGGTTTTAAATGAACATCACCCTGTTGCGGTTCAATCTCTCCTGAAAGAATTTTAATGAAGGTAGATTTCCCAGCTCCATTTGCTCCAATTAACCCATAGCAATTTCCTGGTGTAAACTTAATATTAACTTCATCAAATAATTTACGGTCTCCGTACTGCAGTCCAACATTTGTAACAGTTATCATAAATATGTATGCCTCCAATGTCCATAATCGAATGAATTATACCATTCATTGTAGACAAGGGGCTAGTATTCTAACGTTTTTTTTCTAAGAAAGCTCTCTCGACCGATTCTTTTCGACATGGTACGATAAATAAGACCTATATATATGAGAAAAAATAAACAGCTAAGCCACCAACAGTCGCAAGCATCGTAATTGTTAATAATTTAGTCGAACGCATCGAATAATTAACAATGATTGCACCTAATAGAACAGCAAAGTAAAGTGAAAAATCTAGTGGGAAAAGCCGAATGGCTGTAACAAAGCGTTCACCTGTAAACAACATGATAAAGATAGGTGCCAACATAATTAATGAAACGATCACTAAACAGAATGTATTTTTTTGTTTTAATGTCATGTTCATTTTATCACCTCTAAAGTAAGTGTTTACTTTTAAAATGTCCAAAGATTGATTTATCATTCAAAACAAGGGGGACAATGATGGAACAGACAATGCTACAACTAGCTCAAGAAAAGTTAAAAACGATTTATGGGTATGATGATTTTAGAGAAGGACAAGGACGAATCATTCAAAATGTCCTAAACCAGATGGACACGATTGGAATTATGCCAACCGGTGGAGGGAAATCCCTTTGTTATCAAATTCCGGCATTAGTGTTACCAGGTATTACTTTGGTTATTTCTCCATTGATCTCTCTGATGAAGGATCAAGTTGATGCGTTACATGAGCTTGATATAAAGGCTACATATATAAATAGTACATTAACGGCGACTGAAGAAAGGAAGAGGCTTGGACAAATCAAAGAAGGGTACTATAAGCTCGTCTATGTAGCACCCGAACGGTTAACACATCCACAATTTCAGCACCTTCTTGCTAACACATCTATTTCCTTAGTAGCCATTGATGAAGCGCATTGCATGTCTCAATGGGGACATGATTTTAGGCCTAGTTATTTGCACATCACTTCATGGTTAGAGCAACTACCTCAAAACGTAACGGTGCTTGCCTTGACAGCAACAGCGACACAACAAGTTTGTGCAGATTTGCAACAATTTTTGCAAATTAATACAGAAAATGTTATAGCAACTGGATTTGAACGGGACAATCTAAGATTTGAAGTGAAAAAAGGTATAAATAAACAAAAATATATGCATGCGTTTTTGGCATCACGTAAAAATGAGTCTGGGATCATTTATGCATCAACAAGGAAAGAGGTAGAAAAGATTTACCAAGATCTTCAAGTCAAAAAATTTGATGTCGCTTGTTACCATGGAGGGATGAACGAAGGAGACCGTTCAGCTGCTCAAGAAGCGTTTATTCATGATAAAGCGAAGATAATTGTGGCAACAAACGCGTTCGGGATGGGGATTGATAAATCAAATGTCCGTTATATCTTACACTATAACTTGCCAAGAACCATTGAAGCCTATTACCAGGAAGCAGGACGAGCTGGCCGAGATGGAGAGGCGAGTGATTGCGTCTTATTGTTTAGTCCACAAGATGTTCGAACTCAGGCCTTTTTAATTGAGCAGTCAGATCGTACAGAAGACCGACAAGAAATGGAATACAAAAAATTGCAACAAATGACTGGTTTTTGTCATACAGAAAGGTGTTTGCAACAATATATTTTGCACTATTTTGGTGAAAATACAACTAAGACTTGCGGTAAGTGCTCAAACTGTATGCAAACCGGTGAGAAAATCGATCGAACACGAGAGGCTCAAATGGTGTTCTCGACTATTAAGCGAGTGAGAGAACGTTTTGGGAAAACGATGATTGCTCAAATTTTAGTTGGTTCGAGCAATCAAAAACTTAAACAGTTGCAATTAACGAAAGTAACAACATACGGTCTTCTAAGTCATTGGACTCAAAAAGATGTAGTAGAGTTGATAGATGTTCTAACTGCGGAAGAGTATTTGCAACCAACTGGTACAACCTATCCAACGATTCAGTTGACAGATAAAACACTCCCGATCTTAAAAGGGGAAGAACATTTTTATGTTACAGAAACGATTTCTCCAGAAGAACCGCAGGAACAAGACGAAGTATTTGAGGCGTTACGTGATTTACGAAAACAACTATCGACAGAGAGTAATATTCCGCCATATATGATTTTCTCTGATCGTACGCTTAAAGAAATGAGTCGCTTTATTCCACAAACGATAGAAGAATTTGCAACGATTTCTGGGGTAGGGGAACAGAAAAAAGAGAAATACGGAAAGATCTTTTTGGACGTACTAACAACGTTTAATCAAATTGAATCAAGTGGAGCCATTGCAGGAGATACAACAATCAAACGAAAAAGCAAAAAAGGACAATACGTGGAGACTGCCAAACGTTTTAAAGCAGGCGAAACAATTGAACAATTGGTGAACACGCTATCTCTAACAGAACAAACGATTATCAAGCACCTTGTAAGAGCGGAACAAGAGGGTATGAACCTGAACTTATCTGATTTAGTAAAGGAAGAGCATAAACAACTCATATTAAAAGCAGCTAAAGAGGTGGGGACAGAATTCCTCAAACCGATTAAAGAAGCTTTACCAGAGGAGATTACGTATCAAGAAATTCGTTTTATTTTAGGGAAGTAGAAGTGATGTATGGTAAAATAAACACAATGTATATAAGCACAGAAAGATGTACTAGTGATAAAGGGGAATGTAGAAATGACAATTAAGATTGTAACGGATTCAACATGTGATTTAACAGAAGACATTATCAAGACATACGGTATTGAGGTTGTACCCTTATCTATTTCAGTAAATGGAAAGACGTATTTAGATGGAGTTGATATCACAAAGCAAGAATTTATCAATATCTTAACTTCATCTGCCGAGTTGCCAAAAAGCTCGCAACCATCTGTGGGGTATTTTGAGGAAACGTATCGTCGACTTTTAGACGAGCCGGGTGTTACAAATGTTATTTCAATTCACTTAACTGAGGGAATGAGTGGTACGTTTAACTCGGCTCGGACCGCAGGAGATATGGTTGGGGATAACGTGACCGTCATCAATTCTGAGTTCATTTCACATGCCTTAGGGTTTCAAGTTGTGGAAGCGGCACAAATGGCTCAAAATGGATCTAGTGTGAGTGAAATTGTAGAACGGTTAGGTGAAATACGGGCTAATACTTCGTTATATCTCATGGTTGATACACTTGAATATCTTGCAAAAGGCGGACGAATTGGCCGTGGAAAAGCGTTATTAGGATCTTTATTGAAAATAAAACCTATTGCTTCTTTAGCTGATGGTGTATATACACCGGTTACGAAAGTCCGGACGCATCTACAAATGATTGATTACTTTAAAAAGCAATTTATTGAAGAGACAGAGGCTTTTAAAGTAAAAGCAGTGGGAATTGCTCATATTGAGGCAGCATCATTAGCGAATAAATTGAGAGATGCTCTTCAACAAGTAAAGCATGTTCCTGTAACCATTACGGAGACCTCACCGATCATTAGCACACACACTGGCCCTGGTGCTATTGCTTTAATGTATTATAAAGATAAAGAGTAACAAGCGTATAAAAAAGAGTGATTCAACTAGGAGTCACTCTTTTTATTTTGGCTTGTTTTAGCCATTTGGATATAACAAAAAATCAGACAGCCAGTTCCTAAAAAAGAGCAAACATATTGTAAGATTCGCATCGTTTCCATTTCCTCATCTCCTCCTTCTTTATACTGTCTCTATAGACAGAGAATTCTATTCAAAACAAAAAAAGGAATCGCTTACATAAAAGTTGAATATCTATAGACAAGAAAGGAGGGGATTAGATGAGTGCGATAGAGGAGATGAAATTGTTCGTCAACAAAGTGAACAATCATCCAGAACACATTGCTGAAGAGAAAAGGCGCGGCTTTCAATTTGATATAAAAAACGATCGCTCTGTTCAGATCATTATAGAAGAGGGCAGTATTACATTGTATGAAGAAAAAAAGGTGGAACCAGACTTGACTCTGACTTTGTCCGAAGGGGATTTAATGAAATTATTAAAGGATGAGTTAAATACGACAATGGCTTTTATGACAGGAAAAGTAAAAGTAGATGGAAAGATTGGTCTTGCATTAAAGTTGCAGGAGCTAGTAAGAAAGTATCAGTCCATATAAAAAACAACAGGAAAGCATCCTAAGATAACGATAGCTTTCCTGTTGAAAAATAAGTAATTAAGCAAACAGCAATGCGTATGCCACACCGATAACACCAATTAAAGCTAAAATATATACAGGTTTAATGGGCATTTCCCCATCATTTTCCATAGCTTTGCCGAACATATAGAAAACAAGTGGATGCACTAAAAATGGCATAGAGAAAATAAATGGAATTAATAATGCTGCTTCAACTCCAAACATCTCCCCTTGAATCGCAGCAAATAAGCCAAAATGAGAGATGGCTGAAGTTTGAGCCATTGTTGAATACTCAAAGGACATCGTACTAATAGTTAAAAGCGCTAGTCCTCCAAAAACAGCACAAATTTGCCAACCGAAAGAAAACTGCATTAATGCTTTAACCTCTTTACGGTCATCTCCATTTGCTTTCCGTAGGTTTATAAGAGCAAGAACGGTTAATCCCACACCAATGGCGACTAAAATGGCTGCGGGGCCAATCCATAAAGAACCTCGTTCCGCACTAATCGCTAGAATAGAGAAAACAAAAATATGTCCGAAAAATGGAATGTTAATCATAATTGGTGCCCTTTGTGCAGCAACCTTTCCGAAATCACCTGCTGTACACGCGCCTGTTAATCCAGAATGGGAAAGAGATCCAGCCATCCCTGGTGCTAAATTTCTAGCGTTTGCTGTTTTGGCTATGAGCATAATAAGAGCTATCCCACCAAACATCCAAAACAATTGGCCGAAAAATCCGTACGCCAAAACAGAATTCATTCCTTCAATCGTAAAGGCATCTCCAATACGTGACCCCCCGACCATGAAGTTCGCTGCTAGTACGACTGGAATCCCTGCAAATAGCAAAGCACGAACCGTTGGACCGAATGTCCAATTGTGAAAAATAGCGCCAAGTGCTGCAGCCATCATCATCGCAAAGAAAATTTGTGGCAAAGCAATAATGGTTGCAAAGATTTGAGCGATATAATAAGAAATGAGTAACACAACAATAATGAGACCAATTTCAAGTAGTCCTTTACGAATATATCGGTGTTTGTTCTTGATTGTTGCTTTGTTATCAATTAAGATAACAGCAATAATAAGCCCAATATAAGCAATAAGAGGGTTGTAAAGCGCAAGCCCTTCAGCTGCTTGTCCAACTAATATCATTCTCGTAAACCCTTCAATCCCTAATAATAAGAAAAAGGCGCGAACAATATAAAAGAATTGAGTTCTAGATGTACCAAGAATCGTTTCTTCATCCGATGGTACAACGATATCCTCAACCTCTAATTGCTTATTTGCAAGAATCTTTCGTAATTCCTGCCCTCCGACAAAGAATGAGACAATTAATGCAATAATCGTCGTTCGTGCCATTAAATCAACAAAAGGGAATTCAGTTAATCCCGGAGTGGCAATCCCCACATTAACTAATAAAAATCCAAGTAGTAACCCGAATATAACAATGATAAGAACGGGTGAGAATCGTGTTCCGGCTACCACAGTTCTTGAAATCAAAACCATTGGAACTAGGAAAAAAAGCAAAATCCAAAACTGATTTAAAACTTGTAAATGTGTAATTTGTTCGACAATCTCCATAATATATACTCCTTCTTTCAATTTGCTAATAAAGCTTACCTTAAACGATGAAAAGAGTAAATGTTTGTAAGCCTATACAAACAGTTGACAGAATAGTAAATTTTTCAGACTGAAACAATTCATCTTTATCCAACGTCTCATAGATGGAGGTGGATAGAGTGAGGAAACGAAAAGGATGGTTTGCTCTGATTTTTATAGTATTTGTTTTTTGTGGCTGTAGTAACCAAAATGAAGCAAATGAATTCTACTCTCATGATGGAGCGATTGTAGCTGAATCAGCTGATGTTGCCGTAGAGGGAGAAGTGGAAACAAGTTTTACAGGCATTCAAGGAGTAGCAGACAATGATCGCATGGTTGCCTATCAAAGCTATGTAACCATTGAAACGCAAAATTATCGGATGTTGCACGATAAAATTGAAGCCCGGGCACTCGAGTTAGGTGGTTATTTAATTGAATCACATCAGAGTGAATTTGAAGAAGGAACGTTAGTTGGTACGATTGTTCTACGAATTCCTGAACAGGCATTTCAATCATTTGTCAACTTTGTAAAGGAAACCGACGGGAAGGTAGTGGAACATAGTACACATGGAACGGATGTGACTGAAGAGTACGTAGACATAGAGGCACGTTTAAAAGCCAAAAAGGTAGTGGAACAGCGGTTATTAACCTTTATGGAACAAGCGGATGACACTGAAAATTTATTAAAAATCTCAACAGAGTTAGCAAAGGTTCAAGAAGAAATGGAGCAATTAATAGGAAGGAAAAATGTTCTGAAAAATCAAGTCGCCCTTTCAACAATAACGATTTCGATCCAAGAAGTGTCAGTTGGGACGTCATCGATTCAAAATGAATCATTGCAAACGTGGGAGCGTTCAAAAAAGCTTTTTATTGATACTATAAATACATGCTTATTCTTTTTTTCTAGCTTCGTTGTGTTTTTAATCGGATTAAGTCCTGTATTCATACCGGTTTTCCTGGTCATTTTCTTCCTAATTCTATACAAGAAAAAGAAAAAAGGTGGATCCATTGACTTCAAAGGTAAGAAATAGGGTTTAGATACGACTGACATGCATACTTCATCGAAACATTTCAAACGATATAGATGAGGTGAAATAGATGAATCGACCAATGATTACGGCACTAACAACAATAGGAATTGCACAATCATTAAAAATACCAATAAATAAGTGGAAAACAGGTAAATGGGATACTGGGATATTGTTTGAAACAGGAGGAATGCCAAGTTCTCACTCTGCAGGTGTAACAGCACTAGCCACCTATATTGCATTAGAACGAGGTATCCCCTCAGTTGATTTTGCACTATCGACGGTGTTTGGATTAATTGTTATGTATGATGCACAAGGAATTAGAAGACAAACTGGTGAACTAACGATTAAAGTGAATGACATGGACGAAGAGTTACAACGATTAACAGGAATGCATGATCCCGCTAAAAGCGAAAATCAAAGTGTGAAAATACGTGAAAGACTTGGTCATATGCCTGAGGAAGTTTTGGAGGGAGCTCTGTTAGGAATTGTGACAGGCACATTAGGTCATCTGTTAACTGGAAAATAGCGAAACGTTTTTGGATCTTTTGTCGTTCTATATGTGAGATACATTCACTACATTTTTGGAGGAACGATAAATGAAACGATTAACTTTTGTGACTTTGCTTATAAGCTCTCTTTTATTTGCTTGTGGTGTAGAACATAACGAACATACTCCTACTATGAGTAATCAAAAGGAAGAAAACAACTTGGAGGATTCTCTTTCAAGTGATGCATCGCAAATCAAACCGATTTCTGTTTTCGTTGAGGGTGAAACAGAAATGAGGGATGCTCAGTTCCATAGAGGCGGGTTAGGGTATTCTATTTACATTTTGCAAGAAGGCTATCTGTTGGATAGTGAAGAGCCAAATCGAGACGTCATTTTATCAACGTTTGATCGTCAATTTTTTACACGTATTACGGTTCATGAAACGTATGATGCCCAATCCCTAAGAGAAGATATTATGAATCATGCTACTGGACCGATTCAAGAGGCGGAGGATGTTCCTTTAGATGATACGGAATATGCTTTAGTTGAAAAGAGTCAGGATGGAAGCGAAAGCATCATGATTATGCATGTAGCAAAAGAATATAATGGACATTTGCTTCAATTTACGCTCTTTCTTCCACAAACAGAAGCAGTCGAAGGTATTGAGCCAAGTATGTGGGCAATGCTACAAACAGTTGAATTTTAGAAATACTTGATCTAAGCATTAATCGACCTCAATCCCCAAAAAGTTTCGTTTTAACTTTTTGGGGATTGTGTTTGCATAAAAAATAATGTTGCATCAAAAAACCCCATCTTAAAAATGGGGCTGGCAAACAATGGATCCACTTTGATTCTCGTGGTCAACACGAACATCAAAATCATGTTTCTCATAAAAATGGATGAGTCTGTCAAGATGATCCCAATCACGTTTGGCTAGGTCGCCTTTGATGTATTGGACGTTTTGTTCTTTGGCATGTTCTTTTAGGTAATCCATGCAAATCGAACCGTAGCCTTTGTTTTCTTCGCCTTTTATGTCGCCAATGAAAATCGTTGAACCATTTTCATACTTTGCTTGAATGGAAAAGTCCCAGCTACCACGAAACGCGGATTCACAGTCATTAAGCATGATTTTACACGCATGCCCATCATCTACAATAGACACAATCACCCATTTTTCTTCTTTCGTTTGTTCAATTCCTAGTATTTGTCTTTTTTTTGCAATCTCTTTGACATTAGCTTGCATACGAAACAATTGAAATTCTAGATTTTCTAAATCTTGCTCTACTTCCTCAGGGTCCTTTTTTTCCTCCTTGGCCCCTAACTTTGTTAAAAGCACCGAATCACCTCTTTATCTATCTTCCGTTACACAAGTTATATATTATAAAGGTAGAAGTGAAAACGTGCAAGTCCAGTTGCAAATTAAAAAGGGTTGCCGAAAAAAGACCCTTATCGATCTTTTCGACAACCTGAAAGTGTAAGGATTGGCCAGAATTTAAAAACGGTACGTCCAGAATTGTTCTGTTTGAATCCATTGTAATGCTTCAGCGTCCCCGCTATCCCACTTTGGTTCCAAATCTTTTAACAGCCATTCTGTTTGGGACAGGTGGGCGCGCATAGCGGCCTTTTTCTGTTCTGCAAAGGAAGAGATGTCGTTTATAACATCTGCAGGACCAATTTCTTGTTCATGATTGTTTGAGAAAGCAACACAGTGAACTGTAGAGCGTTCACTCTCTTTTAAGCGCTGGACTGCCTCAATGACTGCCCGTGCTGTTGCTTCATGATCTGGGTGTACAGAATACCCAGGATAGAACGTAATTAGCAATGAAGGATTTACCTCCTTAATGAGTTGCTCCATCATTTGAACCATTTGTTCATCATCTTCGAATTCTAATGTTTTGTCACGGAATCCTAACATACGTAAATCGTCAATGCCCATTGCTTCGGCTGCTTTTATAAGCTCTTTTTTTCGTATGGTTGGTAACGATTCTCTCGTTGCAAATGGCGGATTTCCTAAATTTCTCCCCATCTCTCCTAATGTTAAACACGCATATGTAACCGGCGTTCCGTTTGCTACATGCATTGCAATGGTTCCAGCTACTCCAAATGTCTCATCATCGGGATGGGGGAAGATTACTAAAATTTGTCGTTCTTTTTTCATATTATCAGTCCCTTCTATTCAAAAGGTGTTTGGCTAATTTGTAAGGCAACAGCAAGCTTTCCATCATTCCCATGTCCTGCTAGAAGCAAACGATGTTGATCATCTAATTCAAAATGGGTTAGCCCTTCAGCATAAACCCAGCCAATTTCAAGCTTTAGTCCAACTCGGTATGGACCATCACCAACAATTTTTCCATGCTCATATTGAATGTTTGCATTTCGTATGTAAGCACTCGCAGAGAAAAAAGATGTATCATTATGGGACGCATAAGCTCCATTTGTTGTTTCTAAATGTAAGTAAACATCTTGCTTGGAAAATGAATCAATTATGCTTTGCACTTTGGATAAATTTATGACCTCCATGTGTTCCTCCTACTTTTTATTTCTTTCCCATTAGTATAAAGCAATTTCAAAGGAACGACCAATATATCGTCTTAGTGTAAAAAAGTGTCATCACGGCGTTTTTTTGATAAACTAAAAAGATAATGGAAGAAAGGATGTGTTCAACTTGAAAAAAGTAGCCGTATTAGGGAAAATTCCGGAAATAGCTTATGAAAAGCTTAGTCAACATTTTCAAGTAACCATGAATGATGATGTCACACCTATGAGTAAAAATGAAATCGTAGAGATGGTTAAAGGAAAAGAAGCTATTTTATCGATATTGTCTGACACCATTGATCAAGACGTTATGGAGGCAGCAGCACCAGATTTAAAAATCATTGCAAACTATGGTGCTGGTTTTAATAATATTGATGTGGAAACAGCGACAAAAAAGAATATACATGTAACCAATACTCCCGTTGTTTCAACGTATGCAACAGCAGAACTTACGATGGGTCTGTTGATTTCATTAGCAAGAAGGCTAGTTGAAGGAGATCGTTTAACACGATCCGGGAAATTTGAAGGATGGGCTCCTTTGTTTCACTTAGGAACGGAACTTCGAGGAAAGACACTTGGAATTTTCGGAATGGGGAACATTGGAAAGAAAGTTGTTCAAATGGCAAAGGCTTTTGAGATGAAGATTGTTTATCATAATCGAACGCGCTTATCCGAAGATGAGGAACAAGCATTACAGTGTACATATGTTGAAAAGGAACAGCTTCTTAAACAAGCTGATGTTGTTAGTTTACATATGAGTTATCATCCATCTTTGCACCACTTTATCGGTGAAGAGGAACTAGCTAGCATGAAACCACAAGCATTACTCCTTAACCTTGCAAGAGGACCACTTGTTCATGAAGAAGCTTTGGTTTCCGCTTTAGAAAAGGGAGTAATTGCAGGGGCTGGACTTGATGTGTTCGAATTTGAACCATCTGTTACAGAAGGTTTGAAAGCATTAGACAACGTTATTATTACCCCGCATATTGGAAATGCGACAGTAGAAGCCAGACGCGAGATGGCTGAAATGGCGGCAGATAACATTATCTCCGTTTTACAAGGTGGAAAGCCTAACACACCAGTTAACCAAGTTAAATCGTAACAAATACTGACAGCTTGATGAGAAGGTGATCTCATGACAGATGATAAACGTCCAGAAGAAGAGGAGTATGTTCCAACTCCTGAGGATTTTCTTTTTGACGAGGAAGAGACAGAAGAGGAGAAAAAGAAAAAACATTCACAGAAGCTAGTTTTTCGATTTATTGGCTTAGGGCTAGCTCTTCTTTTAATCATGCAAGTAGCCAACATTTGGCTGAATTTATTTTCAGCAGATTCACGTGAACTTGCCAGAACGTCTGAAGAAATTGTCAGTGAACATGGGCACATTGCTGATTTTAAGGAGGCTGTCGTCACCATTCAAGGAAACGGCGGGAGAGGAACTGGTTTTGCGATTTCAGAGGATGGCTATATTTTAACGAATCATCATGTTATTCATAACCGTGCACCACTTGCCGTTGTGTTTCCAACTGGGGATATTTTTCATGCAGAGGTTCTTGAATCAAAGGAAGAGCTTGACGTCGCTTTATTAAAAATAGAAGCGGAAGAAGTTCCTTATTTGCCGATACGTCAAGAAGACGCCATTGAGAAAGAAAAAATATATGTGATTGGCAGTCCATTATCACAAACGCAAATTGTCAATGAGGGTGAAGTTCTAAACGATGAAGAACCGTATCAAGTATTAAAAATATCGAATGCGATTTTTCCTGGCCATAGTGGAAGCCCTGTGTTATCGGAACAAGGGGAAGTGGTAGGGGTTGTTTATGCGAGAAGCGTTCCATCAATTGGGAGCCAAGAAGAAGGACATGGACTAGCGATTCCAATCGAAATAATCGTAGATGAAATGGCGGAATTAGCTCGCCTACTAGAGAGAAACATAGAGTGATGCATCGTTTCTATTAGGATCATTTTTTGTCAAAAATTACTTCTAGACCTTTTTGTTTCTATGGGCTACGTCCTCTATCAATGCTTGTTCCATTGCGGGTGCGCCTGTGGGGTCTCGTCCCTACCTCTATTTGAGGCCACTGAAAAAGTGCGTAACTGCCGCAGGGGAATGACACTACGCTTTCCGCGGGTGCCGTGTGAGCCTCCTGATATGAACGAAACTGTCAAGGCTCCCCCTCTAAATTAAATATGGCGTTATTTTAGGGTAACCTTAAGAAGAGGGTCGTTTTTGGCCCTTTTCAGCAATGCCCTTTGGTTGCTTATTCTTTTCCTTTCTTTAGCTTAGCGACTCGACCTCTACACTTAGAACGGTTGTCAAGTGCTCTCCTTGACTGCCGTTCTAAGTGTAGAGATAATCATTTAAGCTAAAGAGGAAATTTCATTTAGTTCTCCTCCTTCTTGAAGTTATGTGAATAGATTTAAGAACACGGCACGAAGGCAAAAACTCTACTGCGGTTAGCTTTCTGATATCCGTGGGTTTTCACAAAGTATCTTTCCGTATAAAGGTCTTGTCCACGAACTCGTAGCGTGCGTTCACCTTATCAAAGGCTAGCACAGAGGAGGCACGTGGGTTTTCCTTTCCGGTATTACTTTTTGCCTTCGAGCCCTATTCTCATCATTCTATTTTTACACCAATAAATTTGCTGCACGTACTAATAGTGAGTTTAAGGTTTTGGAACATCCTCTACTTCACGAGTGATAGCCCAAATGAAACCTGCCAATTCTCCAGCTACTGCAGTAATTGCTTTACCACTTTCCTTTCCTTTAGAAAGTAGCCGAAAATATTTTTTGTGAAGTCGGTTTTGTGCTTTCCAGGAGATCCCTTGTATATTCGGTGGCAATCCATTTAATCGTTTCTTTAATTCTCCTTTTACTGCAGGTTGATACCGATAACTCCAGGCAGACTCAACTAACAAACGTCGAACATGGCGATTCCCTGTTTTGGTGATTTCCCCTTGTTTACGTCTTTCCCCACTAGAGTATTCACTTGGAATTAACCCCACATAAGACATCAGTTGCCTCGGTGTGGCAAAACGCTCAAAAGAACCAATTTCAGCTACTAGACTTGTGGCAGTTATAAGCGCAATACCTCTTAATCCTTGTAAAGCTTGTATCATAGGGGCATGTACACCTTCAGTGGCTTGTATCTTTATTTCCTCATCAAATCTCTTGATTCGTTGTTGCATCTCATGTAACTGATGGTAATATTCTTGGAAAACGATTTGTAAGGATTGATTCTCGAATTTTAGGACATCAAGCCATTCACGATACTTTTTGGTCCATTTCTTAACCCCAGTTGGTGGTTTAATATTGTTACGTAATAAGAATTTAGTTAAGCGATGTTTAGCCTTAGTTCGTCTTCCTTTGCATCTTCGCGAGCTCTAACTAAGTCACGTAACGCCTCATCTTCTGGTGTAGGAACATAAATAGAGGTTAACTCCCCAGCTCGATATAGATGAGCAAGTCGAATAGAATCTCTGCGATCTGTTTTAATACGTTCTCCTGGTCTTTTAGGTATTAACGATGGAGCTATTACATCGCAGTGAACTCCTAAGGAAAGTAATAGTCTATATAATGGGTAACCTGTTGGACCAGCTTCATAACAGACTCGTAAAGCTGATGGTTCTCCAAGTTTTTTTAATAATTTCTTAATTGCCTCGGTTGTATGGGGAATCAAACCGTAGTACCTTGGTTCTTCACGACCCTCTTCTGCAATAGCGACTGCAATTTTTTCTTTCGACACGTCTAAACCTACATATTTTATGGTATCCTTCATAATGACTAGCTCCTTTCGTAATGTAGCACTGATTTTGTTTTTGTTTTTTATGTCAATAAACATTCTAACCAAATTAACCTACGATTTTACGAGTAAGGAGCTAGTTTCGTTCATGATAACTCGACTGTCGCCTGCGGGGTCTCACACGTGGGTCACTGCTCCCGCAGGAGTCGAGTGACTTCCGCTCCGTTTCACTAGGGGAACTAACGTGTCTGCATCTCCCCTTATGAAAACAACTCCTAACACGAACAGACAAATAAGGGCGCATTGGGGACTATATAGGCAAAGCGTTTTGGATTTTTTACCAACGATATACATCTTTTAAGTGATGGAGTAAATGTAGGGTGACACATTTAAGACATAAACCTTCTTAAACTTGTACTACTTTGTTTCTTGCGGAAATAAGATGGTAGAGCAAAGGATAGGGGGGATAACTATGTCAACAGGATTACTTGTCTTTTTTATTGCATCAATGGCTCTTTTTATTTGCTATTACTTAGTAATCGTTCAGAACCGCAAACAATCACAAATGTGCTTAATGATGACAGCAATGGCTGGAGGTATGACAGCCGGAGTATTATTTGGAACGATTATGGGATTATTGCTTAGAGGTGATTTTGTTCAATCGACGATCTTAGGAATTGTCGTTGGAATGACAATTGGCGCTTTTATTGGACTGCCCCATCAATTAATCACGACGATTGAGGGAATGCTTGCTGGATTAATGGGGGGAATGATGGGTGCCATGATTGGTGAAATGTCTCCAATTGGTCAAGAAGATACACTGCTTAAGTTTTTATTTATGATCAGTTTAATTATTCTTCTGATCATCGTTCGTTTATTTCATGGTGAATCACCATCAATTGTCGTCACATTTTTAAGAAACCCATTAATTGCATTCCTTATCGTTCTTTTCGTCTTTTTAGGACTAGAAAGGATTGATACCTTTTTCCCAGAGGAACGTATTGATACAGAGAATCACCATGTATCCACATTGATTGACAACTCTTCTCTTTTGTACGATAGTAGTGATAAGAAATAGTGCTTGGAGGTGATGGCGTTGTCAAAGGAAATGGAGCTCAAACAGGTCGATCATCGTCATTCTCGTGAAAAGGAACAATTAATCAATCGCTTAAAACGAATTGAAGGCCAAGTTAGGGGCATTCAAAATATGGTTGAGAATGACCGCTACTGTGTGGATATATTAATTCAAATTTCAGCTATAAATGCAGCTATGAAAAAAGTGAGTTTGCAGTTGATGGAAAATCATACAAAGCATTGCGTAACAGACGCGATTAAAAATGGTAGTGGGGACGAATCCATTGCAGAGCTAATGGATGTAATAGAAAGGTTAACAAAAACGTAAAAGATTCTATCTTCTTGCTTCTTGTTTACCCTAGGTGGGTATGGTAAGATGCACGTAAGATCATAGAAAAGGTGGATGACAATATGGATAAAGCAACGATTCAAGTAAAGGGAATGTCTTGTAATCATTGTGTCTCAGCAGTAGAAGGAAGCGTAGGTAAGTTAAAAGGAGTACGTTCTGTTGAAGTGAATTTAGCAGAAGGCACAGTAATGGTTGATTACGAAGCTACTACTCTAACTCTTAATGAAATCAAAGAAGAAATTGAAGATCAAGGGTACGATGTAGTCTAGTTAGTTTTATGGATAACGTGTCTATTTAGGCACGTTTTATTATAGGGAAATAAATACCCTATAGGGGTATGGGGGTATTGGTTTAGAGAGGAGGAGTGAATGTTGTCAAAAGTAGAAGTGACTTTTTCCATTGGGGGAATGACTTGTGCTGCCTGTTCATCTAGAGTAGAAAAAGGGATTAAACGTATGAATGGAGTTGAAGACGTTCATGTGAATTTGACAACAGAACGAGCAAAAGTGACGTTCGATTCTTCTGAAACAAATATGGGGATTCTTAAGGAAAAAGTTGAACAGTTGGGGTATGAAATAAGGCTTCAGAAGGCTGATTTTGATGTGAGAGGGATGACATGTGCTGCATGCTCAAGTAGGATTGAAAAGAAATTAAATCGTTTACCGGGAGTTCAAAATGCGACAGTGAATTTAGCTCTTGAAACAGCTACGGTTGACTATGTAGATGGAGCGATTGATATAAGCGATATGAAAGATGCTGTTAGTAAAATTGGATTTCGGTTAGAAGAAAAGAAAGAAGCAAGTATTCAAATTGATGCAAAGCAAAAAGATATGGAGACGCAACTTGGAAAGTTTCTATTTGCAGCCATTTTAACGCTCCCTCTATTTTGGTCAATGGTTACTCATTTTGAGTTTACTTCTTTTATTTGGATGCCTGATATGTTTATGAATCCATGGGTTCAGCTAGCTCTTGCAACTCCTGTACAGTTTGTTGTCGGTGCTCAATTTTATGTTGGAGCTTATAAGGCACTTCGAAACAAAAGTGCGAATATGGATGTACTTGTTGCACTTGGGACGTCGGCTGCTTATTTTTATAGCATTTATTTAGGTTATGAAGCGATGCATCTTGGAATTGTCATGCCAGATTTGTATTTTGAAACGTCAGCTGTCATTATTACATTAATTGTCCTTGGTAAACTATTTGAAGCAAGAGCCAAAGGAAAAACAAATCAGGCTATTCAAAAGTTACTTGGCCTTCAAGTGAAAACAGCAACTGTTCTTCGAGGCAAAGAGGCTGTTACGGTTGCACTTGAAGAAGTCCAAGTCCATGATTGGTTACTCGTAAAACCAGGGGAGAAAATTCCTGTGGATGGTGAGATAATAGAAGGACAGTCTGCTATAGACGAGTCAATGATTACAGGGGAAAGCATGCCTGTTGTGAAACAAGTCGGAGATGAAGTCATTGGATCGACGATGAATAAAAATGGATCGATTACGATGAAAGCAACCAAAGTAGGCAAAGATACCGCGCTAGCACAAATCATTCACATTGTTGAAAATGCACAAGGGTCTAAAGCAAATATACAACGAATGACGGACAAAGTGTCAGGCATTTTTGTACCAGTTGTTGTCGTAATTGCCATCTTAACATTCTTTATATGGTATTTGCTTGTCACTCCGGGTGATTTAGGGGCCGCGTTAATCCCGACCATCTCTATTCTTGTTATTGCTTGTCCATGTGCACTGGGACTTGCGACACCAACATCCATTATGGCTGGTTCAGGTCGTGCTGCTGAACTAGGGTTGCTTTTTAAAGGTGGGGAACATCTTGAGAATACCCAGTCGATTCAGACCGTTGTACTTGATAAAACAGGAACAGTTACAAAAGGGGAGCCTGTTGTAACAGATTTTATTCATGATGGATCTTATGATGAAGAAACGTTATTGAAGTTAGTTGCTTCAAGCGAGAACAAATCTGAACATCCGCTTGCTCAAGCGATTGTTCAACATGCAAAAGACTCAATGGTTTCACTACTAGAAACCGAACAATTTGAAGCGATTCCTGGGCATGGAGTTCGAGCGCAAGTGGATGGCCATATCATCATCATTGGAACAAGGAAATTATTCCGAAATTCGCAAATTGATTTTTGCGATGCGAAATCTGAGATGCAGCGTCTTGAGAATGAAGGAAAGACAGCCATACTTATAGCTGTTAATAATGAGTATAAAGGCTTAATCGCTGTAGCTGATACAGTAAAAGAAACATCAAAACAAGCAGTAGAAAGGCTAACGAAACTAGGCCTTGAAGTGATGATGTTAACAGGTGATAACAAACGAACGGCTCATTCGATTGCCACACAAGTTGGAATTGAACACGTTATTGCAGAAGTTATTCCTGAAGAGAAAAGCGCCGTTATCAAAAAGCTTCAGCAGCAAGGAAAAAAGGTAGCGATGGTAGGAGATGGATTAAATGATGCTCCCGCACTTGCAGTAGCCGATATTGGGATGGCGATTGGCACAGGAACGGATGTTGCCATTGAAGCGGCAGATATAACGCTTATGCGTGGCGACTTAAATAGTGTTGCAGACGCCATAATAATGAGCAGAAAAACAATGACAAATATTAAACAAAATTTATTTTTTGCCTTTGTTTATAATACATTCGGAATTCCAATTGCAGCAATTGGGTTACTTGCTCCTTGGGTAGCAGGAGCAGCCATGGCGTTTAGTTCTGTATCGGTTGTTTTAAATGCGCTTCGGCTACAAAAAGCGAAGATTGTTCAAACAGGATTGGAGAGAGAATAATGACGAAAACAGTTCGTCTGTGGGTGCTTTCAGCAATTGCGATCTTGCTTACTGTTATTATACTATTTCAGTTTGTACATCCGAGTGAGGTACATGAGCATGAGCATACCAAGAATCACGAAATTTATAAGGAGAGTATTTTATGACTAAGTCAGGGCAAGAACGTAAGAACATCAAACCTGGGATGGAAGTGGATATCGTCCTCAAGCAAGATCAACGAACTGGGAAAACAACTAGAGGAATTGTGAAGGATCTACTGACTAAATCACCAAACCATCCTCATGGCATCAAAGTCCGACTTGCTGATGGTCAAGTTGGAAGAGTTGTAGAGATTATTGAAAAAAGCTGAGCCGTGTTGCTCAGCTTTTTTCATTTTTTTATAAAAGTATTTAGTCATTCGAAATAAAATGGTTGATTGTCATTGTAATTGGATGTATGATTTTAGGATAATAAAGTAGCATTCAGGTAAAAAGAAACAAAGTCTTTCTGTTCGTTTACTTACTAGTAGAAAGTTGGTCACTAGGAATGAAACAAAAAATGCAAAGCGAGCGACTAGGAACTGAACCGATTCCGAAATTGCTAAAAAGCCTTTCCATCCCAGCTATGATTGGGATGTTTGTTATGGCGTTATACAATGTTGTAGATACCATTTTTATTTCATATGGTGTTGGAATTGATGCGGTCGCGGGAGTCACAGTTGCGTTCCCGATTATGATGATTATGATGGCCGTTTCTGCTGCGATGGGTATCGGTGGGGCGTCTGTTATTTCAAGAAGATTAGGAGAGCGGAAAGAAGAAGAGGCCAATCATGTTTTTGGAAATATTATTTCCGTTATTTTGATTATCAGTGTGCTAGGTATTATAAGCTCCTTTACGATTTTAGAGCCTATTTTACGACTTTTTGGAGCAACACCTGAGATTCTTGGCTATGCCTTTGACTACATGTTTCCTATTTTACTAGGAACGTTTTTCTTTTCTTTTGCGTTTGCAACAAACAATATTGTTCGCTCAGAAGGAAATGCAAGATTTGCGATGATGACGATGATTATCCCAGCGGTCATCAATATCATTTTAGATCCGATTTTTATTTTTGGATTAAATATGGGAGTGCGGGGAGCGGCTATTGCAACAGTCATCTCACAAGCATCGGTTACTCTTATTATTTTGCACTATTTTTTAACTGGTAAAAGTACATTACAACTCCGTTTAGTAGATTTAAAACTAAAACTAACCATTTTGAAAGAAGTTATTGCAGTAGGGTTGCCTGCTTTTGCTCAGCAAGCGGCAGGAAGTGTGATGATGATTGCGATTAATACGATGCTCATACGTTTTGGTGGCGATATGCATGTTGGGATATTTGGAATCATTCAACGGATTATTATGTTTACGGTTATGCCAATGATGGGCGTTATGCAAGGAATGCAGCCAATTGTTGGGTACAACTATGGTGCAAGAAACTTCGAGCGATTACGCGAAACGGTTATTCTTGGCTTAAAAGTAACGGTTTTTCTATCGTTTCTTATTTTTGCCCTCGTCATGGCTGTGCCTCATTGGCTCATGATGATTTTCACATCAGATCCAGAAGTGATTCAGGCAGGATCTGAGTACTTGAGAATTATGTTCTCTGCCGTATTCTTAATTGGTGGGCAAGTGATTGGAAGTGGGTTGTACCAAGCATTAGGAAAACCAAAGCAAGCATTGATTCTTTCTTTGTCTCGTCAACTTATTTTTTTAATTCCACTTGTGTTAATTTTGCCTCATTTCATAGGGGTGTACGGTGTATTTTTAGCTTTTCCGATTTCAGACTTCTTCGCTTGTGTACTTGCATCGATCTTAATGTATCGAGATCGAGATATCTTTTTTAAAAAAGGAAAAAACACGACGGAAGAAACGATTCCTGTATCGTCAGGAACATAATTGTATAAGAGAATAATGGTTTGGAAATGATGTCGATAAACTGTATTTGTAGGGGTTGACTCTTTTGAGGAGTGAACCTCTATTTTTAATCGTATGAAAGAGAGGAAAGATCATGCACCAATTTAAGGAACTCGGAATTTCGCAACAGATGATAACCATTTTAAACGAAATGGACATAACTCACCCCACTCCCATACAAGAAAAGGCGATTCCTCTTATAGCCAATAAGCAAGATGTGATTGGACAAGCGCAAACAGGCACTGGTAAAACATTTGCGTTCCTTTTGCCGATTGTTGAGAGATTGAATCCAGAATCAGAACATATTCAAGCACTCATTGTTGCCCCAACTCGAGAATTAGCCATTCAAATTACAACAGAAGCTAAGAAGCTACTTGCTTCAATTGATGATATAAATGTTCTTGCTGTTTACGGAGGACAGGACGTTTTGCAGCAACTACATAGATTAGAGCACCAAATTCACTTGATTGTTGCGACACCGGGACGCCTGCTAGATCATGTGCGTAGGGGCACAGTTGATTTGCATCATGTTGAGATGCTCGTGTTAGATGAAGCGGATCAAATGTTGCAGTTTGGTTTTTTAGATGAAGTAAAAGAAGTTATTCACCAAACACCGTCTACTAGACAAACGTTATTGTTTTCCGCAACGATGCCTGTAGAAGTCCATCGACTTGCAGATGAATATATGATTGAACCGGTTCGAATTGAGGTCGAACGAAAAAACGAAACGGTTTCAGCGATTAGCCAATTGGTGATTAAGACAACGGATCGCGCAAAACAAGCCGATTTAAAAAAAGTTATGAAGCGTGAACAACCGTTTTTAGCGATTATTTTCTGTCGGACGAAAAGACGAGCAAGTAAATTAACTGCAGCATTGAAAGAACAGCATTATCTTGTTGATGAATTACACGGAGATTTAACGCAGGCAAAGCGAGAACAGGTGATGCAAATATTTCGAGAAGGAAAAATACAATTTTTAGTTGCTACTGATGTAGCTGCACGTGGTCTGGATGTTGAAGGAGTTACCCATGTGTTTAATTATGACATCCCCCATGATGTTGAAAGCTATATTCATCGAATCGGAAGAACAGGCCGAGCAGGGGAAGCTGGAAGAGCGATCACGTTTGTAGCGCCAAAAGATGTTCGTTACCTTGAGATGATTGAACAAGGAATTGGCCAAACGCTAAAAAGGCAAACGATCGAACGCACATCATAATGTTTGGAAGATAATCTCACTCATCACTAGCGTTTTAACGGCCTTTTTTGTATCGTATAACTAATCAACTAAATGGTTTAATTTTCGTATAACCTCGAGTAATAAGGACCGAGGGTCTCTACATGGAACCGTAAATTCCTAGCTACGAAAAATATGCGTACTTGCATATTTTTTGTAGCTTTTTTGTGTGTGACTAATTGATTCCTAGAGGTGATGAGAGTCTTGGCAAACATATTAATCAAACAAGCTGAAATTGTGACGATGAATGCAAATGAAGACATTTTTATTGGTGATATTTTGATAGAGGATGATCGAATTAAAGAAATCGGGCACAACTTATCTCCCCCTTCTGTTGATAAGATCATCGATGGTACAAACAAAACCGTGATTCCTGGATTTGTTCAAACGCATATTCATTTATGTCAAACCGTTTTTCGTGGAAGAGCAGATGATCTGGAACTGTTAGATTGGTTAAAGAAGAGAATCTGGCCTCTTGAGGCCGCTCATGATGAAGAATCTCTTTATTATTCAGCGTTACTTGGAATTGGTGAATTGATTCAAAGCGGGACAACATCCATTGTTGATATGGAGACTGTTCATTATACAAATTCAGCATTTGAGGCGATTGCTTCTAGCGGCATTCGCGCGTTGTCAGGAAAAGTAATGATGGATAAGGGGGAAGAAGTACCAAAGAAGCTACAAGAATCCACAAGCCGATCCATTCAAGAAAGTGTCGACCTGTTAGAAAAGTGGCATAATTATGATGATGGACGAATTAAGTATGCTTTCTCTCCTCGGTTTGTCGTTTCGTGTACAGAACCATTGCTTCAAGAAGTCGCACAATTGTCGGCTTCTTATGGGGTCCATGTTCATACGCATGCGTCTGAAAACCGCGGGGAAATTGAAATTGTAGAACAAGAGACGGGAATGAGAAATATTGAGTATTTGGACCATATTGGTTTAGCCAATGACCGTCTTATATTGGCACATTGTGTTTGGCTTGATGAGAATGAAAAGCTAATTATTAAAGAAAAAGGAATACACGTTAGTCATTGTCCGGGTTCGAATTTAAAGCTAGCTTCTGGAATCGCAGAAGTTCCGCGTTTGCTGGATGATCAAATTTCTGTCAGCCTTGGTGCAGATGGGGCACCATGTAACAATAATTTAGATATGTTTAATGAAATGCGTTTAGCAGCGTTAATTCAAAAGCCTATTCATGGTCCAGCAGCGATGAATGCGAAAACCGTTTTTAAAATGGCAACAATTGGTGGAGCGAAAGCGGTTGGGCTTGAGAATGAGATTGGAAGCATTGAAGTAGGGAAGAAGGCAGACTTAGTTTTATTAGATTTAAACGATTTTCATACGTATCCTTCTTTTGATGTGGATCCCATTTCTCGAATTGTTTACTCAGCAACTAGGGCGGACGTTGTGACATCCATTATTAACGGTCACATTGTGATGGAAAATCGAATGATGAAGACGATTGATAAGCATACAGTGTTAAGAGAAGCGAATTTCTCCATTAATCGAATGACCAAACGTATGGCTACCATTGTGTAAGGAGTGTTACAGTGGATGAGGAACAAAGAGACATATCTTGTATTTGTATATGGAACGTTACGTAAAGGTGGAACAAATGATCACTACTTAAAAAAAGCGAAGTTGATTTCATCTTCTGTATGGGTAAAAGGGGAATTGCATGATACCGGTTACGGATATCCAGTTTTAAAGGAACGTTCTTCAAGAAGAATTGTGGGTGAACTGTACGAAGTAACAAGTGGAGAATTAACCCAATTAGATTACCTTGAAGACTTCAAGCCTTCTCGTGCTAGAAATGAATATGAAAGAGTTATTCGAACGGTTTACATGACAGACAAAACAGTCGAGGCTTTTGTTTATGTAGAGGGTGAACGCCTCACTACTTGTGAGCAGATGATAGAGGAAAATGATTGGATGGTTTATCAAGGTGGTGAAATGTCTCGTCACAGAGAATAATGAAAAGAGCAGATGGTCACGTTCAGTGATGGATCTGCTCTTTTTCGTTACATAATTATGGATGGTACAGGGAACGTTTTACATAGGGACCAAATGATAGGGAGGGTTGTTTAATGAGTCGGAGAAAAAAGGGGTTTAAGTTTAAAAAGCTCTTTCCTCCTCAGCCACATGATGATAACACAGCAAATCCGGGCATTAAAGAACCAATTACAAAAGAAGCGATACAAACGAGTTTAGCCGATATAGATGATTTTGTGATGAAGGAAGTAGCCATTGGTGACAAAACGGTTACGATCATCTATTTAAGCAGCATCGTCGAAACGTCGATTATTGATGAACTTGTATTTAATCCTTTAAATCAATCGTCTTCAACAAAACCAGAAGAGATATTTAAAAACTATTCATCCGTTAAGAAAGATGAGTTACCAAAACTGATTCATGATATATGTAGTGGTTTTACAGTTGTCATGTTTGAGGAAGAAATTATTGAAATAGATACATTCAGTGCACCAGATCGCTCTATAACGATCCCTGAAAATGAAACGACGGTTATGGGACCTCAAGATGCCTTTGTTGAGAGTGTGTCAACAAATGTAGCTCTTATAAAAAAAAGAATTCGATCCCCTCAATTAAAGTCAAAATCATTTTTACTAGGAACAGAGACGAAAAATGATGTTGTCATGCTGTATATGGATAATATTGCGAATGACGAGAATGTAAGCCGAGTAGAAAGGAGATTGGAGAATGTTGAATTTCATGGTTTTATTGGCTTGCCTGTTTTAAAACAGATGCTTGAAGATAAACCATTCTCTCCTTTTCCTCAGTTTGGGATTACGGTCAGAAGCGACAATACGGTGGATGCATTATTAAATGGAAAAATTATTGTCTTAATGAATGGAAGTCCAGAGGCGGCTATACTCCCTGCATCTTTTTGGGAAATGTTTCTATCACCTGAGGATTATTATACACGTTGGACAACGGCAAGTCTTTTGAGGATGCTACGTCTTGCTGGATTTTTTATTTCCATTTTTTTAACGTCAACTTATGTGTCAGTGTTAACGTTTCACCCAGAAATGCTTCCACCACAATTATTGAGGCTTCTAGCAGAATCAAGAGCTCAAGTTCCATTTCCACCAGTGTTGGAAGCGCTGATCATAGAACTTGTTATTGAAGTGCTTAGGGAAGCGGGGGCGCGAATGCCGACCAAGATTGGTCAAACAATCGGTATTGTTGGCGGGATCGTAATAGGAACCGCAGCCGTAGAGGCAGGACTAGCCAGTAATATTCTTATCGTACTTGTAGCTGTTACGGCTTTATTGTCGTTTATTTCGCCAAATTATTTAATGAGTAATGCGATTCGGTTTATCCGCTACATTTATATTATTGTTGCAGGGATACTAGGAATGTTTGGTCAAATGATTGTGCTTGCGTGGATGATGAATCATTTGTCAAATATGACCTCATTGGGAACTCCTTATATTACTCCAGTCATTCCGAGAAAATGGGGCGATTTATTAAACTCCGTTATACGAGCACCTGTTAACTTCATGGTACAGCGAGCAGGCATAGCTCGAGCGAAAAAAGATTTAATCCGACCGTTAGACGAGGAGTAGGTGGGTTATGGATAACGGCAATATAGTCAAATTAAATAAATATCATGTTATTTTTTTAATTCAAAATACAATGATCGGCATCGGTCTCTTTTCATTGCCTAACGATATTTCAGCTGTTGGCTATAACCAATGGCTTATTCCAATCTTGTTAGGGGTTTTAGCGAACATAACGCTCATCCCAATTGTCATGCTCTGTCTCAAGTATCCACGTGATTCATTATTTAAAATCACAGAAAAACTGTTAGGAAAAGTGGTTGGAAAAATCGTTAATGCAACTCTACTTCTTTACGGGATAGCTTCCGCTTCAAGTGTGGTCAGTGACTTTTCCCGGCTTGTGCAGGGGATTGTTTTACCGACTTTTACGATCAATCCTTTTGTTATTTCCACTTTTATTGTCGTTATTGCCATCGTGTTAGGGGGAATCAAATCAGTTGCTCGTTTTTGTATGTTTTCTTTCTTTATGACAGGATGGATGATTGCCTTTTTACAATGGCCACTTCAAGCTGGGAACTGGATTCATTTATATCCCACATTTGAAGTAGGCTGGAATGACTGGCTTACTGGGATGTATGAAGGTTCAATTGCGATGTTTGGTTATGGGTTAATCTTGTTTTACTTCCCTTATATCCAAGAGCAGAAAAAAGCCTTTTTACATGCCTCTATTGGGATTTGGATCGCAGTTATTTACTATTTCTTAGTTTCGGTTGCGGCGGTTATTTATTTTTCTCCGTGGCAAATTGATAATTTGTTATACCCAGTATTGAATTTATTTCAAGCGATTCAATTGCCTTTTGTAGAAAGAATTGAAAATTTCGGAACAACATTATGGGTATTTCTTGTACTTTCAACAGCAGCTACATACTTGTGGATTGCTAAAAAAGGGATGGATGCCCTATTTAACAAACATAAAAACCGTACATGGCATGTGTATGTTGCAGCAATACTGGCTGTTTTAATTATACTTGGTCCAATACCGATTGATCTTCAAAGGCAGTTGTATGACGAATGGGTTGTTTATTATGGATATGGGGTCATTGCATTGCCTAGTTTTCTTCTTCTCATTCATGCCGTAAAAACAAAGTTAGGGAATCAGCAACAAAAGAAGGAGGTAGTGACATGAATAGAAAAAAAATTATGTTGCTTATCGTTTTTCTTTTTTCTGCTTGTGGTTGTGCTGATCCAAACTTAGAACAACCGGTTATCGAAGATTTAGGAATGATTGGAGTCATGGGGTTTGACTATGTGGACGAGGAAAAAGTGAAAATTTCTGTGTCGTTACCACAGCCATCCAAAGATGCAGAAGAACAAGTTCAGCATTTCACCTCAACTGTAAAACTGCCACATGAAGCCTTAATGGACATCTCGACGTTAACGGAGAAAACGTTAACGCCAGCTCAATTACGTGTGTTGTTGTTTAGTGAAGAGTTTGCAAGAAAAAGAGGCTTAATGAAAATCATCGAAAATCTTTATCGAGACCCATTAGTAGGGTCGAATATCTTTGTAGCGGTTGCCAAAGGGAATGCCGAAGAAATTTTAACAGGTACGTATAAGGATAAACCAGAAATCAATATTTATTTAACGGAATTGTTGACTCCAAGGACGATGACAGCTTTTAGTCCTTTTACAACGATTCATGATTTTATTCATGAAAATACAGATGAAGTCGCCGACCCTTCGGCACCGTACTTGGAGGGAATGGATGGATCCGTAAAAATTACGAAGGTTGCGCTTTTTGAAGACGATAAAATGATTGATACGATAGAGCCTGAGGAAGCGAAGCTAGTAGAAGCGATGAAAGGGACAAAAGATTTGCCGCCAGTTTCCTTTCTGATTCCATCTGCAGATGGAAACGGAGATGAAACATTTGTGATGAAGTTTACGACAACTAGAGTCGATTTTGATGTAAACGGAGATTTAAATAACCCAGAAATCTTTGTTTATTTGTATGCACGAGGAAAAGTAGTTGATTATGACGGAACCCGGTATATATCTCAACCAGAAAATAGGAAAGAAGTAGAAGAAGAGGCTAGTACATTTTTAGAAAACAAGATCATGGCGGCATTAACTCAATTTCAAGAACAGGGCATCGATCCGATTGCAATAGGGGAGCATTTTCGCATAAAAAATGCAAGAGGATGGTCAAAAGACCGTTGGATTGAAGCGTTTAAAAATGCTGATGTCACAACACATGTTGAAATTCGAATTGTGTCAACTGGAACAATTAAATAACTTATTTAAGAGCTGCTAAAAGTCGAATTTTAGCAGCTTCTTTTCTTTAATATGTTGGATAATGGAAAGATTACATAAATAAGCTTTTTCAGGCAAACCTAACAATACAAAAGAACGGACCTGGGGGTGATGAAGTGGTTACCTTCGTCTTTATCATTAATGTAGGATTAATGCTGTTGTTAATGGCAGTTTTTGATTCGGTTATTTATGAACGTGGTTTTTTTCAAAGTTTATTTGATATTTATCCGTTTGAATTAGGAACGAGAAGGACGATTGTCTCATCTGTCGCCGTCCTCGGATTTATAATAGCGGTCTACATTGATTACAAAGATCGAAAAAAGAGCACTAATCAACAAACAAGTGAGTGAGGCTACCTATGAAGGCAAATGGAAATGACAAAATTTCATTATGGCAATTGTTTATTTTGATCATGATTTTTGCCATTGGAACCACTGTCGTTGTTGGGGCAGGAGAAGAGGCTAAACAGGATTATTGGATCGCAGAATTAATTGCAGCATCATTTGGTGTTGGAATCGTCTTCGCATATTTTTATTTAATTAAATTTGCAGACCAACGAAATTTATATGAAATGCTCTTTTTTGCTTTTGGGAAGTATATGGGGACTTTGCTTGTTTTGTTTTATTCACTCTATTTTTTTTATATTGCATCTAGAAACATACGTGACTTTGGGGAACTAATGAAAATTACCATTTTACCGATTACACCACTAGAAGTCATAACGATTGTCATGATGATTCCAGTCGTTTACACCGTCTATTTAGGGCTTGAAGTACTGGCTCGGGTAACGGAAATTGTCTCTCCTTATGTATTAGGAATATTAATATTGGTTGGATTGTTACTTTTCGTTAGTGGGGAATTAGAATTAACTCATTTGCTACCGGTATTGGGAGACGGATTTGGGCCCGTTTGGGAAGCTCTTTTTCCAACCCTTTTGACCTTTCCATACGGAGAAGTGATCGTATTTACGGTCATTATGACAGCGACTACGAAGTTTTCGTATGTTGGCAAGGTAGGGGCGGCGGCAGTTGCACTCAGTGGTCTATTAATTACCTATGCAAATATGATTCAAATTACCGCATTAGGTGTGGATTTGAAAACACGAACTCTTTTTCCACTTATGACGGCGGCTAGAGAAATCATGCTCCTTGAATTTATTGAACGTGTTGATATTCTAGTTGTTTTCATTTTAATGACTGGTGTATTTATTAAAGTTAGTGTGTTTTTCTATGCTGGGTTAAAGGGGCTTGAACATGTGTTTAAGCTACCGTATCGTAAACTGATTGTTCCAATTGCTTGTTTAATTCCGTTTTTTGCCGTATTAAATTCTGTTAATATTGTAGAACATTTCGAAGAAGGATTGGTCATTGTTCCTTATGTTCTCCATCTTCCTCTGCAATTTGGAATACCTCTTTTGCTCTTTTTCATCATTTGGATGAAAAAGAAGAAGCAGAAAAAATCCGTTTCAGGAGGGGTTGCATCATGAAGAAAGTATTCAAACAAATCATCTCCTCAATGAAAGTTGATGACCAAAATCAAGTCACGACTCCAGAAGATCTTATTGAAGATCAACATGGCAAAAGGTCGATCTCACCTTCCATAAAGAAAAACGAAGAAGTGGTTAACAAAGAGTTTGCTCAATCCTATGATTTTATTTCTGAGAAAGTCTTTATTGGGAAGCAGGAAGGCCTTCTTTGCTATTTAACAAGTATGGTTGATCCGCAAACGGTCTCAGAAACCATTCGACCAGCTCTTGCGGACGCCTACCAAGTAAAAAGAGACATTTCAAAAGCTACGGATTTTGATCAATTTCAAAAAGAATACTTTTCAAGCAATGATACGGTTTCTCTGCAGTACAACCATGAAGTATTATGGTATATTCTTTCCGGTTATACGATCTTGCTAGTCGATGGTGTGTCAAAAGGACTAGCAATTAGTACGATAACAAACGAGAGTAGAGGGGTTGAGCAATCCAAAACGCAAACGATTATTCGTGGACCTCAAGACAGTTTCACAGAAGCAAAATCGACGAATGTTAGCTTAATAAGAAGAAGGATCAAAAATCCCCATTTGAAAGTGGAAAACTTCACAGTAGGAAAAGATACGCAAACAGCTGTGTGCGTCGCATATTTAGATCATGTTGCAAGTAAGGAAATCGTTGATGAAGTTAAGAAGCGAGTACAAGAAATAAAGGGTAGTGCGGTTTTTGATTCTGGAAACATTGAAGAATTTATTTCTGATCGCGTCATTACACCTTTTCCAATGCTCTATCATACAGATCGACCTGATACAGTTGCCGCTGACATTGTTGAAGGTAAAGTAGCGGTCATTGTAGATGGGACTCCTTTTGTGTTATTAGCTCCTGTTGTGTTTACAGACTTCTTTCAAGTAAGTGAAGATTATTATCAAGGCTTTATGATGGCATCCATGCTCAGAATGTTGCGTTACCTTGCTTTTTTAATTGCTTTACTTTTGCCATCCATGTATATAGGTTTAACAACGTACCATCATCAGTTAATTCCAACTGGTTTAATTGTAAGCATTCAAGCGCAGCGCGAAGGAGTACCTTTTCCAGCTGTCGTAGAATTGCTGTTAATGGAAGTGACGTTTGAAATATTGCGTGAAGCAGGTGTGCGGATGCCCAGAGTTGTCGGACAGACTGTGTCCATTGTCGGGGCCCTCGTTATTGGACAGGCAGCAGTAGAAGCGGGAATAGTTTCTCACTTTCTTGTGATCATTGTAGCCTTAACAGCGATGGCAGGGTTTGTTTCACCAGTGTATTCATTTGCGAATGCAACAAGGTTGCTGCGCTTCATGCTCATTCTTATGACTGCGGCGTTAGGCCTTTTTGGCACATTAACAGGCTTTTTACTAATTATTGCTCATTTAGCTAGTTTACGTTCATTTGGCGTTCCTTATTTAGCGCCAATGGGACCGTTTATATTAGAAGATCAAAAAGATGTATTTGTTCGCTTGCCAATTCAATTAATGAAACGTAGACCGAATTATCTTCATCCGAAAGCCGATGTAAAAGAACCACAGCCACAGCCGCTCCCTTCACAAAATCAGAAGGAGGAACAATCATGAAGAGAAAGGTAGTTGTAGTTGTGTTGCTTTTGTTGCTTCTTGTTAGTGGTTGCTGGGATCGGAAGGAGCTTGATGATGTATCGTTAGTTACAGGATTAGCGTTAGAGCAGAGCGAAGATAAGGCATTTAGCTTAACGATTGAAGCGATAAATGCAAGTGAACTAAGCGAACGAACAGCAGAGGGGCTAGCACCAACAATCACATATGAATTAAAAGGTTTGACAATGGCTGAATTGTTAACAAAGATGAACATGGGAATCACAAGAGAGTTGAATTTCTCTCACACGAGAACATTGATTGTGGATGAAAAAGTGGCAGAAGAAGGGATTTCACGTTTTCTGCAATTTCTTGAGAAAAGTGGACAATTTCGAAATGATTTTCAGATACTCGTTTCAAAGGGTGTCCCCGCAACCGATATTATTACAACAACCTATCCGATTCAAAAAGTTCCATCGATGAAGATGTATGAACAATTTTCGACGATTCAAGAAAATTGGGGAGGTTATCCAGATTCCAATCTAACTGATTTTGTTTTCGCGCTAACGTCCCCCGGGAGGCATCCTGTTGCTGCAGCGGTTACAATTGAAGGAAATGAGGAAGAAGGCCATCATATTGATGACAACAAAGAAATCGATCTCGACGCCATTATCGTGTTTGACGGCTTAGCGTTATTTCATAAAGATCAATTAATTGGCTTTTTGGATGTGGAACAATCGAGAAATTTTATGTGGACACAGGATCTAGATCGAACGACAGCGACTGCTTCTTGTGGGGAAGATGGCTACTTTGCCGTACAAATATATAATTCCAATTCAAAAGTTGAAGCATCTTATGAGAATGATGTTCCTTCTTTTAAGCTAAGAGTCATTATAGAAGGAGATATTCACGACAACCAATGTCCGGATGGATTAGACGAGATTGCTACGTATGAAAAGTATCAAAAAATTATGGAAGAGCATTTAGAAGAGAAAATTAAAAAATCAATAGAGGATATTCAAGAAAAATATGGAGTTGATATTTTTGGATTTGGTGAACATTTAAGCAAACAGCAATATAAAAAGTTTAAAGAACACAAAGATGATTGGGACGCGGAATTTGCTAAGGCAGAGTTTTCAGTGGAAGCATCGGTTTATATTAGAAGAGATGGTATGAGAACGAAAAGTTTTATTGAACAGGTTGATGAATAGACTTTGGGGAATCGGCTCGTAACATGTTATAGTAAAAAGAGAAAATGTAGAAAAATTTTTACAGGTTGAAAGGATGTTTTGTATTTGAATGAATTACACTCTTTCGGATGGTACGCAGCTAGATTAAAACCGTATTTACCGAAAAAAGCATTTAATCCTGTCCCAGCTCGTTTATGGGGAGGCCTAGCTTATTTGCTCATCGTCATCGGCTGTCTGATTACAATAGGGATGGTCGAGATGTCGCCACTGTTTTATGTCCCATTATCTATCGTAATTGGATTTAGCTTTGCCTCCCTCGGCTTTTTAGGGCATGAAATTTTGCATGGGACAGTTGTCAGAAAACCATGGCTTCGTGACTTTTTAGGGGCAGTAGCTTTTTGGCCATTAAGTACGGGCCCGAAGCTTTGGAGAAAGTGGCATAACTTGTCTCATCATGTTCACACACAGCACGAGGAAGAAGACCCCGATTCATGGCCGACGTTTGACCGAATTAAAAGAAGTCGTCTTCTTTGTTGGGTGTACAAGCTGCCATTACCGATCCGTGCTTTCTTTAGCTTGTGTTCGTTATCGTTTCAGTTTACGGTTCATTCATTGAATATGTTTGCGACCTATGTGAAGGAATTCAACCCGAAAAAGCGTCCAGCTGTCTTTTTTGAGATGATTTTACCATGGATGACATGGATTGGATTACTTGTTTGGGTAGGACCGGTAAAATGGCTTTTTATGTTTTTGATTCCATTACTTATAGCAAATGTCATTGTGATGGCTTACATATCGACGAATCATCGCCTGAACCCAACGACTGAAGTGAACGATCCGTTAGCTAATAGTTTAACCGTAACAGTACCTAAATGGGTAGATGTGCTTCATTTCAACTTTTCTTATCACACAGAACACCACTTATTTCCTGGAATGAGCTCTAAATATTATCCATTGGTTAAAAACCTAATTAAGGAAAAGTGGCCAGAACGATATCATGAAATGCGCTTTGATCATGCATTAATCGCTTTATGGAAAACACCTCGTCCGTATTATAATAGTCATGGTCTAATTGATCCTAGTAATGGAAATGTATATGGTACATTGGGACATGGGTTGCAAGCACAGACCATTAAAGAACAGTTGTCGACTTCATTAAATAAGTCAAAAATCGAAGAAATGGTCGTCAATCCAAACAAACAATTTGATAAATAATTTTAATGATGAAAAACCATTAAGGAAGCACGAGTCCTGTCCTTAATGGTTTTTATTTTATGGATTTGTTGACCATAGCCCAGCAGATTTAATAAAAATACGCGGGTGTAATTTCAATTGAGCAACCATGTATTCAGCTAAATCTTCTGGTTGCATTACTTTCTCTGGATTTCCGTCAGTTAAATTCTCTTTGAATGCAAGTTCGGTTGCAACCGTACTTGGTGTTAAAGCTGTTACGCGTATGTTATGTTTACGAACTTCTAGAGCTAACGATTCTGTTAAACCGAGCAAACCGAATTTAGAAGCACTATAAGCACTTGTAACAGGTGCACCTTTTTGACCAGCTGTGGAAGAAATGTTAATAATGTCTCCACCATTTTTCTCAATTAATTGCGGAAGAACCGCTCGTGTTACATAATACACGCCTAGTAAATTCACATCAATGATGTTCTTCCATTCTTGTGGATCTAAGTCTAAAAATGAGCCAAATTTTGCTGTACCTGCATTGTTAATTAAAATATCAGCAGGTCCTAATTCGTTCGTAATCTGCTCAACAGCTTTTTCGACTTCTTCTAATGAAGAAACATCGACTGTTGCATAGGCTGCTTTCTGTCCAATTGCTTCAATTTCGTTTGCTACCTCTACTAAATCAGCTTCTGTACGTGCCAGTAACCCAACTTGAACGCCTTCTTTTGCTAAGGCGATGGCGGTAGCTCGTCCAATTCCTTTTCCAGCTCCAGTAACAATGGCTACTTTTCCTTGTAATGATTGTGCCACAATTCAATCTCCTTTCAGTATGTAGAATAGGATTGTATTTTACATCCTACAAATAATAGAGTCAAAAAGAATGCTCCTAACAATTTCCGACACCTTTTTCGAAAAAAAGAACGTATAATGAGAAATATAGTAGATTTCCAACGTTGTTCTATGAAACATAACAAGATTTTTGGTATGATAGTAAAGGGAGATAATCTGTCAATGTTTATTCTCATTTACTAGACATCTTAAGAACATGTATAAAGGGGTTTTGAATTTGCAAAAACGTACATATGAGATTAATAATGGCGAAGTGAAACAAGCAATTGAAAAAAGTGGTTTGGAATTACGAGAATTTGCTTTATTAAGTCTTGAAAAAATGAATGTGAAATCAAAGAAAAAACGTATTCGTCAGAAAGCTTTAAAGAAGGCATTTACTCAAAATGAAGTGGCAAAAGAAATTTTATTGATGGTTCAAGGTAAGAAAGAAGTAACGGCAAACGTTAAACAAGAAGAGAAAGCTGAAACAATTAGTGAGTCTGTATCAGTTCGTGGTCTTCCGGTAACATTTCTTTTGAAACTAGGAAAAAAATACTGTAAAGAAGAAGACGTAGTCAGGTTCTACTATAATGCTGAGAAAGAACCATTTTACAAGAATAAGAAGTTATTAGAGCAAATGTTGGAAAGTTGTCCTAATCAGCTTGATGCGGAAGAACTAGTAGCATTCCAACAAGACGTCCAAGCTGAATTAGACAAAAGGGCAAAGAAATAACGATGAACAAGAGTGGACAAGTTAGTGTGCAAAAAGGGTTTTCTTTTTGCAACTTCCTAATTGTCGCACTCTTTTTTTTTAAAACCTTTCGCTTCAACTTCACAGTAAATCTCTCGAAAACACTCTTGTCAGTTAAGTAGTTCTTGTATTCTCGCGTTGAACTATTTACAATTATTACATATGATGCCAAATTCAACAAAGGGGTGTTTGCTTGTGACGACAACTGTTCACTTTTTGGAAAACAGTGTAAAAAAACCGAAACCGAATGCAGATCAAATTGCTTTTGGAAAGCATTTCACAGATCATATGTTTGTGATGGACTATGAGACAGGGAAGGGCTGGTTTGATCCACGAATCGTTCCATATGAACCGATTACTCTTGACCCAGCTGCGATGATCTTTCATTATGGACAAACCGTATTTGAAGGGTTAAAAGCATATCGAACGAAAGAGGATCGAATTTTATTATTTCGTCCTGAAGAAAATTTTAAAAGACTAAATTTATCGAGTGAACGATTAAGCATCCCTGAAATTGACCAAAACTTAGCACTTGATTGTTTAAAGGAGTTGCTTGAAGTAGAGAAGGACTGGGTTCCAACGAAAGAAGGAAACTCTCTATACATACGTCCGTTTGTGATTGCTACAGAACCCAATTTAAGTTTGGCTCCTTCTCAAACATATCAATTTATCATCATTTTATCTCCGGTTGGTTCTTATTATAAAGAGGGAATTCAGCCAGTTCGTATTCATGTTGAAGAAGAATATACAAGGGCTGTTCGCGGTGGTACAGGTCGCGCTAAAACCGCTGGGAACTATGCTGCAGCATACAAAGCTCAAGAAAAAGCCACGAAAGAAGGGTATTCCCAGGTTCTTTGGTTAGATGGAGTAGAGAAGAAATACATCGAAGAAGTAGGAAGCATGAATGTTTTCTTTAAAGTCAATGGAGAAGTGATTACACCAGAATTAAATGGAAGTATTCTAGAAGGTATTACGAGAAAGTCCATCATTGAAGTATTAAAAGATTGGAATGTTCCAGTAAAAGAAAGGAAAATCTCCCTTGAGGAACTGTACGACGCCTATTCAAAAGGCCAAGTGGAAGAGGCATTTGGAACAGGAACAGCGGCTGTTATTTCTCCGGTCGGTGAATTGAATTGGGGAGAGAAAAAAATGATCTTCAATGATGGGCAAATTGGAGATTTGTCGCAACGTCTGTATGATACACTAACTGGCATTCAAACAGGGGAAATCGAGGACCCATACAACTGGACTGTCGAAGTGAAATAATTGGAAAAAAGGCGTAAATTCTCTTAGTGAGAAGACGCCTTTTTATGTTCTCTAGGATTTTCTAGAATGACTGGCTTTCTTTTTTCATGATCTGGAAGTTTTCCAATGATGTAGATACTATACTTCCATTTTGATAGATAATGAATAGTCGCAATGGACAATAGCGTACTGAAACTAAATAAGAAGAAGACATACATTGCGTTTTGTGGAAGAGCAACGGATTCATTCAGAATGTTTAGGACCGATAGATAAAACATGTGCACCAAATAAATACCAAACGAATATTTGCTAATCCATTTAAAGAAAAAAGGAAGCTTCCTTATCTTTTGTGCGAGGTAAAACAGTAAGAAACAAATGGCAGTAGTATGGAAAAGCAAGTCAATTCGCTTTGAGCTATGAACGACTAGTAATTCACTATGATAAGCAAATAACAATATACCTGTAGTTATAAATGGTGCTAATAAGATAAACCTTCTATTTTCTTGCAACCACTTACGAAACCATTCATAATTTCGTCCGCAATAATAGCCTAAGAAATAGTAAAAGATCCATCCGGGCATTGGTACCCAGTAAAATCGCTCCCAAATATATGTTGAAAATGGCCATGACTGTGGTGGAGAACCAAAGTTGAAAATGGCTAGGTAGATGAAGTTTATGAAAAACGCTGTAACAAGGACATGTTTTGGTTTAAATGTAGTTAGATGGTGCGAGAAAAAGGCATGCAACAAATAAAATTGAAACAAGATCAAAATAAAGTAACCATGAAAATCGCCCACTATAGCATTTAAAAATAGTTTTTGCCCCCAATCTAAAACTGTGGTCGCATAGGGGAGTGAATAAAAAAGAGCCATACTTAAAAACGGCAAGAAAATAAACAAAAATCGTTTTTTTAAGAAAGAAGGAGGAAGCTCCTTATCTTTATAAGAGTAAGAAATTAGAAATTGTGAAATAAAGATAAAGAGCGGTGTCCCAAAGTATAAAATCAAGTGCAAAGAGTCGAGTAGTGTGACCATGTACATTTGTGTTTCACTCGAGTTGAGTCCTAGCCCAATTGAATGTAATAGAACAATGCTTAAACAGGCAATGCTCCGTAATAAAAAAATTTCATTTACTGTATTCGTTTGTTTCATTGATCATCCCACCAAAAATACCTAATGGGGCTATTTGGCATAGGTAGTTGATCTTTTTCCAAGTAAGTGAGCGTTTTTTGTTCAACAGCCGACCATGTCTCTTTCCAATCAACATCCATAATCTTATCAGCTACCTTAAGGACGAGATAGCCAAATAACGCTCCACCAACTAAGTCAATAACCCAATGGATCCCTAGATACACCGTTGAAAAGATAATCCCAATATTTAAAATCGTATAAAAATATTTAATCATCTTAGATTTTTCACGTAATGCTAGTAAAATGGTAACTATTGCTATCGAGGTGTGCATACTTGGAAAAACGTGATTTAAACTTGGAATGATCGGTTCAGTAACAGTTCGATAGCCTAATAATGGATCAATATAATTCGTTCCATACCAAAGGTTCTGAATATACCATACTTGATGACCATCCACCCAAAAGTGAAAGGGAAGGATCAAAAGATATTGCAAAAAGTGGCCGGCAAACATGGCAAGCAGTATTTTGCGTGGCTGACCTGTCACCAAATAATAAAGGCATAATCCAAGAATACAAAATACAAAACCGTGTATATAAATATAAACAAAAAAACGATCAAGCGAAGGCGTCGATAACTCCCACAACCACATGCCATCATTAAATGGGATACTTGCTAACAATGGATCGATATACACTTTGAACTCAAACAATCCATTTGGATTGGCAATCTCCCATTGTAATTGCCAAATGTGAATGACAAATGTAGTTAAGCTCAGTACGATGTAAAAGCCTAAATAAACAAGGGACTGTTTAATTAAAGGCTTTTTGAAATAAAAATATTTATAGGAGAGGATAATCGGAAACAGCAAAATTAAAAAGAACTGTAAACGTTCCCAAATTGGATGCTGGGGAACGTGTGGCAAAAACCAAATGAGACCAGTTAACGATAATAACAGTAGAAAGATTGTTTTAAGCGAAAGATCTTGACCATTTTTTATCATCATCATCACCTAGAGTTTAGTCTTGTAAGTGTTTATTATTGTAACGAATGAATGTGAGCAAACTTTTAGAAAAATATTAAAAAACTATTAAATATAAAGAGTGGTTTTTGTAAAGAATGTTGCTATGAATGATCCTTATTCAAGTACCTCCGAAAGCTAAAGCTGAAGTCAATGGAACAAACTCGTCCTCTTTAACTACCAGAAAAAACTACAACGTATGTGAAAATAACCATAAAAAGGAACTAAAGGATAAAATCATCCTTTAGTTCCTTCATTAATGTATGTTTCTTCAAAGTTTTGGATAACGATGAACGGGGAACTTGACAGTGAATGTAGTTCCTTCTCCTAATTGACTACTTGCTGTTATCGTACCATTATGAAGATTGACTAACTCTTTTACGATGGCTAACCCAAGTCCAGTACCTCGTCCTTTTTTCGTTCGAACTCGGTCTACTTTAAAAAATCGATCCCATATACGTGCCAAATCATGAGACGGAATTCCAATGCCGTTATCAGTGATGGAAACGAGTACCTCGTTTTGTTCGAGGGTTATACATATGGCGATGGATCCGTTTTCGGTAAACTTATTGGCATTGTGAATGATGTTTTTAAAAATTTGTTCTAATCGAAGTGAATCAGCTAATATAAGAGGGACATCTTTGTCACAGTGAATATGAATTTTGTTTTCTTTTTCTTTAATCGATGGTTTTAAATTATAGACAACAACGTCTATTACTTCTCTGATATGAATGTCATATAAATCAAGAGAAACTTCATTTTTCTCTAATTTAATCAAATCCATTAGGTCATTCACTAAATGGTTTAGATACTCAGTTTCCCTATACATGATGTTGAAGTATTTTTGCTGAGATTCAGGGTCTTTAACTAAGCCATCTTGCAATGCTTCAAGAAACCCTTTCATCGCAGTTAAGGGAGTTCTGAGTTCGTGGGAGATATTTGCTATGAAATCGTTGCGTTTTTGTTCTAATGAATCACGTTCTTTTTCAATCTGATCCAATTTTTCAGTCATACGGTTAAAAGACTTTACTAATTCACCGACTTCATCTGGTAAATGATGAGATACTCTTTTTTGGTAATTACCTAAGGCAATTTCGTTAGCTGCTTCTTCCACCCTTCGCAAAGGTTTGGAAATCGTCCAAGATAAATAAGAGACTGAAAGACCAACAATGATGAGACCGCCTAAAATGGCCCAAAGGACGATTTCACGAATGTTTCGAACGGTGGATTTAATACCAGCTATTGGAGAATGAAGAATAATTCCACCGCGAATCTCGTCGTCATCATACCAAGGAACAGCAACAGACAACATGGGTCTTTCTTCTTCATCAATCTGCATAACTTGAATGCTGTTTTGCCCTCGGAGAAGGTCCTCCATTAATGAATCATGAATAAGCTCTCCAATCATCATATCGCCAGAAGAAGCTGCAACAATTTCACCAGATTCATTCATTAACCAAATATTATAAGAAGAAAATTGACCTAAGTTTTCAATTGTCTGAGTTATGTTTGCTGTCCTCTCCTCTGTACTCTGAATCGTTGCATTCACATTTCGTGCTTGGCGTAACATTTCTTGCCTTTGTTGATTTGTTAAGTAATCTGTTGTTGAGATGGAAATTTGGATCCCTATTAAGGCTATTCCTAAAATAAAGATGGTGAAAAAGCTAAAAAGCAACCGTCTAAATAAACTTTGATTCAGCCACCTCATTAATTTTTTGAACATTGAAATTGATAACCTACCCCCCACACTGTTTTAATGCAGCCAATATCAAATTGGTCAAACTCGGATCGAATTCGTTTAATATGAACATCAACAGTTCGAATATCACCGATGTAATCGTAACCCCAAACATGTTCAAGCAATTGTTCACGCGTCACAACTGTTTGGGAATGTCGAACTAAATAAACAAGCAAATCAAACTCTTTAGGTCTTAAAAAAAGGTTGTTCCCCTTTACGATGACTTCCCGACGGTTTACATTCATGTCAAAGTCTTGAAAGTGATACAATTCTTCTTGGCCATTTGAAGGTTGAACGGAGGTTCGGCGAAATATGGCTTTAATGCGGGCAAGAATTTCTCTTGGACTAAAAGGCTTTGTGACATAGTCGTCTGCTCCGATTTCAAGGCCAAGAACACGGTCAACTTCTTCTGCTTTTGCAGACAGCATAATAATGGGGATATCGGCTTTTTTTCTGATTTCTCTACAAACCTCATATCCATCTATATCAGGCATCATAATATCTAATAAGATAATGTCGGGTTTATCAGAAGCAAACAATGTTAATGCTTGTCTGCCATTATTGGCTTCAATTACGTCAAAATTATTTTCTTGAAAATAAAGGCGAATGATCTCGCATACATTCGGGTCGTCATCTGCTACTAGCACTTTTGATTTTGCCAAATGGGTGCCCTCCTAGTTAGGATCATAATCATCTTTATGTTCGAAACAGTTGGAATAGAATAAAGGATATGAGGAAGAGGTTTTTTACTTATGTCGTTTAATCAAAAGAGTGCATGGTTTTAGCAGTGATTTGACATCCTAATACTTATGAGTTAGTGAAAAAGAGAGGATGAAAAAAAATGGACTCAAATTTAGCGTATCTCCGTGAATCTTTATCAAATCATCTAGAGGACCATCCAATTTGCCAACGAATTTATCATAAGCTCGAAACGAAACAGTATAAAGACGAAGATGAGTTTGTAAACGACCTGGAGGACAATGAAGCCACTATCTTGAATTTAATTTTGCAATACGAATTGGATTATGCTAAAAATGAGCAAGATGAAGAACGACTGCAACAATTAAATGGAGTTTATGAACGTCTACTAGTGTAAGCAGCGCAATTTTGCGTTGCTTTTTCTTTAAGTGCGACTATATAGGGCATTGTCTTAAAAAGCCGTTTTGGTAAATTGAACAGAAATCTAGTATAATAGATTTGATTACTGTTCTTGAAAGGGAAGACGTCTATGAATATCTCATTTTTCTTAGTACCAAAAGCAGAAGTGGCTTTTTTAGATTTGGATTCAACCATGAGACAAGCGTTAGAAAAAATGGAATTTCACAAGTACTCTGCGGTCCTATCATTGATCGACACGGGAAATATGTTGGCACCTTAACAGAAGGTGACTTATTATGGCAAATCAAATACACTGATTCCTTTACACTCGAACTTGCTGAGCAAATACAGTTAAAGGAAATTCAAAGAAAAATGAAAAATAAGCCCGTTCGAATTAATTCGAAGATGACGGACCTTCTCACATTAGCGATCTCACAGAACTTTATTCCTGTAGTCGATGACCATGGAATTTTTATTGGGATCATTAGAAGACGAGAAATTATTGAATATTATGCCAACTTAGTTGAAAAAGAAAATGATCAAGAAGATAATCTTGTGAATTGAAAAGGGGACCTATTAGAATGTCATACTTTGCAGCTATTTTATTAATGAAAAATCCTGAATTAAATGCTACATATCGTGCTGAGCACTTAGCCTATTTAGAGCAACTTGAAGCTAATGGAAACATTTTTGCGAAAGGACCTTTTGTTGATGGTGCCGGCGGACTAGTAATTTACAAAGCAGATTCTTTTGAGGAAGCGAAAAAATTAGCTGAAGCTGACCCATATGTGATTCAAGGTGTTAGAACTTTACAATTGCATGAATGGGGTATGGTTCAATCGTAAAAAGCGTAAGGTAACCAGATAGCCTGGTTGCCTTTTCTTTTTTTGAAATTTTGACAAATGATTTATTCTCGTAGATAATAATCTATTGAACTTTTTTATGAATCGGAGGCCTTTTTTTGAAAACGAATAATCAGTTGCCATTTGCCTATGACAGAAGCCAACCATTTTTTGAGCGTTTAAATGAATGGGTTGGTGATGTTTTTTACGATATATTGCCTGAAGCTGGATTAGAGCTTCGTGATGAACAAGTTTATATGGCGTTTCAAGTAGAAAAAGCTTTCATCGATAAGAAAATTATGTTTGCAGAAGCTGGAGTCGGGACGGGAAAGACGATTGTCTATCTTTTGTATGCATTATGCTATGCAAGATATATGAGAAAACCTGCTATAATCGCATGTGCGGATGAGTCTCTTATTGAACAATTAGTTAAAAAAGGAGGAGATATTGATAAATTATCAAAAATCTTGGGGCTTAATATTGATGCGAGATTAGCGAAATCAAAGGAACAATACCTATGTTTGCAAAAGCTTGATCAAGAACGAGCCAAAGATGATTATGATGAACTTTATGATGAAATTCACGTCGAACTTCCTTCCTTTGTTCATGCAAATGAGACCTTACAATCGTTTCATCATTATGGAGATCGAAAAGAATATCCGCATTTAACGAATGAGGAATGGAATAAAGTCGGTTGGGACTCCTTTCAAGATTGTTTTGTCTGTGACAAGCGTCATCGCTGTGGACAAACATTATCGCGTGAGCATTACCGGAAATCAACCGATTTGTTAATCTGCTCACATGATTTCTATATGGAACATGTGTGGACATATGATTCTAGAATTCGAGAAGGACAATTGCCTCTTTTACCTGAAGCGAGTACCGTGATTTTTGATGAAGGTCACTTGCTCGAAGTAGCAGCTCAAAAAGCATTAACGTATAAAATGCGTCATGACGTGATGGAAGAACTGCTCACGCGTCTTTTGGAAAATGACGTAAGAGAAGAGTTTGCTGTTCTTGTGGATGAACTGATTTCTCAAAGTCTTCATTTTTCTTATGTTCTCCGTGATCATTCAAAAAAGGTAGAAGGGTCAAACCGTAAAGAACTAGTGTTTACTTCAGAGGTTTTAGAAGAAGCAACTCGAATGACGCAATTGATTGCCAAGCTTGAAGATGAGATCGTATTTGAAAGTGAAATGTATACGATTGATCAATATCAATTAAAAATTGTTGAAGAGCATCTGGATATGATTCATCATGCGTTAAAGATTTTTGTTGGTGTTGACAATGCTATTTCGTGGGTGGAAGAAAGTGAATTTGGTATAACGCTTGTTATTATGCCACGTCTTGTTGAAGAGGTATTAAAAGAAAAAGTGTTTTCTAAAAAGCTCCCGTTCCTTTTTACCTCTGCTACCTTATCGACAAATGAGTCTTTTGATTATCTAGCTAATAGTTTAGGAATTGAAGAATATGCATCGTTCTCTGTGGAGTCTCCTTTTGATTATCGTGAGCAAATGGAGTTGTTTGCCCCAGTTGTTCATAAAATAGAAGAGAAGATTGAGCATACTAAATGGCTTCTTGAAGAGACAAATGGACGAGCTTTGCTATTATTTACGAGCGAAGAAGAGCTTTTGCAATTTAAAGATCTTGTCCATAATGATTCAGATTTTTCAAAGTGGAACATTCTATTTGAAGGAGATCAGGAAATTAGTCAGCTTATTTCCATTTTCCAGGAACAAATAGAGACGGTTTTATGTGCAGTTAGCTTATGGGAAGGTCTTGATATTCCAGGAGAATCTCTAGCAAATGTGATTATTTGGTCACTTCCTTTTCCTCCAAACGATCCTGTTTTTGAAGCAAAACGAAAAGCGAGTGATCATTCGTTTGATTCGGTTGATATTCCCCACATGCTGCTACGGTTACGTCAAGGAATTGGACGATTAATCCGCACACATGAAGACAAGGGGATTGTTACGATTTTCGATCAACAATTATATGATAACAGTGATTTGCTGAGCCGTGTTAAAGAAGTGCTCCCAGCTGGTGTGGAACTAAAAGCAAAGCGCTAATAATAGATGGTATTTACTTATATGGACGAGTTCGGTAATCTAGTAAGTGAATACATACATTATTGGCGGGAGAGGATTCATACATGATTAAAGCAATCTTTTTTGATCTCGATGACACGCTGCTTTGGGACCAACGCAGTGTAAAAAAGGCATTTGAAGCAACTTGTAAGCTAGCAGCTGAGAAGTACAACTTAAATTCAGATGAACTAGAGGAAGCTGTTCGTAAAGAAGCAAGTGAGTTGTACGCTGGCTATGAGACGTATGAGTTTACAAAAATGATTGGGATTAATCCTTTTGAAGGGTTATGGGGCAATTTCTTAGATGAGGATGACCATTTTAGAAAAATGAAAGAAATCGTCCCAACATATCGGAAGGACGCTTGGACTAAAGGGCTACTAGCTCTCGGTATTGATGATCCTGATTTTGGCCATGAATTAGCAGAGCGGTTTCCAGTAGAACGTCGTAACCATCCTTTCGTTTATGATGAATCCTTTCGCGTATTGGATCAGTTAAAGGAAAAGTATCGACTATTGCTCCTAACAAATGGCTCGCCTGATTTACAAAATACAAAGCTGGACATAACACCAGAACTTGTCCCGTATTTTGATCAGATTATCATTTCTGGCGCATTTGGTCGTGGAAAGCCTGATCCAACAATCTTCGAGCATGCTTTAGAAAAAATGGAATTAACAAAAGACGAGGCTATTATGGTTGGAGACAACTTAATGACGGATATTCTAGGTTCTTCCCGTGTTGGGATGAAATCGGTTTGGATTAATCGTCATCACAAGGAACGTAATGAAGTGGTTCCTACTTATGAGATTACAAACTTAGAGGAATTGTACGATATTTTAACTGAATTAAATAAATAAGAAAGAGGGCGCATTGTGTCGCCCTCTTTTCTTATTTTGTTTCTAATCGAAATAAATGGAGTTTCTTGGTTACATTAGATGATGTGAGGTGTCATCATCCATCAAAAAGAACAGTTACAAAACATCACTTTAAAAAAGTTAGTTAAAAACCGTTTACAAGTTATCGGTTTAGTTATAAACTGATAGGGTAACATAAAGGAGTGCATGCGTTTGGCTGAAAACGAGACGCTTGGAAAACAAGAAGTTCGCCTAGGATTATTGCTTTGGTTTCGTCTAGCAAGGTTTTATAATGAAAGCAACCGAAAATCAAATCAACATGTAAAAAGCTGGGGATTAACAATTGCTCAATTTGATTTACTTGCACAAATTGGAGTCCATCAACCCATTTCACAGCAGGAGCTTGCAGAAAAGTTGTTCGTAAGCAAAGGCAATATTACACAAATGCTTGTGAAATTGGAGAAGCTAGAGCTAGTTGAGCGGAAACAAGAGTGGCGCGTAAAGAGAATCACCTTAACGCCTAAAGGAGAACAGTTGTTTCAAGATGTCGTGCCTAAACAAGAACGATTTCAAGCTGCTCAATTTGCAAAGCTAGATTATCATGAACAAAAACAGCTACTTTCTTTATTAAAAAAATTAGATCAAGTTAGCGAATAACAAAAGGAGTGAGAGAATGGGCGTGAAACCTTTATTAGGGCAACATCATGTGTCAGCCATTACAGCTAATGCGTCGGAAAATTATCGTTTTTATACGAAAGTGCTTGGTCTTCGACTTGTCAAAAAAACGGTTAATCAAGATGATACCTCTATGTATCATTTATTTTATGCAGATGAGAGAGGAAACCCTGGAACCGATTTAACTTTTTTTGAAATCCCTCATGCAGGAACGACTTATAAAGGGAATAATAGCATTTCCCTTACTTCTTTAAGAGTCCGAAATGATAAGGCTTTAACTTACTGGAAAGAACGGTTGGAACAGTTTGAAGTAGAGCATGAAGGAATTAAGTCAAAATACGGACGAAATGTGCTTTCTTTTCAAGACTTTGAAGGTCAACGACTAGAGTTTGTTTCAGATAAAAACAATGATGGAGTTTCAGGTGGAAAACCGTGGGATCAGAGCCCCGTTCCTGTTGAATTTGGGATTATTGGTTTAGGTCCTATTCATTTAACGGTTCCGAAATCCGAACTCACGGCAAAAATCTTAACCGATGTCATGAAGTATCGTGAAAAAGATTCGTATCCATCGGTTGTCGAAGGCCAGCCGTCTATACGTGTATTTGAGACAGGAGAAGGAGGAACAGGTGCTGAAGTCCACTTAGAGGAACGTACGGATCTACCGAGGGAGCGCCCTGGTCGTGGAAGTGTCCATCATGTTGCATTTAGAGTAGAAACGGAAGAAGAGATGAGGAAATGGGTAACTTATCTTAAAGAAATTCGAGTTCCTAATTCGGGGTTTGTTGAGAGGTATTATTTTCGTTCTCTTTATTTTCGTGAGCCTAATGGCATATTATTCGAGCTTGCAACAGATGGTCCTGGATTTGAGGGTGATGAACCCTTCGAACAATTAGGTGAAAGGCTTGCTTTGCCACCCTATTTCGAGGATCAACGTGCTGAAATTGAAGCGAAAATAAAACCTCTACAGACAAAAGGAGAATAAATACAATGAAACATATTTACAAAGAAGGTTCAAATAAGAATTTACCAACGTTATTGTTGTTGCATGGAACGGGTGGAAATGAGCAAGATTTAATTCCTCTTGCTAATATGATTGCTCAAGATGCTAGCATCTTGAGTGTGAGAGGAAATATTTTAGAAAACGGGATGCCACGGTTTTTTCGTCGTTTAGCTGAAGGGGTTTTCGATGAAGAAGATTTGGTTTTTCGTACAAATGAATTAAATGAATTTGTTACGGAAAGTGCAGACACGTATGGTTTTGACAGAAGCAATGTTGTGGCGATTGGGTATTCAAATGGTGCTAATATTGCTGCTAGCATGATGTACCATCATCAAAGATCGTTAAAAGGTGGAATCTTATTTCATGCAATGGTACCTCGACGTGGTGTCGACCTTCCAAACTTATCAGACACATCTGTGTTTATTGGGGCAGGGAAACGTGATCCACTTATTCCTTTAGAAGAAACAAAAGAATTAGTCAAAGACCTAGAAAAAGCCAATGCGAAAGTGAGCGAATTTTGGGTTGATGGTGGGCATCAACTTGTTAGGGAAGAAGTTGAAAAAGCAAAAGAGTGGTTTGATCAAACGTACCGTGGATAATAAATTCGGGTTGTTCTTTAGTCTATTTGACAAAAGAACAACCGAATTAAGTCATTCGCTCAAATTCCTCTTATCATAATTTCACGTACCTCATTAAGTCTCTTCTGAGTGTCTTTTAATCGTTCATGATGACGACCTTCGTCAACAAGTTTGTCAACCTCATCTTGGATCTCTCCTAACTCTTTTTGAACGAACGCATACTCTGTAGGATCATTTTCTCGAATCATTTTTACTTCCATGAGTTCTGTTAAAGCTCGGTCAATCACATGTTGTGCACGATAAATACAATCCTCAATATACTCTTCTGACTCCATAATCTTCTCCTTTACTATCCGGATGACTAGTCATAATGTACGTCAAAAACAAGCTTTTCATACGAAGTGAAAAGAAGGATCTATGCATATCAATATGGAAATAGGTATATACCAGCTAATAGGCTTATTAAAGTGTGAGGAGTGAACCGATGTCTCGTAATTCAGAATGGCAAGAAGAGCAACAAAGAGTGAATTTTATAATAGAGGAAGTGAAAAAGAGAGAACTCACCTTACAGGAGAAATTAGGTACAACCAAGGAAGAGGTTGTAGATATACGGAAGAACTTTTGGGAGGATGTTACCGTTAATTTTGAAAATGCCGATGAAGCTGCCGAAACACATGCTAGTATTAAGCAGCAAGCTGAGCTTATGTCAGAACGGGAAAGAAGCCATCAACATGATCTTAAGCAACTGAAACATTTACATAAGCTAAAAGATTCTCCTTACTTTGGTCGAATTGATTTTTTAGAAAATGGGGAATCAGAAATAGAAAAGGTGTATATCGGAACATCATCATTTGTTGACAACGATGGTGTGGATTTTTACGTATACGATTGGCGAGCACCAATCTCAAATTTGTATTATGATTATGGACCGGGACCAGGAACGTATGAGACGCCGTCTGGAGCTATTTCAGGTGAAATAGAGGTTAAGAAACAGTACATTATTCGTCAAGGAACCATTGAGCATATGTTTAACACAGGGATCACAATTGGAGATGAAATGCTTCAAGAGGTGTTAGGCGGTCAATCGGATACTCAAATGAAAAACATTGTTGGGACGATTCAGAAAGAGCAGAATCAAATCATCCGAAACGATCGGGGGCGCTTGCTCATTGTCCAAGGTGTTGCCGGAAGTGGGAAAACGTCAGCAGCTTTGCAACGAGTTGCTTATTTGTTGTATCGATTCCGAAATACTTTGAGTGCCGATCAAATTGTATTGTTCTCACCAAACCCTTTATTTAATAGTTATGTCTCTACCGTTCTCCCGGAACTTGGTGAAGACAATATGCAGCAAACAACGTTTCAATCTTACTTAGAATACCGATTAGGTGATGAGTGGACGTTAGAAGATCCATTTCATCAAATGGAGTACATTTTATCCTCTTCAAATGACGAATTGTACGAACAGCAAGTAGAAACAATTAAGATGAAGTCGTCCTTATATTACATGGAACAAATGGATCATTATCTAAGCAAGCTAGAAAATGAGGGATTGGTGTTTCGAGATTTAATTTTTCAAGGGGAAACGTTCGTAGAGAAGGAAACCATTTACGAATATTTCTATGAAATTGATGATTCGATATCGATTCCAAATCGTTTGCAAATGGTCAGTGAGATGCTCCTAAAAAAAATAAGGAAGTTGGAAATCGAAGAGAGAGAAAAAGAATGGGTTGATAAGGAAGTAGAACTACTTGATAACGAAATCCTTTTAAAAGTTCATCAAAAAGTTCAAAATGAGATGAAGAAAGACTCAGACCATTTTTATGAATATGATCGAGAACAGCAATTATTGCGAGCTCTTGTTGTGAAAAGAAAATGTAAGAAAATAAAAAGTGCTGTTTCAAATCTTTATTTTTTAGATATGTTAACGGTCTATAAACAATTAATGCAAGAGATCTTGCCAGCTAACCTTTATGAACAATCCATAAAAAAAATAAATGAAGGTTTGTTTCCATATGAAGATGCAACTCCTTATTTGTATGTGAAAGGCAAACTCGAAGGATTTCAAGTGAATGCTAAGATACGGCATGTGTTCATAGACGAAGCTCAAGATTATTCCCCTTTTCAGTTTGCTTTTATTAAAAATATGTTTCCGAGAGCAAAAATGACGGTATTGGGCGATAAAAATCAGTCAATTTATGCACATTCGAAAGAAAGTAGTTTCTCAGCTCTTCAATCGTTGTATGATGATGGGGAGGTCGAAAAATATGAATTAACACAAAGCTACCGCTCAACGAGACAAATTATTAATTTTGCGAAAAAAATTATTCTAGCTGATATTGAGCCATTTAACCGAGAAGGAGAAAAGCCATTACTTTGGAAGGCACAAACAAAAAAGCAAATGAATGAAAACGTCATTGAGCGCGTTAAACATTTGAGAAGATCGTTTGGTACGGTTGCCATTATTTGCAAAACTGCAGCGGAAAGCAAATCATTGTATGAGGCGATTTATCATCATCTAGACGTTCGTCTTATGACGAAACATTCAACTGGATATGAATCATCCATTTTAATCATCCCGTCCTACTTAGCAAAAGGAGTCGAATTTGACGCTGTCGTAGTATATGATGCTTCACGATCAACCTATAATAAGGAAAGTGAACGAAAACTACTTTATACCATTTGTACACGAGCTATGCATTCATTGGATGTTTTCTATGTGGAGGAGAAAAGTCCTTTATTATCCAATGTATCTAAAGAAACGTTTCAAGAAAGAATGTAAAGCTTTTCACTTTCTTTTTTGAGCCGAATCATCAATAATGTTAATGATCACATATTAGGAGGTTTTTAGATGACTCTCAATTTACAATCAACGGTCACATTACATAACGGAGTGAAAATGCCATGGTTTGGTTTAGGGGTATATAAGGCAGAAAATGGACAAGAAGTTGTAAATGCGGTACGTGCAGCTATTAAAGCTGGCTACAAAAGTATTGATACAGCTGCCATTTACCAAAATGAAGAAGGCGTAGGGCAGGCTATTAAAGAATCTGGAGTTGACCGAGGTGAATTGTTCATTACGTCAAAGGTTTGGAATGCAGACCAAGGGTATGATACGACACTCCAAGCATTTGAAACAAGCCTCCAGAAGCTAGGACTTGATTATTTAGATTTGTATTTAATTCATTGGCCTACTGCCGGTAAATACAAAGATACGTGGAAAGCTCTTGAAACTCTATATAAAGCTGGTCGTATTAAAGCGATTGGGGTAAGCAATTTCCATATTCGTCATTTAGAGGATTTATTAAAAGATGCTGAGATTAAACCAATGGTCAATCAAGTAGAATATCATCCGCATTTAGCTCAAGTTGAACTAAAAGCTTTTTGCAGAGAGCAAGGAATTCAATTAGAAGCTTGGTCTCCACTTAAACAGGGAGAGCTATTGCAGGATGAAACGATAAAGGGTATTGCAGAGAAATATGGAAAATCACCTGCCAAGTTATTTTACGCTGGGATATACAAAATGAAGTGGTAACCATTCCGAAGTCAGTAAAAGAACAAAGAATTGTCGATAATGCGAATATCTATGATTTTGTCTTATCTGAGGAAGATATGCACGCAATCAATTCGTTAAATAAAAACGAACGAGTAGGACCAGATCCTGATAATTTTAATTTTTAATTACCATGTTAGATGAGTACCTGATTAAGATAATCAGGTACTCACCATTATTCATAAGGGAGAGATGTAAATGAATTATCGTCAATTAGGTGATACCGAGTTAAAAGTAAGTGAATTAAGCTTTGGAACGTGGGCAATTGGTGGATCATGGGGAACTTCAGACGATAAAGAGGCTATACTAGGATTGGAAAAAGCAATGGCAGCTGGAGTGAACTTTTTTGATACCGCTGATGTGTATGGGGACGGACATGCAGAGAAATTGCTTGGCGAAGCAACAAAAGGAAAAGAGGACGACATCCATATAGCAACAAAATTTTGCCGTGCAGGCGATATTCATGATTTAAAAACATATTCAGCAGAAAGTGTACGAGCTTATTGCGAAGCGAGTTTAAAGCGTTTGCAACGCGAACGAATTGATTTATTTCAAATTCATTGTCCTCCATTTGAAATTTTAAAGGACGGGGGAGTGTTTGAAGTCCTTGATCAACTTCAACAAGAAGGAAAGATTCGTTATTATGGAGTGAGTGTTGAGACGGTTGAAGAAGGTCTATATTGCTTAAATAACCCTAATGTGAAAGCGTTACAAGTTATCTTTAACATGTTAAGACAAAAACCGTTGGATGCATTATTTCCATTAGCACAAGAAAAAGGTGTTGGAATTTTAGCTCGTGTTCCATTAGCGAGTGGTTTGCTTACCGGTAAATTCACAAAAGAAGATTCATTTGCAAGTGATGATCATCGTAACTTTAATCGTAACGGCGATGCGTTTAACGTTGGAGAAACATTTGGAGGACTCGAGTTTCAAAAAGGAGTGGAACTGAGTCAAAAATTAAAATGGATTGAAGAAGGTCGAGGCAATATGACAAGGGCGGCTCTTCGCTACATCCTTGACCAAGAAGCGGTGACTTGTGCCATTCCTGGTTTTAAGACAGTGAAACAAGTAGAAGACAATTTGGGAGCTGTATCAGTCCCCTCTTTTAGCGAGCTGGAATTACAAAAGCTAAAAGATTTTTATGAAACAGAGGTCCATTCGCATATTCGTGGTGTGTATTAAATAAAAAATCTTCCCAAATCAGCCATTTCATGTATCGTTTTGATAAACCTAGAGAAAATAAAGTTGAAATAACATTTTCTTGGAGGTAAAAATGAAACGATTACATGTATTAATGGCCGTTGTAGTTCTAATGTCACTTTTCTATGTCCAACCATCTGCAAATGCAGAAATCAAGATGTTTAATGAGCCACCATTTTCCCACTATAAAGTTTCTCGTGGCGATTCTTTCTGGTTCATTGCAAAAAGGTATGGACTTGATTACCGTGAATTAATGAGGTTAAATCCGGATGTTGTTCCAACTAACATGCAGGTTGGAGAAGTTATCCGCCTAAAACCAGAAGCGTCTCACCATAGCGCATTTGAAGATCAGGTTGTCGCACTGGTGAATCAAGAAAGAAGACAACGTGGTTTAAATCCATTGCAGCATCGAGCAGATTTAAAAAATGTTGCTCATCGAAAAGCAGAAGATATGATCAATTCAAATTATTTCTCACATAATAGCCCGAACTATGGGTCGCCTTTTGATATGCTACGCACATTTGGCATTAGCTATCGAACGGCTGGTGAAAACATTGCCAAAGGGCAAACAACGCCTGAACAAGTAATGAGAGATTGGATGAATTCACCTGGACATAGAGAAAACATTCTAAAACCAGAATACAATTCAATTGGTGTTGGTTTTTATCATGGAGCTTGGGTTCAAATGTTTATTCAATCAAGGTAAGTAATCGGAAAACTGAGAAGAAGATGTCTCTAAAAAGAGGCATCTTCTTTTACGTATAGGCTTTTTTCGTTTGGTTGTGGGTTATTCATTGTTATAAAAATATATAATAACAAGTTTACGAAAAAAAGGAATAGAGGGATTATATTAATTTTTAGCGAAATAGTATTAAGAAAGGGCCGTAATGGAGGAATCACATGTATATAAGTTTAGAACCAAATAGCTTTTTGTTTAATTTAGCAATTGCTACAATCTTATGTACCGTTATCGGTATAGAAAGAGAATTAAAAAGAAAGCCTTTAGGGTTAAAGACGTGCCTGGTTATCGGAATTATGAGTTGTTTATTAACATTTGTTTCCGTTGCCGGTGCAGAGGCATATTCGGTAGCCCATAGCAAACCCATGGACCCATTGCGTCTAGCTGCACAAATTGTATCAGGTATTGGTTTCTTAGGGGCTGGTGTCATTTTAAGAAGAAATAACGATATGATTTCAGGTTTAACGACAGCTGCAATGATTTGGGGTGCTGGGGGAATTGGCATTGCTTGTGGGGCTGGGTTTTGGTTAGAGGCAGTAGTCGCGACTGCTCTGTTGTTAATAAGTGTTGAGTTTTTGCCATTTTTAATGAAATTTATTGGTCCAAAAGCGTTGAGACAAAAGGAAGTAAAAGTGAAGATTACAATGAATGAAGAAGAACACTTAACCATCCTTCTAAAAGAGATGAAAAAACAACAAATGAAAGCTAGAAAAGTACGAGTGAAAGATTTACGCGATACTAATCTTCAACAAATGGAGGTACTTTTACTTGTAGATGATCGCATTTATACGACTGATATTTATTATGCAATTAAGAAAATGGAACATGTAGTGGGAGTTGAGTTAGAATCAAGGTGAAATGAAGTGGGAAGGAATGAAAATAAACTTGGGGCATGGATTCAAATATGAGTGTAACCTTTCTTCGATGGTGAGCTAAGTTTTTGCCCCGCTATTGCTACATGAAAAAGATTCTAAAGATACTGATGACAACAACTATTACGCTTATTCCGGTACCAGCTGACCATTTAATTAGTTGGAGCTGTTGTTCATTCATTTTTTTCTCTATTTCTTGCTCTAATGCAAATTCTTTTTCAGACAGAATATTGTTGACAATATCCGGAACATCGTTTTGTTTAAGTTGTTGCTCATTTACGACTTGTAAGGCTTCTAATTTCCCTTCAACCTCTTTAATTTTTAAGTCAAGTTCTTTTATTTTTTGTTCTACGTCACTCATGATGCCCCTCCTCACACCAACACTCTTTTATCGTATTCATGTTCTTAGAATCTTGCGTGTGTCTACACCTATAAAAGAAATATTGTCAGAGTGGATATGCTTGCTGTGAGGATCTTTCGGGGAGTTTTTTATTATATTGTATATAGAAAAGGGGGGATGCCCCCTTTTCTAATATAGGCCTATCTTAGATCCACCAAAGAGCCGTACCTAATGCTAAACCACCGATAGCTCCAAGGGCGATTGGAAGCCCCCAGCCCCAGCCGGCGCCCCAGCCGTATCCAAATCCACCAAAGTGAGACCCGCTAGGCTGAAGGTATACATGTGTATCTGTTACATGTGTAATCGTTCCACAATATTTCTTCCCATCATGACAAGAGATTGTGACAACTTGCCCTTTGTATCGGCAGCACAAATCATAATAGTTCATGAAAATCTTCTCCTTTCTGTTAGTTACAAGGTGTTCACTTTTATACTATTGATTTCATCTCATTCTGATTGTGAATCGGCCTATGAAGAACGAAATTAAGCTCCTGTCTCGAGGAACGAGTAAAAAAAGTCATCATACAATACAAAAAAGACGACAAGAGTGGGGGAATTATGATGCCATATAGTTACGTAGATTTACTTGGTGAGTTCCAAATTGGCAGTGCTCATCCAGGGGGATTTGATAGAACGAAAGCTGTCCTGCAAAAAGAATCCTTCGAAAAAGAAATGAAAGTATTGGACGTCGGTTGCGGAACTGGCGACTCTGCATTCTATATTGCAAAAACATTTAATTGCCATGTAGTTGGATTGGAGCATCATCCAGTCATGATCAGAACATTAGAGCAACGAAAAAAAAAGGAACAGACATCTATACAAATCATCGAAGGAACTGTTGAGAACTTGCCATTTGATTCCAAAATGTTTGACTTTGTACTATGTGAGTCGTTGTTAGCTTTTGTTGACATAAATCAAGCATTAAATGAATGCTATCGTGTATTAAAAGACAATGGAACTTTAATCATAAATGAAATGATCGTAAAGGATATGACGATAGGTGATAGGGAGACGTTTAAAGAGTTTTATGGCGTTAAGGAACTACATGATGAAACTCAGTTAGTAAAAAAAATAGAAAGAGCAGGGTTTAAAACGATAAAGCCATTTCATAACTCATCGCCATTACCAGCTCAACCAATCGATATTCAACTTACTCCAAATATAGATCCTGAATTATTACATGTATTAGATACACATGTAAAAATCCAAAAAGAATTAGGAAAAAATATAGAGAGCATCGTTTTAAAGTGTAAAAAATAAAGAGAAAAGGTTCGATTATTCAAAATTTTTGTTTAATCTTTGTTTATAAAACGATATAATTGTAGAAATATGTAGTTGATCTGCATAAAAGGCTGGCATTATGCTACAATTCATTTTAGTGATATAGTTTTCGGGAGAAGGAACTTAAATGAGTAAGGGAAATTGGTGGCGAACTTGAATAATCATGTGACTGAAGATATCTTTGACTTCAAACAAATGGTGGAAAATTCCTTAGGGGCTATTATGATCGTAGATGACAAACAAAACCATTATGCCAACAAAGCTGCCTTGAGGATGTTGAAAGTTAATAAAGAGGATTTTCTGCAAGAAAGTTTTCATAAGTTTTTGCATGAAGATTACCATGCTATATGTAAAAATAGACTGTATCAGGTGATACATCATGGTAAGGTTGCTGAAATGATGGAGCAAAAGATGATTCGAGCAGATGGAGAGGTATTTGATGTTGAAATAATGGCTTCTCCGTACTTTTTAAACGACAACATTTATGCACTAATTCATATTCATGATATTAAAGAAAGAAAAGAAGCAGAGAAGCTATTAATTCAATCAGAGAAGCTCTCAATGCTTGGAGAAATCTCAGCAGGTATTGTTCATGAAATTCGCAATCCTCTCACATCATTGAAAGGTTTTATTCAGTTAATGAAACTTGATGACAATAGGAATCCAAAATATATAAAGATTATGGAAGATGAACTTGAACGAGTTCAGACTATTGCAAATGATCTATTAAAATATTCAAAACCTCAAGACGAGATCTATAGTGAAGTAAATCTAGTCTCCGTCATTGATGATGTTATTTTCTTATTGGAGACTGAGTTATTTAAAAAGCAAGTACAAGTTGAGTTTACTCATGAGCTTCCTTCTGTGTTTGTAAATGGAAGTGAATCACAATTAAAGCAAGTTTTACTTAACCTTTTAAAAAATGCTCTAGATGCTTCTCAAGAAAATAAGAAAATTTTTATTTCCGTGGACACTCATAATGGGAATGTACTTATTAAGATCAAAGATCAAGGATATGGTATTCAAAAAGAAGAAATAGAAAAAATGGGAACTTCTTTTTTTACGACGAAAGAAAAAGGAACTGGACTTGGATTGATGGTTTCGTATAATATTATTAAAAATCATAAAGGGATAGTAGAAGTGAAAAGTGAAGTTGGGATAGGGACTACATTTTTCATTACAATCCCTGCTTTTGTAAAATAAACATATGAATTCTTTTTCCCGAAAAGATTCGGTTATTTTATGGTATGAATGGCAAAAATGAAGATAGTTAGGCAGATATGTTGACTAAATAAGCAAGTTTGCGTTACTTTTTTAGTAGGAGAAGAGAGTAACTAACGTAAAGAGAGGCTGGAAGGAATGGAAAAAAGAGAGAAACCAAAAACAGCTTTTGTTATTTTTGGAGTAACAGGAGACTTAGCAAAAAGAAAATTATTTCCATCAATTTATAAACTTTATAAAGCGGAGAAATTATCTAAAAACTTCGCCGTTGTCGGGGTGGCAAGACGAGACTGGACAAACGAAACGTTACGGGAGAATATTACAAAGTCTTTGCCTGAAGGAGAAGACCCTAGTCTAGTAGAAGAGTTTTGTGAACATTTTTACTATCTACCTTTTGACGTAACGAACAAAGAATCCTATCGGGAATTGGATACGATGCTTGAAAACTTGGATGAAAAATATGAAATTCCAGGAAATCGAGTGTTTTACATGGCGATGTCACCAGAATACTTTGGAACGATTGCTTCCAATTTAAAATCTGAAAATGTAACAGAAACATCTGGATGGACAAGACTGATTATTGAGAAACCTTTCGGACGAGATCTTCCATCAGCAGAGAAGTTGAACAATGAAATTCGTCAAGCGTTCTCAGAGGAAGAAATCTATCGAATTGATCATTATCTAGGAAAAGATATGGTCCAAAATATTGAAGTCATTCGATTTGCAAATGCCATCTTTGAGCCACTTTGGAATAATCAGTACATATCTAACATTCAGATTACATCTAGCGAAACGTTAGGTGTAGAAGACCGAGGTGGATATTACGAGAAATCCGGAGCTCTTCGAGATATGGTCCAAAATCATATGTTGCAAATGGTGTCGCTCCTTGCCATGGACCCTCCAATCCGTTTAACGACAGATGAAATAAGAAGTGAAAAGATTAAGGTTCTACGTGCATTTAGAAATTTCACAGTAGAAGAAACACCGAACTATTTTGTTAGAGGTCAGTATGAAACGGGTATGATAGACGGGGAAGAAGTAAAGGGCTATCGCGAAGAAAAGAATGTTGACCCGGAATCCATTACGGAGACGTATGTGGCTGGTAAAATTCTAATCGATAACCATCGTTGGGCAGGTGTGCCGTTTTACATTCGTACAGGAAAACGTATGACACAAAAGTCTACAAAGATTGTCATTCAGTTTAAAGATCGTCCAATGAACTTGTATTACAGCGAAAACGCAAATATGTATTCTAATTTATTGGAAATCTCAATCCAACCGGATGAAGGGATTACTCTACACCTTAACGGTAAAAAAGTAGGGACGTCTGGAGAGACAACACCTGTAAAACTTGATTATTGCCACGATTGTGTTGATACAGCTAATACGCCAGAAGCTTATGAACGTCTTATTCATGATTGTATTTTGGGTGATGCGACGAACTTTGCCCATTGGGATGAGGTTGACTTATCATGGACCTTTATAGATACAATCTCGAAAGCTTGGGAGAGCAGGGAAGTAGAGGTTGCAACGTACGAAGCTGGTTCGATGGGACCAAAGCAAGCTGATAAATTACTTGCAGATGATGGATTTCATTGGTGGCCCATTACATCTAGAGGGTAAATTTAAATTCTAAGGGTTAAAAATGAAGCAAGGGCATTGCTTATGTTCTAATAAGGTACTATTTTCTGTGAAAAGTTGTAGCCTTGCTCATTGATTCGGGGGTGTCCCAAACTGGGATACCCTCTTTTATTTAATAGAAGAGGAGAAAAAGGATGAATAAGGAAAAAGTGTTATTAGTTGATGGAATGGCGTTATTGTTCCGTGCGTTTTACGCAACAGCTATGAGTGGGTATTTTATGGTGAATAGCAAAGGGATTCCAACTAATGCCATTCATGGATTTGTAAAACATTTATTTACAGCGGTTAATGAACATAAACCAACACACGTTATTTGCTGCTGGGATATGGGCAGTAAGACATATCGAACAGAACTATACCCTGCGTACAAAGCTAACCGAGGAGAACCACTAGTAGAATTAATTCCGCAATTTGACTTAGTGAAAGAAGTAGTGGAAGAACTAGATATTCCGAACATTGGGTTAGAAGGTTTTGAAGCCGATGATTGCATTGGAACACTAGCGAAACAGCTTAGTCAACAAATGGATGTTGCTATTTTAACCGGAGACCAGGATATTCTTCAATTATTAGATAGCAATATAACAGTCATTTTATTTAAAAAAGGGTATGGAAACTATGATGTTTTCACGAAAGAACGATTTCATGAGGAAAAAGGAATTCATGCAGCCCAAATGATTGATTTAAAAGCTTTGATGGGGGATAGCAGTGATAATTATCCAGGAGTAAAAGGATGGGAAAAGACTGCGCTAAAGTTGCTTCAATCACATGGCTCAATTGAAGGTATTTTAGAAAACATGGAATCTTTAACAAAAGGACAAAGAAAAAAGATTGAGGAGGAGCTTGAGATGCTTCACCTATGTAGAAAGCTAGCTACGATCCACTGCGAAATGGAGATTGAATGTTCATTAGATGAGGCTACATTCCATATTAATCAAGAAAAAATGAAAAAGAAATTTGCAGAGTTAGAGTTAAAAAACTTAGAGCAACTACTGAAACATTAGATTTGAAGCTTCTTCAAACATATGAAAAAAATTCCTCGTTTTATTTTACATATTTTCATGTAATTGATGCAATCTAACTAATGAAAATGAACAAAGCGAGGTGAGTAAGAATGGCAAACAGCAATAATCAACTTCTAGTACCAGGAGTAGAACAAGCATTGGATCAAATGAAGTACGAAATTGCACAAGAGTTTGGTGTTCAATTAGGTGCAGACGCAACTGCTCGTGCTAACGGTTCTGTTGGCGGAGAAATCACTAAGCGTTTAGTTCAACAAGCTGAACAACAATTCGGCGGACAATTTTAATAAGTAATGGATGTAAACAGCTTGAACCATCTTTGATGAGTTCAAGCTGTTATTTTTTTATGAGTTAATTAGTGACATCCACGATCAAAAGGCACAAAACAAAATAAGTATACTAAAAAGTGATAGTGTAACCGTAGTGCTCACACATTAAATCTTTTGTGTTTCCACATTAGATAACGATATCGAATGGTACAACCTATACAAAAGCCTAATAAAGCTATTCCTGCAGCAAGCAATACCATTATGCTAAACACATAACCTAAAACGACAGATTCTAGAAAGAAAAAAAGAAATGATAATCCTAAACAGATAGTAGCAATCCATTGATTGAACAATTGTTGTGCAGGATCTTCAAGAATATATTTCTTGCTTGGTTTTTTTAAGAATTTTTTTCCTATAAGCATAATTGGATTTTTTTTCGTTAAAAGAGTGATGACACCAATGAAAAATGGAATAAGCAAGATCCAAAATGATAAGAACATACTTAAAAGAACAGTCATTACGATAAATAGCTGATTTGTTTGTACAAGTGGTTTCGGAATTCCCACAATAAACCCTCCTTACTTCCTTACTTAATTTATATTATAACGTATTTCTTTTTTGACTGCAGAATTGCAAGACTCTAGGAATTGAATGATTTTTTTGAGAACGATGGAATGGTTTTACATTTGTTCGGTAATAATATATTTGCTAAGGAGGTGATAGAAATGGCTAAACGTAACAAAAACAACAACAATAATAACAACAACAATAACAATGCAGAAGTAGAAAACACTAATGTTGAGTTTGCAGAAGAGAATGATGCCCAAGATTTAAATAACCGCAATAACCGTAAGAATCGTAAAAACAACAAATAACATATCAAGAATGTTTTTACACATAGCTTTAGAAAGACCCTTTTAGGGTCTTTTTCTTCGTAATGAAATGATTACCAGTTCAAGTTGTACATAAGTTACATGTTATTACACACGATAGGTAGTAAGAAGAAAGCGAGGTGATAGAGATGGCAAACAACAGTAGCAGCAATAAGCTTTTAGTTCCAGGAGTAGAACAAGCTTTAGACCAAATGAAATACGAGATTGCACAAGAGTTTGGTGTGAAACTCGGTTCTGATGAAACGTCTCGTTCAAACGGGTCTGTTGGTGGCGAAATCACTAAGCGACTTGTACAACAAGCTGAACAACAGTTTGGTGGAATTCAAAAATAATAAAAAATGGCTTGCAGCTTAAACAAAATGTTTAAGCTGCTTTTTCGTGCAAAAAAAGGAGACCATCTAAAAATGGCCTCCTTGATCATTAGGTTAAGTCATGATGTTCCTCTGAAATTTCTGAAAGGGCTTCGCCAGCTTCATTTTCGTAAATGTTAACGGTTGCTAAGTCACCAATGGCAACCATACCTACAACTTTGCCATTTTCCACAACAGGTAAACGACGAATTTGATGCGCGGCCATCATGTTCGCTGCTTCATGAGGGTCTGTTGATGGAGAGGCTACCGTTAAGTTTGTTGACATACACTCCTCACAAGAAACATTCGTACCATCGCCACTTGCTGTAGCACGAATAGTAATATCACGATCTGTGATAATCCCCACTAATTCACCGTTTTTTGTAACCGGTATTGAACCAATATCATGAGATTTCATCATGGATGCTGCTTCTTGAATCGATTGATTAGCTTCAATCGTAATAACATCTTTAGACATAATTTCATTAATGTTTTGTGCCATATTGAACACTCCTTTCATGAAGAGTATCTCTTAAGAAAGAAGTTTTATACGTATAGAGTCAAATGGTATGATGAGCATATGAAAAACCAATTTAGGAGAGCATAAGATGACAAAAAAATTGTATTATACTGATTCCGAGCAAAAACAATTTAGCGCTAGAGTGTTGAAACAAGAACAAGGTGTTGAGGGAAATTGGTATGTTACTTTATCCGAAACGGCTTTTTATCCAACAGGTGGTGGACAACCATGTGACACAGGTCACATTCAAGGAATACCTGTTATTGGTGTCGAGGAAATAGATGGAGAAATTAGGCATAAATTAAAAAGTATTCTTCCTAATCATGACCATGTGCACGGAGTGATTGATTGGGAAAGAAGGTTTGATCATATGCAACAACATTGCGGTCAACATATGTTATCAGCAGCCTTTGCTAACGTATTCCAATTTGAAACCGTTAGCTTTCATTTAGGAAAAGAAGTTTGTACGATTGATCTTGCTACAGAAAAATTAGGTGAAGAAGAAGTGAAAGAGGCTGTTAAAATAGTCAATAAGCTAATTCTGGAAAATAGAGCCATTGAAACGAAATGGGTACGTGAAGAAGAGATAAGTCAATATCATCTGAGAAAAAAACCAAGTGTTAAGGGGAATATTCGTCTCGTTATCATTCCAGATTTCGATCAAAATGCTTGTGGAGGCACGCATCCGAAGTCAACTGGAGAAGTGGGAGCACTCAAAGTACTACAATGGGAACGCCATAAGAAACAGACGAGAGTCTCCTTTATTTGTGGAGAACGAGTACTTGAGCAGTTTGATCGCAAACACAATACGTTACTTAATTTAACAAAAGCGTTACATTCACCTGAACATGAACTTCTTCATGTTGTGGAAAAACGTTTATTGAAAGAAAAAGAAGCTCAAATCGAGATTACGCACTTGAAAGAGAAACTTCTTTATTTTGAAGCCAAAGAAATGATTGCTGATGGTGAACTCATCATTGAGCGTATGTTTGAGGAACGTTCCTTTAAAGAATTACAGCAGCTTGCTCAAATCATTGTTGAACAAAATCCAAATTGTACAGTCTTTTTTGTATCGAGAAACGAATCAAGACTTCAAGTGATAGGGGCAAAAGGTGAGAACTCAAGAACTCCTTGCAAAAAACCAATATTAAAAGCACTAACGTTTATGAACGGAAAAGGCGGAGGGACTGAAAGATTTGTCCAAGGTGGAGGAGATTCAAATGGTTCGTCAAGTGAGGTGCTACAATACATTCGAGCGTGTGTTCAAGAGGAAGAAGTCTAAATGAATAACTCTCCTCGGTAAATTAGCTGAAAGTGAGTCAGAAACGCGTAAGGTTGAATATCTTATCATGACAAGCCAAGATTCGTTATTTATGAAGGGGAGAAGTTATTTTCATTATAGTATGTGGCGGAAAGCAAGGGAGTGGGAAAATGGCGAGTAATAAAAAGCAGTTTGCTGTTATTGGATTAGGACGGTTTGGTGGAAGTATTTGTAAAGAACTTTATAAAATGGGTCATCAAGTATTAGCAATTGATAATCGTGACCACAAAGTAAATGAATTTGCTACATTCGCCACACATGCCGTTATTGCTAATTCAACAGATGAAAAGGCGTTAAAAGCATTAGGAATTAGAAACTTTGAATACGTGATCGTTGCTATTGGTGATAACATTCAAACAAGTATCCTAACGACTTTGTTGTTAAAGGAAATGGAAATTCCGAATGTATGGGTAAAAGCACAAAATGCTTATCACCACAAAGTTCTTGAGAAAATAGGTGCTGACCGAATCATACATCCAGAGCACGATATGGGCATCCGTATCGCTCAGCATTTACATTCAGAGAAGATTGTTGATTATATCGAATTATCAGATGAGTACAGTATAGTGGAATTGTTAGCCACAAAGAAAATTCATCATAAATCACTAGTTGAGATCAACATCCGAGCAAAATATGGTTGTACGGTGTTAGCGATTAAACGAGGAGAAGAGATTAATGTATCGCCTCTCCCGAATGAGGTCATTTATGAGAACGATATGTTAGTGGTAATAGGACATAAAAATGATTTGAAACGCTTTGAAGATGAAGGAATGTAAAACATAGATGAAAGAGAATGGGGGGTGCTGCCTAAGATTTTTTTGGCACCTCTCTTCATATTTTCAAAAAATATATGGAAGAATAAAGTCAGTTCCTCAAAAAAGGGAGATTGCTTTAGATGTTATTTATATTTGAAATTATGAAGATGACAGTACGGATAAAAAAGCTTACTTTGCTTTTATTTACAGTAGTGTTTTTAATTAGTAGTGCATTTTTTATTCATTGGTTGGAACCCGCTATGTTCCCTGATCCTTTTATCGGATTTTGGTATGTGATGACAACTGTAACCACAACGGGATATGGAGATTTTGTTCCAGAGACGACATTAGGTCGTGTTTTTGGTTTGTTTTTATATTTTGTTGGTATAGGTTTAATCGGGATTGTGATCGGAAAGATAGTTGAGGGATTTGGAGTATACCGAAAGTTTAAGGAGGAAGGGAGATTGCGTTATAAAGGGAAAGGCCATTATGTCATCGTTGGGTGGTCAGGTAAAGCCAAGCATACGATGAATGAAATACTCGAAATAGATGAACATGCAAGAATACTGGTCATAGACTCAAAGGAAAAAACCCCTTTTGAACATGAAAAATTATCTTATATTCAAGGAGACCCGACAGATAAGGAAACCCTAGAAAAAGCCAATATACTTCATGCAAAAGCAGTCTTGATTTTTACTCGAGACAATGAATTCAATCCAACAGCTGCAGATGGTCAGTCCTTATTAACCGTTTCTGCCATTGAGGGCTATGCAGTTGAAATGGAAAAAGATATTTATACGATTGTAGAGATTTTAAAAGAAAAGCATATTGCGAATTTCAAGCATGCTAATGTAGATGAATTTGTTATTGCAGATGAAGCTTTATCGGATTTAATGGCAAAGTCAGCTGTTGACAAAGGTTCAAGTAAGTTAATTATGAAGCTTCTTAGTCGGAAAAGTGGTGTTGATATTAGGAAAATCAAAAAACAACCTTTTTGGACAACGTATAATGACGCATTTGAGGACTTAAAGTCCATTGGAGCTACTTTAATTTCTGATCGAAATGATTTTACGTTGTTAAAGAAATTAGAAGCACCCATTCCAGTTGATGCAGAATTGTATGTCATTTGTAGCAAAGAAGCTTATGAAAAAATATCAACACCTTAAAGTTTCAAAAAGCGCTTGGGTCAGTAAAAGAATCCAAGCGCTTTCTCTTCTTAGAGTGTATTTCGCATATTTGAGTTAAAGCATATTTCAAAGTAGATCTGACTATAAATATCATCTTACAACAAAAGCAACCCAATGATTGTCGTAACGGTTAGCGCGATTATAACTGGAATAAAACTCTTTCGAACAAGGTCTAGTACGTTGATTTTCGCAAAGCCTGCAATTGCAATAATTGGAGACCATGCGACAAGTGTACCGCCACCTACCCAAATCGCACCCATCTGACCAATAGCGGCTAACGTTGCTGGGTCAATTCCAGCGGCAACTGCAAACGAGTCAGATAAAGATCCGATTAGTGGAAGGGCAGAGAAACCTGAGCCATCAAGACCAGAAATCATTCCTAGGAGAAGAATACCAAATCCAGTAATAAACACGTTATCCGGAATCGCATGTTGACTTGCCTCAACTAAGTCAAATAAAAAGGCAGGGGCTTTGTCTGGATCGTTTATCCCTAAAATGCTACCAGAGAAATCCCCACTACCCATAAAGAAGAACCCAGCAATCGGGATGACAAGACCCATCACTTTAAAGGCAAAGACGAATCCTTTGACGATATGATTACTAACCTCTTTTAACGTGTTCCGATAATCCCGGAATAATGAAATCGCAATGAGTAAAAGAACTGCAACACCACCGATTAAAGCGGCACCGGCTCCGTCTTCAATCGCAGGGAGAAGGTCCGAAAATGTTGCAAAGACAACACAGAAAACAATAACTAAAAAACTAGTTGGAACAAGAATGGCAAAGAGCTTGCTATGTTTTCCAGTAATGATCTTTGTATCATCTGTATTTAAGTTGATGTCATTGTCGCTTGTGTTTTCCCACTCAACGACATTTTGTTTAGAAGGACGTTTGATTGATTTACGGATCATGAAATAGGCGATCGATAAAGCAATCAAGCCAGAAATAAGCGATAAAATAAACGCTCGGTCAGCCACAGCAGCAGCCTCTATTCCAGAAGTGGAAGCCGTTAATGCTGGAGCAACTTGAAGAACAAAGTCTGATGATAAGGCCATTCCGTGTCCTGCTAATGAAATGGCAACAGCCGCGCCAATTGGTGGAAGTCCTGCTTTAATGGCAACAGGAATTAGCAAAGCACCAATAAGCGGCACAGCAGGTGCTGGCCAGAAAAAGAGTGAGAGTGAATACGTCACAATGACCAAAATCCAAAAGGAAAGGTGACCATTTTTCATCACTTTTTGAAACGGAATGACCATTTGTTCATCTGCACCAATCGATTTTAATGATTGAAGCAATGCGGTCATGATCGCAATAATTAAAAAGATATGAAACAACTCACCAGCAGCTGTTAAACTGGCATTAAAAATCGCTTGAAGCCCCATTAAGAAAGATCCATTATAGATCCAACCAATTAAGAAACTAAACAAGATAGCTGGCACGACAACATTTTGTCGAAACAGCATCGTTACGATAATCAAACATGTTCCTATTAAATATAACCAATGTGCAATTGTAAGTTCCATAGCTCTAATCTCCTTTTTTCGGATGTTAGAAGAAACGATGCCATCTTATGCAGGAGCCCAATAATATGTGAAAAAGGTTACACAAAAATAGAACAAAGATACAAAATGGAAAAACAATGATATAATACGAACGTCAATTTGGAAATGGAATTAGAGAACAAGGGTGGTTACATGGATTTTACGATTACTTATTTATCCTTTTTTGTTGTCCAAGTGGAGGGACAAGGAGAACAAGCAGACAAACGCTATAAACATTATCAAACATTAAATGAATCGATGTATGGAGAAAGTGCTTTAAAAGAGTTTCTTGATGGGGAATTAATGAAGGTCGCAAAGAGAAAAGTAGAGAGAAATCCTAAGTCTGATTCAGTTCCAACAAAGATTGGGCGTTTTATAGTTGAACCAGGCTATGATTTAGATTCAAATCCGAATTATAATTTATTTCAGCGAATTCGAACAGCTCAAGCAACTGAAGATTTCAAAGATAGCGCTGAAGAGTTGGTGCAAATGTACATGGATACTAGCGCGATAAGAGGAGGGGCTTTGCTTGTCCTTCGTGCGAAACTAACGAAATATTTTGATGCCCCTTTTGTATTTGTTTTAAAATGTGATTTTGAACAAAAGGTGGCAACGATAACAGACGAAAAAACGATGATCCAACAAGTAGAACGAGCGATTACAACGAAAAATATGAAGTCCATTCAATATCCTTTTATGCCTGAAGAGGGAATGGTAGAAGAGTGGGAGTTGAAAATTCACCAATCTTCACATGCTCGCTATTTTGAAGACTTCTTAAAATTTGTTGAGTATCACCAATCGATGCCAGAAATCGTCAAAACACAAGTGATGCAAATTGCTCACCAGCATATTGCTGAAACGTATCAAGAAGAAAGTCCAGAACGGATACAAGAAGAAGAATATATGGAAGCATGGTCGAATACTCCGGTAAGGGAAATACAGGAGAAGTGGACACCAGAACAAGTGGTAGAAGCTTCTGCACCCATTATTGAACATCAACCAGAAATTCCACTAAAGCTTAAGCTTGATCATATCGATGTGAAGGCGATGTTATCTGACTTTGGTGAATCCCTTCATATTGCGAAAGTAAACGGGAAATATGTGATTGTCATTGAAGGGGATGCATTTACGTTTGAGAAGGGGGTTTCGCCAGTAGAATTTTTAAAGCCGGAGCCACTTGATGAGGTGTTAAAGAGGATTGGACGTTAACTTATTAAAATTAAGTTAATTGTATAAAAGTGAACTCCTGTATTTCTGGGGGGTTTACTTTAGAGGTGCAAACAAGCCATTCACAGAAAACACATGCGATTTCACAAGAAATCACATGTGTTTTTTTGTTGTTATATCAATGTTTATTACTGTATAGATGTAAAACCACACAGAAGTTCGCACACCTATTCACTTAGGTGGAAAGAAATATTTCCTTCTTATGAATTTGATGTGATTTGCTATGTGAATTCTAATGTAAAAGAGGAGAATTGTAAAAATTGATTTTGTAGTATACGAAGTTTTCTCCAAAGATAGTCAAAATAAGGGGAAGTCTTCCCTTTAAACTGCAAAATATAGCTTGATTAGGGATAAATAAGGGGAAGTTTTCCCTTTAAGCATACACAGAAATCAAATTATCATGTTTATAAAGGAATTAGCGGGAATTATTCCGTCTAATTCCACTATTTTCGGTGCCATTTCTTAATTAAGGGAAGTTTCTCCCCTTATTATATCAACCCATGTTGCAGATTCTCACATTGGTCCACTCTTATATGGAGGGATGGGGTCTTATACATGAATAAGGAGTGGTTCATTGAACAAACGCATGCGTTCGATAAGATAATATGAAAACAAAGGCACGAAGAATCAGTCTTCGTGCCTTTTTAATAGGCAAATTATATTGTGAATTAGGTTGTGAAAATTCGTGTGATTTAACGTGTGAATTTGTCTGTGTTTTGCCGTTTTGCACTTCACAAGTAAACCCTTTACTGTATTTCTGGGGGTTCTTATTTGTATATTACCTATTCTTAATTCGCGCTAACGATGTTGAATATTTAGCTCATTGATCGAAATGCTAATAACAAAAGGAAACGTGAGGTTAAACAGAAATAATTAGAAATTGCTAGAAGCCATATGATTTGACATTTGAAATGGGAATGACATAAAGTTGAAAGGGATAATTATTTTGGGTAGAAGAGCATGAAAAAAGAGGAGTGTCATACAATGTCTAAAATCGTTATTATCTCAGGTGGTCCTTCGAAAACGACAAGATTAAAAGGAATTGTTGATTATGCAAGCAACTATTTAAGCGCAAAAGGAATAGATGTTGAAGAGTTGCATGTCATTGATATTCCAGCTGAAGATTTAATTTTAGCGAAATTTAACAGTGATGCGGTAGTTGCTGCGAATAAAAAAGTAGAAGAAGCAGACGCTGTAATTGTCGCAAGTCAGGTATATAAGGCATCTTTTACAGGGATCTTAAAAACGTATTTGGATCTTCTTCCGCAAAAAGGCTTAGAAAACAAAATTGTTCTTCCCTTAATGCTAGGCGGAACAATTGCTCATTTATTGGCAATTGACTACAGTTTAAAACCAGTTCTTGCCTCATTAGGAGCGCAAAATATGATTAAAGGTGTATACACCCTCGATACATGTGTCGTGCGTAATGATGATGGGAGTACAACGATTGAACAAGAAGCTAAAGAGCGATTAGAACGTTCATTTGCTGATTTAGTCGTTGAACTTAAAAAGCAATAATCTGGTTCAATAAGAAAGAACGACATGAGTTTGATGTTCGTTCTTTTTTGTGCTTCTAAAACGTAAAAGGTTCATGGTTGGTTTTACAATACATACAACTCACCCTATGTGGAAACATAGTAGTAAAGGGGTGAAGAGTATGTTTATAAATTCAGCCAATACGGGCGGTAGTTCAGGCGCTCAACAGTTTCCTTTATTAGGCTTTTTTGATACTAATGATGACACAACAAACATTAAAGAAGCACATGATTCTTATGATATTTACGTTAATGAAGAATTTATAGGGAAAAAAGTTTTGTTGACGCAAAACGAACATGTTGACGATGTTGTTGATTTTCTTAAAAAGCAAGGAGTACAAAATATATCAGGCAAATTAAGCGGTGATCATTATAGTATCAGTTCTGAAGAGTCTGAACATGTGAAACAAATTCTTGAAACGTATTTAAATAATAGGTAAGAACAACGGTTTGTCTTGAAATTACATCTTTTAAGACAAACCGTTATTTTGTCTCTATACTTTTAGTTTCCGAATATTTCAGGGTTGATTATAGAAGGAGGCTTTTCCCCCTTTAATCCACTTTTAAGATTATCGGCAGCGAGTTTTGACATGTTATACTCACATTCGGTCGTTGATGAACCGATATGTGGTAATGTAACTATATTTTTTAGTGAAAGTAATGGGTTCTTAGGGTTTGTTGGTTCCTCAGTGAAAACATCGATGCCTGCAGCTAAAATGTCCTTATTTTGTAATGCATCATAAAGAGCATCCTCATCTACATTTTTTCCTCGTGAACCATTAATAAAAATAGCTGTATTTTTCATTTTTTTAAATTGACGTTCTCCCATCAACTTCTCTGTTTCTTTTGTTGCAGGTACCATTAAACAAACGAAATCTGACTGTTCAAGAAGTTCATCTAGGTCACAATAAATAGCTTGGTATGCCTCTTCAGCCTGTTTGTTCCTTGAACGATTATGATAGAGAATGTTCATTCCAAAGCCAAGGTTAGCTCTTTTAGCAATCGCACTGCCAATATTCCCCATGCCAATGATACCAAGTGTCTTGTGATGAACGTCTACCCCGTATTGATCGGGTTGGAGGGAAATATTCCATTTTCCGTCTTTCACAAATTGGTTTAATTCGGGAATTCTTCTTGCTGTTGATAACATTAACCCAAAAATGGCATCAGCCGTTGTATCATCTAGGATTCCAGGTGTATTTGTCGCCATAATGTTTCGTTTTGTTAATTCGGCAACATCCAAATTATCATAGCCAACCGAAACGTTTGAAACTATTTTAAGGTTAGGGGATCGGTCTATCAACTCTTTTGAAACGTTTAATGCTAATCCGATAATGCCATCTGCGTCTTCTAGTGCCCGGTCAAATGCTGGATCACCTATGTATTCATGGTTTTGAAAGCTTGTTACATGATAATCCTTTTTTATAGTTCTTCAATGATTCGATGATCGACTCTCATGTAAACGATAATGTTCTTCTTCATACAATCTCCTCTCTACCGCATAGTTAAAAAAACTTTACCACAAAAATGACCAAGATTAAATGGGAGAAAGTTTAAAGGAGGAGGGTTGACTAATTATCTAATTGCTATATAATGGCAATGTAAGCAAATTTAATAGATTAACTAGGGGAGTCCAATGAGTTGGGCTGAGAAACAAGAACTTAGAAGATTGTTGACCCTTTGGACCTGATCTGGCTCATACCAGCGTGGGGAAGTTTAAGAGTGAGTTATGTTTATTTACTTCTATCAATTAGCCGGGTCCAAACCATTTGTTTGGTTCCGGCTTATTTTGTTTTTCTTCCCTTCCCTAGCTCTGTAAGATCTTGTCCTTTTCTATTTCAAAAAAAGGAGAGATTCAAATGTCCACAACACCCTCTTTAAACGACAAGAACATTTCAATTATGTCTAGTTTTTCAGGGAGCAAAAAAGTATATGTTCAAGGTTCAAGAGCTGACATCCAGGTACCGATGAGAGAAATTGAATTAAGTCCGACTACAGGAACGGTTGGAGAAGAAGAAAACCCACCAGTCCGTGTATATGACACAAGTGGTCCTTACACTGACCAACACTACGAGATCGACATTACAAAAGGCTTGCCCGCTTTACGAAGTCAGTGGATTTTTGAACGAAACGATGTGGAAGAGTATGCAGGGCGACAAGTGAAACCAGAAGATAACGGCTATATAAAAGCGGATGATCCACGTGCAAATGCACATATTTTTCCTGGGCTCGAACGGAAGCCATTACGAGCGAAACAAGGAAAGAATGTGACTCAACTCCATTACGCCAAAAAAGGAATCATTACGCCTGAAATGGAGTTTATTGCAATAAGAGAGAATCTTGATCCTGAGTTTGTTAGAGAGGAAGTGGCAAAAGGTAGAGCCATTATCCCTGCAAATATAAACCATCCAGAAACAGAGCCTATGATTATCGGAAGGAATTTTCATGTCAAAATTAATGCGAATATTGGGAATTCCGCGGTAACTTCTTCGATTGAAGAAGAGGTTGAGAAAATGACATGGGCAACGCGCTGGGGTGCGGATACGATGATGGATTTATCAACGGGAAAGAATATTCATACGACACGTGAATGGATTATCCGTAATTCGGCTGTTCCTGTAGGTACCGTTCCTTTATATCAAGCGCTCGAAAAAGTAAATGGAATTGCTGAGAATTTAACATGGGACGTGTATCGAGATACGCTTATCGAGCAAGCTGAACAAGGAGTTGACTATTTCACTATTCATGCCGGTGTTTTGCTTCGGTATGTCCCGTTAACGGCAAAACGTTTGACAGGGATTGTTTCTCGCGGAGGATCCATTATGGCACAGTGGTGTTTGTATCACCATCAAGAAAATTTCCTTTATACACATTTTGAAGAAATCTGTGAAATTATGAAAACATATGACATTGCCTTTTCGTTAGGAGATGGCTTACGTCCAGGATCCATTGCCGATGCGAATGATGAAGCACAGTTCGCTGAATTAGAAACGTTAGGAGAATTAACGAAATTAGCATGGGAGCATGATGTTCAAGTCATGGTCGAAGGACCGGGGCATGTTCCGATGCACTTAATTAAAGAAAATATGGATAAGCAGCTTGAAATGTGTCATGAAGCTCCATTTTATACGTTAGGCCCTTTAACGACGGACATTGCACCTGGTTATGACCATATTACATCAGCAATTGGAGCAGCTATGATTGGGTGGTTTGGTACAGCAATGTTGTGCTATGTGACTCCGAAAGAGCATCTAGGCCTTCCTAATCGTGACGATGTTCGAGAAGGAGTTATTACGTACAAAATAGCTGCTCATGCAGCTGATTTAGCAAAAGGTCATCCTGGAGCAAGAGTTCGAGATGATGCATTGTCTAAGGCTCGTTTTGAATTTCGTTGGAGAGATCAGTTTCATTTGGCACTCGATCCAGAACGAGCGATTGAATACCATGATGAAACGCTGCCAGCCGAAGGGGCGAAAACCGCTCATTTTTGCTCAATGTGTGGACCAAAGTTTTGTAGCATGAGAATTTCTCATGATATCAGACAATATGCAAAGGAACATAAATTAGAAACGACAGAAGCAATTGAAAAAGGGTTACAAGAAAAAGCTGAACAATTCAAACAATCTGGTGGGAAGCTTTATCAGTAAAAACCTATAGGAGGTTTCAAGATGCATGTACCTGAGATTCAAAGAAAAATTGACGAACTCAAGCAGGACCTCCTTTTTTGGGAGAATTACTTAAAAGACCTTCAACAAAATTGTCAACATACGTTTGAAGGGGAAACGTTATATAGGAAGTGTTTGCATTGCGAGAAAATTGAAGTTCTGTATTACTAATGACTCGTACACCCAGGGGGGAAACCTCTTGGGTTTTTTTGTATGGTGTTGAAGGAATTGTTTTAAATTTGTCGAATGATATCAAAAAGAAACTAGGACAAAGGGTGGTAGCATGATTACTAAATTCGTCATGCCTGAAGTGATTTTTGGAAGCGGTTCCATTAGTCAGGTTGGAGAATGTAGCTTACGTTTAGGAGCAAAAAAGGTGTTGATCGTCTGTGATCCAGGGATTATTCATGAAGAATGCTTGGAAATCATCCTTATGAGCTGCAAAGAGGCTGGCATGGATTATGTCATATTTGATGATTTAACGGTTAACCCAAAAGACTTTGAAGTCGAGAAGGGGAAAGCACTGTATCTGGAACATGGATGTGATTCAGTGATAGGTTTGGGTGGGGGAAGTGCCATTGATGTAGCAAAAGCCATTGCTCTCCTGTCAACCAATAAAGGAACGATTCATGATTATGAAGGGATTGATCGTATTCATGCGCCATTGCCCCCTCAAATTATGATACCAACAACGGCCGGGTCAGGTTCAGAAGTTTCACAGTTTTCCATTATTATTGATTCAAAGAGAAAGAAAAAGATGACGATCGTCTCAAAATCATTGATTCCAGACATCGCCATCATTGATCCTCAAACCCTTTCGTCAAAAAGCCCGCAATTAACGGCTGCGACAGGTTTAGACGTGTTAACACATGCTATTGAAGCATACGTTAGTGTGGCTGCAACACCTTTAACAGATGTACAAGCTACAAATGCCATTAAGCTCGTTGGTCAATATTTACGACCTTCCGTGGCATCAAGATCCAATAAAGAAGCAAAAACGAAGATGGCGATGGCAAGTTTGCAGGCAGGGTTGGCTTTCTCTAATGCAATTCTTGGTGCTGTTCATGCCATGTCACACGCTGTGGGTGGACGTTTTCCCTTTCAACATGGAGATGTTAACGCAATTTTACTTCCGCATGTGATGGAGTTTAACTTACTTGCTTGTCCAGATAAATTTGCAACAATTGCAGAAATGTTAGGGGAAGATCGTTTTGGGAAATCAACAATTCAACTTGCCTTGAGTGGAATTGAGAATGTTAGAAGATTGTCAAAAGATATAGGAGCTCCAAAGAGTCTCAAAGACATGGGGTTACATTCTGATCATATAAAAGAAATGAGTATAACAGCACTTGAGGATGCTTGTATGATAACAAATCCTCGAGAAATATCTATTGTTGATGTTGAACGATTATTTCATCAGGCACTGTAGGAGGATCCATGAATAGTAGAATGGAAATGATTGATCTTTTAACAGGAGTGAAATCTTCGAAAAGGAGTTATTACACAGAATTAAAAAAGACGGTTATTGAGCTCCAAAAGAAAAATATGCAATTAGAGATTATCAATGAGGTAACAAAAAGCTTTAACGTTGATAAACCGATGGATGAAATGCTCGCTAATATACTAGAGAGACTAAATCAAATTTTCCCTATTCACCGGCTATATCTTTCTGTCATTGAAGGGAATGAATTAATTTTGAAAAATGTCTATCCTAGTTGTTCATTAACCATTCAGCCTAATACCTGTTTCCCTCTAAAGAATTCTTTATTTCAATCCGTTCTTGAAACAAAGCAGCCTATTATAAAGAATGAGTTTCAAGACCAAGAACCACCATTTTTTGAAAAAGATTCGCTTGATAAATTAGGAACACAGTCGATGTTTCTTTATCCTTTAGAAAGCAAGGGAAACGTGGTAGGAGTATTCAGTTTTGAAAGCAAATCTGAAATTCCATATGAGGAAGCAGATTTTGTCTTTTTGCAACAATTATCTGATCAAATCGCCGCCTGTCTGGAGAATGTTCGCCTATATAGAACGGTCTTAAAAAGTAAAAAAGAATGGGAAGAAACGTTCAAATCTGTTCCAAGTATGATTTTTGTCGTTGACAGGAATGAAAAAATTACGTTATGCAATTATGCTGTTAAGCAATTTTTCCAATTAGATGACACCGCTATTTCTCAACGGACATTTTATGAATTGTTGCAAATGAATGCATCTGAAACCCCATTAGCTGAAACGTTACAAATGAAACAAAATGTTTCAAAACAAATCACCGTTCAAAATCGAATATGTGAAGTGGAATGTTATCCATCACTAAATAACAGTAACGAAGTAACAGAAGTGATTATTTACATGAACGATGTAACGGAAAAGCGCCAAATTGAAGGACAATTGCTTCACTCAGGAAAGCTTGCAGCAATAGGAGAGATGGCAGCTGGTGTTGCGCATGAGTTAAATAATCCTCTTACAGCTGTATTGGGGAATGCTCAATTATTATTACGAACAACGAAAAAGGAAACAAGTGAATTTAAACTATTAGAAGATATCCATCAATGTGGGATTCGATGCAAACATATTATCCGAAGTTTACTGACGTTTTCAAGGCAGGATGAATATGAGTTTCAAGAGTGTTCGATGAATAAAGTTGTTGAACAAGTATTGCATTTGATTCGATATCAAATTGAACACCAAAACATCGAAATCAAACTTGCCTTAAGTGATTCATTACCGAAGATTAACGGCAGCTTACAACAATTAGAACAAATTGCTATTAATCTATTGATTAATGCAAAGCAAGCGTTAGAAGAAATGGATTGTGAGAAGAAGCTCATTCAGATTGAAACGTATGAGAATAATGAATCTGTTTGCTTGATGATAACGGATAATGGAACAGGAATCGAAGCAGACATGATTCAAAATATATTTAATCCATTTTTTACGACAAAAAAAGCAGTAAAAGGCTCCGGTCTTGGACTTTCGGTCAGCCTCGGGATTGCCAAATCTCATGGGGGTTCGATTGAAGTAGAAAGCCTCTATGGAAAAGGGAGTAGGTTTACATTGATTCTCCCTAAAAAAGAGGAAAGGGGTTAAAAATGAAAAGCAACTTACGAAAAATCATTATTATTGATGATGAAATTGAAGTCGGAAATTTTTTGAAACATTTATTAACTTTAAAAGGTTATGAAGTTGATGTAGGGCATAGTGGAGCAGAGTACCATGAATTAGTAGCAAAAAAGGCATACGATTTGGCGTTACTTGATGTCAAACTTCCTGACACGAGTGGGCTGTCGTTACTCGCAAACATGAAAGCACATCATTCGCGTTGTAAGACCGTTATCATGACAGGATATAGCACGGTAAAAACTGCAGTTGATGCGATTAAGTTAGGAGCTAATGATTATATTGAAAAACCTTTTGATGATATTGATCAGCTCGAGGAATTGATAGACCAATTGCTTCATAATACGGCTACTTCAGAACAGACACACATGTTAGAGCTAGCGGAGCAGGTAGGATTTGTGTTTGGACAAAGCGGTAGCATGCATCAACTCCTTACAACGGCGTATAAAATTTCAACCAAAAACGTAAATGTTTTAATCGATGGAGAAACAGGGACAGGGAAGGAAGTTCTTGCAAAATACATACACCAGGCGAGCAAACGAAGAAATCAACCGTTTATTGCAATTAATTGCGGTGCCATTTCAGAAGCGCTTTTAGAAAGTGAACTGTTTGGACATGAAAAGGGAGCGTTTTCGGGTGCAGTAAAGGAGAAAAAGGGAATTTTTGAGATTGCCAGCAATGGGACGTTGTTTCTCGATGAAATTGGAGAAGCTTCCCCTTCTACACAAGTGAAGCTTTTACGTGTGTTAGAGACGGGTGAATTTATGAGAGTGGGAGATGAAACGATTAGAAAAACAAATACAAGAATTATAGCAGCATCTCATGTTAACCTTGTAAAGGCTGTTGAAGAGAAAAAGTTTCGAGAAGATTTATTGTATCGATTGGATGTCGTCAAATTAACCATTCCACCGTTGCGGGAGAGAATTGGAGATTTACCTCTACTAGTCTCACACTTATTAATAAAACAAAATTCAAATTTGAATTTTTCAGCGGATGTCATCGAACTTTTTAAAGAGTACAGCTGGCCTGGAAATATTCGTGAACTTAACAATATTACCAAACGTGCAGTTGCACTTGCAGAAGGGGAAGTAGCTATAATAACTAGATCATATCTTCCTGATAAATTGTTAGCAGTTAACGTACATGAACATCCGGAATCAAAGAAAAGTGAAAATCAAGAGGATTTTGAGAGTTATGTTACCCAATGGACTTCACAACTATTAAAGTTGTGGAAAGCAGATGAGGATATAGAATTAGAAACGGTGTTAAAGAGAGTAAAAGAGCTAGAAACGATGATCGGAAAGGAGTTTGTACAGAAAACGCTAAAAGAAACAGTTGGGGACCGAAAAATAGCGGCAGAACGGCTACAAATTAGCATGAGAAAATTACGGTATTTGTTAAATGAAAAAGGAAGTTAGAAAGGGAGCTGACTCAGTTAGGTTTTTTTGAGTCAGCTCTTTTTGCTGATTTCTTTACGTGATCTTTTTGATTGATGGGCATACATATTTCAAAAGGTTAAATGAATGTTTTTTAGAAACGGAGAGAAAGTAAAAGAAATGAAATGTTACAGGAGGTGAATTCGTGAATCGTGTAGAAGAGCGTTTGTTTTTGTATGTCACTTCGGTTGTAGCAGCAGTTTTGTTACCTTTTGCGATTATAAAAAAACCATTAAAAGATTGGATTATCGTATATCTTGTTAGTTGCATTGGCAATTCCTATGCAGACCGATTTCTTGTGTCTAAAGGATATTTAGAATATAAAGTAAAGCCATTCTCCAAAAAGGTTCCCATTCACTTGCCATTTGATTTCTTGATATACCCATTGTTGCTCCTTTATTTTAATCAATGGACTCTTCATAGTAAGCCAGCGGGGCTTTTGGGAAAGCTTTTCATTTTAGTTATTCCTCAAGTTATCATTGAAACAATTGCTGAGAAAAAAACAAATTTAATTTCTTGGAAAAACGGCTGGAGTGGAACTCATTCTTTCATAAGTCTTTTAGTCAAATTTCTAATGTGCCGTTTTATTATCTCCATAATTAGAAAAGTGAACACCAAGCAGCTTTCAGTCCAGGATTAATGTTATATTTTTAATAAGGCGAGGACCTAACATAATGGTTAGGTTCTCGTCTTTTTATACTCTTTTACGACTAAAAAGTAATGAAGGTTTCCTACAATATGATGGTGCAAATAGAAAGAGCGAGATTTTATAATGAAAATACAGAAATTTTAATAAATTAATTAAAAATGAATGCGCTTTCTTATGCTGGTTGTAATAATGGGAGGGAATGTTATGAGAACAATTGAGTATACGTTTGAAGTGAAGTGGGGAGATACAGACGCAGCAGCTATCGTGTTTTATCCTAATTTTTATAAATGGATGAATGAAGCTTCGCATCATTATTTTGCTGAAATAGGATATAAACCGTCTAAGCTTTTTGAAGAAGAAAAAGTCGGAATGCCCTTATTAGAGGCGACTTGTCAATTTAAAACTCCTCTGTTATTTGAGGATATTGTTACCGTGTATTCAACGATTTCTGAAGTGCGTAATAAAGTTATTATGATGGAACATGTGTTTAAAAGAGAAGAGACGGTTGTAGCTACAGGAAAGGAAGTACGTGCTTGGACGAGTTTTGAAGGAACACCAAAAGCGATTCCAGTACCCGAGAAACTTCGTGAGAAAGCATTGGGATAACGGACTTCCTAGAAGAGTCAAACCGATTTCACCTCCACCTGGGAAGTACGTACTCTTTTTTTCAAAACGAAAGAGGATGATAATCAATGATGAAACTGTTGGAAGTAGAAAAGATTACATTTGACTTACCTTTTCTATTGGATCATGTTCATTGTTTTCTTGCAGAGAATGAGGAAGGGTTGACCTTAATAGATACAGGGCTACACTCCACAGAAATAATAAAACATACTGCAAACAAGCCAATAAACCGGATTATTCTTACACATAGTCATCCAGATCACATAGGTGGTGCCGTTTCTGTGCAAGAAAAAACAGGGGCCAAAATCTGGATGACGAAGAAAGAGAATGATGCATGTCAAAAGCTATGGGGAGACAGTAAAATTCCTTTGCAACCTTTTTATAGGGAAAGTGGCTTAGACGAAGAAGCTGTTGAAAATTTATGTAGCGTTAAGCCACCTATTGCAAATGGCCCACAAGCCGATCATTTTTTACGAGAAGGAGACCGGATTCAATTTGGAAAGTACATGTATCGGGTAATTGAGACACCAGGGCATTCGGATGGGTTGATATGTTTGTTCAATGAAGAAAGAGGCGTTCTTTTCTCAACGGATCATATTTTACAAGGTATTAGCCCTAATATTTCTTTTAGACAGTCAGGAGATCAAAATCCGTTAGGTAGTTTTTTAGAGTCTCTTTCTAAAATTAAGAAATTAGAGGTTGAATGGGCGATTCCTTCTCACGGGGCACCTTTTACGAACGTAAAAAAAAGAATAGAAGAATTAGAGCTTCATCATATGAAAAGACTAGATGAAATTCATGAAGTGATCAAACACTCTATGTCGGCTGCTACGGTTTGCCAGCAAATCTTTCCTAAGTACTTTGCAACGAATCAATTGAGGTTTGCACTTGGAGAAGTTCTTTCGCATCTTGAATACTTGGTGAATCAGGAGGAATGTCAAAAGGAGTTTGTTAATGGTCATTGGATTTATATAAGAAAGTAAAATGTAGGGGGATAAAGATGGACTTTACATTAAACGAAGAACAGCAGGCGATAAAAGCAATGGCAAGAGACTTTGTCAACAATGAAATCATGCCAGTTGCAAGGAAATATGATGAGGAAGAAGCTTTTCCAGAAGAAGTTATGAGTTCATTACGTGAATATGGACTCTTCAACTTAGGAATTCCTGAGGAATACGGTGGACCTGGAATTGATAAGCTTTCTCATGCTTTGATCATAGAGGAAATGGCCAGAGGGTGTGCTGGAATTGCGACATCAGCAGACGCGAACTCATTGTCTGCGTATCCGATTCTTGTTGGCGGCAGTGAAGAGCTAAAAAAGAAGTACTTAGGACGTTTAACTCATGAGGGGAAGTATGCTGCCTTTGCTTTAACCGAACCGCAAGCTGGTAGTGATGTAATGGGGATGACAACAACAATTGAAAGGGTGGGAGATGAGTTCGTACTAAATGGGGAGAAATGTTTTATTACGAATGCCACTCATGCTAACTTTTTTGTCGTGCTAGCGAAATTAAAAGGGGAGCAAGTGTCAAAGACATTTAACGCTATTATTGTAGAGCGCGATTCAGAAGGTGTGAACGTAGGACCAAAAGAGAAGAAGCTTGGTCTTCGTTCGTCTGATACTGCATCCGTAACGTTTGAGGAAGTCAGAGTTCCCTCTCAGAATATTATCGGACAAATCGGCGATGGCTTCAAAATTTTCATGAAGGCGCTCTCACAGGCTAGGCCAATGGCTGGTGCACAAGCATTAGGTGTTGCACAAGGGGCTTATGAAGCTGCGCTTGCTTATTCAAAAGAGAGAAAGCAATTTGGGAAAGCAATTGCTGATTTTCAAGGGATTCAGTTTATGTTAGCAGATATGGCTATGTCGATTGAGGCTTCAAGGCTACTTGTTCATAAAGCCGTCTATCTATTACAAAAGGATACCCCTTCAATTACAGCTGCGTCTTTTGCCAAATGCTTTGCCTCTGATACAGCAATGAAAGTCGTCACAGATGCAGTCCAGATCTTTGGAGGATATGGTTACATCCGGGAATACCCTGTAGAAAAGTATTTCCGAGATGCTAAGATCATGCAAATCTATGAAGGAACGAATCAAATTCAGCGCGTTGTGATCGCTAAGGAATTGTTAAAAGTTTGATTTTATAAAAGTTAGGAGAGGAGGAGTTTACATGACAGATCGCTTTTATGAACCGTATGAGAGTTTAATTGATTTACAAGAAAGAAAGCTACGAAAACAAATTAGGTATGTATACGAACATTCTCCTTTTTACCAGAAAAAGATGAAGGAGCAAACTATTAAACCAACAGATATTACTTGTTTGAACGATTTACAGAAGCTCCCTTTTACGTACAAAAATGAAATTCGTGAAAGTCAGAAAGTTGCAAGTCCGTTAGGTTTACATGCAGCTGTGCCGTTAGAAGAAGTTGTTCGGGTCCATTCATCTTCGGGAACAACAGGGCGTCCAACATATGTCGGGATAACTAGACATGATTATGATGTGTGGACAGAAATTTTAGCAAGGGTATTACATGCCCACGGTATTCGTAAGGAAAGTAGAGTTGTTTTTGCAATGGGATTGTCTTTTTTTGTTGGCAGTTCCATGAAAGATGGAATTGAGCGGTTAGGTGCAACGTTTATTCCGATTGGAACAGGTGCGTCCGATCGAGTCATACAAAGCATTCAAGATTTCAAAGCAGATGTGCTATTTTGCACACCTTCCTATGCAAGCTATTTAGCTGAATATGTTCGTCAAAACTATGATTTTGAACCTAGTGATCTTGGACTCAAAATTATCTCTGTTGGAGGAGAGCCAGGTGGAGGGTTACCTGAGGTACGAAATAAAATCCAACAAGACTGGGGAGCCAAGGTATTAGAGGCGATGGGAAATGCTGATATGGCTCCCGTATTGTTTAGTGAGTGTCAAGAACGAGCGGGGATGCATTTTGTTGCTTCTGATTATGTCATTTGTGAAATCATTGATCCAGAAACAGGAGAAGTTGTTCCACACGCTGATCGAATGGAAGGGGAGTTAGTATACACAGCGATTGATCGCGAGTGTTCTCCACTACTCCGTTTTCGAACTCGAGATCTTGTTCAAGTAGATACAACCCCTTGTACATGTGGCAGGAAGAGTTTTCGCATAAAGTGTGTAGGGCGAACTGATGATATGCTCATTATTCGGGGAGTGAATGTATTTCCTTCGGCGATTAAAGACGTTGTAAATAGCTTTAGACCGAGAACAAATGGAGAAATGAGTATTCTCCTTAAAGAGAAGCCACCACTTGTTCATCCACCGCTACCCATCCAAGTAGAATATGAGGATGGTTTAACAGTGGCAGAGTTAGCAGAACTTAAGAAAGAAATTGAATCGATGCTGCGTTCGAAGCTAACATTTACGGCAGATGTTCAGCTAGTTTCAAAAGGAACACTTCCTCGTTTTGAGATGAAGTCGAAATTGATTCAGCAGTTGAAATAATTATGTAAAAAAAAGTAAACAATATTTTTAAAATATTTTTTTTTTTAGTTTTTGTCCCTGACGCTTTTGTTAGGGATTTCTGTGTGTTTAGTAACAATTTTTGTTCTTAAACATTTTTTTAGAAGGACAATTTGGAATGAATCAAGAATAGTATCTTAAATAAATATAAACGACAACTCCTTAATGTTGTAAGCGCTTTAAAAATGTTTAGGAAGGAGCTAAATAAGTGATACTGACAAAACGTGAAAAACTACTAAATCGGCTAGAAAATCATTTGCGTATGACAGCTCGTCAGCTAGTAAAATTCGATACAGAAGAAGAAACGTTGCAGTATTTAATTGACTCCTCTCGTTCTGAAATAAAATGTGATTTTGTAGGAATCGTACTTAAGGAAGGGGAGTGGTTTACTTCTAAAGTATGGAGTGGATGTTCCATGTCCATTTCAGAGGCGTTTCCATTACGAGTAAACCACTGTTTGCCAACATTGTTAAGTAAGAGTATAACTTTTGAAAAGGTAGATCGTGAGACTGAATGTAATTTTACAAGACTACTGTTACAAGAGAAAGTAGCTACTTGGTTTACCGTTCCTTTAAAGGATGAACCAAATAATTATGGTTTTTGTGTTTTTGGATTCAACAAGTACGTTCCACTCTTAAATGAAATGGATAAAGTATTTGTTGAATTTGGCAAAGATGTGGCTGTTGCCATTTCGCTGTCTCGGAGGAAAGAAATTCAAAAAAACAAAATGAGTGATATCGAATGGATGAGTCAAAACCTTACGCTAGATGCCGAAATTGATCAAGTGGTGGAAAGATTAGTTGAGCGAGCAGGAAAAGCTACAAATGCTAAATTTGCGTGCATGTATTTATTCAATGAAAAAGAAAATTCGTTTGTTTTGCAATCTCCTTCGTATGGTAGTCATACGAGAGCGAATATCATTCAAATCGAAAAGAATTATGTTTTGAAAGAATATTTTCCGTATTTAGAAACCCTCGGTGGTAACCAACTTACTGTTCCTCTAGTCATTGACCTAAAAACCATTGGAGTCTTACATGTTGAACACACAGCAAGCAATGTTTTTACGAAAGAAGATTTAGAAATTCTTGAGCTGCTTTCCAATCATGTGGCAGCCATGCTAGAAAATGCACGTTTATACCATAATGAAAAGGATCATAAACAAAGGCTCCATTATTTATTGGACTATCAACAAGCGCTCGTAAAGGAAACGGTTGAAAAAGATAATTTTGATGGAATTGTGGTAACGCTCAGTAAACTCTTTTCAAAATCGGTAATGATTTTTGACCGATTTATGAGGCCGATCGCTAGTGAATTATTTAATTTGACAACTGACCACTTACATACCCTTACTGAACTAGCTACGCTTGAAGTGTACCAAAAGAAAAATCGTGATCTTTGGTTCTCGATAGATGATGAGCGAAAAATGGGCGTTTGGCCTGTTGATGGTGGCGGAGATTTGTTAGGATATTTAGCCATTGACATAACGGATGAAGATATGGATGATTTCTATAAATTAAGCATTGATCTAGCTAGAAATATTGCATCCATTCAATTTATAAAACAAAAGATCGTTTTGGACGCAAAAGAACAAGTAAAGGATAGCTTTATTCATAAGTTGCTTGTAGAGAAGGTGGAAGATGAGGAGAGTATCATCCAATACGCAAATTTGTTTCAATGGAATCTGTTTAACAAGCATAGAGTAGCCGTATTGTCACTAAATTTAGGAGATGAAGTTTCAAACGATAATATCCTTGAACAGCAAGCTAAAAAATCTCTACTCTGGGAACAGTTAAAAACAAAAATTCTTTTTCATGATCAAGATATATTGTTAGCTAATAAAGATGGTGAGTTAATCTTAATTGTGCCAATTGAAAAAGAGCAGGAAAATCCAAAACTATTCTGGTCAAAGTTGTATGAGGAACTTAAAAAGTGGTTGTTGCTACAGGGAGAAAAGAGCACGATCTTGATTGGAATAGGAGGCAAAACAGAAGTTATTCAAGATTACTACGCGATGTATCAACAAGCTGTTCAGGCATTGAATGTTGTTTATCATCGTTTTTCAAATGTTGGTTTTGCTATGTTTGAGGATTTAGGCTCGTACACTCTTCTTCATCAATTAAAAGATTCATCTGTAGCTACGCTATTTATTAATAAACATTTAGAACCTTTACTTAAATATTCAGAAGGGAAAAGCATGGATTTGTTTCATACTTTACGCGTTTTTTTGAATAACAATGGAAGCATTAAAGATACGTCTGAGGAATTATTTATACACCGAAGTTCTTTATTGTACAGACTAGAGAAAATTGAGAACTTATTAGATGTAACGTTAACCTTCGCTGAACATCGATTCGATTTAATGATGGCTTATAAATTATATGATTTGTACTATTCGAATTTAGAAAAAAAATGAAAGCAAGAGTGAAAAAAGCAGGAGAACTTCTCCTGTTTTTTTGTTCCTACAAGATGTCGGAAAAAGATATGTCGATTCCTACAACGTGAAGGTACTTTTCTGAAAATTGACAATTTATAATGAGTATATCGGAATGACAAGAAACAAAGAGTCCGATCCTAGAAGAACTCATGTAAACAAGATTTTCATGAGCTTCTAATTTAAAGAATCCTAGTTCTAGTTCAACAGAATGTAAACGCTGTCAATTTTTAGTGGAATTGGAAAAAGTTTATTGGTGTTTTTAAGGTAATGAAGAGTTACTTATGTACAAGTTGGGACGGATTTAGCATCATATATTGAATTTTAAACAGGAGATGAGGATATGAGCCAAAACGATGTTGTACTAGTTGAAGGGGCAAGAACAGCCTTTACAAGATTTTGTGGTTCGTTTAGAGATATAACAGCAACCGATTTAGGAGCGTTAACAGCAGAAGAAGCGATAAAGCGTTCAAAAATTAATGCAGATGAAGTCGATCAAGTCTTTTTTGGCAATGTGATGCAGTCTAGTACAGATGCACATGTATTAGCTCGTCATGTAGGGTTAAAGGCTGGGGTGTCCATTCCCACTCCATGTTTAACAATCAATCGTTTGTGTGGATCAGGTTTGGAGTCTTTAGTGCAAGCAGCAAGGTTAATTCAAACGGGGGAGTCACAAGTTGCGTTAGCCGGAGGAGCCGAAAACTTAAGTCAAGTACACATGTTATTCGCGGTGCGAGATGGGGTTTAGGGTTAGGGCAAACGGGGGCTGAAGATTGGTTATGGGATTCATTTTATGATTCGTATGGAGATTGTACAATGGCCGTCACTGCTGAGAATTTAGCCAAACAATATGAGTTATCACGTGAAGAAGTTGATCAACATGCCTTATTAAGTCACAAGCGTGCACTAGCCGCAATGGAAAAAGGTTATTTTAAAGAGGAAATTGTACCTGTTTCTGTTAAGAAAAGAAAAGGCAATGTAACGATTGATACAGATGAACATCCAAGAGAGACCACATTAGAAGAGTTAGGAAAGCTAAAAGCACGATTTGTTGAAAACGGTGTCGTGACGGCTGGGAATGCAAGTGGTATTAACGACGGGGCGGCGGCCGCGATCCTTACGTCTAGTCAGTACGCTGAGAAAAGAGGATTAAAACCTTTAGCTCGTCTCGTTTCGTATGCAGTAGTAGGAGTGGAGCCTCAAGTTATGGGGATTGGGCCGGTTCCAGCTATTCAACAAGCATTGAAAAATGCAGGGATGAAAATTGAAGATCTTGATTTAATCGAGATTAATGAAGCTTTCTCTGCTCAATACATTGCTTGTCAAAAAGAGTTAGGGTTTGATCCAGAAATAGGAAATGTTAATGGCGGTGCTGTTGCCTTAGGTCATCCTTTAGCCGCATCAGGAACAAGAATTACATTAGCCTTGTTAAGAGAGTTAAAGCGTCGCGGGAAAAAATACGGAGTTTCTTCTCTTTGTATAGGTGGTGGTCAAGGAATTGCAGCCATTTGGGAGAGAGTATAGGCAAGGAGGGCATTCATGAACGAAAGTCTTTCTATATCTCAAGTATTGGAGCAAGCCAAGAATCAGAATCCAAATAAGGAAGTTCTTTTTGACGGAGTTACTAGAAAGTCCTATCAGACTCTCTATGAGGAAAGTCTGACTCTTGCTTTAAAGTTATCAAAATTAGGTGTGACAAAAGGCGACCGAATAATGGTCTGCTTACCAAATTGGAATGAGACGGTTGTCATTTATTATAGTATAGCAATGCTTGGAGCTATTTTAGTTCCATGTAACCCACGTTCAAGTCGAGAAGAACTACTATATATCCTAGAGAATAGTCAAGCTTGTATGGTTTTTCATTCTGATCGCTTTAGCCACACAGATTTTTTAAAACAATATGTTAAGGGACAATACAATTACGTCACTCTAGAACATATTATTAACGTTCGGGGGCTAAATGGTGATGGTTATTTGTATGAAAAGTTAGTAGAGAAAGGATTCAAAGAATCTCTTAATGTGAAAATAATTCCAGAAAAAGATGTGTTAGCCATCTTATATACGTCTGGATCGACTGGTAAACCAAAAGGAGTTATGTTGACTCATCAAAATGCCATTTTTACAGCCAAAGTGTCAGCAGAGGCAATGGAATGCACAAGTGAAGATGTGTTCCTTGTGTCTGTTCCACTTTTTCATGTGTTCGGTTTCATTCCAAGCATGATAACGGCCATGATGTGCTCAGCAAGGATGGTTTTGCAAGAAAAGTTTCAAGCAAGAGAAGCACTTAAACTCGTTGAACAAGAGAGAGCGACTGTACATCATGGTGTACCAACGATGTTCATTCTCGAATTAAATGATCCAATGCTTGAATCATTTGATTTATCTACGTTACGAACCGGAATAGTAGCTGCAGCTCCTTGTCCCGAAGAGATTGTTAGAAAAATACGAACCTTGATGGGTTGTAACATTCTCGTTTCTTATGGTTTAACAGAAGCCTCTGCAGGTGTTACGGCTACGAGTTTACATGATGATATCCATGTGCCTTCTATTACAGTTGGAAAACCATTACCAGGTGTCGAAGTGAAAATAGTTGATAGTCATGAGAATGAAGTGAAAAGGGGTGAGACAGGGGAGTTGATTGTAAGGAGTTTGGGGGTTATGAAAGGATACTATCAATTACCTGAATATAGCAGAAAAGTGGATGAACAAGGTTGGTTATATACCGGTGATTTAGCAAAGATGGATGAACACAACTATATTACCATTGTTGGTAGACAAGAAGAGATGATTTTACGTAGGGAATATAGCATTTCCCCGGAGGAAGTGGAAGATGTTTTCTACAAACATCCAAGTGTCTTAGAGGTAGCTGTTATCGGTATTGAAGATGGCGTTTTAGGAGAAAAGGTTTGTGCCGTCATTAAGTTAAAGCCCGATCGAATAGAAGACGAATATTCTCTAAGAAGTTACATGGTGGGTAAAATAGCAACGTACAAAATCCCAGATGTGTTTGTGTTTAGTGAAGAGCTTCCAAAAACAGCCAGTGGGAAAATCAATAAGCTGGAAGTAAAGGCACAGCTAATAAACGACTAAACGAAAGTGAAAAGGGAGGATAGCTAAATGATCGTAAAAGAAAATAAATGGTCCGTATCGGAACTGTTAACTCGAGCCGTTGAATTAAAGCCTGATCGAGAAGCTCTCTATGACTTGCGAGAAAGAATCACTTACCAACAGTTACATGAAAGGTTGAGAGACTTGTTGTCAATTTGATCGAGCTTGGAGTGAGAAAGGGAGATAGAGTGGGTGTATCTTTACCAAATTGGAATGAAACGCCCATTATCTTTTTTGCGGTTGCCAAAGTTGGTGGGATTGTCGTTCCTTTTAATCCAAACTATCGTCAAAACGAAATCAAGTATATCCTCGAGAATTCAAAACCGAAACTACTGTTTGTTTGCGAAAATATAGAAAAAATGTTGGGGTGGAGAAGTTAATAGCAAACGTAGATAAAATAATATCGGTTCGTTTTGAGCATAAACTCACACTATCATTTGATTCCTTGCTTTTGCAAAACGAGAACGATTCTAACATATCCTTGCCAGAGATCGATGTTGATCATGATATTTTTTGTATTCTCTATACATCTGGTACAACAGGTGTGCCAAAAGGCGTTATGCTACCACATAGGAGTATTGTTCAGTCTGGAAATACAATAGCTGCTAGTCTACGCTGCACGTCAGAAGATGTATTCATCGTTCCTGCTCCATTGTTCCATATATTTGGGATTGCATGCAACGTGATGGCTGCTGTTTCTTCACAAGCAAAACTCATCCTACAAGAAAAGTTCCAGCCACAACAAACATTGCAATTAATTGAAGAGGAGAAGGTAACGATTCATCAAGGTGTTCCGACCATGTTTGTGATGGAATTAAACGTACCTAATTTTGATCAGTATAATCTGTCGTCACTCCGTACGGGTATGGTAGGGGCAGCTCCTTGTCCGCCTGATACAATAAAAGCGATACGGGAGAAAATGGGTCTGAATCTATTAATTTCATTTGGAATTTCTGAGACGGGAACGGTTACGATTACAGATTACGATGAGAATGAGATTAATTATTTGGAAACAGTCGGAAAGGCTATTGACGGTGTTGAATTAAAAATTGTTAATGAACATCATGAAGAACTGCCTATAGGGGCAATCGGAGAGATTGCATGTAAAAGCTTCGGGACGATGAAAGGCTATTATGAAATGGAAGAACAAACGAAGAAAGTATTTGATGAAGATGGATGGTACTATACAGGTGACTTAGGCTCTTTAGATGAAAAAGGCTATCTTCGTTTCGCAGGACGTCAAAAAGAAATGATTATTCGTGGTGGATACAATATTTACCCACAGGAAATTGAAGGGGTATTATCAAAACACCCAAAAATACTCGAATGTGCGGTTATTGGCTATCCGAATGAAGTGTTAGGTGAGTTGGTTTGCGCTGTTATTAAACTAAAAAAAGATGAGAGCTGTACACCAGATGAAATAAAGGAATATGTTAAAGGGTTAATTGCAACGTATAAAGTCCCTTCCGAAGTGATTTTCGTTGAGGAGTTTCCTGTAACAGCAAGTGGGAAAATTCAAAAAGGAAAACTGAAGGAAAAAATCTTAAATACTGTGAAGATAACAAAAAAAGGAAAAGTAAAATAGTTTTTCCTACAATTGAATGGGAAACGTCAAAAGAAATCCTACATCATAATGGTAGAAACAAAAGTCTGAATTATTGTACTATTTATTTAGGTAATTAACCTTCCTTTAGATCTTCATTTTAACAAAAAATGAAAAGGCTTACAAAAAGTTGTGTCGAAGTGGGATCAGGAAGGTCAATTATAAACAATAAAATTTTTAGGGGGGAAAAGAATGAGTAGATTAAGCGGTAAATTTGTATTGGTAGCTTTATTTGCAATGTTCTTATTTCTAGTTACTGCTTGTGGAGAAACATCAGAATCATCAAGTTCCAATGAAGAGCCTACAGAAGAAACACCGTCTAGTGAAGAGACAGCTGATGAAGAAGAAGAGGTGAGTGTAGATTTTCCTAAAAGTCCAATTAATTTAAATGTTGGTTTTGCTGCTGGTGGTGGAACGGATGTATTAGCTAGGGCAATGGTTGAATTGGCTCAACCATATATTCCAAATAATCAAAACATCGTAGTCGTTAACCAGCCAGGTGCAGGTGGGGTATTGGCATTAGGAGAAATTATGAATCAAACGCCTGATGGGTATAACATTGTTATTTCACCGAGTGGTCCGATGACACTTACACCTCACTTTGGGGACACTCCATATAAAGATTTAGAAGGATTCACACCAATTATTAACTTAACAACGGATAGTTATTTTCTTGCAGTTAATGGATCATCTGATATTGATTCTTTTGATGATTTAGTAGAATTTGCAAAAGAAAACCAATTAGATTTTGGTACAGCAGGAGCGCGAGGAGTGTCTACTGTAGCAATGCAGTCAATCGCAATGGAATTAGGTGTAGATTTTATCGAAGTTCCATTTGAAGGGAATGCACCTGCTCGAGCTGCATTAATGGGTGATCACGTCGATGCGGTTCATAGTGTAGAAAGTGATTTATTACCATATCTAGAAAGTGGAGAGCTTAAGCCAATTTTATATTTTGGATTTGAGAAGCATCCAAATTTCCCAGACGTACCAAGCGTAACAGATTTAGGCTTTCCAGCTTTTACTAATAGTTTCTTTGTAACAGGACCGAAAGATTTACCAACGGATATTCGTGACGTCATTCATGATATCTTCAAAGCTGCAATGGAAGATCCAGCTGCAGAAGAGACATTCGAAAAAATCATGGCTACTCCAGATTATCGTGATGCAGATGGTTTAGGCGAGTTGCTACAGAGCAAATTTGACGTAAATAAAGAAGTAGTCGAAGCGTCTGGATTAGCTGAAGAGTAATTTCAAAAAAATAGAAACCGCCAACAAACTGTTTGGCGGTTTCCTCTATAGGAGGTTAAGACATGACGACCAAAGTAAAAGCTGTAATACCACCGATGTTTATGCTCCTATTCGGGGTTGCACTTTTGTTGATCATTCCATCTCAAATTAGTAGTGGTGGAAGTAGGTCATACGTTAATCCACAATTTATTCCTTACTTAATGGGCTGGTTCATTATTTTTTTAAGCGTGATTTCCATTTTGGCTGAATTTTTCAAGAGAAAAGAAATGGTTACAGAAGAGGAGAAAGAACAATCATTAAAAACGGTTGATCAGAGAAATTTTGGAAAAGTTATTGGAGTTTTTACGGGACTGATATTGTGGGCTCTCCTCATCTCTTATTTAGGTCTTGTCATTACGTCCTATGTTTTTGTACTCAGTATGATGTTGCTTTTAGGAAATAGAAAAAAAGGACAGTTAATCATAGTACCTATTGCGGTTACGTTAGTTGTATATTTTGGAATTAAAGTATTTATGAAAGTGAATTTACCATCAGGAATCTTTTTATAAGGAGGGACACCATGCTAGACAACATTATATATGCGCTTACTCATGTGTTCGATCTAAAAATTATATTATTTATGATAATTGGTGTCGTCGTTGGGATCGTAGTAGGTGGTTTACCAGGCCTAAGTGTAACGATTGCAGTAGCACTAATTCTACCTTTTACGTTTGGGATGGACCCAGCCCTAGCTATTTTAATGCTACTAGCTGTTTATTGTTCTGGTATCTACGGTGGTTCAATTGGGGCCATATTATTGAATACGCCAGGAACCGCAGCATCTGCAGCCACTGCTGCTGATGGATTTGCGTTGACTCAAAAAGGAAAAACAGGTCAGGCACTCGGGATGTCTTTGTATGCATCTGTTATAGCAGGTTTATTAAGTGGTATTGTGTTACTTTTTGTTGCCCCACAAATTGCGAAGTTTGCTCTAGGTTTTGGCCCTCCGGAGTATTTTACGCTAGCTGTATTTGGCTTAACGATTATTGCTGCAGTGAGTGGTAAATCATTGGCAAAAGGATTAGTTATGGCATGCCTTGGAATTCTTGTTTCTACTATTGGAATGGACCTATTAATGGAAATACGAGATTGACGTTTGATACGATGTTTCTAATGGCAGGTGTAAGTTTAATCCCGGCATTATTAGGACTATTTGCTATATCGGAAATATTGAAGCAAACTCAGCAAGGAACGGGCAAACTCTCTGTGACTGGGAAAGTTGATGATCAAGGGTTTACTTGGAGAAACGTGATACCATTTCGAAAAACAATATTAAAATCTAGTTTAATTGGGGTTATAATTGGAGCCATTCCAGGTACTGGTGGATCAATCTCCTCATTTTTAGCTGTAAATGAAGCGAGACGTGTTTCTAAAGATCCAGATAGTTATGGGAAGGGAAACCTAGACGGAGTCGCAGCCTCTGAGGCAGGTAACAATGGAACGACGGGTGCGACACTTATTCCAATGATGACGTTAGGAATTCCAGGAGATGTTGTAACTGCTGTTTTATTGGGCGCTTTATTGATTCAAGGGCTACAGCCGGGGCCACAGTTATTCCAGAATCATGGTGGATTGGTTTATACCATTATGATCGGGTTTATCCTTGTTAATATTATTATGTTCTTTGTTGCAAAACTAGCTATAAAACAATTTGCCAAAATCTCTCAAGTACCGGCTACTGTTTTATTTCCGATTGTCCTTATGTGCTGTTTAGTAGGTGCATATGCGTATGATAATTCAATGCGTTCTGTTTGGTTCGCTTTATTCTTTGGTATTGTTGGATATGTATTACCGAAATTTGGTTATTCGGTTATTCCGATGTTAATTGGAATTATTCTCGGACCACTTGCTGAAACGTCACTAAGACGTTCTCTAGTACTCTCAAACGAGAGCTTGCTAATATTCTTCCAACGACCAATCTCATTGTTTTTTATTATTCTAATTGTACTATCTATTGTTGTTCCACTATTTAAGAAGTATCGCGATAAAAGGGTCGAACGAGAACAATCAACGACAACCATTTCCAAATAATATCTTACGAGAAAGATGTCTCACTATTAATAAAAGAGACATCTTTTTTGCGAATTCTATATGTAACGGAAATGATATAGTGCTTCTGTATGGATGCAGGAAATGTTACATACAATAGCCAATATATTCTATAAATGAATACATGCAATGAGAGGGGTTTCTATGTCAAGAAAGATACCGGTAAAATTTGACTTACATACGCATAATGAAATGTGCGGACATGCAATTGGTACAATTGAAGATTATGTTAAGGCAGCAATTGAAAAAGAACTAAGTATTATTGGAATTTCTGACCATACCCCTTACTTTCATAGTGAGGACGACCAACCATATCCGCGAATAACGATGGCAAGGTCGGAACTTCCAAGATATGTGGATGAAGTGCTCCGTTTAAAGGAAAAGTATGCTTCTCAAATTAACGTTCTACTTGGGATTGAAAGTGACTTTTTTCCTTTACATCATGCCACTTACAAGAAATTTTTAGAGAAACAGCCATTTGACTACATCATTGGCTCCGTTCACTTTGTTGACGATATTAGACATCTTTAAAAAAAATCGGTGGGAAGGCTTGTCAGCTAGTGAGAGAGTCAAGACAAAAGAAGCTTATTATCAATTAATTGAACAGTCTGCACGTAGTGATCAATTTGACATATTAGGTCACATCGATGCGATGAAAGGATTCTATCCTGAATTTTCTTCGATTGAAACAGACCAATTGGAACATACGTTGAAAATTATTGGAGACAATGACAAAGTAATTGAAATTAATACATCAGGAAAAACGAAGGATTCTGGAGGGTGGTATCCGGCTGACGACATTTTAGAAAGAGCGTTATTTTACAATGTGGGTGTTACATTCGGTTCGGATGCCCATGATCCAGACCGGGTTGCTGATGAATTCGGCGAGGTTCAAAAACGGTTAAAAGAAATAGGCTTTAAGGAAATGCATTACTTTGTTCAAAGACAACGACAATCTGTGTCATTATAAGATGGAGTAGAAGCTGGGTCTATTGTCCCGGCTTTTTTTCTAGTTGTTACCGAATAAGGGAATTCCCCTATAACAATAGAAGTAGTTTTTTTGTAAAATATTTGTAACTGCCTTCTATAGTAGTCCAATATTAGTATAGCTGAGTATTTTACAATAGGAAAGGGGAGGGTTTAATGGATAAATGTAAAATAACGAAAGACTCCGACGGTGCGATTTATGTAAAACTACCTGAAAAAATTTTGATCGATACTTCAACTTTACTTAAAGAATCATTGTTCCCTCATATCGAAAGGGAAGTATCAAGAATAACATTTGATTTTAGTAATGTTGAAATTATAAATAGCTCAGGAATTGGAGTCTTGTTAGTTATACAAAAAAGAGCCAATTTGTTTGGAGTAAAAATAAAAATGGATAAAGTGAATTCTCATATAATAGAATTGCTTCAGCGAACAAAACTAAAGGATGTTATATAGTTCATTAACGTGATTGGAGGATAAACAATGCAACTGCCCGTAAAAATGAGAGAGCGGCAACAGATCATTACCTTAAATAAGAATGGTCAAATTGTTTATTTAGAACCCAATTTCAGAAATCGGTTAGGATATAAAGAAAATGAAGTTATTGGGGAGCATATCGAACAAACAAAAATCATTAACATTCCTGTCCCATTGTCCTCTTTAGTCAAAAGTGTTTCTTGGGAAGGGGATGTAGAGTTTCTAAGTCGGGAGAACAAAATTATTACTAAAGTCATGAAGATTGAAAAAACGAACCATCATCGTGATAATGTTTATTATTTTGATGGATCATTCCCTCAAAAGACTAGATCAACTGACGAGTTTGAGTTGTTCAATCACCTAGCAGAGTCTGTTATGATTACAAATAAAGATGGAGTCATTATCTTTGTAAATCAATCATTCAGTGATGTTACAGGATACAACCGAAGCGAAGTGATTGGTAAAACTCCTAAAATACTAGCCTCGGGTTATCATAATCATGAATTTTACATTAATATGTGGGCTTGTATTCATGATACTGGTAGTTGGAATGGAGAAATCATCAATAAGAAGAAAAATGGCGAACTTTTTCATGAGTTATTAAGTATTGATGTTGTTCAAGACGAAAGGGGATTGATCACAAATTACATAGGGACTTTTACCGACATAACTAAGATGAAAAACAATGAACAAAATCTCCAATTGTATTCTCAAGTTTTTGAGAATGCTAGAGAAGGTGTCATGTTCACAAATAAAGAGGGCAAAATAATCTCTGTAAACCCTTCTTTTACTGAGACAACAGGGTATACCAAAACTGATGTGTTAGGGAAAACACCGAGAATTCTAAGTTCTGGTCTGCATGATGTTGACTTTTATATTTCGATGTGGGAGGAAATTCATGAAAAAGGCAGTTGGCAAGGTGAAATTTGGAATAAAAAGAAAAATGGAGAAATTTACTTAGAGTCATTAAGCATAAATGCTGTTCAAGAGTCAGATGGGACGATTAAGCATTATGTTGGAATTTTTACAGATATTACAAAGAAAAAAAAGTCGGAAGAACAATTAAAGCATTTAGCTCATTATGATAGTTTAACAGGCCTACCGAATCGATTCTACTTTCAGGAAAAATTGAAAGAGGAACTGGATAAGCGTCAAAAACAAGATTACCTTACTGCCGTTTTATTTTTAGACTTAAATGGATTCAAGATGATTAATGATGCATTTGGTCACTCAATTGGTGATGAGTTATTAAAAGCTGTATCAAAACGGCTTGAAATAAGTATTGAAAAAAAGGGGTTTGTAGCTAGGCTTGGTGGAGATGAGTTTACGATTTGTCTGACAAAAGTTCATAATGTAAACGAAATTAAGCAAATTGTTAACGAACTTGATAAAGCATTTTCTGCTCCTTTTCATATTATTAATCAGGAATTTTTTATTCGGTTAAGCATTGGGGTTAGTCTCTATCCGGATGATGGGCAAGATGTTGATGATTTAATTAGAAAAGCCGATTTAGCCATGTACGTCGCTAAAAAACAAGGAAAATATGTTGAGTTCCATCAAGGAGGGTTTGACATAAGTGGGGAAAGCAAGCTTACCGTGGTAAATGGTCTTCGAAAAGCGATTGAAAGGGATGAGCTAGTCCTATTTTACCAACCACAATTTAATTTGAAAACAAATGAAGTTGTGGGGTTGGAGGCTCTTTTAAGATGGAATCAAAAAGGGGTAGGAATCACGTCACCAGCTACATTTATGTCTATTGCAGAAGAAACTGGTTTAATTGTTCCGATTGGTGAATGGGTGATCAAACGTGTATGCAATCAAGTTATGAATTGGAAAGAGAAAGGTCTTCCGTTCACGAAGGTTTCAATAAACTTATCTGCACGACAGTTTGTCGACGCTTCACTAATCACGTTTCTAACGGATGTTATACATGAAACAAAAGTAGATCCAACCTACATTTCATTAGAAATAACGGAGAGCATTAGTATGCATAGCATTGATTATGCGATCAAAACGTTAGAGGCTATTCGATTGCTAGGGTTTAGCGTCTCTGTTGATGATTTTGGAACAGGCCATTCTTCTTTAAGTTATTTGAAACGTTTTCCAGTGAATGCCTTAAAGATTGATCGGTCATTTGTAAAGGATATTTGGAGAGAAAAAGAAAATGCAGCCATTGTTCAAGCTATTATTAGCATGGCGAAAGGACTAAAATTAGAAGTGATTGCAGAAGGGGTTGAAACAAAAGAGGAGCTATCTATTATTAAACAACTTGGCTGTACGTATGGACAAGGATACTATTTTGCGAAACCGATGTCATGCTTAGAAGTGGATCATTTCTTGAAAGAACACACGGTCCAAAGAATGTGAGTGAACAACCACTTTTTAAAAGGGCTAATCCTTATTCATAAGTGAGGCTTAAAACTATGATCAAGATACTACTTGTTGATGACCATCCAGTTGTTCGTTCTGGATTAAAATTATTGCTGAATTCTAGAGCGAATATGACTGTTGTTGGAGAAGCTTGTGAAGGGGATGAGGCAATCTCAATTGCTTTAAACGTTAATCCTCATTTAGTCATTATGGATGTGAGCATGCCATTAGGAAAAGATGGATTAACGGCTACACTTGAATTAAAGAAAGTTTTACCTAAGACACACATCTTAATACTAACGATGCATGATGACGATGAATATTTATTCCGAGCGATTCAATTTGGAGCTTCAGGCTGTATTTTAAAAAGTGCCTTGCACGAAGAGTTAATAACAGCTATTGAAACGGTAGCACAAGGAGAGACATATTTGTATCCATCAGCAACGCAAAGGTTAATGGATCAAGTGATGGAGAATGATCGACAGCTTCAAACAAATACGCTTAAAAAATTAACAGAGAGAGAACTAGAAGTGTTAACGTTCATTGTAAAAGGGTTTTCTAATAAAGAAATTGCAGAGACTAAACTTTTTTATTAAGTGTTAAAAACTTAGTAAAACCC
>NZ_BAUT01000001.1 GCF_000513095.1 Halalkalibacter wakoensis JCM 9140
ATTTTTTTATAATACTTTCTTTGAAGGGAATTTATGATATACTTGTACAGTTAATGAACGAAATAAGGAGAGAAAAAAATGACAATTCGTAACGATATACGTAACATCGCAATTATTGCCCACGTTGACCACGGAAAAACTACTTTAGTTGACCAACTATTAAAACAATCGGGTACATTCCGTGAAAATGAGCAAGTTGACGAACGTGCGATGGACTCCAATGCACTTGAGAAAGAGCGTGGAATTACGATTCTTGCTAAAAATACGGCAATTAATTATAACGACAAACGTATAAATATAATGGACACACCTGGACACGCTGATTTCGGTGGAGAAGTAGAACGTATTATGAAAATGGTTGATGGCGTATTATTAGTCGTTGATGCGTATGAAGGATGTATGCCACAAACTCGATTTGTTCTTAAAAAAGCGTTAGAACAAAATTTAACGCCAATTGTTGTTGTGAATAAAATTGACCGTGACTTTGCCCGCCCAGCTGAAGTAGTGGATGAAGTCATCGATCTATTTATTGATTTAGGAGCAAACGAAGATCAGTTAGAATTCCCAGTTGTGTATGCTTCTGCGATTAACGGAACAGCAAGCATGGACTCAGACAAACAAGATGAGAATATGTCTGCATTGTTTGATACAATCATTGAAACCATTCCTGCTCCAATTGATAATAGTGACGAGCCTCTTCAATTCCAAGTTACCATGCTTGATTACAATGACTATGTTGGGCGTATTGGGATTGGTCGTGTGTTTAGAGGAACGATTAAAGTAGGACAACAAGTTGCGTTAATGAAGCTTGATGGTTCTGTGAAGCAATACCGTGTTACGAAAATGTTTGGTTTCCTAGGGTTAAAGCGTACGGAAATTCAGGAAGCAAAAGCAGGAGACCTAATTGCAATTTCTGGAATGGAAGAAATCAACGTAGGGGAGACTGTTTGTCCTGTTGAGCATCAAGAAGCTCTTCCGATTTTACGTATTGATGAGCCTACTCTTCAAATGACATTCCTAGTGAACAATAGTCCATTCGCAGGTCGTGAAGGGAAATTTGTAACAAGTCGTAAGCTTGAGGAACGCTTGAAATCAGAACTTGAAACAGATGTAAGTCTTCGTGTAGAAAATACAGATTCTCCAGATGTGTGGATCGTTTCAGGTCGTGGTGAACTTCATCTGTCTATTCTTATTGAGAACATGCGTCGTGAAGGATATGAGCTTCAAGTTTCGAAACCTGAAGTTATTATTCGTGAGATTGACGGTGTGAGATCTGAGCCGATGGAGCGCGTTCAGATTGATGTTCCAGAAGAGTATACAGGGTCAGTTATGGAATCTATTGGAGAACGTAAAGGTGAAATGCTTAATATGACGAACAACGGAAGTGGACAAGTTCGTCTAGAGTTTTTAGTGCCAGCACGTGGTCTTATTGGTTATACGACTGAATTTCTATCACAAACTCGTGGGTATGGAATTATTAACCACTCGTTTGACAGTTATGCACCACTTACTCCTGGACAAGTTGGTGGCCGTCGTCAAGGTGTTCTAGTATCAATGGAAACAGGGAAGACAAGTCAGTATGGAATTATGCAAGTGGAAGATCGAGGAACGATATTCGTTGAACCAGGTGCAGAAATTTATGAAGGGCAAATCGTTGGTGAGCATACTCGTGACAATGATCTGGCTGTTAATATTACAAAAATGAAGCAACAAACAAATGTCCGTTCTGCGAATAAAGATAATACAGTTACGATGAAAAAACCGCGTATTATGAGTCTAGAAGAAGCACTTGAGTACTTAAATGAAGATGAATATTGCGAATTAACACCAGAGTCTATTCGCCTTCGTAAGAAAATTCTAGTAAAATCAGAGCGTGAGCGTGAGGAAAAACGCAGAAAGCTTGCAGCAAAGTAAAGAGTTGGTGATAGTATGGACAACCAGTTCACAGAAGAAGAATTAGAAGCATTAACGTGGATGATGCGGATGACGGCAGAGAACCCTTGGTATGGTTTTATATCATATTTGGTTGTCGTCTTATTGACCATTGTTGTATTTAATTTAGGTTTTGCGAGAGAGTTGCCAGTTCTAAAAAAAGCCGTTGTTTATGCTTTACTAGTGATCGGTAGTTTTGTTATGTGGTTTTTGGAATTTGCATTTGGAGCTCCGATCATTGCTGTATTAATCATTTCAGGTATCGTGCTTGGGATGTATCGGTTTAGGCTTCATAAACATCGAAAAGAAAAAGAATAAGCGTAAAAAGAGAGTGATTGGTTTTAAATCCAATCACTCTCTTCTTTTGTTTCAACGGTTAATTGAAAAGAATTTGATGCTTTTCTGGCCTCTGTTCGATTTTTAATTCTTTCATAACAACGATCACACATATATGTGTGGATAGGGCGATTTCGTAAACGCTTTGCTAGTGGCAATTGATCATCTAGTTTATCAATCTTATCACAAAGTACACATTTCACTCTCATTTGTCCAACCACTCCGTTCTCATTCCATTGTAAGCAATACGGACAAAAAAAGCTATCTTCTAGAAAGAAAAAACCAATTCGTTGTAAAATGATAAGGTCATACAAGAATTATTTAAAGCGTTCAACGTTCGCTGAAAAAAATGGTATGATAAACATGATGAATATGTAGCATGACTTAGGAGGTTTTAATATGGGTAACCAAGTTGAACACGTATTAACCAATGATATCTTGCCTTTGTTACAAAAAGAGTGTTATGTAACGCTTGCGACAGTGGATCACGAAAAAAACGTCCCTAACGTTAATGCCATTTCGTGGGTTTTTGCAACAGATTCCAAAACCGTACGCTTTGCTATTGATAACCGTTCACGAATAGTGAAAAACATTCAAGCGACGGAAGGGGTCGTTTTAACACTAATCGGGAATGGATCGACTTATTCTATTTCTGGATCTGCGAAAGTGATAACAGAAAAGATGGAAGAGGTACCGTTAAAACTAGCCCTTATTGAAATGAACATTGAAGAAGTTCGTGATGTGATGTTTTATGGTGCAAGAATGACAAAGGTCCCTTCGTATGAAAAAACCTATGATGCAGAAGCTGCAGCAAAACTCGATCGACAAGTAATGGCTGCGTTAAAGAAAAAATCGTAAAGACATTGATCCAGATAATCGCTAAGTTGGTGGCGGTTATTTGGATTTTTTTGTACAAACTGTTTTTGTTTTTTGATTTCACTCGTCTAACTTCGATGGCTTGAACATACATTCAATAATAAGAAGGTGTTGAACAATTGTCTAAAAGTTTGGACCAACTTGTTCAATTAGCATAACTTAATAGTAAGATGTTGTTGATAAACGATTCTTTAGTCAGGAGGCGGAATGTTGAAAAAAATCTACGTATTGGACACGAACGTACTCTTACAGGATCCTCACTCTATTTATTCATTTCAGGACAATGAAGTAGTGATTCCAGCAATTGTTTTAGAGGAAGTTGATTCGAAGAAACGCTACATGGACGAGATTGGTAGAAATGCACGTCAATTTTCGAAGCTAATAGATAACCTAAGGGGTATGGGGAAGCTACATGAAGGGGTTCCGATTGAATCAGGTGGAACGTTACGAGTTGAATTGAATCACCGGTCCTTCTTAAGACTAAAAGATTCCTTTGCTGAAATGACAAATGATAATCGGATTATTGCTGTAGCCTTAAATTTAATGCTTGAGGAACAAGAGCGTGTTGATGGCCGAAGTGTCATTCTTGTAAGTAAAGACGCGTTAGTAAGAGTAAAGGCGGATGCATTAGGATTACCTGCAGAAGACTTTCTGAGTGATCGAGTCGTAGAGTTTGACTCCGTTTACCCAGGGTATGTAGAAATTTTTGTCGATGCAGATATAATGAAGAAGTTTTATTCCAATGGTGAAATTGCGATTTCGGAGCTAGCAAAACACCCATTTTATCCTCATCAATTTATTATTATGAAGGATGCGTTAGGTAGTTCGAGTTCTGCACTTGGGAAAGTCGAGCCGGATGGAAAGAAAGTAAAACCATTTTTAAGTGAACCGGATCATGTATGGGGAATTCGGGCTAGAAATGTTCAGCAAAAAATGGCGTTTGAACTATTGTTGCGAGATGATATTAGCCTTGTGACGATGATAGGGAAAGCTGGTACAGGAAAAACGCTATTATCCCTAGCCGCTGGATTGATGCAAACTGAGGACCTTGGGAAGTACAAAAAACTTGTTGTGGCAAGACCGGTTGTACCCCTTGGGAAAGATCTTGGTTATTTACCTGGGGAGAAAGAAGAGAAGCTTAGACCGTGGATGCAACCGATCTACGATAATCTGGAATTTTTATTTGATACAAAGAAGCCAGGTGAGCTTGATCACATTTTAGCTGGAATGGGTTCTATTCAAGTGGAAGCTTTAACTTATATAAGGGGAAGAAGCATACCCGATCAGTTTATCATTATTGACGAAGCTCAGAACTTAACAAAGCATGAAGTGAAAACCATATTAACACGTGTAGGTGAGCGAAGCAAAATAGTCTTAATGGGAGATCCGCAACAAATTGATCATCCCTATTTAGATGAATATAACAATGGTCTTACTTATGTAGTTGAAAAATTTAAAGATCAAACAGTAAGTGGCCATGTTAAGTTAGTGAAAGGTGAGCGTTCGGGGTTAGCTCAGTTGGCGGCTGACTTATTGTAAGCTTACATGAAGAAATCACACTGCAGCAGGCTGCAGTGTGATTTTCGGAGTCATCCATTATAAAAGAATGATTTTACATATATTTTTAATAGGTTCTGTACGATTAGATCCATCTCCATAATAAAAATGAATGGGGCCATCTTCCTTTAATGGCTTTCCCCTATATGAAAAAGCAACGATACCATCTAATGCTTCACTGAGTTCAACGGTGTGACGTGAACCGTTAGCTCCAATTAGTTCAACCTTTTTAGCTGTTTCTTTTGGTTCTGCATTTACAAGGAACGGCTTAAGAGGCATCCCGAATGACCCATTAATTAATTTTTGTTTTTCGTATTTAATTTCATTGCCATTGCTATTTGGGCGTGGCGGGGCAGAACCCTCTGTAATCTCCTTATCCCACTGAGCAGAAATGGCCTTTTTATAAGCTGTCTCCTCATCATCTCTAGTTTTTATCTCATCAAAATATGTATCTAAGTCTACCTTTCTTTCGTCGAAAATCCAAACCGTTGGATCAATTGTTAACGGATGACCAACTTCTCCTTCTATGAAAAAAACAAATTCTTGCATCATAATCCCTCCTATTGATTAATCTGATGTTCAAAAAATAGTCGTGATAAATGGTATTGCTTGTAATGGAGAAAATAATTAGAGTAAGCTTAAAAAGATAAGTATCATTCATAATAAATTAGACAGTTTAAAGTATAAAGCGTTTTTAGGGTTTTGTCACTTTTACTACTAGCTTCAAAACTTAAATTTCGGGGTGGTTATGTGGTTTGTCACTATGGTACTGATTTGAAAGAGATGGTTGAGACAGTTGAACGTTATACTCATCATGGAAAAGTGGCCGATTATATTCCGGCACTATCAAAGGCTAATCCGACAGATGTAGGAATCGCTATTTTTGATGGTCATGACACATGTTTTAGTGAAGGGCAACATCGGAAATTATTTACATTACAAAGCATTTCAAAAATTTTAACATTAGCTCTTGCTTTAATGGACCATGGGGAAGAGGTGGTCTTTAGTAAAGTTGGGATGGAGCCGACTGGAGATCCGTTTAATTCCATTGCGAAACTAGAGTCGCACATCCCGTCTAAACCCCTAAATCCAATGATCAATGCGGGAGCTCTAGCCGTTAGTTCCCTTATTAAAGGGAGTTCGAATGAAGAAAAACTAGATAGACTTCTTCAATTTGTTAGAGAGTTGAGTGGGAATCAATCTATTACTTATAATGCTGAGGTAGCTAAGTCGGAGTTTGATACAGCTGATTTAAATCGTTCCTTATCTTATTTTATGAAACAACACGGTGTGATTAATGGAGATGTCGATGTTTTACTTGATTTTTATACGAAGCAATGTGCTATAGAGGTTGACTGCGAAGATCTAGCGAAAATCGGCTTTGCTTTAGCGCACCACGGAGAACATCCTGATAAAAACTATTCGATAATCCCTTTTGAGATCGCGCGCTTAGTGAAGACATTTATGGTCACTTGCGGGATGTATAATGCATCTGGTGAATTTGCGATAAGAGTAGGAATTCCGGCAAAAAGCGGAGTATCAGGTGGAATTGTAGGGGCTGTCCCAGGTGGGATAGGAATTGGGTTATATGGTCCAGCTTTGGATGACAAAGGAAATAGCATTGCCGGAATGAAATTATTGGAATTATTATCAGCCAAATACCATTTAAGTATCTTTTAACACAGACAAGCCTCCTTAACTCTGTTAAAATCGTTGCAATTTTCATTTGAAAAAGATACTATTAAGACAAGGAAAATTCACGAAGGAGGGGATCAACATGTCAGCAGAAATGGTGACTGGAGATAAAGAAAAAGCATATGCCCTTCTGAAATCAGATGCGGATAAAATTCGTCAACTCATCGAAGTGCAGTTGGAGAATTTAACGATGCCCCAATGTCCTCTCTATGAAGAGGTTCTTGATACACAAATGTTTGGATTGTCAAGAGAAATTGATTTTGCTGTTCGCTTAGGTTTAGTCAATGAAGAAAATGGCAAACAAATATTAGGTGAGTTACAACGCAAATTAGATGACTTGCATGAGGCATCTGTAGGAAAATAAAAGCCAAGCTATCTATTCATAGCTGGCTTTTATTTTTTTTTTGTGAGTTGTCCATAGTATTAAAAAAAGATTGCCAAGCGATTGCGCTTTTATCTATACTAGAATAAAGCGGAAAGAGCAGTGATTTCAATAGGTCATTGGTCTTTGGTGAGATGAACAAGAAAGACAAATGTTTAATGGGGAAAGACGAGATCATTAGGAAAGAGGGGCAAAAAATGAATGGATTAACGAACATCAAAAAGGTAATGGTCGCAAACCGAGGGGAAATCGCCATCCGTATTTTTCGAGCTTGTACAGAGTTGCATATTCGTACGGTTGCCATTTACTCAAAAGAGGATTCCGGAGCATATCATCGCTATAAAGCGGATGAGGCCTATTTAGTTGGTGAAGGAAAAAAACCGATTGAAGCGTATCTAGATATTGAGGGAATAATTGAAATAGCGAAGTTGCATGATGTTGATGCGATCCATCCAGGTTATGGATTTTTATCCGAGAACATTGATTTTGCAACTCGTTGTCAAGAAGAAGGGATTATTTTCATTGGTCCAGAACTTGAACATTTAGTCATGTTTGGTGACAAAGTGCAAGCACGTGAACAAGCCTTAAAAGCGAATTTACCTGTTATTCCAGGGAGTGATGGTCCAGTACATAATGTGGAAGAAGTACAAGCTTTTGCAAATGAACATGGATTTCCTTTTATTATAAAAGCATCTCTTGGCGGTGGTGGACGAGGCATGCGCATAGTCCGCAGCGAAGAAGATGTGGTTGAGTCATATAATCGAGCAAAGTCTGAAGCAAAGTCAGCTTTTGGAAATGATGAAGTGTATGTTGAGAAATTCATTGAAAATCCAAAGCATATTGAGGTGCAAATTCTAGCCGATAAGCATCATAACATCGTTCATTTGCATGATAGAGACTGCTCAGTCCAGCGAAGGCACCAAAAAGTAGTTGAAATTGCACCGAGCGTCTCTCTTGGGGAAGATGTTCGTAAAAAGATTTGTGATGCTGCTGTTCAGCTGATGGAGAATATTGATTATGTAAATGCTGGAACGGTAGAATTTCTCGTTACAGATACAGGAGAATTTTACTTTATTGAAGTAAATCCACGCGTTCAAGTAGAGCATACAATAACAGAGATGGTGACAGGTATAGATATTGTCCAATCTCAATTATTAATCGCTGATGGTGAACATCTGCATGGAGCCAAACTAGGTATTCCGGCACAGGAGCAGATTATCTGCAGTGGTTTTGCCATTCAATCACGTGTAACGACAGAAGATCCAAGTAATGGATTTATGCCAGATACCGGTCGTATTAATGCATATCGTTCAGGTGGCGGATTTGGTGTGAGGTTGGATGCAGGAAACGGATTCCAAGGAGCTGTAATTACACCTTATTATGATTCACTTCTTGTTAAAGTTTCCACATGGGCATTAACGTTTGAAAGTGCAGCAGCGAAAATGCTACGAAATTTAAGAGAGTTTCGTATTCGAGGGATTAAGACGAATATTGCCTTTTTAGAAAATGTTGTACAGCACCCGCAATTTTTGAATGGAGAATATAATACGTCGTTTATTGATCGAACACCTGAATTATTTGTTTTTCCAAAGAGAAAAGACCGTGGGACAAAGATGTTAACGTTTATCGGTGAAACGATCGTAAATGGGTATCCAGGGCTTGAAAATACGCAAAAGCCTGTTCTTGAGAAAGCTCCAATTCCTAAAGTGAAGTATACAGAACCGATGCCTACAGGGACAAAACAAATTCTAGATGAGCAGGGCCCAGAAGGTCTAGCTAGATGGGTTAAGAATCAAAAGGAAGTATTACTAACAGATACGACGTTCCGTGATGCTCACCAATCCTTATTGGCAACAAGAGTAAGAACTCATGATCTTAAACAAATAGCAGAACCAACAGCACGTATGCTACCTAATCTCTTCTCGATGGAGATGTGGGGTGGAGCTACATTTGATGTTACGATGAGATTTTTACATGAAGATCCTTGGGAGAGATTAATTACATTAAGGAAAAAAGCTCCAAATATTTTATTCCAAATGTTATTACGAGCATCCAATGCAGTTGGGTATACGAATTATCCTGATAATGTCATTGAGGAGTTTGTAGAAAAGTCAGCTGATGCGGGTATTGATGTTTTCCGGATTTTTGACAGTTTAAACTGGGTTAAAGGAATGACGTTGGCGATTGACTCTGTACGGAAAAGTGGAAAAATTGCGGAAGCTTCGATGTGTTACACAGGTGATATTTTAGATCCGAATAGATCAAAATACGATTTAACGTATTATAAAAACTTAGCAAAAGAACTAGAACAATCAGGTGCACATATTTTAGGCATAAAAGATATGGCTGGATTATTAAAGCCTGAGGCTGCTTACCAATTAGTTACAGAGTTAAAAAGTACAATTGACATTCCAATTCATTTGCATACACATGATACAAGTGGAAATGGGTTGTTTACGTATGCTCGTGCTATTGAAGCAGGGGTAGATATTGTCGATGTAGCTGTGAGTTCAATGGCAGGCCTTACGTCTCAACCAAGTGCCAATAGCTTGTTCTATGCTCTGAGTGGTTCAAAACGTCAACCAAATGTAAATGTGCAATCGTATGAGCAATTAGCGGAATTCTGGGATTATACGCGTAAATATTATGCAGGTTTTGAAAGCGGAATGAACGCACCGCATACTGAAGTTTATGAACACGAAATGCCAGGTGGACAATACAGTAACCTTCAACAACAAGCAAAAGCAGTTGGGCTTGGAGAACGTTGGAATGAAGTGAAGAAGATGTACCGCACCGTAAATGACATGTTCGGGGATGTCGTAAAAGTTACACCATCATCTAAAGTTGTAGGTGATATGGCGCTTTATATGGTCCAGAATGATTTAACAGAAGAAGATGTGTATGAAAAAGGAGATAAGCTTGATTTTCCTGACTCTGTCATTGAACTGTTCCAAGGTCAATTGGGGCAACCGTACCAAGGGTTCCCTAAAAAACTTCAAGACATTGTTCTAAAAGGTAGAAAACCACTTGAGGGCCGTCCAGGGGAAACGATGGAACCAGTGGATTTCCAAGAAATTAAAGAGATGCTTTTTAATAAGTTAGATCGTCAGGTGACAAGTCATGATATTCTTTCATATGCATTGTACCCGAAGGTCTTTATGGAGTTTGATCAATTCCGTCAACAATTTGGAGACATCTCGGTATTAGATACACCTACGTTTTTCTATGGGTTACGTTTAGGTGAAGAGATTGAAGTAGAAATTGAACAAGGTAAAACGTTAATTGTTAAACTTGTTTCTATATCGAAACCCAAAGAGGATGGTACGCGAATTGTGTACTTTGAATTAAATGGTCAATCACGTGAAATTGTAATAAAAGATTTAAATGTTCAAACATCATCTGTGGTCCGTCCAAAAGTAGATAAAGACAATCCGAACCAAATTGGTGCAACGATGCCTGGAACGGTTGTCAAAACGCTCGTTTCAAAAGGCGATCAAGTTAAAAAAGGTGATCATTTAATGATCACAGAGGCGATGAAAATGGAAACGACTGTTCAAGCCCAATTTGATGGGGTGATTAAAGAAGTTATGTAACAGACGGGGAGCCAATTTCGACTGGAGATTTGCTCATTGAATTGGAGTAAATCCACATGATCAATGTATAAAATTTATTAAAATGGGCAATAAATGAAAAAATGACAGCTAAATGCTGTCATTTTTTTCCGTTTTATTTACTTGGTTTTCGAAGAAGAATCATGCCCATATAAGCTAAATTGGAAAAGAGAACAGAAATGATAAGGGCATGCAAAAGTCCAATGGAAAGAATTTCGTTTTGAGTAAAGACAACAGAAATTCCAGTAAGCATCTGAAGAACAATTAGAACAAAGGCGATAACGCTTGTCCAAACTAGAACAATTTCATTTCTGAAGCTACCAATCGTCCAAATCATTAAAATTAAAATGAAGATAGCTAATGAGATTCCAGCAAGTCTGTGCAAAAATTGAACCCCAATTGGACCAGATAAACCAGGGAAAATCATTCCGTTACAAAGAGGAAAACCAGCACAAGCTAATGCTGAGTCTGTATGTTTTACATAAGCACCTGTGTAAATAACTAAATAACAGTACGTAATAACAAAAAAGAAGAATGCCTTGTAAGCCGATGTAACTTTAGGCGCAATCTGTCTAGGTTTTCCATCTTCAAAAGCTAGAATCATTAATAAGACAACAGAGGCTAAAGACATAGCAGAAATACCAAAGTGTAAAGCTAAAATCGCTTTAGATTGCCCGAATACAACTGCTCCTGCACCAAGTAACCCTTGAAAAATAATCAGTGCTACTGCAGCGATTGACATAAACTTTGTTTCTTTCATATGTTTTAACTGCTTCCAAGACCAGATGGCCAATATAATGATCATGACCCCAACAAAACCTGAAACAATCCGATGACTATATTCAATAATGGTTTCGATAGCAGGGTTTACTGGAATAACCTCTCCAAAACATAACGGCCACGTAGCACCACAGCCTTCACCGGAACCCGTTTTTGTAACGAGTGCACCTTGTAAAAGGACAATTAAGAGACCGATTGAGGACAGAATGCCAAAAACTTTTAATTTTTTATGCATTCAATTCACCTTTCCTTCTATAAAATTGGTAAGATATATGCTAGAGTTAGCAAGGGAATCTTTTATGGCTTTCTCATTGATATTAAAAACAAACGTGAGAAAAGTCAATTTTACTAGAGTGAATATTTTATGGCTGTTGCTAAATGTGAAGATAATGTGAAACTCATGATTTTAATGAAACAAAATAGATTTTAAGATATAATGTGACTTGTAGCACATGTAAGAAGAGAGAATTCTGTATCTTAGCCTTTTAAAAAGTGCTCGATTTGGTTGACTCTACAAAGGGGGTGAAAGAATTGATGAATAAGACTAATACTGTGTTGGACTCATCAGAAGTTATTCCTAGTCCTGATTCATCAGTTGCAGTTAGTCAGCAAAAGTCGTGGAAGGATTACTTAGTACTTGCCAAACAGGGGATTGTTACGTCAAACTTGATTACTACGTTTGCCGGTATATATTTAGCTGCTGTCTATACAGGAGTGGGATTAGGATCACATCTAGCAACGATGTTCTTTGCATTAATTGGTGCAGCCCTAGTGATGGCAGGTGGATGTACGTTAAATAACTACATTGACCGAGATATCGATCATATTATGGAACGGACGAAAGATCGTCCAACTGTCACTGGTCGTTTTAGTGCTAACCACGTTTTAGTTGTCGGACTACTTCAAGCTGCATTAGGATTAATCTTTTTAGCTTTGACAACTGCAACAGCAGCTGTCATTGGATTAATTGGGTTATTTATATATGTTGTACTCTATACAATGTGGACAAAACGTACTACCACGCTAAATACAATAGTTGGTAGCTTCTCAGGTGCTGTCCCTCCACTAATTGGTTGGGCTGCTATTGATGGCAGTTTACACACATTTGCCTGGGTAATGTTCTTTATAATGTTCTTTTGGCAACCACCACATTTTCTTGCTCTTGCAATGAAGCGTGTAGAGGAGTATCGAGCAGCAGGAATACCGATGTTGCCCGTTGTTGCTGGGTTTGAAGTGACAAAACGTCAAATGGTCGTTTATGTCATTGCCTTATTACCAGTTTCGCTTATGTTGTATCCTTTTGGGATTGTTTATACAGTCGTTGCTGCATTACTTGGCCTAGGTTGGGTTGTTCTAGGATTTGCAGGTTTTAAAATGAAAGACGACATAAAATGGGCGAGATTAATGTTTGTGTATTCGCTCAACTATTTAACTATTTTATTTGTTCTTATGGTTATTGTTCATATTTAATAATGCACACATCTCTAATGTGTTTCTTTAGAAGTATTAAAATGAATAATGACTATAGATATATATCTTAATAGTAGTATTAACTACGTAACGAAAGTGAGGTTGGATTGTCAGATGAAACTTTGGAAAACTGCATGGCGTTTTCTACCTCTTTCATTGCTCGTGTTTGTATTAACGGGTTGTTTGGGAGAGACGAACTTAACTGCCCTTGATCCAAAGGGACCACAATCACAATGGCTTTTTGACAACATGTTACTATCGTTGTACATTATGGCCCTAGTGACAATTGTCGTATTTGCAATCTTTTTCATTATTCTTGCTAAGTACCGTCGTGCTCCAGGAGATGATGAAATTCCAAAACAAGTACATGGAAATACGGCATTAGAAATAACTTGGACTGTTATCCCAATTATTTTGTTAACGATTTTAGCTGTTCCGACTATTACGGGACAATTTATGTTAGCAGATACTGAACCAGATCCAGAGATCGGTGAAGATACGGTCTACATTACGGTGACGGGACACCAATTCTGGTGGCAATTTGATTATGAAAATGAAGGGTTTACAGCTGGTCAAGAAGTGTATATTCCAGTTGGAGAGAAAGTCATTTTCGAATTACATGCACAAGATGTAATGCACTCATTTTGGGTACCAGCACTAGGTGGTAAATTAGATACGATTCCTGGAATTACGAACCATATGTGGTTGGAAGCTGATGAACCAGGTGTATTTAAAGGAAAGTGTGCAGAACTATGTGGACCTTCACATGCATTAATGGACTTTAAACTTATTGCTCTTGAACGTGATGAGTATGATGCTTGGGTTGCTGGTATGCAAGCTGAAGTACAAGAGCCTACTGAAACATTAGCTCAACAAGGGCGCGATGTATTCGAAGCTAGCTGTATTGGTTGTCACGCAGTTGGTGGAATGGGTTCTGCTACAGGACCAGCTTTATCAGATTTTGCAAATCGTGAAGTAATTGCAGGTTACTTAGAGTTCACTGATGAGAATCTTGAAGCATGGATTCGTGATCCAGAGTCTCTAAAACAAGGAAACAACATGCCTGCATTCCCAGATATGAGCGATCAAGATATGGAAGCGCTTATTGCTTACCTTCGTTCTTTAGATGTACAAAACAATTAAAAATAGACAATAAAGGAGGTAAACCCTTTGGCTGCACAAAAACAGGAAAAAAGCGTTGTTTGGGATTGGTTAACAACGGTTGACCATAAAAAGCTTGGAATCATGTACTTGATTGCAGGGACGCTTTTCTTTGTAAAAGCTGGGGTGATGGCGCTTTTTATGCGTATCCAGCTCATGTATCCAGAGATGAATTTCTTAAGTGGTCAAACATTTAATGAATTCATTACGATGCATGGTACGATCATGCTATTTTTAGCCGCCACACCATTATTATTTGCATTTATGAACTATGTCATACCATTACAAATTGGGGCACGTGACGTTGCATTCCCATTTGTCAATGCACTTGGTTTCTGGATTTTCTTATCAGGTGGTTTATTATTAAGTATGAGTTGGTTCTTCGGTGGTGGACCCGATGCAGGTTGGACTGCGTATGTACCACTTTCTAGCCGTGATTACGGTGGTTTAGGTCTTGACTTTTATGTATTAGGACTTCAAGTATCAGGTATTGGTACTCTTGTATCAGCGATCAACTTCTTAGTTACGATCATTAATATGAGAGCACCAGGAATGACAATGATGCGCTTACCATTATTTGTATGGACGTCATTCATTTCTTCTACATTAATTTTATTTGCTTTTACACCACTTGCTGCTGGTCTTGCTCTTTTAATGTTTGACCGTGTATTCGATGCTCAGTTCTTTATTCCGAATATGGGTGGTAATGTTGTTTTATGGCAACATATTTTCTGGATCTTTGGACACCCAGAAGTATATATTCTAGTATTACCTGCTTTTGGTATTATTTCTGAGGTTATCCCTGCATTCTCTAGAAAGCGTCTTTTCGGATATACTGCTATGGTATTTGCAACGATGATTATCGCTTTCTTAGGGTTCATGGTTTGGGCTCACCATATGTTTACAGTAGGTATGGGACCTGTGGCTAACTCAATCTTTGCGATTGCAACGATGACGATTGCGGTTCCAACTGGTATCAAAATCTTTAACTGGCTCTTTACAATGTGGGGCGGGAAGATTACATTTAATACAGCGATGTTATTTGCTTCTTCTTTCGTACCAACGTTCGTACTTGGTGGGGTAACAGGGGTTATGTTAGCAATGGCACCAGTTGACTATCTTTACCATGATACGTACTTTGTTGTAGCTCACTTCCACTACATTATTGTTGGTGGTATCGTATTATCTTTATTTGCTGGTTTATTCTATTGGTATCCAAAAATGTTTGGACATATGTTGAATGAAACTTTAGGGAAATTGTTTTTCTGGATTTTCTATATTGGATTCCATTTAACGTTCTTCGTTCAGCATTTATTAGGACTAATGGGTATGCCACGTCGTGTATACACATATCTTGGAGATCAAGGTCTTGATACATTTAACTTTATTAGTACAATTGGTACATTCTTCATGTCAGCAGCTATCATACTGCTTGTGATTAATGTCATTTATTCAGCGTTCAAAGGTGAGCGCGTAACAGTTGCAGATCCATGGGATGCTCGTACACTTGAGTGGGCTGTTCCAACTCCTGTACCTGAGTATAACTTTGCACAAACTCCACAAGTTCGTTCACTTGACCCATTATTCTATGAAAAAATTCATGGTGATGGAAAAATGAAGCCGGCTGAACCAGTACAAGCGATCCATATGCCGAATGGTTCCATTCTGCCATTGATCATCGCTGTTGGTCTATTCTTTGCTGGTTTCGGTGTTATTATGATGAACATGGAAAACCCAATTGTTAGTCCGTGGTTTGTTACGATCGGTGGTTTGGCTATTACTTTTGGTGCTATGTTTGTTCGTTCTGTGAAAGAGGACCATGGATATTATGTTCCTGTTGAACAAGTAAAAGCGGATCTAAAGAAAGGAGGTAACTAAGAAATGGCGGGTCATGTAGATACTTCAAAAGGGCTTCCTTCACATCCGGAGAGAGCGACATTAGAAGGTAAAAACAAATTTCTCGGTTTCTGGTTCTTCCTTGGTGGTGAAACGATTCTATTTGCGACTTTCTTTGGTACGTATTTAGGTCTTCGTAACGGAATCGCTGATGGGCCTTCTTCACAAGAGATGTTCCATCTTCCACTTGTCTTTATTATGACAATGATCCTTTTAACGAGTAGTTTAACAAGTGTATTAGCTATGTTTGCAATGAAGAAAAATAAGTTCGGCACATTCAAGATTTGGATGTGGATTACGGTCTTATTAGGTCTTGCTTTCTTAGGCTTTGAAATTTATGAGTTCTACGAGTATGTTCACCATGGTTTAGGCTTTACGACAAGTGCGTTTGCTTCATCTTTCTATTCTCTTGTTGGACTGCACGGTGCTCACGTTGCTTTTGGACTTTGTTGGATTATTGTCCTGCTTATCCGCTACAATAAGAGTGGGATTACATTAACGAATGCTCCTAAGTTTTATTTAGCTAGTTTATACTGGCACTTCATTGATGTCGTGTGGGTATTCATCTTCACGGTTGTCTATCTTATGGGAGTAGTATAAGGGGGGCTAGTTCATGGCAGATAACTTAAGTACACCATTTGAGAAAAGTGCGATGACAGAAGAAGAGAAACGTCAAACGAGTAAAGAAATTCGCAAGCAAATTGTCGTTTTTGCTTTAATGATTTTCTTAACGATTATGTCGTTTTTAGCTGTTGGAGCAGATATTATTCCACGCTCATTTGCAATTCCGTTTATCTTGTTATTAGCGGTCGTACAACTCGCGCTTCAGTTGATCTTCTTTATGCATCTTAAAGATAAAGATCACGGCTGGGCGACAGCGTTTATGATTTCTGGAATTTTTGTAACAGTACCAACGATAGCAGCGTTAATGTTGTTATTAGGTGTTACAAAGTATTAACGATAAAAAAAGAAGGTGGTTCTATATAGAATCACCTTCTTTTTGTTCATTATATTGTAAAAGCTACTAGATGTCTGTCCAATTAATATGATGTATAATAGACACGTATGAAATCTAAAAAAGGCGTGATGACATGAACCATCAACATAATCAAGAGGTATTAGGACAACCTCATCGAAAGCGCAATTATAAGCCAGCCATCATCATTATAACGATTTTAATTAATGGATTAGTAGCGTTGCTTGCTGGATTACCAGGGGTAGACAACTTTACAGCATTTGACGTGAAAATTTTGCCGTTAATGAATGCCATTTTTAATAGCTTTACATTTTTGTTTTTGTTAGCTGCTTTAATAGCAATTTTGAAAAGAAATGTCACTCTTCATCGTCGTTTTATCTATGCAGCATTTGCGACAACTACGCTTTTCCTTGTCACATATGTGGCTCATCATTTCTTATCAGCATCCACCCCTTATGGTGGAAGTGGAGTAATGGCTGGCATCTATTATTTCATCTTAATTACTCATATTGTATTAGCAGCTATTATCGTGCCTCTAGCTCTGACTTCTGTTGCTAGAGCATGGAATATGGAAAATGAACGACATCGCAAAATTGCAAGATGGACGATGCCTATCTGGTTATATGTGAGTTTAACGGGTGTTATTGTATATATTATGATTTCTCCATATTACTAAGAGAATGATCTAATCCAGTATCTATAAAGTCTAAAAAAAGAACTTAACCAATATATTTGGCTAAGTTCTTTTTTATAAGGTGCTACGACTGTATTGTTTTCCTTAAGGGTCATTGCGCTACAGTCAGTCGACTACTTGGTGTGGTGACTGTAGCACAATGGAAAACTATAAAAACACTGTTTTAAATTTTAAAGTTAAGCTTAATAATGCCAGCTTCTTTAGCTGATGTAAAAGCAATGACAAGAAGGGGCCCAATGATAAAACCCATCACGCCAAAGAACATCAGTCCCAAATACATCGCAATAAGTGTGGCGAGTGGAGAGAGTCCAATTTGTTGTCCCATCACTTTCGGTTCGACTGTCCGGCGAATAATTAACAAAATTGCGGCTAAAATTAAAAGCTGTGTTCCAATGTTGGCATTGCCCGCAATAAATTGAAAGATTGCCCATGGTGCTAATATCGCGATAGAGCCAATTAAGGGAATGAAATCAATTAGCCAAATGATAAATGCCATAAGTAGGGCATATTCAGGAACGATGAGCAGGAGTCCTATTAAGGAGACAATGAAAATAATAATGCTGACTAAGAATTGAGCCTTAAAAAAGCCCCAAATAACATACGTTAATCTTGATGTCATGAAATTCACTTTGTCTTTCGTCTTGTCAGATAAATACGTAAACGCCTTATTTTTAAGTGACGGCAATTCTAACATAAACAAAAACAATGCAATTAGATAAACGATAAAGGTAACTAAGTAGCCTGGAATGCTTGTAATGACGTTTGCAAGGTCATTAATTAAGTTCCGTTCACTTATCGTTGTACGAAATGAATTTAATGTATGAGTAACTTGTAGGTTAATTTCTTGGACAAGATCTGGAGGAAGACTTTGATATTCTTCTTCCAAGTTTCTTTGGAAATTAAGCCAAGCGCGATTAATATCGTTAATATATTGTGGTAAGTTTTCGACAATTTGAGTGCCTTGTGTTACAGCTTGTGTTGTAATGTAGTAGCCAGCTAGACCAATAAACAGAATAAATAACGTAAATACAATCATCACAGCTATGTTTCTTTTTAGTTTAGCTCGTTTGTGTAAAGCTGTTACAGCCGGGGTTAATACTAGTGCTGTGATAAATGCGCCAATAAGCGGAATGGATACTGGCAATATAAAATAAGCTGCAAGCAAAATAGCAAGGATAGTTAAAATAATAATGAATGTTCTCTTTGTCATAAATGCTGCCAATTTGAGACTCCTCTCCAGAAATACTATTTACATTATAGTACGAAGACAATAAGATGAACAGGGCAATGACTTAATTTCCTAAAGTCGTCACTTTTCTCAGTTACGTAGGTACTCAATTAAATGGTATAATCATTCGTAGGCTAATTTGTAAGCAAGGAGATAATAATGAAAAAAATTACTGTTTTACTTTTGCTATTTGTTTTCCTGGCTACTGCTTGTAGTTCTTCAGAACCGGAACAGTTAACGTTACTTGAAGGAGAAGAAGCAGAGGAAGTCGCATTATTTTTACAATCATACAAGGAAGAAATGATTCATTCAGTTAACACGGGTGATTTTAATCATCTTGAACCTTATTTAATTACCAATAACAGCTTTTATCACTCAGTCAGACGGTATACGAGTGATTTACATGGAGAGAACACAACAAAAGAACTGAATCTATTTGAAGTAGAGGCAGTATATGAAGATGAAATTGGAGAATTACATGCAGACGTTAACGAGACTGTGACGATAAATGAACATGGGGTTAAAAATGAAGTTACGCGAAGTTTGCGATTTGAAATCGTACGTGGAGGAAATGACTCTCTTCGTATTATAACGATAAAAGCAAGAAAATAAGACAACGAGGCATATGCCTCGTTGTCTTATTTTTCATTAGCTTTCTAAATTTTTAAGAAGTAGTTCAAGCTTTTTATTACATTTGTCCACAATCGCTTTAGGAAAATCTTCTCCCTCATATTCTACACCATGTGGATAATAGTGTTTCCCTAACATTGGTGTCATAACCTTTACAATTGCATCGTCTTTAGGGATATCTCCTTTAATTGCGTAAGCAGGTAAACGAAGGTAGTAGACATCTCCTTGATTAACGATTTTGTAATCGAATGTTACACGTTGATAATCCCATTGACCAGCATGAATAAAGCCAATTGATTCTGCAGCGTAACGAAGTGTTTCAAATTTTAATTCTTTGTCCGCAAGTTCAATATGTTCAAATTTCACTACGAATCCGCCTCCAATTCATTCTCAAATATGTACTCTACTTATGATAGTATGAAAACCCTTCAGTTGCAACGTATTAATCATGAATGTTTTATGGCTAATCGTTTATCGACACGATTGTCAATGGATGCGACACAACCTTACATAGTTAGTGAAAGGAAAATACGATCCCTTTTACGAATACAGTAAGAGAGTAAAATGCTGTTTGTGTGGTAATAATGATTGCTAATATTTAAGTACTAGAAAGAGAGAGGAGAAATATGAGAAAAAAATATGTTGTGGTAGGAAGCCTTTTAGTATTTGTCTCGCTTGTTGTATTTGAATCTGTCTTCGAGGGACAAATAGCAGAGTGGTTTCAACAAAACGTATCTATAGAGGAAGAAACACTTGAAGTCGAAGAAGCGTCGACATTTGTTGTTGAATCTACCGAAAGCCATAAAGAGTTGCTTCCCTCATTTAAAGAACATGAACGATTTATTGGTTTATCTTCTGAATCCATATTAGAAGAGTTTGGTGATCCTGAGCGAATAGATATGTCCGCATATGGTTACGATTGGTGGATTTACCCTGATTCTAATAGCTCCTACATGCAAATTGGAATTGAGAATGATGAGGTTGTGACTGTATTTTTAACAGGAGATCTAAGAGGGCAATCTCTTTCTCTTGGTCAAACCTATCATGAAATAAATGACATGTTGCAATTTAAAGAAAAAGTTAATGTGAGTTCAAGTGATGGAGGGATGTATCAGTTTGAATTAACGAAAGAAGATCTTGAGATGAGGCCACTTGGAAAGGTCGATGATGTCTGGGTACAGTTTTATTTTGACACGTATACAGAGAAGCTATCTAGTTTGAGAATTGTAAAAGATGATGTTTTAATTAAACAAAGACCATATTCTGTTTCTTATCGTGGGGCTCCCCCTGAACGTCCAACGTTTACAGATGAAGAGTGGGCTAAAATAGAAGAAGGCAATGCGAAACAAATTTTTGATTTTACAAATATGATCCGATCGCGACATGAACTAGATCCTTTTCAGTGGGAAGTGAAAGTGTCATCTGTTGCTTATCTTCATAGCAAAGATATGAGTGAAAATGGATACTTCTCACACACGTCTCCGAATTATGGGGAAGTGTCTGATCGATTTGAGAGAGGGGACGTTCCGTTTATGTTAGCTGGTGAGAATATAGCTGCTAAATATGTTGATGGGGTCGCATCTGTTGAAGGTTGGCTAAATAGTGAAGGCCATCGAGTGAATTTATTACATGAAGAATTTACTCATTTAGGGGTCGGAGTATATCGAGAGCATTATACTCAAAATTTTATGACTCCATGGCAATCATAGAGAGGGGACTGAAATAGGTGATTTTCACCTTTTTCAGTCTCTCAGTTAAAGAGAGTGTATCATTTTTTTTTGATACACTCTCTTTATTTGTCTATTTGTCGACAAGATGGTAATAGAATCGTGAGTGCTCAAATGAAAAATGGAGCCGAAGAGCTAGGGAACGACCATGTGAAGACACATATATTAAATAAAGCGAATACGGACTTTATTTTAACTGAGTTGGTTTATTAAGAATGAAGAACGTGCCAGTTGCCATGGCAATCAGTTTTTCGCGTTCATCGTACACTTTTGCTTCTGATATATAGGTGTGGGTACCGCGATGAGTAATGGTTGCAATGCATCGAACATATTCACCTACACCTGGTTTAATAAAATGGATATTCATTTCTGATGTAACAGCGGCTAAGTCCGTTGGCAGAGAACGATTGACTAAGGAACCCATCGTTGTGTCTAATAGGGTTGCTGTCATTCCCCCATGGAGCATATTTAGAGGGTTCATAATAAGTGGTTGAATGGGAAGCTTGATTTCATAGTCGCCATTTTCCAAAAAGCACGATGAAATCTGAGTTATAGCTGCTAAGTATGTATGATACTTCCCGTCCCGTTTTTCTGATAATCCATCAATTAAATTAGAAACGATCGTCATTTCTTCAGCTGTAGCTTGATCTAAAAATTGTTGTGTTTTAGTCGCTAGGTCTTGGTTTACTTTTGACATAATAAATCCTCCAAATTTTTTCTTGTTATTACATATTGTAGCAAAATTAATGGTCGTTTGGCATTATTTGTTGTTTTTATAGGTTCGTGAAAGGTAATGGAACGTCCTTCTAGCTCCAATCAATCTTCTCTAGAGCAAACCAATTTAAAAGACAAACAATACTCAAGTTTTTTCCTTATTCATGTGAACGTTGGACTGGGCACTTGTGTAGAATATTAGAAAGAAGGAAAAGAAGGAGGATACGTGAGATGGATTCAAAAAAAGAACTACATCCTTCCGTAAAAGAATTTAAACAGTTTATGCGAGAACATCCTCATTTACTAAAAGAAGTAAAGGAGGAGAAGAAGACGCTTCAGGAACTTTTTGAAGAATGGAGTATAGTAGGTAGTGATCATGAACAGTGGAACGCCTCTTCAACGGTGGAAAAAAACAACGTGGAAGAGAAGCCGGAGGAGCAAACCGAAAAGTCTTCGAAAAGTGCTAGTGATACGTTAGGTCAAATAATGGGACTTGTGAAACGAATGAATGTTGATGACCTGCAACAACATTTAACACAATTTAGTGCTGTGCTAGCAAATGTTCAAAATGTAATCCAATCATTTCAGAAACCTTCTAATCCATCCAATCAGAGTCAACAAGATCACCCATTTTCCTTTAGACGAGATTAATTTTAATGACACAAGGAGTGAGGGAAATGAGAGCAGATGTACAAAGAGTTCTTTTTGAACGTCCAGAGCTACGACAGTACATTAGGCAGCACCCAATTTGGTATCGGAAATTAACAAGAGACCCAAGTCAGATTCCGGCATTAGAAAAGGAAGCAAACCAATTTTACGGACGGACACTTCCTCAACGTGTAGAAAAAGTTCAAAATTCTCTTGGATTAGTCATGATGATGATGGAGATGTTAAAAATGAATCAGTCAACAAATTCTGTTGAGTCACAAGGGCCTGTTCAATAAATGACAGGTCTATTTTTGTTGTAGGAAGAATAGATACGCTTATCAAGGAGAACATAACAGTAATGAAAATATGGAGGAATTTAGTAATGTGGAAAAAGATTTTGATTTGTTCATTTATTTTAATAGGAGGACTCGGAGGCTCTACAGGTTTTGCAAAAGGCGTACCAATGGCTCTTCAACAACTTGAAATTATTTCATTTCGTAGTACAGGTATGGTCGATGTGAAAGTTGGGGGAAGTCGGGAGTTAACGGTCTATCACGAAGTTAAGGAGAGGGATGTGTTTGTTGAATGTTTCGTTCCTAATTTCACGTTTAATGAAAAAGCCGGAGCGCTTCATCAAGAAGGAGAAGGGCACATCCGGCTATACGTAAACGATGAACATGTTGACACTCTATTTGAACCAGCATTTTTAATTAAAGATTTACCGGCTGGTGAGCATGAAATCAAGGTCGTTGTCGTGAAAAATGATTATTCACCGTATGAGTTGGAAGAAGAATTTGAGATTACTGTAGAGTGATCGTTTCTTGTAAATATTTATAAATATTTTGTTCAACTGAGATGCCGAGTTGTTGAAACCCTTGATTGCCAAATAAAGTATTAAATTCTAAGAAATAAAATTTACCACCAGCGGAAATCACATCGAAACCAGCATGATTTACTCCCAAGCTTCTAGCTGTTTGACGAACAAGCTCAATGGCTTCTTCTGGAATATCGTCAAATGAGATTCGAGCTCCTTGTGCAACATTGTTACGAAACGTATTTCGCTCATTGATACGCCAATAAGCAGTAAGGACATCATCACCTACAACGCAAACCCTTAGATCACGGTCAATTGGTAAATACTCTTGCACATAGAAATAAGGATTGTTTTCAGCATACTCATTGAATTGTTTATGATTTTCAATAAGAAAAACACCTTTACCCATTGAGTTACGAATTTCTTTTGCCACAAAAGGAAAAGGAAATTCATCGAAAACTCGATTAATATTATCGTGGTTCCGTCCTAAAATGACCGTTTTAGGTACATGATCAGGACAAACACTCCAAAGGGCACGTGTCACTTCAATTTTGTTAAAGCCCATCTGGATTGATTGAATACTAGGAAAAATGTTCTTTTTCATTCCATAAACGAGGGCATTAACTTGCCAATTCTCTGGGAACAAACAAACATCTGCAGCGGCAATTTTTTCACGCTCTTCAAACATTTGCTCAGGTTTAACGTATTGGATTCCTGGCATTCCAATTGTTCTAAATGGATTAAATGTCACGATCTTCATTATTCTAGTCACCTTCTTCTTACAAATAAACAAGACGAGTGAATTATAGACAAACTAGGGAGGTAAGTCAAACATGGTTGATTCTTATGAGGTTCGGTTAGGGTATGTGGCTATGAGTGTCGTACTTTCAAATGCGTCCCCCTCTCAAACGATGACAGTAAAACAGTTTGAACAAATTAGTGATGAAGAGGCAGGAATTCGAAAGCTAGAACGAATAGCTGAATCGAATGTTAAAAATTGCCTTCGACTTATGAAACATAATAAAGCGCATCAAATCTCTTTCTTTCGTCTATCTTCCCGACTTGTCCCACTTGCAAATCACCCGTTAACAGAAGGGTGGAAATATGAGCGAACGTTAGCACCCGTTCTAAAAGAGTTAGGGCAATTTATTCAGAATGAAAGAATGAGAGTTGATTTTCATCCAGACCACTTTGTTGTCTTAAATAATCGTTCAAAAGACATTTTACAGCAATCGTTACGAACGTTAATGATGCATTACAAACTATTAAAAGGAATGGGGCTCTCACATAAGCATCGTTGTGTTCTTCATATAGGCGGAAAGAAAGATGGAAGAGATGAAGGCTTAGAGCAATTTATTGAAAATTTCTCTGAAATACCAAAAGTGATTCAAGAGATGATCATGATTGAAAATGATGATGTTAATTATACAATTGAAGATGCCTTGTATCTTGGGGAAAAATTACATATCCCAGTTATTTTAGATCTTCATCATTATGATGTCTTGCATGAATCCACTGAACTCCTTGCATTGTGGGAACGAGTGGTTTCTACTTGGCAACATAGTCCTTTCCCTGTGAAAATACATATCTCAAGTCCTAAAGAAGGGCCTGGAGACAGAAAGCATCATGATTATATTGATGCAAAAAGGTTTTATGACTTTTTGCAATTAATTAAAGGAACAGTAAACAAACTAGATGTTATGATAGAGGCAAAACAGAAAGATGAAGCGTTGCTTAGGTTAACTAAAGACTTAACAAAAGAAAGAGGAATAGAGGTTCATAATCCTTCAGAAATTCAGGTATTATGTTAATTCCTAAAGACATGCTATAATGTGTTTTAGGAGGTGTGAGTATGCTCGCAACAATCTCAACTCTGGAGTTGATTGATGAGGCTAGTGAATTAGGTCAAGCAGTCATTCAGTCTGACATTTACCAGGAATATATTATCGCTAAAAAAGAGATGCAAGATGACCTAGATGCTCAGAAGCGAATCGCTAAATTTAATCAGCTTAAAGAACAATACGAAGAAGTTCAACGTTTTGGAAGATATCATCCAGATTACGATAAAGTTTCAACAAATATACGGCAAGCCAAAAGAGAAGTCGATTTAACAGAAACGGTTTCTTTGTTCAAAAAAGCAGAACGAGACCTTGAGTCTCTTTTAAATGAAATTTGTGAAATTATAGCTAAATCGGTATCACAAACGATAAAAGTGCCTACCGGGAATCCATTCTTTGATAACATGTCATGTAGTGGAGGGTGTAGTTCCGGTGGAGGTTGTGGCTGTAGCTAATTTAGAGGTGTGCGAAGATCTCGTTTGGATCTTTCGCGCATCTTTTTTAGAACAATTAACACGTATTGCTCGATTATTTGGAACGTGCTAGACTAAAAGCTAAGAATAAAAATGGATAAGGAGAAACCATTCTATGTTAGGTTCAAAGCGCCAAGGAATAGCTGTTTGGTTAACATCATTGAAGTTTGCTAGACAACTAAGACGATTTGGAAATGTGCATTATGTTTCAAAAAAGATGAAATACGTTATTTTTTACTGTGATCAAGAGAAGGTAGACGACACAATCAAAAAACTACATACATTTCCATTTGTGCGTGACGTGAAACCATCCATGCGTCCATTTATTGAGACAGAATTTCAAAATGCAAAACCGGATAAAGCAAAAGAGTATGATTATAAAATGGGAATTTAAGACGACTTCGTTTATGAAGTCGTCTCTTTTTCGATGACTAATCATAAATGATAAAATCGACCTTTTCAGTGCCGTCTTACTGAAGTGGGGGGATGTATCGATTCATTCGCAATACACCAATTAAGTATTGATAGTACAGTTCAAGTTCTTTAAATTCTTTTGCTGATTTTACTTGTAACGCATGTATGGGCTTGTTCAAGTCACTTGCTACTTGATCAAAAAGTCGATATCGCTCTGATGGCTTTTTTCTGGTTGAGGAATTCCTTCGAGACAAAGATAAAGTGGCATCATTTTACCAGGGGAAGCCGGTTGTAAAATCACGACAATTGAGCTTCTTTCTATGGAGTCGTAAACGCTGTCTAACCTTAATAGCATATGTATTCTAGATTGATTCGATTTGGCGAGTTCAAGTAGCTCATACAAATCATTAAAGCCTTCTCCTAAGTGAATAAATTTTTGGATCATGTTAAAAAAGCCTTCTTTCTATTAGATCTTTCTATGAATGAAAATGTAGCATGATTAGTGGCCTATGTCGAGCAAAAAAATCCCCGCAAGGAACTCCTTGCGAGGTGCCCATACACATACTTATGTATGTCATGAGGCTATGGGAGAGGAGAAACCGGAGGAAGAACTTATGGGGAAACGTAAGCCTTCTCCGCGGTTGTAGCAACACATTAAGTGCTACTAATTGAAGTATGACCCGTCTTTCTTTATTCCATACGTCTCAAATGAAAAATTGTTATTTTCTTGTAAGATGTTTGTCTAAATGATATTCGTATGATACGTTTGAAAGAAAAGAAACAGGTAGAAAAAGGATGAGTGAATAGTGTGAGAGTAATATCAGGTGATAAAAGAGGTTTGCCATTAAAAGCGGTACCAGGCTCCTCCACGAGGCCAACTACTGATAAGGTGAAAGAGTCTATCTTTAATATGATTGGTCCTTATTTTTCTGGAGGAATGGCGCTTGATTTATATGCTGGGAGTGGTGGCTTAGGAATTGAGCCATTAGCCGGGGAATCGATAAAGTTGTATTTGTTGATCAGAATAAAAAAGCAATTGAAACGATTAAAAACAATTTGAAGCAATGTCAGTTTGAAGAAAGAGCCGAAGTGTATCGAAACGATGCGAACCGTGCTTTAAAGGCGCTAATTAAAAGAGAAATTGCTTTTTCCCTTATTTTTTTAGATCCACCTTATGCGAAGCAAAACATCGTAAATGAAATGGGCATTATGTTCGATCACCAATTGGTCACAGATACCGGAGTGATTGTGTGCGAACATACTTCTTCGATAGAACTCCCAGAGCAAATCGGTGTTGGGACAAAGCTCCGTAGTGAAACGTACGGTGAGACAACAATTACAATTTTTCAAAAAGGAAAAGAGGTGGAATCATGACAAGCATAGCAGTGTGCCCAGGAAGTTTTGACCCAGTCACATTAGGTCACCTTGATATTATTACGAGAGGTGCTTCTGTATTTGATAAAGTGATTGTTGCTGTTTTACATAATCGTAATAAACAACCTCTTTTTACTGTGGAGGAGCGAGTGGCTCTTCTTCAAGAAGCGACAAAGGATTTACCGAATGTCGAGGTCGATTCGTTTAACGGACTATTAATTGATTATGTGAAGGACAAAAAAGCAAAAGCGATTATACGTGGTTTACGTGCTGTGTCAGATTTTGAATATGAAATGCAAGCAGCTTCTATTAATAAAAAATTAGGACCTGACATTGAAACTTTTTTCATGATGACAAACAACCGTTATTCTTACTTAAGTTCTAGCATCGTCAAGGAAGTGGCAAAATATCAAGCGGATGTTTCTGATATTGTTCCAGAAGTTGTAGCGAAGGCATTGGTTAAAAAGTTCCAATAAAATATGTAAAGGGGATCAAACGGACAAATGGCCTTTGATCCCCTTCTTTTAATCGATAGCTCGATTTAGTGCTTTTCGGGCTGTTAAGAGAATAAACACAAGTAGCATCATTAATGTAAATAAGGCTCCGTACTGAGTAATCAATCCCCATGCAGAGTGGAACCAAGAGCTTGATTGTTCGCGTAGAAATACGGGAATAGCCTGCCATTGTTCACTAGCAGTTTGATTAAGATAAAAGGGACGCCAAAACAAAAAGACTAAAAAGGCTGCAAAAAATCCGTGCATAAACCGTGATATGAGAAAGGGTTTAAAGCGAATATCCGTTTCTGCTAATATGCTTGCTACTTGAGCTTGGATTGAAAACCCACTAAAGGCTAAAATAAAGCTAGTTACGATTATTTGTTCAAGTAAACCGACTGATATAGTCTCACTTGCCATTTGAGCACCTAGGGTCATTTCAAAAATTCCTGAAATAAGTGAACTATTTAAGTCACTAGGCAAATGGAAGAATGTTAAAACGATAGAAAATAATGAACCAATCAAATGGACAAAGCCAACTAAGCTTAATAGTTCATTTAATACAGAGAATAAAATGATGAATCCACCAATCATAAGTAGAGTTCGTACAGAAGATTGAACGGCATCCCCCAATAATTTTCCGATTGGACGGCCATCTTTTATTCTTTCTTTGTGGAGCATTTTAAATGCTGTGACAATCCCGCTAGCATTCGCTTTGGGTGGTGGACTACTTGCTTCCTCTTCACGACCATGAAAGCGCATCAGAAGCCCAACGATGATATTGCCAATATAATGAGCGAGGGCTAAAACAATCCCAAGCGCTGCATTATGAAAGAAGCCAACAGCAATGGCACCAAAGATAAACAAAGGATTGGCGGAACTTGTAAAGCAAACGAGGCGTTCTGCTTCAATCCTTGATAGTTTCCCTTCTTGTCTCAACCGGGCCGTTATTTTAGCTCCAGCTGGATTGCCAGAAGCAAGCCCCATAGCCCAAACAAACCCTCCAACACCTGGAACTTTGAAAAGTGGTCGCATTAAAGGCTCTAACAAAACCCCAATAAATGTGACAACGCCAAAGCCAATTAACAGTTCAGAAACGATAAAAAAGGGTAAGAGCGAGGGAAAGACCACTTCCCACCAAATATTTAACCCTCTAATCGAACCTTCTAGAGCTTGTTGTGGAAATATCATGAGAGAGGCTGCTAATAAAATGCTTATAAGTGCAAGAGTGAGAGTTTTTATCATTGAAAATGGCATTGAAATAGCTGCCTCCTTTTATGTAACTTCGAAACCAACCTGTCCATAATATAACTATACGTATACAAGCTCGTAATAGACCATATGATTTTATTGTGAGAGATAAACACAGTAAGGAGAGGATAGGAATGGGGGGAGAACGACCAAAAATCGGTCTTGCTCTTGGATCCGGGGGAGCAAGGGGTTTTGCTCATATTGGGGTTTTAAAAGTATTAGAGGAAGAGCAAATACCAATCGATTATATTGCTGGGAGCAGTATGGGTGCTCTTGTTGGCAGCTTGTATGGAGTAGGCCAATCTCCTGCTCATTTAGAGCGATTTGCAACGCTGTTTCGTAGAAAGTATTTCATTGATTTTATCGTTCCCAAACTCGGATTTGTAGCTGGTGTTAAGGCTAAAGAGGTTATTCGGATGTTAGCAAAAGATAAGAAGTTAGAAGAGCTACATCCGCCAGTAGCTGTTGTTGCGACAGATATAAAAAACGGTGAACGAGTGGTTTTACGAAAAGGGGACGTTGCTACGGCCGTTAGAGCGAGCATTGCGATCCCTGGTATTTTTGTTCCTGAAAAGGTTGAAGATCGTTTGTTAGTAGATGGTGGCGTGATTGACCGTGTACCTGTCTCAGTAGTGAAAGAAATGGGCGCAGATGTTACAATAGCAGTTGACGTTTCATATTTTCGTACAGAACCAGAATTGAACACGGTCTACGATATTATTATGCAAAGCATGGATATTATGGCTAGAGAGTTAGTTCGTGTACAAGAGATCGACAGTTCGATTATGTTGCGCCCTATAGTAGAACATTCGAGTTCCCTTGATTTCTCACAAGTGGAACGGCTGATTGAACGAGGGGAGGAAGCTGCGAGAGAGCAACTTCCGGAAATAAGACGATGCATGGAAACTTGGAAGGAGAACAATGATGAGCGGTTCAAAAATTAAGAAAAGGTGGATCGTTCTGATCTTACTTTTGCTGTTTGTTCAGTTTTATCAATTGCCTTACTATTATTCGCAACCGGGTGGGGCAAAGGTGTTAGACGAAGTCATTGCGGTTGAGGGTGGCTTTACAGAGGAGGAAGGGTCGTTTATGCTTACGACTGTTCAGATGGGAAAAGCAAACCTCTTCTTTTATGCATGGGCTCATTTAAGTCCTTATCGAATGATTTATCCAGAAGAACAACTTCGCTATGAAGGGGAAACAGATGATGAGTACCAACATCGGCAAATAATGGCAATGACGAGCTCACAAGAAGTGGCTAAAATTGTTGCTTATGAGGCAGCGGGAAAAATAGTAGAGTATGAACATAAGGGAGTTTTGGTCACAACGTTGATTGAAGGAATGCCCGCTCATGATGTGTTGCAAATGGGCGATCATATTGTTGCTGTCGATGGAGAGCAAATTGTAACCTCCGAGCAATTGATTGAGACATTGCAAGGGAAGACACAAACGGAGACCGTTGAAATTACGTATATTCGTGATGGATTAGAGCAAACAGCTGAACTGGGCTTTTCTCCATTTCCAGAAGAAATGAATGCTCCTGAAGATAGGGTAGGAATTGGAATATCTGCGCCTGTAACTGATCGAGAAGTAACGTTTGAGCCTAATGTAACGATTGACACAAGTCAAATTGGAGGGCCATCTGCAGGACTAATGTTTGCATTAGAGATCTACAATCAATTGCTTGAAGCGGATATAACGAAAGGATACGATATTGCTGGAACGGGTACCATTAATGAAGATGGAATGGTTGGTCGAATTGGCGGGGCTGCCCAAAAAGTTGTTGCCGCAGATAAGGCTGGAGCTAGATACTTTTTTGCTCCAAATGAAGGCGGAGCTTACAATTCAAATTATTTAGAAGCGGTAGAGGCTGCTAGTGATATTGGAACAGATATGGAAGTTATTGCTGTTGATACATTTGAAGAAGCCATCAACTTTTTACAGTCGTTGCCTGAAAAATCGTAATTAAAACGACTCGATATTGTTCGAGTCGTTTTTTCGTACATTTATAAGCGAATGGGGGACCTGGTCGCTTCCTTTTTCATTTCAGCTGTTCTTGTGTGGCTCGGCAGTATGGAAAGATAAACATTGGCGGCTCGTTCTTCTAATTCCGTCATAATGCCTTCTACTTTTGCAGGTTTCCTAATTGGGAGAGTTCTTCGTTTTCTTGTTTTGTTTAGGTAAGCCTGACCTTTTTCAGTCATTCCTAATAAACGGAGATAGTTAGGTTTTGTATTAAGAGCTTCGTTCATTTCAATTTTTGTTGTATTTGTAACAATATGAGTTGAAACTCTTTGTAATCTGGTCCAAGTATAACGCTTTGTTTTTACAAGATTCATCCAGTCATGAAAGGAATCGGCTTTTTTGCTTGCTTCTTTTAAACGGTACTCAAGTCCTTCCTCACATTCATATATAGAGCGTAACTCATTAACTGGTGTTGAAAGAAGTTTGTATTGCAATAAAGGATAATACTCTTCCCATGTGTGAAAGAGAGAGTAAGTTTCTTGATAGTTTTTTAGAAGTTGATAAGAAGGCTCCGGCATAACATGTTTGCTTTCTTCAAGTTGATTGCTAGTAAGCAATTTTCGAATACTTGTTGCACTTGCAATCGTTCCTTCTCTTATATCTTCATCGTGGTATTGTGCAGCCTTTCGTAACGTTGTTGTTGGTTTTATCGTACACTTTTGATCAGCGATTGCTTTTACATAATGAAAACCTAGAATGTTATTAGGTTCTGTAAGAGATAGAGCAGTCGAAGAAGTGTGTAGTTGTGTAAAAGCTGCTGAGGCAGCTCGAGGATAGCTGTAACCTAATTTCATATTTGCTTGAACAAATTGGTCAAATTCTGTTTGGTGTTTATTCATAAACGTTACGAACTGCAGGAATTCTTGAATGTCCCCGGACTCACTACCGAAATTCAGGAAGTCAACGCCAATTTCCGATAATAAGGAAATCGCTCCATTAGCAAATAATTCTGCTTTTTGGGCAGAATAACAATAGGGTAGTTCAATTACAAGGTCCACTCCAGATAGAAGGGCCATCTTCGTTCGGTACCATTTAGAGATGATAGCAGGTTCGCCCCTTTGTAAAAAGGTTCCACTCATGATGGCTACTACTACTTCTGCTCCTGTAATCTTCTTGGCTTGATTTACTTGGAAAAGATGACCGTTATGAAACGGATTATATTCGACGACAATCCCAACTGCTTTCACTCAATGTTCACATCCCCATATAAAGTAAGTAAGAAAAAAGACAGTTTCTTTACTCTTCTTTTATGACATGCTACAATAAACGTCATGCTTAAACAAGTACAAGTTCTACTAAATTGATTTTACAGTGTAAAGAAAAAAGGTTGACATTAATTTATTGTAGAGCTATACTTAATTTTGTTGTCTTAGAGGTGATCAGACATGAAATGGTCATTACAGCAATTATCTATTGCCAAGCGCAAACCATTTACATTTGAAGAAGAAGTTGATTTATCAAGCTTAAAAGATTTAAATCCAGATATTCGGTCTGTTTCTCCTTTCTTGGTAAAAGGGGAAGTCCACTATACTGGTTCTATGGTAACCTTTCAACTTTCTATTACAGGAGAGTTGATTCTCCCATGTGTTCGAACATTAGCGGATGTTGTATTTCCTATTGATCTTCATGTGAAAGAACATTTTCATCCTACCAATGATTATGTCACGGCCGATGTTGATCATGATGAAATTCATTTCTTTGAAGGAGAAACAATTGATCTTCTACCTGTTGTTCAAGAACTTATCTTGTTGGAAATTCCTATTCAAGTATATGCTGAATCGGAAACAGAGCGACTTGCTCCACCATCAGGGAAAGACTGGGGAATTGTCACAGAAGAAGAACATAAGAACCGTGTTGACCCTAGACTCGCTGATTTGGCAAAGTTTTTTGAGAAAAAGGATTAGGAAAATCGAAGCACCGGCAACGCTCGTGCCTTCATTTCATACAACAACTAAGTGAAGTTGGATTAGATTTTATAGATTTTTTAAGGAGGTGGGAATGATGGCAGTACCATTTAGAAGAACATCTAAAACTCGCAAAAATAAGCGTCGTACTCACTACAAATTAGCAGTACCTGGTATGACTAAATGTCCTGAGTGTGGAGAATTGAAACTTGCTCACCGTGTTTGTAAAGAGTGTGGCTCTTACAAAGGCCAAGATGTAGTAAGCAAGTAATTTGATATGATCAAAAAGGCGAAGAGACTTCTCTTCGCCTTTTTTGTAGGCTGTTATCGTAAAGATGGTTGCTCTAGAATATCCCGGGTACCTCCACTTCATGTGGAAAAAGAGTGGCTGTAGCGGAGTGGAACGAACCTCCTCTTCCCTCCTTAAACGAATAAACCTACAAAGTATACTATTTTTGTTAATGGATGAGGAGTGGTCAAAAGTGAATACTGTCAAAGTTATACAGGAAGATAACGGGATAACATGGATCGTACTCAATCGAGAAGAAATGAGAAATGCGATTAATCATGATGTTATAGATGAACTAGAGAAAGCGCTTTTAACAGCCGAACACGATGACAGCAAACTAGTTGTATTGACTGGAGAGGGGAACCGTGCCTTTTGCTCAGGAGGTGATTTGTCAACATTTCAACATTTACAAACAGCAAAAGAGGCGAAAAAGATGTTAGAGAAGATGGGAACAATTTTGGAAAAGATTGCTTTTTTTCCGAAAATAACCGTTGCGGCTCTAAATGGAATAGCTGTTGGTGGTGGAAGTGAGTTAGCTTCTGCATGTGATTTTAGAATTGGGACACCTGCTTGCAAAGTTGGTTTTGTTCAAGCGACTTTAGGCATTACAACAGGTTGGGGTGGTTCAACTTTGCTTTTTGAAAAAGTGGCTGTAACCGAAGCATTGAACATGTTGTTGTCAGCAAGAATGTATACATCAGAGGAACTTTTACATAATGGGTTTTTACAGTCTGTTATAGAAGATGAATCATTTAAAGATGGAGTCATCAGCTATGTAGAACCTTTTTTACAACATTCTAAAGAGGTTGTCCTAGCTTACAAATCGAAGCTGGTTAATCGTTACGATAAAAATCTGATACATGAAAACATTCAAAAAGAGATTCGTGAATGCGCTAGGTTATGGGAGTCTGCTGAGCATCATGAGGCTGTACAAGCCTTTTTGAATCGTCCAAAGAACAACTGATGCTAGATTTATGAATAGATCCTGGCAAAACGGTCATAATTGAATACTAGAACTAATCTATCTCACGAAAAGAAGAGAGATCTTTTTTAGGAATATTAGTCTTTCTACTCTAGTAGATGCATATGAATAAGCAACCAAGACTTTGAGGAGGGATTCTATGACAACGATTCGCCAGGATGCATGGAGCACAGATGAAGATTTAATTTTAGCTGAAGTTGTTCTTAGACATATACGAGAAGGGAGTACACAGCTTGCTGCCTTTGAAGAAGTTGGAGAACGCTTGTCTAGAACGAGTGCAGCGTGCGGGTTCAGATGGAATTCGGCGATCCGAAAAAAATATGAATCTGCGGTCGCATTAGCGAAGAAGCAGCGTTCAAAAGGGAAAAAGCAACCGTTTGAAGACAGAGAGTGGGCAACAGAAGCAAGTAACGAAATTATTGAACCTGTTCCAACGGCGGTTAAAGAGAGGGAGGTAGAAGTTTCAAAGAAAGAGGCTTCTTCTTCCGAATTAACAATGGAAGAGGTTCTATCCTTTCTAAGCGATTATCATGAAAGCATGAAAGATCGGATGCCTACAGAGGAAATTGAAAAGCTTAAACAGGAAAATAAAAAACTAAATGATGAGCTAGAAAAGATTAAAGAAGAGAAAAAAATAATGACGGAAGATTACCGGGCCTTATTATCAATAATGGACCGGGCTAGAAAGCTGTCCATTTAAAAGTAAGAAAACACACACTCTTATTAGAATGTGTGTTTTCTTTACTTATTCGAGGTAATTGTTTGATTGCTTCGTTATCTTCTTGCTTAGTTTAATGACGAGTCCATAACTTGTTCTTGAACACCTTCAGGGAACCATATATATGGGCTTTCTCCACGATCTCGCGAAGCATCGTATGTAGCAGCTTCAAATCCCATATGCTCCCAAAAGGATCCAGAACCTTGTCTAGCATTCGTTTTAATAGGTAATTTAAAGGATTTAGCAAAGTTTACTAATGTTTCTCCATACCCTTGCTTTCTATATGCCTCTAACACTTCGAGTTTCCACAATTCTAAATAATCTTGTGGTGGGTCAAAGTACCGATCATATTTTCCGGTAATCCGATAGAGGCTCATTCTGGCAACGAGCTTATTTCCAAAGTAGATTCCGTAAAAAGGAGATTCGCTATCATTTTCAATGATATTGGCCTCTAAATCACCTTTCATGGAAAGTTCTGCTGAACCATATTCGCGAAAGTTTTTAAATTCTTCTAGTGTTTTATAATTGACAAGTAATCGCTTAACTTCGTAATCATACATAAAAGAATCATCCTCCTTCTCATAACTAGTGACTCTTTTATTTTACTACAATTTACTCTGAAAGCGTTCTTATTTTATTTAATTTTTTATAGAAGCGGAAAATGTTTAAAAAGTCAGATTTTTTTAATGTGTAAGTTTGGTGGAAGAGTGTGGTACAATTTTCATAAAAAAACAAGGAGCAAGACAAGTGAAATACGTAATTATAGGATCGGGTTCAATTGGTATGTTGCTGTCATCTTACCTTGCGCAGCAAACGAACTCTCTTTTGCTCGCTACACATCGAAACATTCAGGCAAATCAAATTGAGCAAAAAGGGCTACATCTAGTTCATACAGATAAGATAACCAAAGTACAACATGTACGAACGTCTTCGTGTTCGGCTTTATTAAAAAATAATCTAACAGATATAGAGACGATTGATGTCATGATCATTGCCGTTAAATCCCACCAAGTCAAACAAGTTCTTGAAGATCTGAAAGGAATTGAGCATAAAGTAGCATCTATCTTATTTCTGCAAAATGGAATGGGGCATACGGAAATGTTTCATGACATTTCTATTCCTGAAGTTGCTGTTGGCGTAGTGGAGCATGGAGCAATGCGGACGAATGATTGGACAGTCTATCATACTGGGGTAGGGCGTTTACGTTGGAGTTATGTTCAGGCAGGAAAAAAGGTGATTGAAACAGCTTTTTCGCCACTACGGCTAAATGAGTTTCCTATTCTTCAAGAAAAGAACTGGATCCCCTTACTGCATTCGAAATTAATTGTAAACGCATGTGTTAATCCGTTAACAGCCCTATTAATGGTTAAAAACGGTCAACTTCTGGAAAATAAATATTACTTGAACATGATGAGCCAAGTGTTTGATGAAGCGTGTACGGTTCTTGAAACGAGCGAAAAAGATCAAATGTGGGAGTATGTACGTGATGTTTGCCAAAAGACATCGTCGAACTCCTCATCAATGCTTTTAGACTTTGAAAAAAAACGAAAAACAGAAATTGATAGCATATTAGGTTATCTGCTACGTCAAGCTGCTAACAAAAAGATTCATGCACCTATAATTGCTTACCTACATGACGCTATAAAAGGCAAAGAAGTAGAGTTCAGAGAAGGGGAGGTTGAATCATGACCAATTTAGTAGCTTCAGTGATCGCGACGATTGTCACGATTCCACTTTTAGGATGGTACTTCATTTACATTGTCAATGTAAAAGTAACCAAAAACAAATCGAAAGCTATTCGTCTAGCTTCGGACTGGACGACCTTATTATTTATGGTTGCCGTCTATTTTATCATGGCAGAACTTTGGGGACAGTCTTTTATTTGGATTATTTTAGCGGTGTTTTTTTTCATTTCAATAATTGTGACGTGGATGCACTGGAAGGTTTCAGGAGATATACAGACAAGGAAGCTGTTTAAAGGAATATGGAGATTTAATTTCTTGTTCTTTCTTATTCTCTATTTCTTGTTAAGTGGGTATGGATTGATTTCGATAATAATCAGTTGAAGCTAAGTCCTCTTATTTGTTCTAGAGCTAATAAATTTGCTATGATGAAGGTAATTTTAGTCAAATGAAGGGACGTCTATTTATGTTGGAAGTAAAAGATATAGATTTGCTATCAGAAACAGGCTTTATAAGAGATTATGTAAATGGTCATTTAATGACTAAACCTTTTTTTGATTTTACATACACTGACGAAGAAAAGTTTCATAAGAGAGTGGATGATCTTCATCAGAGGGCTTATAAAAGAGAAGAGTTAGCTGAGTATTTTACACGCGTCCATACAAACCTGCCCCATGCAGAAGTAGCGCATGAGCAAATAAAAAAATTGAAACAAGAAAACTCTGTTGTTGTAGTTGGTGGGCAGCAGGCAGGATTATTAACAGGCCCGTTGTATACCGTTTATAAAGCAATGTCTATTCTCATTTTAGCAAAACAACAAGAAGAAAGACTCAATGTTCCTGTAGTCCCTATTTTTTGGATTGCCGGCGAGGATCATGATATTGATGAGATTCGATTTGTCTACAAAGAAAAAAGCAAGCGCTGGAAAAAGCATGTCTTTCATCCGGTAGAAGATGCTTCTTCTGCTTCAACATTGTTATTAAATAAAATGGAGTTAAAAAAATGGGTTGAAGAATTATTTGCAACATTCCCTGAAACAGCTCATACGAATTACTTGCATACAAAGCTGATTTCTTTATCGGATGAATCAGTGACATTTGTGGACTTCTTTAGAAACATGATGAACTGGATCTTTGGAAAAGAAGGATTGCTATTGTTAGATGCTCATGACCCAGAGATACGAAAATTAGAAATCAATTATTTCGAAAAATTAATTGATGAAGTTGAACATGTGCAGCTGAATCAACAAAAAGGAGCACTTGCTTTTGCGGAAGCTGGGTATGGGGAACCAATTGTAACCGAACCACTTAATGCACATCTTTTTTTAGAAGTTGATGGTGAGCGTAAAAGAGTCGATTACGAAAATGGTGAATTTTATATAAAGGGCACTAACCTTCATTATTCAAAAGAACAATTAAAAGTGCTGGTGAAGGAGAATCCGGAAAGATTTAGCAATAATGTCGTAACAAGGCCGTTGATGCAGGAATGGTTGTTGCCAGTTTTAGCGTTCATTTCTGGACCGGGTGAGCTGCGCTACTGGGCTACATTAAAACATGTATTTTCTCATTTTGATCTGAACGTACCGCCGGTTATTCCACGAATCCAAATGACGTTTATCCCAGCTCATATTCAGAAATGGCTTTCGCAAAATGACTATGATGTAAGGCCGTTTTTAATGGGAGAGATGGAACAAGTAAGAGAATGTTGGTTAGAAGAAGCAACTGAATATCCAGTAGATGATGTGATGAAACAAGTGAATGAAAAAGTGCGTACATCTCATCATCCCCTTCGTGAATTGGCTCAACAGATTGACCCTAATCTGGCGAAGTTAAGTGAAAAGAATTTAGCGATTATCGAAAATCAACTTCAGTTTATGGAAAAAAAGATGAAAAATTTCATTCGACAAACTCATAGTCATACACTTGCAAAGTTTACTGAAACAGGTGATTGGCTTTCTCCGTTAAATCGACCACAGGAACGAATATTTCATCCGATTTTGTTGATGAATGTCATTGGTGAAGATGGATTCAGACGATTATTGTCAACAGATATGTCGGTTAATCATCTTCATAAAGTTGTCTATTTGTAAATTGCTGTTGTGTTTTTCCGTCGAATTGTGGATAAATAAAATCTGCCATTGTGGCAGGATTTTTTTGTGGATAAATTAAAAATTTTTGGTGGTGTAAAGTGGAGGATTGTGGTAACTTAAGGGTAGTAAGTGGGGGGAGTTGGGTTCACGATGTTTATGGGAGAATATCGCCATAACGTAGATGAAAAAGGTCGTATGATTGTCCCGGCTAAGTTTCGGGATCGTTTAGGATCTTCTTTTGTTGTAACTCGTGGACTTGATCGCTGTTTGTTTGTTTATCCACAGGATGAATGGAGTAAGCTTGAGACCAAATTAAAGGATCTTCCTTTTACGAAAAAAGATGCTAGAGCATTTACTCGTTTTTTCTTCTCCGGAGCTACTGAATGTGAATTAGACAAGCAGGGAAGAGTAAATATAGCTTCACCATTAAGAGATTATGCACAACTTGATAAAGAGTGTGTGGTAATAGGTGTTTCAAACCGAGTAGAAATTTGGAGCAAAACAATATGGGAAGACTATTTTGCTGAATCTGAAGAATCATTTAGTGAAATAGCAGAAAATATTGTTGATTTTGATTTTTAGCTGTTTGTCTTGGAGGTAGTGGAATGTTTCATCATGTGACAGTTTTAAAACAAGAGTCTGTAGATGGCTTAAATATTAAACCTAATGGAATTTATGTAGATTGTACATTAGGGGGTGCTGGGCATTCTTCTTTGATTGCAGAACAGCTTTCAGGAAGTGGACATCTCTATGCGTTTGATCAGGATGATAAAGCATTAGAGCATGCAAGAGAACAATTGCAACCGTTTGAGGCAAATGTAACGTTGATTCGTAGTAATTTTCGCTATATGAAGGAGAAATTACTCGAGCACGGTGTAACAAAAGTGGATGGAGTTTTATTTGATCTAGGTGTATCTAGTCCGCAGCTTGATGAGGCAGAGCGAGGTTTTAGTTATCATCAAGATGCCCCCCTCGATATGAGGATGGACCAGACAGCAGATTTGTCTGCATACGATGTTGTGAATGACTGGTCTTTTGAGCGCCTTGTAAAAATAATTTCGAGATACGGGGAAGAAAAATTCGCTAAGCAAATCGCAAGAAAAATTGAAGCGCACCGTGAGAACAAAAGGATTGAAACAACGGGTGAACTGGTTGAAATTATTAAAGAGGCCATACCAGCTCCGGCACGTCGAACAGGTGGTCACCCGGCTAAACGAACGTTTCAAGCCATTCGTATTGCAGTAAATGATGAATTAGGAGCGTTTGAAGAGGCTTTAGAAGATGCGATTGCTCTTTTAGCAAAAGGTGGCCGTATATCTGTTATTACGTTTCACTCTTTAGAAGATCGCCTATGCAAGGAAGTCTTTAAAGAGAAAAGCAAAGGTCCAGATTTACCACCAGGATTGCCTGTCGTACCTGTAGGGTATGAGCCGATCTTAAAGTTAATCACACGAAAACCAATTGTAGCTTCAATTGAGGAGTTAGAAAGTAATAATCGCTCACGCTCTGCGAAGTTACGAGTAGCAGAGAAGCAAAAGGGGGAATAGAAGTTGGCAATGGTAGCACGCAAAATACAAGAACAACAACAACCACAAACTCATACAAGGACAAGAGTACGTCACGTTCGTAACCCTATTACAAGGGGAGAGAAGACTATTGTTGCCTTGATTGCGATCGTCACATTTATTATTCTTGCTGTAATCGTAAATAATTTCGCATCCCTTTATACAATGAACCAAGAATTGTATAGATTGGAGCAATCTATAAGTAAACAACAACAAGTGAATGAAGGTCTGACATTACAAGTGATTGAACTTAGTGCTCCAGATCGTATTTTACATATTGCATCCGAACAGCTCGGGATGTCACTAGATGACAATAAAGTGAAAGTCGTGCAAAACTAGTTCAGCGATGAGCTAGTTTTTTTCGCTCATTCCATAAATTGGATTGGTGGGAGTCTTTTCTCTTTTGTATAGTAGAAATGAGGTGGGGAAATGGAAATAAAAAGATCGGTTACAAATAAGCGTGCCGTGTTGTTATTAAGTGTCATATTGGTATTGTTTCTTGTTTTGCTTGTTCGCATTATATATATTCAATCAACACAGGAAATAGACGGACAAAATTTACAAGCCCTAGGCGAGGAGCGTTGGACGAGTACAGAAGTCATTAAGGGTGTAAGAGGGACCATTTTTGACCGCTCTGGTAGCCCGGTTGCTCAAGAGGTGAATTCGTATACGGTCTACGCTGTATTGGATGAGAATTATCAAAGTTATGTTGCAGATATTGAAGAAACGGCACAGCTTTTAGCTCCACATATTAATATGGATGAAGAAAGTTTATTTAAGGCTTTTTCAAATGGAAAAGAAGAAGAACGATTTCAGATAGAGCTTGGTACAGGTGCAAGACATTTAACTTATGAACAAGTATCAGCGATTGTGGAGTTGGAATTGGATGGCATATACTTCCGTGAAGAGTCAAGGCGGTATTATCCGAAACAGACATATGCCTCTCATATTATCGGTTTTACTGAACGCGACACAGGGGAATCTAAGATGGGACTTGAGAGAAGCCTAGACGAAATGATGGCACCGAGTGATGGGGAAATTAGTTATCAACGAGACCGAAAAGGGTTTCCACTTCTTCATCCGAATGAGTCCATTACAGCTGCTAAAAATGGGCATAATGTGTATTTGACACTAGATTCTAATATCCAAACTGCACTAGAGCAAGTGATGACACAAGTAGAAGAGCAGTATAACCCTGAAAAAATGATTGCCATTGTAGCAGACCCAGAGACAGGTGAGATATTAGGAATGAGCAATCGGCCTAGTTTCAATCCAAATCATTATGAACAAATTACAAATTATTTGAATTATGCTATTGCGGATCGCTATGAGCCAGGGTCTACAATGAAAATGTTTACTGTTGCCGCTGCTATTGAAGAAGGGGTCTACAATGGAGAGGAACTCTATCAATCTGGTACGATTGAAGTGGCAGATCGTAGAATTGGTGACCATAATGAGGCTAGAGGATGGGGGGCCATTTCATTTAATGAAGGTTTCTATCGATCTTCTAACGTGGCCATGGCTAAACTTGTATTAGATCGACTTGGCTCAGAGAAACTTTATGAGTATTTAGGTAAGTTTGGTTTTGACCAGAGGACGGGTATTGATTTACCGAACGAGGCAGATAGTTTGCTTGCAAGAAATGGTCGTGTTGATGCTGCCACAACTGCTTTTGGACAAGGAAGTGCCGTTACACCGATTCAGCAAATACAGGCAGCAACAGCGATTGCAAATGATGGGAAAATGATGAAACCCTTTATTATCGACCGTATTGTCGATCCAAATACAGAGACAGTTGTTCAACAAAATGAACCTGAAGTTGTTGGAGAACCGATATCTAAAGAAACGGCTGATGAAGTGAAGGACCTTCTTGAAGGAGTTGTAACTCACTCTACTGGTACAGGTCACCCTTATTACATAGAAGGGTTTGATGTTATTGGAAAAACAGGGACGGCTCAAATTAATAACCCGCATGCACGAGGGTATATACAGGGTCATGGCGAGAACATTTTTTCGTTTTTAGGAATGGCTCCAAAAGAAGATCCTCGCGTTATTGTTTATGTGGCAGTAGAGCGTCCGAAGATTGGTTTGGATGAATCTGGCTCGGCACCAACTTCAATGATATTCAACACGATTATGAAGCATAGTTTACAATATTTAAATATCTCCCCAACTGTTGATGAAATTACAGAGGAAACTGAATCCGGGTTCAAAACGAAAAATTACGTAGGACAATCGCCAACGGACGTTAGAGAAATTCTAGCTGCTGAAGGAATTGAGGGTATGATCCTTGGAGACGGACTAACGATAGAAGCCCAACAGCCTTTACCAGAACGAGGGATGTTAGAAGGGGAACGCTTATTCCTTCGAACAAGTAGTGATTCTGTTAAGATGCCAGATTTGACTGGCTGGTCCAATCGGGACGTTCGTCGTTTTGCTCAAGTGATGGAGCTAAATCCAACATTTTTCGGGAATGGGTATGTTAACAAACAGAGCATCGAACCGGGGACAATGATTAGCGAAGGGGAATACCTCGTAGTGGAGTTTTCAACAAATGCTTTGAATTCAGATGAAAGGGATTTAGAAGCTGAATCAAACGACGAATAGAAAAGGGTGAATCGCACATAACATGTTCTAACCTCTCGTGTACAAGCATACGTTTAAACAAGCCCCGTCATAGTAGATTACAAAGATGTTACAGTGTAATCCATTTTAATGGCGGTAGATTGAAACGATGGATTTCGGGAGGTATTACGGTGCGAGTTTCAAACGTAACAGTTAGAAAACGACTCATTCTTGTATTATTTTTTGGACTGGCTGTGTTCTTAATCATTGCACTAAGACTTGGTTACGTCCAGTTTGCACTAGGAGATTGGTTAACAGATCGAGCAGAAGATTCATGGAGTCGAGATGTGCCTTTTGAAGCAAAAAGAGGGGAAATAAGAGATCGAAATGACGTTGTATTAGCGACGAATGTCAGTGCTCCGTCCATCCTTGTTGTTCCAAGGCAAGTGCAGGACCCTGTCGACACAGCTGAGAAGCTTGCTTCCGTTTTAAATATGGATCATCAAAAAGCATACGAGTATGTGACTAAAAATGAATCAATTGTTCGGATTAACCCTGAAGGAAGAAAAGTGACAAAAGAAAAAGCTAGTGAGGTTAGGTCATTACGTTTAGCTGGTGTTTATATTGCCGAAGATAGTAAAAGACATTACCCATTTGGTAGCTACTTATCGCATGTGTTAGGTTTTGCTGGTATTGATAACCAAGGGTTAACCGGATTAGAGCTGTATTATGATGATGAATTAAAAGGCGACAGTGGCTATGTATCTTTCTTTTCAACTGCAAAAGGGAATCGAATGCCAAATCTGGCAGACGAATATACAGCACCTGTTAATGGACTCGATTTACGCCTGACGATTGATAGTCAAGTGCAAACGATTATGGAAAGAGAGTTAGACATTGCAGAAGCAACGTACAATCCAGATGGAGCGATTGCGATTGCGATGAATCCTAATACGGGGGAAGTACTAGGAATGAGTAGTAGACCCCATTACAATCCTGAAAATTTCCGGGATGTCCCTGCGGAAATTTACAACCAGAATAAACCAGTTTGGATGCAGTATGAGCCTGGTTCGACATTTAAGATTATTACATTAGCTGCTGCTCTTGAAGAAGGAGAAGTAGATTTAGAAAAAGATACATTTAATGATCCGGGGTATATAGAAGTAGCAGGAAGAAATCTACGTTGTTGGAAAAAAGGTGGACATGGTCATCAAACGTTTTTAGAAGTCGTTCAAAACTCTTGTAACCCAGGGTTTGTTGTATTAGGTGAACGTTTAGGAAAAGACCGTTTGTTTGACTACATTGAAGATTTTGGCTTTGGGAAAAAAACAGGGATCGACTTGCAAGGTGAAGGGACAGGAATTCTCTTTAATCGTGATAATGTTGGTCCTCTTGAACAGGCAACAACGGCATTTGGTCAAGGGGTTGCCGTAACACCTATCCAGCAAGTTACCGCTGTATCCGCAGCGATTAATGGTGGGTATTTATATCAACCATTTTTAGCGAAAGAATGGGTTGACCCTCTTACAAATGAGGTAGTGGATCAAACGACACCAACAGTAAAAAGACGCATTATTTCAGAAGAGACTTCAGAAGAAGTGCGTTATGCGCTAGAGCATGTTGTTGCGTTAGGGTCTGGTAAAGGAGCTTATATTGATGGGTACCGTGTTGGTGGAAAAACCGGTACAGCTCAGAAAGCAAAAGATGGACGCTATTTAGAAAATAATCATATCGTATCATTTATTGGTTTTGCACCTGCTGATGACCCTCAGATTGTTGTATACGTGGCCATTGATAACCCGAAAGATACACTTCAATTTGGTGGGATTGTAGCTGCTCCGATTGTCGGTAACATTATAGGAGATAGTTTGCTTGCAATGGGAGTTGAAAAACGTGATGGCCAAATTGAGAAAGAAATGACCTGGGCGGATACACCACTTATTGAAGTACCCGACTTAGTTGGACGTACAAGGCGTGAGTTAAATGAATCGTATTATGAGCTGAAAGTTCATGCAGATGGAGAAGGGAATGTTGTACTTGCTCAATCTCCTGAACCTGGTGTGAAAGTTGAAGAGGGTTCAACAATCAGAATTTATATGGGTGACAAATGAGAATAAAACGTCTAAAATAGGTAAAGTGTTTTAGAAAGTTACATTTTGGTAAACGACGTTAATTTATGAAATGGATGATTGAGAGGTCTTCTAAATATGAAATTACAAGAGCTTCTTGTACCGCTAAAGTTCCAATATAATCAAGATCAAGTCTTAGCAAACCCTACTGTGACTTCGCTTGAAATGGATTCTAGAAATGTAAAAAACGGTACTGTATTTTTTTGTATTAAAGGATATACCGTAGATGGGCACGATTTTGCTAAGCAAGCGGAAGGACAAGGGGCGGTTGCGATTATCGCTGAACGCCCCCTTTCTGTGTCTGTGCCGGTTATTGTTGTTCCTGATACGAAACGAGCTATGGCGAAATTAGCATGTCATTTTTATGATTATCCAACAGAAAAGTTACAGCTAATTGGTGTGACGGGAACAAATGGAAAAACAACAGTTACGCATTTAATTGAAAAGATCATGCAAGATGCAAACCGTAAAACGGGTTTAATTGGCACGATGTATACAAAAGTCGGCAAGACGCAGTATGAAACAAAAAATACGACTCCTGAATCACTGCCTTTACAAAAATTATTTAAGGAAATGGTCGATGAAAAGGTGGACGTTTCATTAATGGAAGTGTCTTCCCATGCTCTTCATTTAGGAAGAGTTCGAGGGTGTGATTTTGATGTAGCTGTATTTACAAACCTTTCGCCGGATCACTTAGATTACCATAAAACGATGGAATCTTACTTATATGCAAAAGGCTTGCTGTTTGCGCAGTTAGGAAATACCTACTCAAATAAAGTGGCTGTTCTTAATGCAGACGATGCCGCTTCAGAAGAAATGGCTCGTTTGACGACCGTTGATGTTGTCACATACGGGGTGAGAGGGGAAGCTGATATTACAGCAAAAAATATTGAAATGACCCCTTCAGGAACAACTTTTGATGTCGTGGTCTTTGGACAAACAGAGCGAATTTCATTACAGTTAATTGGGATGTTTAGTGTTTACAATGCGCTCGCTGCAATCGCCGCTGCTTACGTCTCAGGTGTTAGCCTTACGTCGATTAAGCAAAGCTTAGAACAGGTTGAGGGTGTTTCGGGACGTTTTGAAACGGTTGATGAAGGACAAGACTTTACCGTTATCGTGGACTACGCCCATACGGCAGATAGTTTAGAAAATGTACTAACAACGGTTAAGGAGTTTGCCCAAGCAAGAATTTTCGCTATTGTTGGTTGTGGTGGAGACCGAGACCGAACAAAACGACCGATTATGGCACAAATTGCTACTAAGTATGCCGATCAAGCCATCTTTACATCAGATAATCCTCGGTCAGAGAATCCTGAGATTATTCTTGAAGATATGATTGCTGGGGTATCAAGCGGCGAATATGAAGTCATTATTGACCGTGAAACAGCGATTAAACAAGCTATTAATGAAGCAAAAAAAGGTGATATTATTATCATTGCTGGAAAAGGTCATGAAACGTATCAAATCTTAAAAGATAAAACGATTCATTTTGATGATCGAGAGGTTGCCCGTGACGCGATTCGGAGTCGATTCGTTAATTAATTCAGCGTAAAATTTGTAACAAAGGACATATCGATCGTTATTAAATGATATCAATAACTATAAGTGATCAATTTTCAAAAAATAAACGGACAAATGAATAAGGTTAATTGTTGAAAGAAAGGAGGAATGATCAGTGATGTTAGAGCGTGTCTTACTTCTTACCTTGCTGGCTTCATTTCTAATAGCTGTCCTCCTATCCCACTTTTTATTCCATTTTTAAGAAGGCTTAAATTTGGGCAGAGTATTCGTGAGGAAGGTCCAAAATCACACCAAAAGAAAAGTGGTACACCAACGATGGGTGGAATTGTCATTGTTCTTTCCATTATTGCTACTACGCTATTTATCTCGTTTAAATTTCTCTCTTTTAGTCAAGAAATCATGCTATTATTGCTCGTAACAGTCGGCTTTGGATTGGTGGGCTTCTTGGATGATTTTATCAAAGTTGTACTTAAGCGAAACCTGGGTTTAACGTCCAAACAAAAACTAGCAGGTCAATTAGTCATTGCAGTTCTTTTTTATACGGGTCTTATTCAAATGGATTTTTCAACAGAAATACACATCCCAGCTACGAATGTTTCGTTTGACCTTGGCTGGTTGTATCTTCCGTTAGTCATTGTGATGTTAGTTGGCGCATCGAATGCTGTTAATTTAACAGATGGTTTAGATGGGTTACTTGCTGGAACAGGGGCTATTGCATTTGGAGCGTTTGCCGTTCTTGCTTGGTATGCTGGATTTATTGATGTTTCGATCTTTAGTGCAGCAATTGTAGGGTCTGTACTAGGATTTTTAGTGTACAATGCACATCCAGCCAAAGTATTTATGGGGGATACAGGTTCGTTAGCTTTAGGGGGAGCCATTGCTGCTATTGCGATTATGACCAAAACAGAGATTTTGTTAATCCTAATTGGTGGTGTATTTGTCATTGAGACACTCTCTGTTATCATACAAGTGATTTCCTTTAAAACAAGAGGAAAACGAGTGTTTAAGATGAGCCCACTTCATCACCATTATGAATTATCTGGTTGGTCAGAGTGGAGAGTGGTTGTAACATTTTGGTTTGTTGGAATGATTTTCGCGGTTCTTGGAATCTATTTAGAGGTGTGGTTATAGATGAAGGATAAGAATCAATTTAAAGGAAAACGCATATTGGTTTTAGGATTAGCGAAAAGTGGTGAAGCGGCTGCAAAGTTGTTAAACCGACTTGGAGCAATCGTAACAGTTAACGATTCAAAGCCGTATGTGGAAAATGAACAAGCAAAAGACTTAGAAAAGCTTGGCATAAAGGTTGTATGTGGGCACCACCCATTATCTCTTTTGGAGGAGTCCCTTGATTATGTGGTAAAGAATCCTGGTATCCCGTATACAAATCCACTTGTGCAAGAAGCAATACATAGGCAATTGCCTGTTGTGACTGAGATTGAAATTGCTTCTCTTATTAGTGAGGCTGAAATGATTGCAATTACTGGTTCAAATGGAAAGACAACAACGACTACGCTTATCCATGAAATGCTGAAAAATAGCAGAAGAGAGCCATTAATTGCAGGTAACATCGGCACTGTGGCATGTGAGGTTGCAGAAAAAGCAACTAACGAACAGATCATGGTAGTAGAAGTATCTTCTTTTCAATTGTTAGGGACAGAGCAGTTTAAACCAAAGGTAAGTGTCTTCTTGAATCTATTTGATGCTCACCTTGATTACCACGGCACGAAGGAAGAATATGGTCTTGCAAAAGCTAAAATCACAGCAAACCAATCAAAAGAAGACTATCTCGTTTTTAATTATGATGATCCATTCGTCAGACGAATGGCTAATGAAAGTCAAGCAACTTTAATCCCCTTTTCCGTTAATGAACGACTTGAAAAAGGAGTCTACATTCATGAAGGGTCAGTCTATTATCAAAATCAAGCAATAATAAAGCTTGAATCTGTTGTCTTGCCTGGTTCTCATAACAAGGAGAATATTTTAGCCGCGATAGGAGCAGCTTTGATAATGGGTGCCGAACTAAAGCAAATTAAACATGTTCTTCAAACATTTAGTGGAGTTGAGCATCGTTTACAGTTTGTTACGAATTTTGAAGGTAGGCAGTTTTTTAATGACTCTAAAGCTACAAATATTTTGGCTTCTCAAAAAGCATTAGAAGCATTTCAACAGCCAACTATTTTGCTAGCAGGTGGTCTTGATAGAGGAAATGAGTTTGACGAACTTGCTTCTTCTTTAAGAAATGTTAAAGCCTTAATAACATTTGGAGAAACAAAAGAAAAACTTGCAAGAGTTGCAAAGGAAGCCAATGTAAATACCATTATTTTTGTAAATGATATGGTAGAAGCAGTTGAAACAGCATTCGAACAGTCAAATCCAGGTGATGTAATATTATTGTCTCCAGCTTGTGCAAGTTGGGATCAATATAAAACATTTGAGGAACGAGGAAAACGATTTGTTGAGGCTGTTCAAGGTTTGAATACAACATCAAAATCGTAGAAAAAAGGTCAGCTCAGTTGCTTGAGTCGACCTTTTTTATGTGTAGAAGTGGACATGTTTTTGGCTTGTCTTGCATACGTTTAAGGTGAAGGGTTGTACAGAATGAACTTAAATTGTGTCAGATGAGGTGTGAAGATATGCCAAAAACAAGAACAGCACCAGATTATGTCCTGCTTTTTACGACTATTTTGCTTTTGGTTATTGGACTAATTATGGTTTATAGCGCAAGTGCTGCATGGGCAGGCTACAGGTTTGACGACTCTTTTTTCTTTGCAAAAAGGCAGTTGTTTTTTGCTGGGGTAGGGGTTCTAGCCATGTTATTTATTATGAGGGTTGATTATTGGACGTGGCGAACTTGGTCAAAGGTGATTATTATTGTTTGTTTTATTTTACTAGTTATCGTCCTAATACCAGGAGTTGGACTCGTGCGTGGGGGAGCTAGAAGCTGGTTAGGAGTCGGTGCATTTTCTATTCAACCTTCAGAATTTATGAAAATGGCAATGATTGCTTTTTTAGCGAAATATTTGTCTGAAAATCAAAAGAAAATTGTCTCATTTAAACATGGCCTTGTTCCATCTTTGTCACTAGTGATGGTTGCGTTTGGAATGATTATGCTTCAACCTGATTTAGGAACAGGTGCTGTTATGGTAGGGACATGTGTTGTGATGATCTTTGTTGCTGGAGCTAGAATTAGTCATTTTGCATGGCTTGGAGTTGCGGGTCTTATTGGTTTTGTAGCACTTATAGCCTCTGCTCCATATCGGATAAAACGAATTACCTCATTCTTAGATCCTTGGGAGGACCCTTTGGGTAGTGGGTTCCAAATTATTCAATCGCTTTATGCAATTGGCCCTGGGGGCTTAATGGGAATGGGATTAGGGAAAGTAGACAAAAGTATTTTTATTTACCTGAGCCACAAACGGACTTTATTTTTGCTATATTAGCAGAGGAGCTTGGTTTCATCGGTGGATTTATTGTTCTCTTCTTATTTGGAATTTTATTGTGGAGAGGAATTCGGATCGCATTAGGAGCACCAGATTTATTTGGTAGTTTTTTAGCTGTTGGAATTATATCAATGGTAGCAATCCAGGTTATGATCAATGTTGGGGTTGTAACAGGTTTGATGCCTGTAACGGGTATAACGCTTCCGCTATTAAGCTATGGTGGTTCTTCATTAACATTAATGCTCGTTTCAATTGGAGTCTTACTTAATATTAGTCGGTATGTTAGATAGATAAATAGATAAATAAAGAAGTAGTTGTAGCTCATTGTTGCAACTGCTTTTTTATTTGAAACGATTGAATAGTGTGTAAAAGTGTAAAACATATATAGAACTGTAAAAAACTAAAAGGTTTCGTGTATAATACAAGTTCTGTTCATGATAAAATGGTAACAATCATGTTTTTTGGGAGGATATCAATGAGAGTAGTTGTAAGTGGTGGAGGCACAGGGGGACATATATATCCCGCCTTATCATTAATTAAAGAAATACAAAAAAATCATGTAGATGCAGAAATTCTTTACATTGGTACAGAAAAAGGGTTAGAAGCAGATATTGTTCCAAGAGAAGGAATTCCATTTAAAACGATACATATAACCGGCTTCAAACGAAAGCTCTCGATTGAGAATATTAAAACCGTTACTCGCTTTTTAGTAGGGGTAAAACGTGCGAAGAAATTAATCAACGATTTTAAACCAGATGTTGTGATTGGAACAGGAGGGTATGTTTGTGGTCCAGTCGTTTATGCTGCAGCAAAATTAAACATACCTACAGTCATTCATGAACAAAATAGTGTACCGGGATTAACGAATAAGTTTTTAAGTAAGTATGTCGATCGAATTGCAATTTGTTTTGATGAGGCAAAGCAGTTTTTCCCCGAAAGCAAAGTTGTGTTTACAGGTAATCCTCGAGCATCAGACGTATTAAATATTGACGGGGAAGCAGGTAGAACTTCATTAGGGCTAGATCGTAACAAAAAAACTGTTTTAATTGTTGGTGGAAGTCGAGGCGCAAAACCGATCAATGATGCATTTTTATCAGTACTTGACGAGTGGCCTAAAAAAGGGTACCAAGTTGTTTATGTAACAGGGTCGGTGCATTACGATAACGTCATGGGAAAAGTGAATCAAAACAGTCAATCCGATCAGGTTATAATAAAACCGTTTATTCATAACATGCCTGATGTATTAGGTGCAGTTGATTTAATTGTTGCCCGTGCTGGTGCAACGACATTAGCAGAAATAACGGCACTTGGGTTGCCGAGTATTTTGATCCCTAGTCCATATGTAACGAATAACCACCAAGAAAAAAATGCGAATGCCCTGAAGTCAAATGGTGCAGCTATTGTCTTGAAAGAGAATGAGATGAATGGACCGCTTCTTTTGGAGCATATTGATACGGTTTTAACTACGGAGCAAAAGTGGAATGATATGAAAAAGGCTGCAAAAGATTTAGGAGTACCAAAAGCAGCACACAATCTGTATGAACTATTAAAAGGAGTTTCACGATAACTAGGTATTTGCATAGGGTAACTATAAATAAACTAGTTAGTTTACTTCTTGCTTTATGAAAAGAGGGAAAGATATGAAACAGTTTTTGGAAGAGATTCAAAAAGAGAACATAGGGATTGTTAAAGTAAATGAACCCCTTTCTAATCATACTACATGGAAAATTGGCGGGCCGGCCGATGTTCTCATTGAACCGAATAGTTTGGATAGCTTAAAACATGTAATGACGTTATTGAATGATTTTGATATTCCTTGGAGAGTCATTGGAAGGGGCTCTAATTTACTCGTGTCTGATGGTGGAATTCAAGGAGCAGTGATCAAGTTAGGGAAGGGTCTTGATCAACTTGAAATTGATGACGAAACGATCCGAGTTGGTGGAGGCTATCCACTCATTAAACTTGCAACAGTAATAAGTCGAGAAGGGTTAGCGGGCTTAGAGTTTGCGGGAGGAATTCCTGGATCAGTTGGTGGGGCTGTGTTTATGAATGCAGGAGCACATGGTTCAGATATTTCAAACATATTAAAAGAGGCTCTTGTTCTTTTTCCTGATGGGCGACTTGAGTGGATACAGAACGAAGAGATGGGATTTTCGTACCGAACGTCTCGTCTTCAAGAAGAAAAAGGAATATGTGTGGAAGCAGTCTTTCAATTAAAAAAAGGTGAAAAATCAGAAATTGTAAAGCATATGCAAGCAAACAAAGATTACCGCCGGGAATCGCAGCCGTGGAAACATCCAACGTGTGGAAGTGTTTTTCGAAATCCACTGCCTAACTATGCGGGCCAATTAATTGAGGAAGCTGGTCTCAAAGGGTTTCAAATTGGTGGAGCGCAAATTTCAACGATGCATGCCAATTTCATTGTAAACATTGACAATGCAAAAGCTGAAGATGTTATCAATTTGATTAATCATGTGAAAGAAACGATTAAAACGAAACATGATGTTGAAATTGAAACAGAAGTTGAAATGATTGGGCGGCCAAAAGAAAACGAGTAAAAGAGCTTATTTTTATGAGTGAATATGTTACAATTAGCAAATCAGGCAATTTGATTAATCATTCCTCTTTTCCTCTGAATATGGAGGAAGAGAGGGTTTCTGTTCAAATGAATTTCCTTAAAATTGAAAATCTAGGAATTTAGTAAAAGGATTGCTGACATAGTCGGAGGAGAACATATGAGTAAGGAAAAAGTAGTAACGATTAATGAAAGAATCCCATCTTTAAAGGAACAGCGCAAACAGCGTTCAAATCGCCGATTGCTGTTTTTTTTATCTTTTCTTTTTTATTCTTCTTTTATTAATGGTCTACTTTCAATCTCCTTTAAGTCACGTTAGAAATGTGATCGTTGAAGGGAATCATTTTGTTTCTGAAAGTGAATTGGTCACGATAAGTGATTTGAGTACTGGGACAAGCATGTGGAATCTTGATAAAGAAGAAGTGAAAAATAGAGTTCTCGAACATGTTGAAATTAGTTCTGTTGAAGTGAAGAGGGAATTACCTAGCACAATTGTCCTTACAATTGAGGAGTATGCTAGAATTGGGTATCTTTTTCGTGATGATAAATACTTTCCTATTTTAGAAACAGGTCAATTTTTGGACGAATTGCCCAGACAAACTTTTCCTTCAGATGCCCCTTTATTAATTGGGTTTTCTCAAGGTGAAGAATTAGCGGAATTATCTGCAGAACTCCAGAATATCCCAAGTCAATTAATTGAAAGAATTTCAGAGATTTTTTATAAACCGACTGAAAATGATTCTCTTTCGATCATTCTTTATATGACTGACGGAATTGAAGTGCATACGTCCATTCGAAATTTTTCAGAGCACATGGCACCGTATCCATCTATCGTAAAGGAATTAGATAGAAATAAACAAGGTATTCTTCATATGAGAATGAGTCCTTATTTTGAAGAATTTGTAACAGAGGAGGAATCAGAAAGTGAAGGTGAAGGGTAAACATATCATTCTATCCTTCGTCTTGCTGGTAACTGGATTTATCTTAGCCCTTAGTTACGAAATAACAAGCGAAAGAAGTTCTTCGCTTCTTCCTGGGTTTGAGCGACAATGGGAACTTGAAGATGAACTTAGAAACCAAGTGATAATGGAGCAAACAACCAATCGGAAATTGCAAGAAGATTTGCGATTGTATCAATCTCAAATTAGAGACCTTGAAACGAACCTTGCTTCTATGGACGAAGAGCAAGAAATAAAAGCGAAAAACATGTTAGAGGACATTGAGCGTTTGCGTAAGCTTGTAGGACAAGTGGCGGTTCAAGGACCTGGAATTGAGGTGTCCCTTGAAGATGCTGATTACTTGCCAGATGGTGCGAACCCAAACGATTATATCGTTCATGAATTTCACATTCAAAAAGTCGTGCACGAATTATTTGTTGCCGGTGCAGAAGCAATAGCTATTAATGGTTTTAGACTTTCACACCAATCATATATTCAGTGCACGGGACCGGTCATTAGAGTTGATGGAAATGTTTCGGCTGCACCATTTGTTGTGACAGCTATTGGTGATTCGGATCATTTAGAGTCAGCTTTAACATTGCCTGGTGGTGTGCAACAGCAACTTGTAAATGATGAAATTTCTGTTCGAATTCAAAAAAAGAATATGTTAACACTTGAGCCTTACCTGGCGGAGAGTGGGTGAGGAAGTCATGAAAAATGTTACATGGATTTTTACGATTGTTTGTTTCATCATTGGTTTAATGTTAGCAATTCAATTTCAATCGACTCAAGAACCTGTCATACGGGATACAAGAGATATTCGTGAACTAAGAAGAGAAATGCTAACGGAGCAAGAAAGAAGGCAGCAACTGAATAACGAGATTGAGAAAGCACAAACGTTATTGCTTCAATATGAAAGGTCAATGGATAATCGAGAAGAGGATGTTACGTTGGTTCTTTCTCAACAAATTGATCAATTACGTAACGATGCAGGACTTGAACCAACACATGGAGAGGGAATAGTGATTACCATTGATAGTTTGTATAATGACCAATTTGTTGGTCAGGCAAGACGTTCTCCATCTTCTGAAGTTCTTCGTTATTTAGTGAATGAGTTAAATATTTATGGAGCGGAAGAAATTGCTGTTGGAACAGAGCGAATTATTACGACTTCCGCGTTTCGAGATGTTAATGAAATTACTTATTTAAATAATCGTCGATTGCCCCCTCTTCCATTACAAGTTCACGTTCTTACAAATAAATCAGAAAGCTTACACAATCATATGGTTGTTTCGGCATCAGTTGAATATTTAGAGATCCGAGGTTTTTCTGTAACGATTGATCAAGTAGAAGAAGTGGAGATACCAGGGTATGATCAAACGAGACGTGTTCGTTATATGGAAGAAGTAAAGGAGGGCTAGTCGATGTGGTTGCCGATCATCGGGTTGCTTGTTGGAATTGTTCTAGGATTATTAACAGACTTTCGAGTTCCGGCTGAATATTCTAGTTATCTTTCTATCGCGGTTCTTGCAGCATTAGATACATTGTTTGGTGGAATTCGAGCTTATTTGCAAGATACATTTGATTCTAATGTATTTTTATCGGGTTTTTTCTTTAATATTTTATTAGCGGCAGGTTTAGCTTTTCTAGGTGTTCATCTTGGTGTAGACTTGTATTTAGCCGCTATCTTTGCCTTTGGGGTGCGCCTGTTTAATAACATAGCTGTTATTCGCCGAATGTTACTCTCAAAATGGCAAGTAAATCGGTCAAAATGAACAAAATCTAACAAATATATGAAAATAAGTGAGAAACATGAAAAAATTTAGAAAATCGACGTTTATTTAAAAGGATAATAGTATCAAATGTTGAATTAGTCTATAATCTATGAATATGGTAATGTCGCTAATGCAAAAGGGATACTATTATGTAAAATTAAATTGACGCGATGGATTACAACAAGGAGGTGCCATAGATTGAACAACAGCGAGATTTACGTAAGTTTAGACATCGGTACATCCAATGTCAGAGTGATCATTGGTGAAATGTCAAATGGAACGATGAACATTATTGGAGTTGGAAAAGCAAACTCTGAAGGGATAAAGAAAGGTTCAATTGTTGATATTGATGAAACGGTCCAATCCATTCGAAGAGCTGTGGACCAGGCAGAGCGAATGGTTGGACTTTCAATAAAACAAGTGGTAGTAGGGGTGAATGGGAATCATATTCAACTTCAGCCATGTCATGGCGTAGTGGCTGTTTCAAGCCGGATAGAGAAATTGGTGATGAAGATATTACGCGTGTAATTGATGCTTCCCAAGTTTTATCTATTCCACCTGAACGTGAGATTATTGATGTAATTCCAAAGCAATTTATTGTTGATGGACTGGACGAAATTAATGATCCTCGTGGGATGATCGGCGTAAGACTTGAGATGGAAGGTATGATTATAACTGGTTCAAAAACGGTTTTACATAACCTGCTTAGATGTGTTGAACGAGCAGGGTTACAGGTTGCCGAAATTTGTTTACAGCCTTTAGCAACGAGTTCTGTCGCTATTTCAAAAGATGAAAAAAGTCTAGGCGTTTGTTTAATTGATATTGGTGGTGGATCGATAACTATTTCGGTTTTTGAACAAGGAACTTTGCAAAATACAACCGTCTTACCTATTGGTGGAGACCACATTACCAATGATATTGCGATAGGTCTTCGGATTTCTACTGAGGAAGCGGAACGAATTAAGACCAAATATGGACATGCCTATATTGATGATGCTTCAAAAGAAGAGCGTTTCGATGTGACGACTATTGGTCGTTCGGAGTCGGAAGAGTACTCACAATTTGAATTAGCTCATATTATTGAACCGAGAGTCGAAGAAATGTTTGAATTAATTTATCGAGAAGTAACGCGTTTAGGTTATCGTGATTTTCCTAGTGGATATGTGTTAACAGGTGGTACTGTTATGACTCCTGGTGTGTTAGAATTAGCTAGTGAGTTATTACAAGGCAATGTCCGAGTGGCTGTCCCCGATTATTTGGGTGTTCGAGAACCTCAGTACACAACAGGTGTTGGCCTCATCCAGTTTGCTTACAAAAATGCAAAAGTACAAGGAAAAGAAGTTGCTGCTTCCGTTAGTGAAGATCATTCCTATGAGGAACCAACGCGTGAGCGTAACGATAAGCCGACAGCTACGAAAAAAGAAAAACCGAAAACAAAAAGGTAAAAGTGAAAAACTGGTTTAAAGTTTTTTTGAATAGACATTGAACGGGATTTAGTCTGATTAGGGGGACCTTACATGTTAGAGTTTGAAATGGATATGGATCAATTAGCACAAATTAAAGTTATAGGAGTCGGTGGCGGTGGTAGCAACGCCGTGAACCGAATGATTGAAAATGGCTTGCAAGGTGTTGAGTTTATTGCTGTGAATACAGATGCTCAAGCATTGCATTTATCAAAAGCTGAAGCAAAGTTACAGCTTGGCGGAAAGCTAACACGTGGTCTTGGAGCTGGAGCTAATCCAGACATAGGAAAAAAAGCTGCAGAAGAAAGCCGTGAGCAGTTAGAAGAAGTCTTGCAAGGTGCGGACATGGTGTTTATTACTGCTGGAATGGGTGGAGGTACAGGTACAGGTGCGGCTCCAGTTATTGCTGAAGTGGCGAAAGAGCTAGGCGCTTTAACAGTTGGGGTTGTAACAAGACCATTTACATTCGAAGGTCGTAAACGTTCCACACATGCTGCAGCAGGAATCCAAGCTTTAAAAGAGAAAGTGGATACATTAATTGTTATTCCTAATGATCGTTTATTAGAAATTGTCGATAAAAACACACCAATGCTTGAAGCTTTTAGAGAAGCGGATAATGTACTTAGACAAGGTGTACAAGGTATCTCAGACTTAATCGCAGTACCAGGTTTGATTAACTTAGATTTTGCAGACGTGAAAACGATTATGAGTGAAAAAGGTTCGGCATTAATGGGGATTGGGATTGCCACTGGTGAAAACAGAGCAAGTGAGGCAGCGAAAAAAGCCATCTCGAGTCCATTGCTTGAAACATCGGTTGATGGGGCACAAGGTGTCCTTATGAATATTACTGGTGGTTCAAACTTATCTTTGTATGAAGTTCATGAAGCTGCAGAAATTGTATCGGCTGCTTCTGATCAAGAAGTAAATATGATCTTTGGATCTGTTATTAATGAAAATCTAAAAGATGAGATTGTTGTAACAGTAATTGCGACGGGTTTTGATGATGTTGAGAATAATGGTCAGCCACGACCAATTTCACCTAAAGTGACGAAAACAACAGCAAATCAAGCGCCTGTACAAGAAGAGCAAAAAGAATCAAGATTTGCTCAATCCACGCAGCAGTCTCAAGAAGCAACCGATACGCTAGACATCCCAACTTTCTTGCGTAATCGTAGAAACAGAAATAGATAATGTAAAAGACTACTTACTTAGGCAAGCTTATTATAACTAAGTGAGTAGTCTTTTTTTTGTATTCTAATTTCCCGATTCCTATCTTTATAATTTCCTAAGCTTTCTAGGTGACAATATTACAAAAAATCTCCTAAAATAACCCCCTCTTGCTTGTCATGAAGCGACAGACTTCTTAATAGAATGTGTAATATACTTGTTTCAAATCAATGGATGTGAGGATGATTATGACCTTATATATTGATGTGATTTGGTTACTGAATTTAGGTATTGACTATTTACTGATTGCTTTAACAGCTCTTGTGTTGAAGCGGCGTTTCCATCACATTCGCATGATCCTAGCAGCACTGTTCGCATCATTAATTGTCTTTTTAATGTTCAGTCCAGTTGCATCATTATTTAATGAACCTTGGGTAAAGTTTCTTTACTCAGCCGTCATTGTGCTTATTGCTTTTGGCTATAAGCGTTGGAAATATTTTATACAAGGGTTGCTAATGTTTTATTTTGTTGCCTTTATGACAGGGGGTGGTCTATTTGCCCTCCATTATTTCTGGCAATCAGAGATTCAGCTTCTTGATGGGGTTGCTTTTGTTAACTCGGGATATTTCGGAAGTGGGATCAGTTGGGTGTTTGTTTTAATTGGATTTCCTTTAGTGTGGTATTTCTCAAAGCATCGATTTGATACGATTGAAATGAAAAAAATTCAATATGATCAAATAGTTGATGTTGATATTACGGTTGCTCAATATACGTTCCGTACACGAGGGTTAATTGATAGTGGAAATCAGTTGTCAGACCCTATTACAAAAAAGCCCGTCATGATCATTGAAGCAAAACTTCTAAATCCATATTTCTCAGAGGAAGTCATTCAACACGTTATGCATTTTCATGAGCACGCAAATGATGACGGTGTCGAAACGAGTTTAATGGAGCGAGTAAGTATTATCCCATATCAAGTTATTGGCCAATCTCAACCGTTTATTACTGGACTGCGCCCGGACAAAGTACGAATTTATCATCAAGGAGAACAGTTTGAAACAAAGAATGTTTTGTTAGGTTTGCAAGATAAGGAGTTATCTCCAGATGGAGTGTTTACTTGTATCATTCATCCAAAGTTAGTACTCGGTGTTTCCACTGATAAGCTAGCATAATCCAGTAATTAGGAGGCACACAACATGTTAAAGCTAAAACTAACCTTATTATGGTACAAATTAATGTATCGGCTAGGAATGAAAGCAGATGAGATTTATTACATAGGAGGAAGTGAGGCATTACCACCTCCACTTTCGAAAGAGGAAGAAGCAGTCTTGTTAAAAAAGCTACCATCAGGTGATAAGGCGGTTAAATCGATGTTAATTGAACGAAATTTACGATTAGTTGTTTATATAGCTCGTAAATTTGAAAATACCGGAATTAACATTGAAGATTTAATCAGCATTGGGACAATAGGTCTCATTAAAGCTGTAAATACATTTAACCCCGAAAAGAAAATTAAATTAGCGACGTATGCATCAAGATGTATAGAAAATGAAATTCTTATGTATTTACGACGCAATAACAAAACACGTTCTGAAGTGTCATTTGACGAACCATTAAACATTGATTGGGATGGAAACGAACTTTTATTATCAGATGTATTAGGGACAGAGGAAGACATTATAACGAGAGGGATAGAAGAAAAAGTAGATAGAAGGCTATTAGTTAAAGCGTTACACACATTAAATGACCGCGAAAAACAAATAATGGAGCTCCGATTCGGACTAGCAGGGGATGAAGAAAAAACACAAAAAGATGTAGCAGACATGCTAGGGATATCACAATCCTACATTTCCCGATTAGAAAAACGAATCATCAAAAGACTACAAAAAGAATTTAATAAGATGGTATAAGAGGGTAGGAAAAAAGGGTGCCCTTCCCTTTTTTCCTACCCTCGAAGCGTTGAGCGAAGCCGCCGTTATCTTTTAAGCCTTTTGAGTGGGTTTCTCAAAAGCGCACGGCGAGCGAAGCAACGCAGCATGTTCGCACTATTAAAGAAAAAGAGTCCTACCCCTTTTCGAATCTCAGGGCGTGACGAAAATCCTCGTCATCTTTTAAGCCTTTTGAGCGGGTTTCTCAAAAGGCGCACGGCGAGCGGAGCCAACGCAGCATGTTCACAATTCAAGAAAAGAGACCCCCTTTTCTTGAAAGGCAATAATTTTCCAACTTTTATGAACAAAATATCCGCAAAAATTTTTTTCGACTCTTTTTTGTTGTCATGACGAGCACGAGTGATGTCAAAGAAATTCCTTCGACATTGCTCGTGCATATTTTTTCCTGCAGAGGAGATACTTTTCATAGACATCATCTCCCGCGATAGGAGGGAAAGAATTGACACGAAATAAAGTTGAGATTTGCGGTGTAGATACCTCGAAGTTACCTGTTCTGAAGAACACTGAAATGCGAGAGTTATTTCAGCGATTGCAAAATGGTGAAGAAAGTGCACGTGAAACATTAGTGAATGGAAATTTACGTCTAGTGCTTAGTGTAATTCAACGATTTAACAATCGCGGAGAATATGTGGACGACCTCTTTCAAGTAGGTTGTATTGGTTTAATGAAATCAATTGATAATTTTGATTTAAGCCAAAACGTCAAATTCTCTACATACGCGGTTCCTATGATTATAGGTGAAATTCGTCGCTACCTACGAGACAATAATCCGATCCGTGTCTCCCGTTCATTAAGGGATATCGCCTACAAAGCGTTGCAGGTTCGTGATCAGATCATGTCAGAAAAGAAACGTGAAAAAGAACCAACTGTCCAAGAAATTGCTAAGGTATTAGACGTACCGAAAGAGGATGTTGTTTTTGCGTTAGATGCGATTCAAGATCCAGTATCGCTCTTTGAACCAATTTATAATGATGGTGGGGATCCGATTTTCGTCATGGATCAAATCTCTGACGAACGGAACAAAGATGTCAATTGGGTTGAAGAAATTGCTTTAAAAGAAGCTATGGTTAGATTGAATGATCGAGAAAAGATGATTTTAAACATGCGATTTTTCCAAGGGAAAACGCAGATGGAAGTAGCCGATGAAATCGGAATATCACAAGCACAAGTTTCTCGTCTTGAAAAAGCGGCGATTCAACAAATGAATAAGCACGCTCAAATTTAATCTAAAAAGGGTGGCTCTATTAAAATGGAGTCATCCTTTTTAGTATGTCTTCAGTAATGTTCATAATCTCTATACAACCTTGCATATAGTAGGAACAGAAGAATCTTACTATAAAGAGGTGCTAGCGATGATGAAAATATCAGAACTTCAAGTAAAAGATATTGTAAATATGGATAACGGAAAACGATTAGGTCATTTAACCGATTTAGAAATTAATTTATCAACGGGTGCGATAGAAGCTTTAATTATAAACAGTTCAGGCAAAATGATGGGGTTGTTTGGTAAAGAGTCTGAGGAAGTAGTCATTCCATGGAAAAACATTATCCGTATCGGTTCTGATGTCATCTTAGTAGAAGTACCCAATCATTATGGACGACCACCGCAAAATGCTGAACAGCCTTCGACAATAAGAAAAAGATGATTGAAAAGAAAGTCGTTTCTTGTATGACGTTGAATGTGATAATATAGAATATGAGAAGTTTTTCCTTTTTAACAGGTACTTTTTATTAAAATGAAGGGGAGAGATTGAATGGACCCGTTTGTTCAAAGAAATAAACGTTATTTAGAAATTGAACAGTGGCACCAATCTTTTCCTAACCTCATTGTTGGATTCTCTACCAGAGACGGCGGCGAAGGTACGTTTCCTTATTCAAGTCTAAATTTAGGCTTTCATGTCGGCGATGATCCTCAAATTGTCAAACAGAATCGCCAACGATTGGCTGAAGATTTAGGGATTCCATTATGCAATTGGGTAGGGACAGAACAAGTTCATGAAGCGGTCATTCACAAGGTTACAACAATAGATAGAGGCTTCGGGAGTGATTGCCTTGAAACAGCAATTAAACGTACTGATGGGATTTATACAAGAGAGAAAAATATTTTATTAACGAGTTTATATGCAGATTGCGTTCCATTGTATTTCTTTTCTCCAAAGGATCATGTTGTTGGTTTGGCTCACGCAGGTTGGCGAGGGACTGTTCAAAATATAGGGCCAGCTATGATAAATAAATGGACAAAAGAAGAAAACGTTCCAGTTGAACACATACATGTTGCTATAGGTCCATGTATAAGTAGTGTTGCTTATGAAGTTGATCAAAAAGTAGTCAGTGAAGTGGAAAACGTATGGCCTTCACATATAAAGTCACAACCGTATCAATCATTACCAAATGGTAAATTCCTACTTGATTTGAGAGAAGTGAATAAGCAACTGCTCATTCAAGCTGGTGTAAGAGAAGAACAAATTATTCTTTCATCAATCTGTACAGCAAATGATGTGAGAATGTTTTCTCATCGTGCTGAGGAGGGCAAGACAGGAAGACTTATGAGTTTTATAGGATTTAAAACAGGATGGTGATGGGTAAAAAATGAGTGTCAAAGAACGATTACATTCCTTACAAAAACAAATTAATGAAGTATGTAAGGAATGCAACAGAGATCCATCTTCGGTTCAGATCGTAGCGGTGACTAAATACGTTAGTATGGAAACAACAAAAGAAGCACTTGATGCAGGTTTAGTTCATATTGGAGAAAATCGAGCAGAAGGAGCAGTAGAAAAGTGGGAGAAGCTAGGTGATCGAGGAACTTGGCATTTTATTGGATCGCTGCAAACAAGAAAAGTAAAGCAAATTACAGGGAAAGTTAAATATCTCCATTCACTGGATCGACTTTCTCTTGCTCAAGAATTGGACAAGCGAATCGATGATGGACACGTGATGAAATGTTTTGTACAAGTAAATGTTTCAGGTGAGGAGTCGAAATCAGGGCTATCCCCAGAAGAAGTAGTTCCTTTCCTCGAAAGCTTGGCTGAGTTTAAAAGCATTGAAGTGGTGGGTCTTATGACAATGGCGCCTTTCGTTGAAGATCCTGAGTTAACAAGACCTGTTTTCAAACAGTTAAGAGTATTACGTGATAAAGTTCAATCCCTACAGCTTCAACATGCACCTTGTACTGAGTTATCAATGGGGATGTCAAATGATTTTAAGGTTGCAATTGAAGAAGGAGCAACCTTTGTTCGAATTGGCTCTGCGTTAGTTGGCAGAGAGTAATCAATAGAGAGGGGAATCATAATGGGGATGAAGGCAAAATTTAAACGTTTTTTTGAATTAGAAGATGAATATGAAGAAATAGAAGAATATGTTGAGGATCGTTTGGGAAATGAAGAAGCTGAACCAAAGCGTCGAACGAGAAGCCAACAAAATAAACAGCCAACAAGTCAATCAACAACACAAAATGTTGTGAGTTTGCAAAGTGTTCAAAAATCGACAAAGGTGATTCTTCTTGAGCCCCGCACATATGATGAGGCGCAGGAAATCGCGGACCATTTAAAAAACCGTAAAGCAGTTATTATAAATTTACAGCGAATTTCTCATGACCAAGCTAAGCGAATAGTCGATTTTTTAAGTGGAACAGTGTATGCTATTGGAGGAGACATTCAAAAAGTAGGTTCCAACATCTTTTTCTGTACACCTGATAATGTTGATGTATCTGGTACGATTACTGAAATGATGCAGGAGCATTTTGAATAGAAGCAGGTAAAAGGTGGTGAATGTATTGCAAACGATCGGTTTATTGATTCATCAAGTGTTATATATTTATTCGTTCTTTATTATTGGATATATTCTTATGTCGTGGTTTCCGAATGCTAGAGAATCATCAATCGGACAATTTATTGGAAGAATTGTTGAACCGTATTTAGAACCATTTAGAAAATTTATTCCACCACTAGGAATGATTGATATATCACCAATTGTAGCTATTATCGTATTACGTTTAGCTGGTGGCGGTGTTCGTGCTCTATTTGGTATTTAATAGTTAGGAGTGAACGACCATTAGTATTTATCAGCACTTTCGAGAGGAAGAGCGTACATTTGTAGATCAAGTGCTACAGTGGCGGGAAGACGTGAAAATTAAGCATCTCGTTCGCTTGACCGATTTTCTCGACCCGAGACAACAAGAAATTGCACGTACGATAATTGGAAATGATGATGAAGTGAGCCTCTCCTATTCGGGAGGCTCTCCTTATGCAGAAAGATGTCGCTTACGTTTGACGCCTCCATATTTAGAAACGAATCTGGAAGATTTTCAACTAACACTATTTTTAATTCAATACCCTAGTAAGTTTGTCACGATACAACATAGAGATCTTCTAGGTGCCGTCATGAATATGGGACTTAAACGAGAAAAATTTGGTGATCTTTTGCTGGATGACAATGGCACAGCACAAATGATTGTCAACCAAGAAATAGCAGACTACGTAGAAATGAATCTACAATCTGTTGGCAAAGCACCTGTTAAATTGAATCGAATTCCAATATCTGAGCACATTATACCTAAAGATTCTTGGACTGAAGAAACAACTACAGCTTCTTCTATGCGATTAGATACCATTTTGGCACAAATGTACAAGCTTTCAAGAGCGAAAGTAGCGCCGTACATTGAAAAGGGACTCGTAAAGGTAAATTGGAAAACAATCGATCGTCCAGATTATGTATTAGAAGTCGGTGACTACATATCCGTAAGAGGCTTTGGACGGGCAAGAATACAGGCCATTGAAGGCATGACAAAGAAAGAAAAGTATCGGCTACGCTTCGGGAGAAAACAATAAAGAATTTTTTGCATCATTTTGCAGGAATACTCAGAACCGTGTCGAATGATCTATGATAAGATGAACTAAGCTATTTTTTATTTGGTTGTTACCTGATTAAATGTTATTTCTCTTAGTGAAATGGAGCAGAAGCCACTCGACTCCTGCGGGAAAAAGAGGTAGGGTTTGAGACCCCACAGGCGTAGCGAGGAGGCTCGACGCCTCCCCGCGGAAAGCGAGGGGCTGGGGCGCAATGGAACGAACACTGAGAAAAACACTTAAACAACAAAACAGCCTTTTATTTTAGGTATTTTACAACATGGAGGTGGCTGACATGCCTTTAACCCCTTTGGATATCCATAACAAAGAATTTACTAGAGGGTTTCGCGGATACGATGAAGATGAAGTGAATGAGTTCTTGGATCAAGTCATAAAAGACTATGAAGCAGTTCTTCGTGAAAAAAAAGACTTGTTTGATCGAGTGACAGATCTTGATGAAAAACTCGAACACTTTAAAAACATTGAAGAAACGTTAAACAAATCCATTCTAGTGGCTCAAGAAGCTGCGGAAGAAGTAAGACGAAACGCTCAAAAAGAAGCTCAACTTATTGTGAAAGAAGCAGAAAAGAATGCGGATCGTATTATTAACGATGCACTTTCCAAGTCAAGAAAAGTTATGATGGACATGGAAGAATTAAAAAAACAAGCATCTGTCTATAAAATGAGATTTAAGATGTTAATTGAAGCACAGCTTGAAATGCTTCAATCTGATGATTGGGATGAAGTAACGGAAGAAGAAGAAGTGTTAGAAGAACGTTCGTAATCTTTTTCACTCATACGCTTGCACTTCTTATACGGCTAGCATATAATGATAATCATTAATTACATGTTGAAAAACGTTGAAAGGGACGAGTACAATGTCGTAAACGTGCGAAGCGATTCAGGGATGGTGAGAGCCTGAAGACGTTCACATTGGAAAATCACCCTTGAGTTTTGCACTGAAATGAAAAAAGTAGGATGCAACGAGTGATTCCCGTTACGAATATCAAGTGGAAAGTGATAAACTTTTCATTAGGGTGGTACCACGGGTTAGCTTCTCGTCCCTTTTGGGATGAGAGGTTTTTTGTGTTTGTCTAACATTTTTTAAAAGATACAGGAGGATTGAATCAATGGAGTATAAAGACACATTATTGATGCCGAAAACAGAATTTCCAATGCGCGGAAATTTACCAAATCGAGAACCAGAAAGACAAAACAAATGGAATGAAATGGACATTTACAAAAAGGTACAAGAACGTACAGAAGGCCGACCGTTATTTGTTTTACATGATGGACCGCCGTATGCCAATGGTGATATTCACATGGGGCACGCTTTAAATAAGATTTTAAAAGATATTATTGTTCGTTTTAAATCAATGAGCGGTTATCACGCTCCATATGTACCAGGATGGGATACGCACGGTTTGCCAATTGAAACCGCATTGACAAAGAGTGGAAAAGTCAATCGTAAATCAATGAGCGTAGCTGAATTCCGTAAACTTTGTGAAGAATATGCAAGAAAGCAAATTGATCGTCAAAGAGAACAATTTATGCGCTTAGGTGTTCGTGGAGATTGGTGGAATCCTTATGTGACTCTAGATAAAGCCTATGAAGCTCAGCAAATTAAAGTATTTGGTGAAATGGCAAAAAATGGTCATATTTACAAAGGGAAGAAGCCTGTTTATTGGTCACCATCATCGGAATCAGCTTTAGCAGAAGCAGAGATTGAATACCAAGATAAGCGTTCTCCTTCGATTTATGTAGCATTTAAAATTAAAGATGGTAATGGCGTTTTAGACGGCGATGAGCAAATGATTATTTGGACAACAACACCATGGACAATTCCAGCAAACCTCGGTATTTCTGTGCATCCAGAGTTAGATTACAATGTCGTAGCAGTGAATGGTAAAAAGTATATTGTTGCTGCTGGCCTTCTCGAATCGTTGGAAAAAGAATTTGAATGGGAAAATGCGGAGGTTGTGAAGACCTTAAAAGGGAAAGAACTTGAATATGTAAAAGCCGAGCATCCATTTTATGATCGTGATTCATTAGTAATGTGCGGAGAGCACGTAACATTGGATGCGGGGACAGGCTGTGTACATACCGCTCCAGGACACGGGGAAGAGGACTTTATTGTTGGACAGAAATATGGTTTAGATGTGTTATGTCCAGTTGACGATAAAGGAAATATGACTGAGGAAGCACCTGGATTTGAAGGGCTGTTTTATGACGCAGCAAATAAACCTATTACAGAAAAACTAGACGAGATCGGTGCTTTAATTAAATTATCATTTATTACACATTCATATGCACATGACTGGCGTACGAAAAAACCAGTTATCTATCGTGCGACAGCACAATGGTTCGCCTCAATTGCCAATTTTAGAGAAGACTTATTAAAGGCCATTGAAGAAGTAGAATGGATGCCGAAATGGGGAGAAACTCGTTTATTCAACATGGTTCGTGACCGTGGCGATTGGTGTATTTCACGTCAACGTGCATGGGGAGTACCAATTCCAGTGTTTTACGGTGAAGACGGAGAGCCGATCATTACGGATGAAACAATTGAACATGTATCAAACTTATTCCGTGAACATGGCTCAAACGTTTGGTTTGAGTGGGAAACCAATCAGTTATTACCTGAAGGGTTTACATCTGAACACAGTCCAAATGGTACGTTCACTCGTGAAATGGACATCATGGACGTTTGGTTTGATTCGGGTTCTTCCCATCAAGCTGTTTTAGAAGAGCGTAATGACTTGCAACGTCCAGCGGATTTATATTTGGAAGGTTCCGATCAGTACCGTGGATGGTTTAATTCCTCTCTTTCAACAAGTGTGGCTGTTACAGGCAAAGCACCGTATAAAGGTGTCCTAAGTCATGGATTTGCCTTGATGGGGAAGGACGGAAAATGAGTAAATCCATTGGGAATGTGGTTATTCCAAATGATGTCATGAAGCAGCTTGGAGCAGATATTCTTCGTTTGTGGGTAGCTTCTGTTGATTACCAAGCAGATGTACGTGTATCAGATAAAATATTAAAACAAGTATCAGAATCTTACCGGAAAATTAGAAATACATTCCGCTTCTTATTAGGAAATTTACACGATTTTGATCCGGCTAAAGATTATGTTAATAACCTTTCTGGTGTAGATTTATTTATGCTTGTTCGATTGAATGAAGTCATTGAAAAAGTGACACAAGCTTATGATCAATATCAGTTCTCAACGGTTTATCATACGATTCATAACTTCTGTACAATTGAATTAAGTTCATTCTATATGGATTTAGCAAAAGACACTTTATATATTGAACATGCGGATCATCCAGCACGTCGAGCGATTCAAACAGTTATGTATGAAGTATTAGTGAGTTTAACAAAGCTTGTTTCTCCAATCATTAGTCATACTGCAGATGAAGTATGGGAGCATATTCCTGATGTTACGGAAGCAAGTGTTCAATTAACAGACATGCCAACAGTGAAATCATATGGCGATGTTGAAGAACTAAAAGCAAAGTGGAATCAGTTTATGAACATTAGAGACGATGTTCTAAAAGCACTTGAGCAAGCTAGAAATGAGAAAAAAATTGGGAAATCTCTAACCGCTGCGATCACGCTTTATTCAAGTGGAGATGTAAGAAACATTTTACAAAATACAGCTGATCTAGAAAAATTATTTATTGTATCTGGTGTAACACTCGCTGGAGAAGTAAATGATGCACCAAGTGATGCGGTTTCGTTTGACGAACTGGCTATTGTTGTAGAACAAGCTGATGGAGAAACGTGCGAACGTTGTTGGGTTGTTTCACAAACGGTAGGAGCAGATGAAGAGCACAAAGGACTTTGTTCATCTTGTGCAGATACAGTTAAAGGTCACTACGTTAATTAATATTTAGAATAGTACTGGCGTGCCAAGGTTTGAATAAGGCACGCCTTTTTTCGAGTTTGACAAAAGTTGTGTTGGCTATATCTCCATCTGTTGGTCACAATAAGATTGAGCGTTACAAAACGTGATAGTAATGGGGGAGATGTAAATGGCTGATTATACAAAGATAAAAGAGCAGTTATTAAACCGAAAACAACAAGTGGAAGAGCGAATACAACAGCATTTTACTGAAGAACAAACGAGAACCTTTCAATTATCTCAAGAGCTTTCTCTTTATGATAATCATCCTGCTGATGCTGGAACAGACTTATACGAACGAGAAAAAGATTTTGCGTTATTAGAGCAATTGGAAAGAGAGCATGAAGAAATTGAACATGCCTTAAATAAATTTCAAACCGGAACGTTTGGTGTTTGTGAAGTAACAGGGAAACAAATACCTTACGAACGGCTAGAAGCAAGCCCGGCTGCAAGAACAGTAGTCGAAGCTGTAAACAATCGCATAACGGATGATAGGCCAGCTGAAGAAGATGTATTAGAAGGCTTTAGTCGATTCGATTTTGACAATGATGATTCGGAGACTCAATTTGATGCGGAGGATTCATATCAATCTGTAGCTGAATTTAATGAATTGCCTATGGTGTTTGAGGATTCTTCTCTTGATGAAAATGGTGAACTTGTAGGGTATGTAGAGCAGATTGAGGGCTTTCTATCAACTGGGATTGATGGGTATACTGGCGATGAAGATGTCACTTTTCAAAGGAATGTTCATTACGACCAATACTTGAACGGAAAGTAGGGGGTCATCCCCCTCCTTTTTGTGCTATAATGCTTATCGTATGGAAAGAGGGTAGAATGGGGGAATACAAATGATTTTAAAATATTATGTAATAGCCATTGTTGTTGTATTGGTTGACCAACTCACTAAATGGGTTGTGGATACACAAATGGCAATAGGAGAAAGAATAACCATTCTTGAACAGGTTCTTTATTTTACATCACATCGTAACAAAGGAGCGGCTTTCGGAATATTACAAGGGCAAATGTGGTTCTTTTATATTGTGACTGTGATTGTGATTGTGGCAATTGTGTATTATATGCAAAAGGAAGCGAAGAAAAGTGCGTTATTTGGAGTTTCCCTCGCCTTAATTCTTGGGGGAGCGGTGGGTAATTTTATCGATCGAATTTTCCGCGGTGAAGTGGTTGACTTTGTTGATACATATATTTTCGGCTATAATTTTGCTATTTTTAATGTAGCTGATGCAGCTCTTTGTGTAGGAGTAGGACTGTTATTTATTAAAATGGTACAAGATGAGCGAAGACAGAAGAAGGAGACTAAATAAATGGAACACTATGAGTGGACAGTTACGAGTGAACATGCATCTGATCGCATTGATAAATTTTTAACTGCAATGGATGAAGGTTGGTCAAGGACCCAAGTGCAATTGTGGATTAAAGACGAACATGTAAAAGTAAATGATGTGAAGATAAAAAGTAATTATAAAGTAAATGAGGGAGATGTAATTTCTCTTACAATTCCTGAAGCCGAAGAATTGGAAATTACAGCAGAAGATATTCCTTTAGATGTAGTGTATGAAGACGAGGATGTTATTGTAATCAACAAGCCAAGAGGAATGGTGGTCCATCCGGCACCAGGTCACTATTCAGGGACGTTAGTAAATGCATTGATGCATCATTGCAAAGACTTATCTGGTATTAATGGTGTTATTAGACCTGGTATTGTCCACCGCATTGACAAAGACACTTCTGGATTAATCATGGTTGCTAAAAACGATCATGCGCACGAATCACTAGTTAATCAACTAAAGGCAAAAACAACTAGACGCCTTTATAAAGCAATTGTTCATGGCATCATTCCGCATGAACATGGGACGATAGATGCTCCAATTGGCCGTGATAAAAAGGATCGCCAAAGTATGACTGTGACAGAGGAAAATAGCAGAGATGCAGTTACTCATTTTACAGTGTTGGAAACATTTTCTAAATACACATACGTTCAGTGTGAGCTAGAGACGGGACGCACTCATCAAATTCGTGTTCATATGAAATACATTGGATATCCTTTAGCTGGAGACCCGAAATATGGTCCGAAAAAGAAAACATTGGATATAAATGGTCAAGCTCTACATGCAGCAGTTCTTGGATTTGTTCATCCTAAAACAGGAGAGGACATGTTGTTTGAAGCATCATTGCCAGAAGATATGGAGTTGTTATTACAACAATTACGTAGTGTATAAAAACTTAGTTGACAGGTAGTTCTTTCTACGTCATACTAAGTAAAGAATTTAATAGTCCTTTAACTTAGTCCTGTGAGGCTTGGAAGGAAGCGGAATGTAATCGAGACATAAACTTATTTGTTTATGCTTGACGTACGTACTTTATCCTCTCATGCCCAAAATGGACATGGGAGTTTTTCGTTTTCTGGGAAATAATGGAGGTGAGTAGATGTGTCGAGAGTGATATTAGATGAACAAGCAATTCGACGAGCAACAACTCGTATTGCTCATGAAATAATTGAACACAATAAAGGTATTGAAAACTGTATACTTGTTGGAATTAAAACTCGTGGTATTTACCTTGCGAAGCGATTAGCAGAGCGAATTGAACAAATTGAAGGTCAAAAGATACCTGTTGGTGAGATTGACATTACACTTTACCGTGATGACTTAACAGTGAAAACACCAACTGAGGAACCAATCTTACAAGGCACTGATATACCAGTGGCTGTTAGCAATCGTAAAGTGATTTTAGTGGATGATGTTTTATACACAGGAAGAACTGTCCGAGCAGCACTTGACGCATTGATTGATGTTGGACGTCCTGAACAAATTCAGTTGGCCGTCTTAATTGATCGAGGTCATCGCGAATTACCAATTAGACCAGATTATGTTGGAAAAAATGTACCAACGTCAAAAAGTGAACAAATTGTTGCGAACTTCAGTGAAGTTGATCGTACTGATGAAGTAACAATTGAACAAATACAAAAACCTCTTTAACGTAGTCCAGTGAGTCTAGAAAGAGATCGAGCTTTCTTAAGTGAAAAGAAAGCATTGAACCTCTTTGTTAAAGAACAAAGAGGTTTTTGTTTAGATTTAGGAGGAATTATCAGATGGCATCAAACACAAAAGAAGTCGGCATCAGAGAAATGCCAAGATTGGACAAATGGATCGTATTAAGCTTGCAACACTTATTTGCAATGTTTGGTGCAACGATTCTTGTTCCTTACCTAGTTGGACTAAGTCCGGCAGTAGCCTTGCTATCAAGTGGGTTAGGAACCTTAGCTTATTTACTTGTTACAAAAGGGCAAATTCCAGCCTACTTAGGCTCATCTTTTGCCTTCATTGCACCCATTATTGCAGCAACATCTTTAAATGGACCAGAGGGCGCAATGATCGGAAGTTTTCTAGCTGGTTTGGTTTATGGATTGATTGCTCTTATTATTAAAGCCTACGGAGTCCAGTCCATTATGCGCTTTCTTCCACCAATCGTGGTAGGGCCCGTTATTATGGTAATCGGGTTAGGGCTTGCAAGTGTTGCGATTGATATGGCAATGAATAATCCGGTATCAGGAGAATATTCAACAACACACTTTGTTGTTGCCTTAATTACATTAGCAATTACAGTTGTTGCATCCATGTTCTTTAAAGGATTCTTTAGTTTAGTACCGATTATGTTCGGAATTGTGGGAGGGTATATTACAGCATTATTTTTGGGGCTTGTTGATTGGCAACCTGTACGTGACGCGAACTGGCTTGCAGCACCGGATGTACTTGTTCCATTTGTTTCGTATATTCCATCATTCTCTTGGGAAATAGCTTTCATTATGGTACCTGTTGCGGTCGTAACGATTGCGGAACATATTGGTGACCAAATGGTGTTAAGCAAAGTAGTAGGAAAAGATTTTGTGAAAAAACCTGGTTTGCATCGATCGATTTTAGGGGATGGGATAGCAACGATGATTGCCTCTTTCGTTGGAGGACCTCCAAACACTACCTATGGAGAAAACATAGGAGTTCTAGCGATTACGCGAGTGTTTAGCGTTTTTGTTATCGCAGGAGCCGCGGTGTTAGCTGTACTCTTTTCCTTTGTAGGAAAATTTGCCGCTCTAATATCAACCATTCCAACTGCAGTAATGGGAGGAGTTTCAATCCTATTATTTGGGGTAATTGCCTCTTCAGGACTTAGAATGTTAATTGACAATGAAATTAACATTGGGTTAAAACGAAACTTAATTATCTCATCAGTTATTTTGGTAATTGGAATTGGCGGAGCTTTTATCCAAGTTCGTGACAATATTGAAATAGCAGGCATGGCTTTAGCGACCATTATTGGAATTATTCTGCATATTGTTTTACCTGAAAAAGAAGTAAGCTATGGGAAGAAGCAGATGTTTGAAAGCGAGTAAAAAGAATAGGTCCCTTTAAACGAAGTACAGAGAGACTTCAAAGGGTAATGCGGTGGGAGACGTACATCTTCCTCTACCTCGTTATACCCTTTGAGTCTATCTCAAAGGGTATTTTTTTATGACAAGATCACACTACATACTACAAAAGGAGGCTGGTTTGAATGGTGACAATGACCGAACAAAAAGCAATTAAAGGGGAATTACTTACACTAGAGGCTATGTCAACAGTTGAAATTGCTACTATTCTTGAAGAAGCAGCACGTTTTGCCGATGGGAAAGAGTGGAAAGTGAAAAAGGAGCTTTTTATTGCCAATCTCTTTTTTGAACCAAGCACGAGAACACGTTACAGTTTTGAAGTAGCAGAAAAGTCTTTAGGACTTCATGTTCTTTCTTTCTCAGAGGAAAGCTCAAGTGTTCAAAAAGGAGAAACTCTTCTTGATACAGTAAAAACGTTCGAAGCAATAGGTGCCAATGCTCTTGTCATCAGACATCCAGAAAATGATTATTACCACCATATTCGTGAAAAATTGTCAATCCCTATTATTAATGGAGGAGACGGAAGCGGTCATCACCCGACACAATCTTTATTAGATTTATTAACAATACAGCAAGAATTCAAATCCTTTTCGGGGCTAAACATTGTTATTGTAGGAGATCTAAGGCATAGTCGTGTGGCTCGTTCCAATGCTGAAGTATTAACACGCTTAGGAGCAAAGGTGAAAATTGCAGGTCCGAAAGATTGGATGGCTGGTTATGAACAGTCTTACGAATATGTAGATTTAGATAACGAATTGCCCAAAGCTGATGTTGTGATGCTTTTACGCATTCAGCATGAACGTCACGATGGTAAGATGTCTTTTACGAAAGAATCGTATCATCAGAAGTTTGGTTTAACAATGGAAAGAGAAACGACAATGAAAGACAAAGCCATTATCTTACATCCAGCACCTGTAAACAGAGATGTAGAGTTAGCAAGTGAGTTAGTTGAATGTGAACGATCAAGAATTTTTAAGCAAATGAGCAATGGGGTTGCTGTAAGAAAAGCGGTTGTGAAACGTGCACTTGAACAATACTAAGGGGGAGATATATATGGTAATTAAACTTGAAGGTGGCATGATTTTAGCAGAGAATGGAACGTTAGAGGCAAAGGATGTATACATGGTAGACGGGATCATTCAATTTTCAAAACCGACTACGGACAACATGGAAGTTATAAACGTTGATGGGAAGTTAATTACTCCTGGTCTTGTGGATGTTCATGTTCATTTACGTGAGCCTGGTGGAGAAAAGAAAGAAACAATTGAAACAGGTACGCAATCAGCAGCTGCAGGTGGATTTACAACGATTGCGGCTATGCCAAACACTAGACCTGTTCCTGATACAAAAGAACAAATGAATTGGTTACAAGAAAGAATTGAATCAACTGGGCATGTCCGTGTCTTACCATATGCATCCATTACAACAAGGCAACTTGGAAAAGAATTAACCGATTTTGAAGCATTAAAGGCAGCGGGGGCGTTTGCTTTTACAGATGATGGAGTCGGAATTCAGTCTGCTGACATGATGCTACAAGCAATGAAGAAGGCGAAAGAAGTAAATATGGCCATTGTGGCACATTGTGAAGAAAATACGTTAATTCATGGTGGAGCTGTACATGAAGGGAAATTCTCTTCCGCTCATAATATTCCTGGAATTCCGTCTGTGTGCGAATCTGTTCACATTGCACGAGATGTACTGTTAGCTGAAGCTACTGGCTGTCATTATCATGTTTGCCATGTTAGCACGAAAGAATCTGTTCGCGTTATTCGTGACGCAAAAAAAGCAGGGATTCATGTAACAGCTGAAGTATCACCTCATCATTTATTGCTTTGTGAAGATGATATTCCTGGATTAGATACAAACTATAAAATGAACCCACCACTTCGTGCGAAAGAAGATCAAGAGGCACTTTGGGAAGGCTTATTAGATGGAACTCTTGATTTTATTGCAACAGATCATGCTCCACATACAGAAGAGGAAAAAGCTCAAGGCATGGAGCGAGCTCCATTTGGGATTGTTGGCTTAGAAACAGCATTTCCATTGTTATATACACATCTAGTGAAAACAGAAAAAGCAACATTAAAGCAGCTTGTTGACTGGTTAACCATAAAACCAGCATCTACATTTAATTTACAATCAGGAACGTTAAAAGAAGGTGCGATTGCGGATCTAACCGTCATTGACCTTGAAGAGGAACGAGCAATTAATAAAGAGGCATTTCTTTCAAAAGGAAAAAATACGCCATTCCAAGGATGGACTTGCGCAGGGTGGCCTGAATATACATTTGTGAATGGAAAGCTTGTATTTGAGAAAGGTATGGTGACAGCATGAAGCGTCAATTAATTTTAGAAGATGGCAGTATTTTTGTAGGAGAAGGGTTTGGAGCAGATAAAGTAATGAGCGGTGAAGTAGTTTTCAATACGGGGATGACGGGTTATCAGGAAATTTTGTCTGATCCTTCGTATTGCGGACAAATTGTAACAATGACGTACCCTTTAATTGGAAATTATGGAATCAATCGCGATGATTTTGAATCTGTTACACCTGCTATTAATGGCTTTATTGTCAAAGAGTATGAAGCCGAGCCTAGCCATTGGCGTGAAGAAGAATCACTCGATACTCTTTTAAAAGCAAAAGACATTCCTGGCCTATTCGGTATTGACACACGCAAATTAACTCGTTTAATTAGAGAGCACGGGACCCTTCGTGGACGCATTTGTTCTCTTGACGTTAACATAGAAGAAGTGATCAATGAATTAAAGGAGACCACATTCGTACGAGATCAAGTTCATCGTGTTTCGACAAAATCACCTTACCATGCACCGGGAAGAGGAAACAAAGTGGTGCTTGTTGATTTTGGAATGAAGCATGGTATTTTACGTGAACTAATTGCTAGACAATGTGACGTTGTTGTAGTTCCTTATAACACAAGTGCAGAAGAAATTTTACGTTTGCGTCCAGATGGCGTGATGTTAAGTAATGGCCCTGGAGATCCGGTTGATGTACCAGGTGCGATTGACATGATTAAAGAAATCCTAGGTAAAGTTCCAATCTTTGGCATTTGTTTAGGACACCAATTACTTGCTCTAGCATGCGGTGCAACGACAAGCAAATTACGCTTTGGCCACCGAGGTTCAAACCATCCTGTTCGTGAACTTTCAACAGGGAAAATTGATATTACCGCACAGAATCATGGTTACACAGTGGACCTTGAATCTCTAGAAGGAACAAACCTAGAATTAACTCATGTTGCGGTCAATGATGGAACGGTTGAAGGAGTAAGACATCTAGAGCACGCAGCATTTAGTGTACAGTATCACCCAGAAGCATCACCAGGTCCACATGATGCGAATCATTTGTTTAATCAATTCGTAACATTGATGGAAACTAAAAAGAAAACAACTGTACTTGCATAGGTTGAGGGGAGAGTAAAAAATGGGCAAACGTAATGATGTAAACAAAATTTTAGTAATTGGATCAGGTCCTATCGTAATTGGACAAGCTGCAGAATTTGATTATGCAGGAACACAAGCATGTCAGGCGCTTAAAGAAGAAGGGTACGAAGTGATTTTAATTAACTCAAACCCTGCAACGATTATGACTGATACAACGATGGCTGATCGCGTATATATAGAACCAATTACATTAGACTTCGTATCGAGAATCATTCGAAAAGAACGTCCAGATGGAATTGTGGCCACTCTTGGTGGACAAACAGGTCTTAATATGGCTATGGAGTTAGACGAATCAGGAATCTTAAAACAATATAACATTGAACTATTAGGGACAGACCTTGACGCCATCAAACGTGCAGAAGACCGCGATTTGTTCCGTACATTAATGAATGAGTTAAATGAACCGGTACCAGAAAGCGATATCGTTCACACGCTTGAAGAAGCATATAAATTCGTAGAAGAAGTCGGATATCCGATCATCGTACGTCCTGCTTATACTCTTGGAGGAACAGGAGGCGGGATTGTTCATAACGAAGAAGAACTGCGTGAAATCGTAACAAGTGGATTGAAATATAGCCCTGTTACTCAGTGTTTAATTGAAAAAAGCATTGCAGGTTTTAAGGAAGTAGAGTATGAAGTGATGCGCGATGCGAAGGACCAAGCCATTGTTGTTTGTAACATGGAAAACATCGATCCCGTTGGTGTTCACACGGGTGACTCCATCGTTGTAGCACCAAGTCAAACGTTAAGTGATCGAGACTATCAACGTTTACGGAATTCATCATTAAAGATCATTCGTGCTTTAGGAATTGAAGGCGGATGTAACGTTCAGTTTGCACATGACCCATACAGCGATCAATATTATATTATTGAAGTAAACCCACGTGTAAGCCGTTCATCTGCACTTGCTTCAAAAGCAACAGGTTATCCGATTGCCAAGATGGCAGCGAAAATTGCTGTCGGTTACAGCCTTGATGAATTGATGAACCCTATTACAGGGAAAACATATGCAAGTTTTGAACCTGCACTTGATTATGTCGTTTCTAAAATTCCACGTTGGCCGTTTGATAAATTTGAGGCGGCAAATCGTACACTAGGTACGCAAATGAAAGCGACTGGAGAAGTTATGGCGATTGGTCGTAACTTAGAAGAATCTCTTTTAAAAGCTGTCCGCTCATTAGAAGCTGGTTATGACCATATTTATGATCAAAAAATTGCTAATACGGATACAGAAGTATTAGTAAAACGACTGGATAAGACGGATGATGAACGTTTATTTGTCTTAGCTGAACTGCTAAGAAGAGGACACTCTGTTCAATCACTATGTGAATTAACGAAAATTGATCGTTTCTTTATGCAAAAATTAGCTAGAATTGTTGCCCTTGAGAATGAACTTCAAGATTCACCAGAAGATGTTTCATTATTGCAAAAGGCGAAAGAAAGAGGATTTTCTGATATTGCCATTGCAAGACTTTGGAACAAAGAAGAAAGAGATATTTACACACTTCGCATGGAACAAAACATTCGTCCTGTTTACAAAATGGTTGATACATGTGCGGCGGAATTTGAGTCTGAAACGCCATATTTCTACGGCACGTATGAAGATGAAAATGAAGCGATTCAAACTGAGAAAAAGAGTATCTTAGTACTAGGATCAGGTCCAATCCGAATTGGACAAGGAATTGAGTTTGACTATGCAACGGTTCATACGGTTTGGGCTATTAAAGAAGCTGGCCTTGAAGCATTATTATCAACAATAATCCAGAGACTGTTTCAACAGATTTCAGCACCTCTGACAAGCTTTATTTTGAGCCATTAACGGTTGAAGATGTGATGCATGTGTATGAACAAGAGAAACCAGAAGGTGTTATTGTTCAATTCGGTGGACAAACAGCGATTAACCTAGCAGCAGAGCTTGAAGCTAGGGGGGTTCCGATTATCGGTACATCATTAGAAAGTATGGACCGCGCTGAAGATCGTGATAAATTTGAGCAAACTCTTTTATCACTTGATATCCCACAACCACTTGGGCGTACAGCGACATCTGTTGAAGGTGCGGTTGAAATCGCGAAAGAAATTGGTTACCCGGTACTTGTTCGTCCTTCATATGTTTTAGGTGGACGAGCAATGGAAATTGTCTATAAAGAAGAAGAACTTCTAAATTATATGAAAACAGCAGTAAGTGTTAATCCTAAGCATCCTGTACTGGTTGACCGTTATTTAACAGGAAAAGAATTGGAAGTTGATGCAATTTCAGATGGTGAGAATGTCTTCATTCCTGGAATCATGGAGCACATTGAACGTGCTGGTGTTCACTCTGGTGACTCGATTGCTGTGTATCCACCGCAAACGGTACCTGAGGATTTAAAACAAAAATTAATTGATCGTACAATTGCGATTGCAAGAGGATTAAATATTGTTGGACTTCTGAACATTCAATTCGTTTGGCATAAAGATGAAGTATATGTGCTTGAGGTAAATCCTCGCTCGAGTCGTACGGTACCATTCTTAAGCAAAATTACAGGTGTACCGATGGCAAACCTTGCAACAAAAGTGATGCTAGGACAAACTTTGCCGGAGCTTGGCTATGAAACAGGGTACCAACCCGAAGCAAAAGAAGTGTCTGTAAAGGTGCCAGTATTCTCGTTTGCAAAACTTCGTCGTGTAGACATTACATTAGGACCTGAAATGAAGTCAACTGGGGAAGTAATGGGCCGTGACACAACACTTGAAAAAGCACTTTTTAAAGGCTTAATCGCATCAGGAATGAGCATTCCAACACACGGATCAGTTCTATTTACAGTGGCTGATAAAGATAAGGATGAAGCTTTAAGCCTGGTTGAACGATTCCACCAAATCGGATTTGACATTTTAGCAACTGCAGGTACAGCAAAGTTTATTCAGGAAGCTAACATTCCTGTTACAGTTGTGAACAAAATAGCAGAAGAAAAGCCAAATCTGTTAGATGTTATCCGTGAAGGACAAGCACAGTTTGTCATCAATACGTTAACAAGAGGCAAACAGCCTGCACGTGATGGCTTCCGTATTCGTCGTGAAGCAGTCGAAAACGGCGTTGTCTGCTTAACATCTATTGATACAGGAGAGGCTCTTTTAAGAGTACTTGAATCCATTACATTCTCTTCTGAAAGTATGCCACAAATGCAAATGTAAGGGGGTTTTGCCAATGTTAAAGAAAGACCATTTAACGATACTAAATCAGCAAGAAATTGCAACAAATATTATGGAGTTAACGTGCTCTGGAAGTCTTGTGAAACAAATGACAGAACCCGGTCAATTTTTACATTTGCGTGTTGATGAAAGTCACGATCTTCTTCTTAGAAGACCGATTAGCATTTGTGATGTAGATGTAGAAAATGAAACAGTGACGATGCTCTATCGTACAGAAGGAAAAGGGACAAAACGGATTTCTCTCAAACATGAAGGAGAGAGTATTGACGTTCTAGGCCCTTTAGGAAATGGATTTCCATTGGATGCTACTGAACAAGGAGAGACTGCTCTCCTTGTTGGTGGCGGCATTGGAGTCCCTCCTCTTTATTACTTATCAAAGGAGCTAAAAAAACGCGGAGTAAACGTCATTCATGTTTTAGGCTTTCAAAGTAAAGAGAATGTGTTCTATGAAGACAAGTTTGCAGAACTAGGTGATACATATGTGGTGACAGCTGATGGAACGTATGGATCAACTGGGTATGTAACCGATGTGATTAAAGAGCATGACCTTGCCTTTGATACGATGTATTCTTGTGGCCCTACGCCAATGCTAGCTGCATTATCGAAAATTTATCATGACAGGCGATTATATATTTCTCTTGAAGAACGGATGGGGTGTGGCGTCGGTGCGTGCTTTGCATGTGTTTGTCATGTGGTTGGTGACGAAACAGGAACGAGTTACCGGAAAGTTTGTACAGATGGGCCAGTCTTTCCAGTTGGGGAGGTTGTATTGTGAGTCGATTACAAATTGAATTACCTGGATTAAACATGAGAAATCCTATAATGCCGGCCTCAGGCTGCTTTGGATTTGGAAAAGAATACGCAAACTACTTTGATCTTGAGTTACTAGGTGCGATTGCGATTAAAGCTACAACCGATCAACCGAGGTTTGGAAATGCTACTCCAAGAGTTGCTGAAACACAAGCGGGAATGCTAAATGCGATTGGTCTTCAAAACCCTGGTGTAGAAGGGGTTTTAGCTAATGAGTTACCTTGGCTTAGTCAATACGATGTTCCGATTGTAGCGAATGTAGCTGGAACGGAAATTGCTGATTATGTGGAAACTACGGCTAAGCTTTCAAAAGCAAAAAATGTTCATGCGATCGAATTAAATATCTCCTGTCCGAATGTCAAAAAAGGTGGCATCGCATTCGGAACAATCCCAGAAGTAGCAGCAGAGTTAACGAGAGAAGTAAAAAATGTTTCAGATGTACCTGTTTATGTGAAACTTTCTCCAAATGTTGCTGATATTGTTGAAATTGCAAAGGCAGTAGAAAAGGCTGGAGCAGATGGTTTGTCGATGATCAATACGCTACTTGGGATGCGTATTGATCTGAAGAGCAGAAAACCAATTTTAGCGAATGGCTACGGGGGATTATCGGGACCAGCGATTAAGCCTGTGGCAATCCGCATGATTCATCAAGTAAGCCAAGTGGTTGAGATTCCAATCATTGGAATGGGTGGAATTTACACGGCAGAAGATGTTGTTGAATTTATGTTAGCTGGAGCCAGTGCGGTTGCTGTTGGAACAGCTAATTTCACGGACCCATACGTATGTCCAACGATTATAGAAGAACTGCCTGCAATGCTTGATGAATTAGAAGTGGATCATGTTCAGGACCTTGTTGGAAGGAGTTGGAAAACATGCAACGTCCACTCATAATTGCTCTAGATCTAGATGATGCAGCAAAACGTAGAGCTCTTTTAGAGCAATTTGAAGGAGAATCTCTTTATGTCAAAGTTGGGATGGAATTGTTTTACCGTGAAGGTAGACAAGTCATTCAAGAATTGAAAGAAAAAGGACATCAAATCTTTCTTGATCTTAAGTTGCATGATATCCCGAACACGGTTCAACGAACGATGAAAGAGTTAGCAAGCCTTGATATAGATATTGTCAATGTGCATGCTGCTGGTGGAAAGAAGATGATGGCTGCTGCTCGTGAAGGTTTGGAACAAGGTACAAAAGCAGGGTTTGATCGCCCCTTTTTAATTGCTGTCACTCAATTAACAAGCACAGACGAGGAAACGATGAGAAGTGATTTGTTAATCAATCGTCCTTTGTCGGAAGTGGTGCAATCATATGCATCTTTTGCTAAAGAGAGTGGTGTGGATGGAGTCGTGTGTTCGGCAAAAGAAGTCCCTCTTATTCACGATGCTTGTGGTTCGTCTTTTTACACGGTTTGTCCAGGTATTCGTAGGGCAGAGGATGCAGTAGGCGATCAAAAGCGTGTCGTGACACCACAAGAAGCGAGAGAGCTGGGGAGCTGGGGCATTGTAGTCGGAAGAAGTATTACGAGTGCAGCAGAACCGTTTAACGTATATCAAGCAATGAAACAAGATTGGGAGGGTTCACGATGAAGGAGCTAATTGCAAAACATTTACTTGAAATTGGAGCAGTCCACCTTCGCCCGCAAGATCCATTTACCTGGACATCTGGAATAAAATCACCTATTTATTGTGATAATCGCTTAACACTATCTTATCCAGAGGTGCGAAAAGACATTATTGCAGGCTTTGCTAACCTTTTAGAAGGAATGGAAGTGGACGTTATTGCCGGGACAGCTACAGCAGGTATACCACATGCTGCTTTGCTTGCAGATCATTTAGATTTGCCGATGGCTTATGTGAGAGGAAGCGCAAAAGGTCACGGGAAGCAAAATCAAATTGAAGGCAAAGTTGAAAAAGGCCAAAAAGTGGTTCTAGTTGAAGATTTAATTTCAACTGGAGGTAGCGTTATTCAAGCGGCTGAGGCGTTGCGTGCAAGTGGTGCAGAAGTTGTGGCAATTGTTGCGATTTTTACATATGAGTTTCAAAAAGCATATGACGCGTTTCAAGAAGCGAACTTGCCAACTTATGTCATCACTTCATATTCAACCTTGCTTCAAGTGGCGAAAGAAAAAGGTACGATTTCAGCTGATCAAGTTGAGAGATTGAATGAATGGCGTAAAGATCCTTCTTCCGAAGCGTGGATGACGGAACAAGTTTAATCAAAAAGAGGTGTTTCATCAGTCAAAAGCTGGTTGGAACACCTTTTGTGTTATTCTTTTAAACAAAGGAGGTGTACTAGAAATGAGAAAAATGAGCGGCGACGATTTTGATGAGCTCGTAGATTTTTTTGATCAAATGGCTCAAACTAGGTGGCTTGGTGCTATTCATGAGCGTTTAAAAACGGAATCTGGTAGTTGGCAGGAGAAAACGGTATTAGATATAGGGTGTGGAACAGGACGATTGTTAGAGAGAGGTCTAAAAGAAGCTCACGAACTAATAGGTATTGACTTGTCTCATGAGATGGTTGAAAAAAGCCGCCTTTTATTAGAGAGAAGCGGTGTGAACAGTAAGATCATGATAGGAGATGCTTATAACCTGCCACTAAAAGATCAGCAAGTTGATGTCGCCTTATCGACTTGTGTCATGTTCCTTCTGAAAGGTTTAACGGAAATGATCCGTGTCGTTAAACCATCGGGTACGATCACCATGCTCAATCCTTCACCAAAAATGGCACCAGATACGGCTGCAGATTATGCAACTATATATAGAATGAGTGGATTTGAACGTGAATCCCTTCTCGCTTGGTCGAATGTCTCCACCAAAAGACATCGGTACTCAAATGAACAACTTGATCATTTGTTAACAGAGTTAGGTGCAAGCGACATTTACCATACATCTGTCTTGGATGGGTTAGCTACCATTACGACCGCAGTGAAGAAAACGTATTAAAATAAATTTAAAGAATTACTTTCTATGAAAAATAAGGGGCTGTCCCAAAAGTCCGGAACAGAGGTGGCAATGGCTCCGTTCGCTACGCGCCTTGAGAGGAGAAACCCGCTCCTCTCAAGGCTTTCAAAAGATGTAGCGACTTCGCTCATTGCTTCGGGGGTGTCTCAAAAGGTCAAAAACAGACCTTTTGAGACACCCCCTTAAACGATTATTTTCTTAGTGATCGCACAACATCTTCATTTGGCGTAACAAAAATGGTCGTTTGATTATCATAAATAACATATCCAGGCTTGGCTCCATTTGGTTTTTTTACATGACGTATTTTCGTATAATCAACCGGAACAGAACTAGACTGTTTCGCCTTGCTATAAAAAGCAGCAACGGTGGCTGCCTCAAGCAACGTTTCGTCATCAGGGTCCGTACTTCTAATGACAACGTGTGAACCCGGAATATCTTTTGTATGCAACCAAATTTCATCTTGTCTCGCAAATTTGTTTGTAACATAATCATTTTGTTTGTTGTTTTTCCCTACAAAAAATTCAATGCCGTTTGTTGAGATATATTGCTCTAGTTGTGGCTTTGTTTCTTTCTTTTTCTTTTGTTGTTTGACACGTCTTCTTATATAGCCTTCTTCCATCAATTCTTCACGAATTTCTTCAATGTCTCTAGGTGCAGCACTTTCCATTTGCTGTATAAGTTGATCAAAATAGGCCACTTCTTCTTTTGACTTTTCAATTTGCTCCTCTACGACAGCAACCGAATTTTTCGCTTTATTGTATTTTTTAAAATACGCTTGGGCATTGTCAGAAGGACTCTTTTGCGGGTCAAGTTTGATTTCGATGGATCCGCCAGATTCATCATAATAATCGATTACTTCGACTTTTTTGTCGCCTCGTTTAACGAGGTACAAATTAGCCGTTAGCAGCTCGCCAAGTTTTTGATATTCCTTCGCTCGTTCGGCTTGGACTAACGTTTGTTCGAGTTTTTTTATCTTCTTTTTGTTTTTTTGCCATTCATTTCGTAAAAAACGCTCGAGGTCTTGGGCTTGTTGCTTCACACGATCGCGTTCTGCTTTACCATAATAAAAACGATCAAGTAATTCACTAATGGTCGAAAATGATTTACGCTCCCCGTTTAAGTGTTCCAGACGGATAATCGAAAAGGTCTCTTTTCCATTAACTGTAATCATTTCAGGCTCATAACGGTGCTCTTTTAATTGCCCCATAATTTGTAAAAAAGCAGATGGAAGTGTGCTCCTGTTCACAAAAGTTCCTGATTGAAACGTGATTTCGTTGGCTAATTGAGGTGACAGTCCAGCAATTTGATTGACCAATTGTCGATCAATTTTTCCAGCATTAAAATCAATTCGTTTTAATAATTCGTCTCCGTCAAGTTCAAACGGGTTCGCTTTGTTTTGTTCGGGAGGAAGCTTGTAAGGCTGGCCCGGCATCACAGTACGATAACTACTTTGAGTAGGTCCGATATGTTTAATGCTATCTAAAATGGTTCCGGTTTGTTTGTCTACTAAACTAATGTTACTATGACGCCCCATTATTTCTATGTAAAGTTGTTTGAATGTCTCATCTCCGAGTTCATCTTTATTTTTTACGTGAAAGACGATAATTCGTTCCATATCGAGTTGTTCAATTTTCTCGATGAAACTCCCTTCTAAATGCTTTCGAAGCAGCATGCAAAACATTGGTGGTGTAGAGGGGTTATCATATTTTTCTTTTGTAAGGTGTATTCGAGCAAAGCTCGCATTTGCAGACAGCAATAGCTGATGATTTTTTCCGTTTGCTCGAATGGTAAAGATTAACTCTGTTTTGTATGGTTGGTATATTTTCGATATTCTTCCTGACGTTAACAACGTTTGTAGCTCGTGTGTCATCGCCCTTGTCATAAATCCATCAAATGACATGGCTTGATCCATCCTTTCTAAATCCCAATGTTGCTTTATATAGTCTGACATTAAGACGCAGTCAGTTTTTTTACAATGCACTTATGAGTATAGCATGTTTTCTTCTTTCACTGAATATGATGGCTTGTATAAACAGTTGGAAAAGCCTTGATCATTGATGGTGAAAAGAGAATATATGTGGGGTGTGGGAGATGAAATGGTACAAGTTAGAGGAAGAAGAAGTAACTTCATCTATTGGAACAAGTATGGAGAAGGGGTTAACAGAAAAGGAAGCAGAAAAGAGAATGAAGAAATATGGTGCGAACAAGCTTGATGAAGGAAAAAGGCCATCTGCTTTATTTGTCTTTCTTGGACAATTTAAAGATTTTATGGTTCTCGTACTTCTAGCGGCCACCCTCATCTCAGGTTTACTCGGAGAATACATTGATGCCATTACAATTATGGTCATTGTTCTTTTAAATGGAATACTAGGTTTTGTGCAAGAAAGAAAAGCGGAAAAGTCTCTTGATGCGTTAAAAGAATTGTCTGCACCCCAAATGCAAGTTCTTAGAAATGGTGAATGGAAAAAGGTGTTATCCGCCGAGGTTGTTCCTGGCGATATCATTAAAGTTTCAAGTGGGGATCGAATTGGGGCTGATCTACGTCTTCTCCAAACGAATGGGCTACGAATTGAGGAATCTTCTTTAACAGGAGAATCCGTTCCTGTACAGAAGCAGCATCAATCGTTAAATGGCTTAGATGTGGAACTTGGCGACCAGACAAACATGGCGTTTATGGGAACGCTTGTGACGCAAGGTAGTGGCATCGGAGTGGTTGTTGCAACAGGAATGAAGACGGAAATGGGCAAGATTGCCCATTTATTGCAATCAACGACAACACTCATCACTCCACTTCAACGTCGCCTCGAGCAGTTAGGGAAAATATTAATTGCCGTGGCGCTCGTTCTCACAGCTTTAGTCGTCATTATTGGTGTCATACAAGGCCATGATGTGTATACGATGATTTTATCAGGGGTTTCGTTAGCTGTTGCGGCAATTCCTGAAGGTCTTCCGGCCATTGTTACGGTAGCGTTAGCTCTTGGTGTACAGCGAATGATAAAAAGAAAAGCAATTGTACGTAAACTGCCTGCAGTTGAAACGTTAGGATGTGCTTCTGTCATCTGCTCCGATAAAACGGGTACACTCACCCAAAATAAAATGACAGTCACACATGCTTGGAGTGAAGGGAAGCTTTGGGAGATTTCAGGTGGTGGCTACGAACCGGAAGGAACATTCACTCAAAATGGGAAGAAAATAGATCCAAATAAAGAAAGAAAACTTCAACAACTAGTAAGCTATGGCTGGTTATGTAATAATGCTAATTTAATAGAGAAGACAGTCAAGCAAGGGATGTTACGAAAGCACACGACAGAGTATGTGATGGATGGTGATCCGACAGAGGGAGCTCTCGTTGTAGCGGCAATGAAAGCTGGGTATACGAAAGAGGGATTGGAGAAACATTTTCAAAGGGTAACAGAATTTCCTTTTGATTCGGCTAGGAAAATGATGTCTGTTATCGTAAAAGATGCTAGAGGACGCTCATTTATTATTACAAAAGGCGCACCAGATGTCGTGTTAGGTCAATGTACAAAAATAGCATATGGAAGCAATGAAGAAGCACTTACATCAAAGCGGAAGGAAGAAGTAGAAGCTGCGGTTGATCAACTCGCAGGAAGAGCTCTTCGAACAATTGCCATTGCTTACCGACCTTTAGGGGCACAAGAGGTCTGTAAACAACCGTTTGAAGCGGAAAGAGGTCTAACGTTCATCGGTTTACAAGGAATGATTGACCCGCCAAGACCAGAGGTGAAAGATTCAATTGCTGAATGTCGTCAAGCTGGTATTAAAACGGTTATGATTACAGGCGATCATAAAGTAACTGCTTCTGCTATTGCGAGTCAATTAGGGATCTTAACTAAACATGGAAAAGTGCTAGATGGACAAATGTTAACGCAACTTAGTGTAGCCGAATTAGAAGAGATTGTAGATGATGTGGATGTGTATGCCCGCGTCTCTCCAGAACACAAATTGAAAATTGTAAAGGCATTGCAAGCGAAAGGTCACATTGTCGCAATGACTGGTGACGGAGTAAATGATGCACCCGCGATTAAAGCTGCAAATATTGGGATTGCCATGGGGATTACAGGTACAGACGTGGCCAAAGAAGCTTCTTCATTAATTTTAAGTGATGATAACTTCGCAACGATTAAAGCTGCCATAAAAGAAGGCCGTAACATTTACGAAAACATTCGTAAATTTATTCGATATATGATGGCATCAAACGTCGGTGAAATATTGGTCATGTTATTTGCCATGATGTTAGGAATGCCACTTCCGCTTGTCGCAATCCAAATTTTATGGATTAATCTTGTAACAGATGGTCTTCCAGCAATGGCCTTAGGTATGGACCAAGCAGAAGGCGATGTCATGAAGCGCGCACCAAGAAGTCCAAATGAAGGTGTATTTGCTCGTGGGTTGACGTGGAAAATCCTTAGTCGTGGTTTTATGATTGGGGTCGTGACCCTTGTTGCCTTTTGGGTTACATTGCAAGCAGATCCAAACGATTTAACAAGGGCTCAAACCGTTGCCTTTGTTACGCTTGTTATGGCACAACTTATCCATGTATTTGACTGTCGGAGTGAATATTCTGTTTACCACCGAAACCCTTTTGAAAATAAATATTTAGTTGGTGCTGTTCTTATTTCTACGTTACTCATGCTAGCGGTTATCTATTATCCACCATTACAGACTGTTTTTCATACTGTTGCACTTACAGGATATGAATGGTTATTAGTACTAGGAATGGCATCGATTCCAACTGTTGTACTTGGGGGATTTCAGCTTATGAAACGGAAATAAAAAAGATGCATGATAGGGTTGCTTCAAGAAGTCATAACGAGACTTTTAGAGGCAACTCTTTTTGTTTGACTTGTTGGAGTAGTTGTTTTTTTGTAAAATAAAACTCGGATGTGATAAAAATGAAAAGTATGACAGGATATGGTTCTTCCACTGTTTCACTTGAACATGCGGAAGTATCAATAGAAGTTAAAGCTGTAAATCATCGCTTTTTAGACATGCAAGTTAAACTTCCGAATCCTTTTCAATTCTTGGAAGAATCGATTAGAAGACAAATGAAACGTCATGTATTTAGAGGTAAACTGGATGTTGTCTTTCATTTAGAGGAGAACCGAAATACGAAGCGTAAGGTGACAATCGATGAGGAATTACTCGAACAGTTTAAGCAAGCGTCTGATTTATTACAAGGAAAACTTGGTTCTGATTTTCCCCTTGATCTAAGCGCGCTGTTATTAGATAACGGTGTTGTTCAAATTGAAGAAATGAGTGAGGACAAATGGACGGAACATGAGCAGTTGCTTCAGGAAGGGCTTATGCAAGCACTTTTGTCTTTCAATAACATGAGGGAAACAGAAGGTAACTACTTAAAACAAGATATGTTGAAATGGTTACAAGAGGTAGAAGAATGTTGTGATCGAATTGAAGAAATAGCTCCTATGCTCATTGATCGTTATCGTGAAAAAATAGAAGAGAGAATCAAACAATATACAGATGGTGAAATAGAGATTGATGAATCAAGGTTGTTAACGGAGATTGCCATCTTTTCAGAAAAAATGGATATAAGTGAAGAGTTAGTTAGAATGAAAGCACATGTGATTCAATACAAGCACTATTTAGACAAAACAGATGAAGCGATTGGAAGGCGTCTTGATTTTTTACTGCAAGAAATGAATCGAGAATTGAATACGATTGGGTCGAAGGCAGCGGATTCCATCATTAGACAACATGTCGTTGAATTGAAAGGGTTCATTGAAAAATTAAAAGAACAAGTACAAAATGTTGAATAGGAGCTAGAATTCATAAGAAGTTTCGTATATAGTTAGATTAGTTTGGATAACAATGTTGAGAGTGGATCTGGCTCTCCTAAAGTGGGGGTAAAAAGAATGAACATTAAACTAATAAACATCGGTTTTGGAAATATTGTTTCAGCTAATCGAATTATTTCCATCGTAAGTCCAGAGTCAGCACCAATTAAACGAATTATTCAAGATGCAAGAGATCGTAACATGTTAATTGATGCAACTTATGGGCGCAGAACACGAGCTGTTATTATTGCAGATAGTGATCACGTGATCTTAAGTGCGGTGCAACCAGAAACCGTTGCTCAAAGATTGACTAGTAAAGACGATACAGGTGAAGACTAGTTAAAAATGTGTTAGGATACATAAACATTGTATTGCATGAAAGCGTGTAGGAGGTTTCCATGAAGAAAGAGAAAGGTCTATTACTTGTATTATCAGGTCCTGCTGGTGTTGGAAAAGGCACAGTCTGCGGGGCGTTGCGTCAAGAAAATACATCCATTCAATATTCCGTTTCAGCTACGACGCGTTCGCCGCGCGAAGGTGAGCAGGACGGGGTCAATTATTTTTTTAAAACAAGAGAGCAATTTGAAAAAATGATTGAGCACGATCAGCTTTTAGAGTGGGCAGAGTACGTAGGAAATTACTATGGTACACCGATTGAATATGTGAGAGAAACGCTTGATAGTGGTCAAGATATTATTCTTGAAATAGAGGTTCAGGGAGCGCTAAAAGTAAGGGAGCGCTTTCCAGAAGGTGTATTCATTTTCTTAATGCCACCAAGCCTAGCGGAGCTAGAAGCCGAATTGTTGGACGTGGTACAGAAACAGAAGATATAATTAACAAAAGAATGACCGTGGCTCGTGAAGAAATTGAAATGATGAAAAAATATGATTATGTTGTGGAAAACGACGAAGTTCAGTTAGCTGTGGAACGCATTAAATCAATTGTGACGGCAGAACATTGCAAACGTGAACGCTTAATAGAAAAATACAAAGAACTTGTGGAGGTTGACTAATGCTATATCCTTCGATTGATTCTCTTTTAACCAAATTAGATTCCAAGTACACACTCGTTACTGTGTCTGCTAAAAGAGCGCGTGAAATTCGTGAGGACCTCTCCCGCGGACCTATGATTACTAGGCCCGTTTCTCATAAACCAGTAGGGGTTGCTCTTGAAGAAATAATTGATGATCATTTGCATTTTAAACGTATTAACCCGTTAGACGATGAGGAATAAGTAAGATGGAGGCTGACTCAAGTGAAATGCATCAAACCTAAAAGCAACAAATGTTGAGTAGGGTTTGATGTGGAGTCAGCCTTTTTTTGTTGGAAAACGATAGCTGCTTCTTCAAGATGGTTGCTAAAAGAAAGGTTTCGCATTGTGAAGTAAAACGCAATCGAATGAACATGTTTTGATCAAAACAGCAAAGTATGTGAAAAGAGCTAAGCGAATAGAGATAGGGAGTAGGTGCATTAGGTGAATGGAAAAAATATATTAATTGGTGTCTGTGGTGGAATTGCAGCTTATAAATCAGCAGCTTTAACGAGTAAGCTTGTACAAGCTGGTGCAAATGTAAAAGTGATTATGACGGAATCTGCAAAAGAATTTGTTACTCCTTTAACTTTCCAAGCACTTTCACGCCAGCCCGTTTATGAACATACGTTTATAGAGCCTGATCCAACAAAAATTGCTCATATTGATCTAGCTGATTGGGCAGATGTTGTTCTTGTTGCTCCAACAACTGCCAATGTAATGGCGAAGCTTGCAAGTGGCATTGGCGACGATATGTTAACAACAACGTTACTTGCAACAACTGCTCCTATTTATCTTGCTCCAGCTATGAATGTAAATATGTACGAAAAAGCAGCGGTTAAGCGAAATGTGAAAACATTACAAGAAGACGGATATCATGTAATTGACGCAAATGAAGGTTATCTTGCATGTGGGTGGACGGGGAAAGGAAGAATGGCTGAACCTGAAGACCTTCTTAAAGTGTTAAATGACCATTTTCAAGTAACAGGTCAACTTCAGGGAAAAACCGTTTTAATTACAGCGGGACCAACACAAGAGCGCATTGATCCTGTTCGTTATTTTACGAATCATTCTTCTGGAAAAATGGGATATGCCCTCGCTGAAGCAGCATTATCTCAAGGAGCTAATGTCATTTTAGTTTCAGGACCTACGGCTCTACAGCCCCCTCATGGTGTACACGTCATTAACGTAGTATCCGCAAAAGAGATGTTTGATGCGACTATGCACCATTTTGATACTGCTAATATTGTCATTAAGTCAGCAGCGGTCGCAGATTATCGACCAAAGGAAACGTTTGACCATAAGCGGAAAAAGCAGTCAGGACCATGGGCAATTGAAATGGAAAGAACGACCGATATCCTAAAAACGATGGGGGAGGCAAAAAAGCAGCAAATACTCGTTGGTTTTGCAGCTGAGTCTGAAAACGTTGAGCAATATGCCCTTCAAAAACTTCATTCTAAAAATCTAGATTTAATCGTTGCGAATAATATATTACAAGAAGGTGCGGGTTTTAAAGGGGATACTAATATCATTACTCTGCTAGATAAAGATGGAATGAAAAAAGAATATCCTGTTTTATCAAAAAAAGAGGCAGCTACATGTATTATTGCTGATGTCATTTCGTATATAGAAAGGCAGCAACATCTATGATTGCAAAAGTTATAGTGGATGTGCCCGCATCTCAAACTGATCGTTTATTTGACTATGAGATCCCCGATGTTTGGACAGGCGCTATTCAACCTGGAATGAGGGTGGTTGTTCCGTTTGGACCACGAAAAATTCAGGGGTTTGTCATTGCGATTGAGCAAGAATCGGACCACGATAAAGTGAAACCGATTGAAGATGTATTGGATGTCACTCCGGTGCTGACAGATGAGTTGCTTACACTAGGCGAATGGTTATCAGATCAAACGCTAAGTTTTAAACTTTCAGCGTATCAACTAATGATCCCAGCTGCGATGCGTACAAAAGTGAAAAAAGAGATCATCTTGCTTGGAGACGTGAATCAACTCCCCATACATTTACAAGTATTTTTTCATTCAGGGAAAAAAGCATTATGGTCGGACGTTATTTCTCAAGAAAAAGCCAATATGAAGTTGATTCAACAACTTGTAAAGGATGGATTGCTTGAGGTTCGTTATAAAGTGGAGGAAAAAGGTAAGAAGAAAACAGAGCGATATATTAAATTAAGTGAATGCGATGGTTTGATAGAAGAAATTCCAACTCGTGCTGTTAAACAAAGAGAGATTATTAGCTATCTAAAAGAGAGTAAAAAGCCGGTTCATGTACAATCTCTTATAAAAGAACTAGAGACGACAAGACAACTTATTACGACCTTAGTAAAAAAAGGCTTAATTGTGGAATTCGAGAAAGAGGTTTATCGCGATCCGCTAGCAGGTGTAGAGTATGAACGAACAACCCCTTTACAATTAACTAGTCAACAGCAAGAAGTCATTGGCCCTATTTTACATACACTTGAAGACAAAAGTCATCAAACGTTTTTATTACATGGCGTTACTGGAAGCGGGAAAACGGAAATCTATTTACAATCCATTGATAAGGCTCTAAAATCCGGCAAAGAAGCCATTGTTCTCGTACCGGAAATTTCTTTGACGCCGCAAATGGTTCAGCGTTTCAAAGGGCGATTCGGTTCTAAAGTTGCCGTTCTTCATTCAGGTTTATCTATGGGAGAAAAATATGATGAATGGAGAAAGATCTTACGAAAAGAAGTTGAAGTCGTTGTTGGAGCAAGATCCGCTGTCTTTGCTCCGTTTACAAATGTTGGGATCATCATCATCGATGAAGAACATGAAACAAGCTATAAGCAAGAAGAAAACCCGAAATATCATGCTAGAGATGTTGCTATTTTTCGCGGGGAATATCACCAATGTCCGATTATTTTAGGCAGTGCGACACCATCCCTTGAGTCTTATGCCAGAGCGATGAAAGAGGTTTATCATTTGCTACCTCTTACGACAAGGGTTAACGAACGTGCAATGCCTAGTGTGGAAGTTGTGGATATGCGTGAAGAGCTCAGAAGTGGAAATAGATCCATGTTTTCAGAAAAGCTGTTACAGTCGTTAAAAGAGCGAATAAAAAAAGGGGAACAATCTGTACTTTTTTTAAACCGAAGAGGGTATTCAACATTTGTTATGTGTCGAGACTGCGGATATGTAGCTACATGTGACCATTGTGATATTTCGTTAACCTATCACCGCACACAACATTCATTAAAATGTCACTATTGTGGACATGAAGAGAAAATGCCAAATTCCTGCGACTCTTGTGGAAGTGAACATATACGATTTTTCGGTTCAGGAACCCAGAAAGTCGAAGAGGAATTAACTCGAGTTCTGCCAGAAGCCAGAGTAATCCGGATGGACATTGATACAACTAGACGCAAAGGTTCCCATGAAAAATTGCTTTCTTCCTTTGGACGAGGTGAGGCTGACATTTTACTTGGTACACAAATGATCGCAAAAGGATTGGATTTTCCTAAGATTACTCTTGTTGGAGTCCTAGCTGCAGATTCTATGCTTCACATTCCCGATTTTAGGTCTGCAGAACGTACCTTTCAATTAATGGAGCAAGTAAGTGGTCGAGCAGGAAGACACGACTTGGAAGGACAAGTGATTATTCAATCGTACACACCAGATCATTATAGTATTGAATTAGTAAAAAGCCATAGCTATGAAGCATTTTTTCAAACGGAAATGATGCAACGTAAAACGGCGTTATATCCACCTTACGTGTTTATGGTTTTAATTAATATCTCTCATCCGGAACTTACCAAAGTGATTACTGTTTCAGAGAAAATTGTCTCGTTTTTAAAGAGAGAGCTCACAGCATCAACTACAGCTGTTTTAGGACCAGTAGCTTCTCCTCTAGCGCGCATTAAAGATAGATATCGATATCAATGCATGATAAAATACAGAAACGAACCGAGGTTGTTAGAAACGCTACGTGAAATCCAACAACATTTCACAAGAGAAATCAACCAAGGACAACTCCAAGTATCCATCGACCTACACCCATATTTATTTACATAGAGTTTAAAGAAAAAGGTCGATCTTTACCTTTTTCTTTAAACTCGGTGCGTTGAGCGGAGCCGCCGTTATCTTTTAAGCCATGTAGGAGTGGGTTTCTCCTGCATGGCGCACGGCGAGAGGAGCCATCGCAACAGTTGACGCACAAGTAGGGAGAAAAAGGTCGATCTTTACCTTTTTCTTTAAACTCTTGAACTGAATAAAGCTAATGATAAAAAAGTCTTTTACATATAGGTAACCTTAAATATTGATGTTTGAACAATTGAAAGAAAGGCGGAATGAACGTGAAAATTGTTTTTATGGGGACACCTGATTTTTCTGTTCCAGTTTTACAAAGTTTACGAACAGAAGGATATGATATTGTTGCGGTTGTTACTCAGCCAGACCGACCTGTTGGTAGAAAACGGGTGCTCACACCTCCTCCGGTAAAAGTAGAAGCAGAAAAGCATCAAATTGATGTACTGCAGCCAGAAAAGATTAAAGAGAAAGTAGAATTAGAGAAGGTCTTTGCCTATAAGCCGGATCTTATTGTGACGGCTGCTTTTGGTCAGATTTTACCGAAGGAATTGTTAGACTATCCAAAACATGGGTGCATTAATGTTCATGCTTCTCTATTGCCAAATTATCGTGGGGGGGCTCCTATCCATCAAGCCATTATCGATGGGGAGAAAGAGTCAGGGGTCACGATTATGTATATGGTTGAGAAATTAGATGCAGGCGATATGATCTCTCAAGTACGTGTTCCAATCGAAGAAACTGATCATGTTGGAACTTTACATGATAAACTAAGCCAAGCTGGCGCTGAGTTACTAATTAAAACAATTCCGGATTTAATCAATGGAGCAGTTACACCTCAAAAACAAGATGATTCAGCGGTTTCGTTTGCTAGAAACATAACACGAGAGATGGAGTGGCTTGACTGGAAGCGATCTGGGGAAGATTTATATAATCAAATAAGAGGATTGCATCCGTGGCCTGTTGCCTATACAACAATAGAAGGCAAGCCGTTAAAAGTATGGTGGGGAGAAAAAACAAAATCAACACAAGAGTATGAGGCTGGAACAATCGAAAGAATAGAGGAAGATGGCATTGTCGTTGCAACAGGCTCAGACATGGCAATAAAAATAAAAGAGCTCCAACCTTCAGGAAAGAAGAAAATGGATGCAACGTCCTATATTCGCGGAGCAGGGTCACACTTAACTATTGGAATAAAGCTAGGAGAATCTAATGAGTAAACCAGTTCGTGAAGTAGCTTTAGACATATTGCTTCAAATTGAAAAAAATCAGGCATATAGCAATCTTTTGTTAAATCAAACGGTTAATCGGTCCAAATTAGATCCAAGAGATGTTGGGTTATTAACCGAAATCGTCTATGGTACAATTCAAAGAAGAGATACATTAGATTATTTTTTACAATCTTTTGTAAAAAAAGGGGTAAACTCCTTACAAGATTGGGTTAAGGTGTTACTGCGACTTTCCGTATATCAATTGGTTTACTTAGACCGAGTTCCTGATCGCGCTGTTGTTCATGAGGCTGTTACGATTGCCAAAAAACGAGGCCATAAAGGAATAAGCGGGATGGTTAACGGTGTGCTTCGTTCGTTTGTCAGGGAAGGGGTTCCTTCCTTCGATACGATAACCGACGAGACGAAAAGATTAGCGATTGAATCTAGTCATCCGATCTGGCTTATAAAACGATGGATCGACCAATATGGTTTTGAGGAAACAAAAAAAATGTGTCAATCTAGTTTAGAGCCTCCGAACGTAACTGTTCGAGTGAATCAAATAAAAGCAACCGTTGAGGAAGTGATCTCGCTATTAGGTGAGGAAGGCCTGAAAGTGAGAAAAGGTGATTTATCTTCTGATGCGATTATCATCGAGAGTGGCAATGTATTTCAAACAAATACGTATAAACAAGGGTATGTTACGGTACAAGATGAAAGCTCAATGTTAGTTGGAAGAGCCATTGGTGCCAAACCTGGAATGATGGTAGCAGACACTTGTGCAGCCCCAGGAGGAAAATCAACTCATATTGCTGAACAAATGGATGATACAGGAACCCTTATGTCTTTTGATTTACATGATCACAAAGTGAAGCTGATTCATCAACAAACGAGCAGATTAGGATTAACTTGTATTACGGCTGAAGCTGGTGATGCAAGAAACATTCATCAAAAAGCAATAGGTCCGTTTGACCGTATTTTGGTTGATGCTCCGTGTAGCGGGTTTGGTGTTATTAGAAGAAAGCCAGATATTAAGTGGTCAAAAACAGAGAATGATATAAAGGGAATCCAAAGCATTCAACTAGAAATTCTAGATGCAGTTGCTCCATTACTCAAACAAGGTGGTACTCTGATTTATAGTACATGTACGGTTGATAAAGATGAAAATGAAGAATCTGTCGCGAATTTCTTAGCTCGACATCCAGAATTTCAACTAGATCATACGTTAAAAGATAGACTGCCGAAAAAAGCACTGAGCCGTTATCAAGAGGGGATGATTACAATTCTTCCACAAGATTTTCAAACGGACGGATTTTTTATTGCAAGTCTAGTCAAACAATAACAAAAAGGCGAAAGGTGTGCGACGATGGAAGAATTAAAAAAACGGTAGAAGTTCCAGAGACAGGACAACTACCTTCTGTTTATTCATTAAAATTTGAAGACCTGCAAAATTGGTTAGTAGATCAAGGAGAGCCAAAGTTCCGAGCTACGCAAATTTTTGAATGGTTGTATCAAAAACGTGTAACATCATTCGAACAAATGTCTAATCTTTCAAAGGATTTACGTGAGAAATTGACGAAATCCTTTTCAATTACAACATTGAAAATTGTTACAAGACAAGCTTCTTCAGACGGGACAGTGAAATTTCTGTTTGAATTACATGATGGTTATTCAATTGAAACGGTTGTTATGCGCCATGAGTATGGGAATAGCGTTTGCGTGACGACGCAGGTCGGCTGTCGTTTAGGCTGTACGTTTTGTGCATCAACTCTCGGAGGATTAAAACGAAACTTAGAGGCAGGAGAAATTGTTGCACAAGTTTTAGAGTCTCAAAGGGCTATGGACGAAGTGGACGAGCGTGTAAGTTCTGTTGTTGTTATGGGGATTGGTGAACCATTTGATAATTATGACGAACTAGTGCCTTTCTTAAAAACCATTAATCATGAAAAAGGACTTAACATTGGTGCACGACACATTACAGTTTCAACTAGTGGAGTTGTTCCAAAGATTTACAAGTTTGCTGATGAAAAAATGCAAATTAACTTTGCGATTTCACTACATGCGCCAACGACCGAAATTCGAAGCAAGTTGATGCCTGTTAATCGAGCTTGGCCACTTGAAAAATTAATGGAATCCATTCGCTATTACATTGAAACAACAGGAAGACGAGTTACGTTTGAATACGGGTTGTTTGGTGGAGTGAATGATCAAGAAGAACACGCAGAACAGTTAGCTGATCTAATCAAAGGCATTAAATGTCATGTGAACTTAATACCTGTAAACTATGTATTAGAACGAGATTACGTTCGTACACCACGAAATCAAATTTTTGCTTTTGAGAAAGTGTTGAAAAATCGTGGCGTAAATGTAACGATTCGTAGAGAGCAAGGTCATGACATTGATGCGGCATGTGGACAGCTCCGGGCAAAGGAGCGAAAAGAGGAGACGAGGTGAACATAGGAGATGGAGTTTACGTTTCGAACAGATGTAGGAAAAGTTCGTGCGCATAATGAAGACAGCGGCGGGGTCTTTAAAAATGAGGTAGGCGTTTTAGCCGTTGTCGCTGATGGAATGGGGGGACATCGAGCTGGTGATGTTGCGAGCTCGATGACGACAAATCTATTACGTGAGGCATGGGACGAAGTAACAGAAATGACTTCCGTTCTCGATGCTGAAAGATGGCTCACAGAGCAATTTGAACAAATTAACTTAAAATTACACGTGCACGCAAAAAAACACACAGAGTGCCAAGGTATGGGGACGACATTAGTCGCAGCCCTTTGTACCGATGAGTTTGTCTCGATTGCACATATTGGTGATAGTCGCGCTTATCTCTTTAATGAATTTGGGTTTCAATTGAAAACAGCCGACCATTCCCTTGTTCAAGAGCTTGTTCGTAAAGGGCAACTAACAGAAGAAGAAGCTGAGCATCACCCAAGACGAAATGTTTTACTACGAGCGTTAGGAACGGAAGAAGAAATTAAGTTAGATGTTACAACGTTGCAAGTAGAAGATGAGCAGTACTTATTATTATGTTCAGATGGATTAACAAACAAAGTGAATCATGACGAATTAAAAAGGAATCTTGAACAACCGGAGGAATTGCCATCAAAAGCAGAAAAGCTAATTGACTTAGCAAATGAGCGCGGTGGAGAAGATAACATTACAATTGCTCTTATTCATTACAGTGAAAAGCCAAATGTACGGAGCATAAAAGAATGATTGGACAACGTATTAGTGGCCGCTACCAAATATTAGACACAATTGGTGGAGGGGGAATGGCAAATGTTTATAAAGCGCTCGATGTCATTCTTGACCGCCATGTTGCTGTCAAAGTGTTGCAGCCACAATTTTCAGATGATGAGCAATTTATAAAAAGGTTTAGACGTGAAGCGCAGTCTGCTACAAGCCTTGCTCACCCGAATATTGTTAATATTTATGATGTAGGTGAAGAGGGGAATACGTATTATATCGTAATGGAATATGTCGAAGGGCAAACGTTAAAAGAATTAATCCAAGCCCGCGGACCACTTCCCGTCCAAGAAGCGATTGACTATATGGTACAAATGCTACTAGCGCTCGAACATTCTCATGCAAATCACATCATTCACCGAGATATAAAGCCACATAATATTTTAATTAGCCAAGATGGTGTTGTGAAAGTAACAGATTTTGGGATTGCACGAGCGATATCTGCTGCAACGATTACACATACAAACTCTGTTATGGGTTCGGTTCATTACTTATCTCCTGAACAAGCCAGAGGTGGGCATATTACATATAAATCCGATATTTATTCGTTAGGTATCGTTTTCTATGAGATGCTTACAGGTGAGCTACCGTTTCAAGGCGATACAGCTGTATCAATTGCTATTAAGCATCTCCAAAGCGAGGTTCCTTCTGCAAAGACCAAAGTACCAACGTTGCCACAAAGTGTAGAAAACATTATACGCAAGGCGACCGTGAAGGATCCTCTTAATCGTTATGCTACCGTGCAAGAAATGGAAGAAGATGTTGTTACAGCACTTGAACCTGAACGAAGAAATGAACCAATTTTTCAGCTGAATGATGAAGAAGATGAAGTAACAAAGGCGATTCCGATTATAACGAATGACCATTCGGATGAATTAGAAAAAACGGTTGAAGCGAAACCAGTTACGATTGATAAAAAACCAGTACAACCGAAAGAAAAAGGAACTTCAGAACCTGCAAAGAAAAAGAAGAAAAAAGGTAAAAAGTGGCTTGTTATTTTAATATTGATTGCCTTTTTAATTTTTGGAGCCATCGTTGCTGCTTTTGCGGTTTTACCAAGTGTTTTCCAAGTAGGTGAGGTGGAAGTTCCGAACGTTGTAAATCTTCCGTTTGATGAGGCAGAAGAGGAATTGTTAGCATTAAATTTAAATGTACAGCGCGAAGATGTGAGTGAAAATGATGAAATTCCTAAAGATCATGTCGTTAGACAGAATCAAGCTCCTGGATCTATTGTGAAAGAAGGTTCTACGATTCGATTGTTTGTTAGTATAGGTAAAGAAGAGATTGAACTTGATGATGTTGTTGGGATGCACATTGATCGAGCTGAGAGACACCTTCGAGGTCTTGGTTTTGAAGTGGAATCAACAGAAGAAGAAACGGATGAGGAAAATACTGGAATCGTCCTTTCTCAAGATCCTTCGGAAGGAACTCTTGTTATTGTGGATGAAACAACTGTCTTTTTAACATATAGTGTTGAACCACAAATTCGATTACGTGATCTTCAGAATGAAAGAGAAGCAGACATTACTCGCTATTTGAATGAAATAGGGTTAAGGTATGATTTTCAGTATGAACATTCCAATACAATTGATTCAGGAAGAGCTTTACGTCAATCACCAGCACCAAATACTGTACTCAATAAAGGCGATCTTGTTCGCGTGACAATCTCTCAAGGAGCAGAACCAGAACCAGAGCCTGAAGAAGAACGAGTTTCTTCATACGAAGTTACGCAAGAGATTGAAGTATCTGAGGCTGACAGAGATGCTGGAAAAACCTTTGATATTCGAATTTTAATAAGAGATCACTCTACCGGTGGACAAGAAGTTGTGTTTACGGAAGAAACGATAAGCGATTCGGTCCAATATACGATCCCGATAGAAGCAACTAGGTCCCAAAGCGGTTTTGTCAAAATATTTATTAATGGAAATTTAGAAAAGGAATTAGGTCCTTATCAACTTCGAGAGAATTAACCAATAACAAGGGGGTAGCGCCTCTTGTTATTTAGATGATTATAGGAGGTCGCTAATGGCAACAGGATGATTGTAAAAGCTTTAAGTGGTTTTTACTACGTACAAACAGATGACGGTGTGTTCCAATGTCGTGGAAGAGGAAACTTCAGGAAGCGTCAAATTAAGCCTTTAGTTGGGGATGAAGTAGAGTTTGAAGCTGAAAATAAAACAGATGGCTATATTCTTGATGTTTTTGAACGAAAAAATGAGTTAATACGCCCCCCCATCGCGAATGTAGATCAAGCTCTTTTAGTTTTTTCAGCATTAGAGCCTGATTTTAGCCCGTTACTTCTTGATCGTTTTCTCGTACATATCGAAGCAAATGATTTATCTCCATTAATCGTCATTAGCAAGGTTGACCTTCTTACGGATGAATTACTTGATGAGATAAAAGAGTACAAACAGCAATATGAAAAGATAGGTTATACGGTACTTTTAACATCAACATTAGAAAACAACGGTATCAATGACATTGTGCCGTATCTTCACGGTAAAATTACAGTTGTAGCAGGACAATCAGGGGTAGGAAAGTCTTCTTTATTGAACAGTTTAAAGCCAGGGTTGAATATTGAGACAAATGAAATATCCTCGCATCTAGGAAGAGGAAAACATACGACGAGGCATGTTGAATTGCTATCAATTGGTGGAGGCTTAGTAGCTGATACCCCTGGTTTTAGTTCTCTTGATTTTGTTGACCTAGAAGCAGAAGACTTATCAAATTGTTTTCCGGAAATGGCTGAGCTTTCGTCAGCTTGTAAATTTAGAGGTTGTACTCATACATCTGAACCAAAATGTGCGGTAAAGGACGCTTTGAATCAAGGACAAATCAGTGAAACAAGAATGAAGCATTATTTGCAATTTCTAGATGAAATTAAAAGTCAGAAAAGGAGATATGATTGATGATTAAAGTTGCACCATCGATATTATCGGCAAACTTTGCCCACTTAGCCGATGATATTAAAGATGTTGAAAATGGTGGGGCTGATTACATACACGTTGATGTGATGGACGGTCATTTTGTTCCAAATATTACAATTGGTCCATTAGTAGTAGAAGCAATCCGACCAATTACGAAATTGCCGCTTGATGTTCATCTAATGATTGAGAATCCAGATCGTTATGTTACTCAGTTTGCTCAAGCGGGAGCAGATATTATTACCGTGCATGTCGAAGCATGTACGCATTTACATAGAACGATTCATTTAATTAAGGAACAAGGTGTAAAGGCTGGAGTCGTTGTCAATCCTGCTACACCTGTTGAATGGATTGAACCTGTTCTTGAAGACATTGATCTAGTCCTTCTTATGACCGTAAATCCTGGTTTTGGAGGCCAATCGTTTATTGAATCGGTTTTGCCGAAAATTGAAAGAGTGGCTCATTTAGTCAAAACAAAAGGGCTACAAGTAGAAATTGAAGTAGATGGTGGAGTTAATGAGAAAACAGCTAAAAAATGTGTCGAAGCTGGTGCGAATGTTTTAGTGGCTGGTTCAGCTATCTACAATCGCAAAGACCGAGCTCAAGCCATAAAGGAAATAAGAGGCGAATAAGTGGTTTTAAGAAAAGAAAGGAGCATGATTCTTATGTTCCTTTCTTTTTTTATACTATATTTTTGACAACTCTATTTTTACATGGCTGCTTTCTTAAGGTTGTTGTTAGATACTTGGATTCCTTCTAAAGCGCAATGGTATGGCTCTGTTAAGGAAAAATAACATGATAAACAAAAAAGTTACAGCCTTTTACATAATGTTTATAGACTCAACTCGCTCTAAGTAGGATCAAGAATTAAATTTTGTTTGTAGATGAACATTCTTTTTCCATAGACATATATTGAGGTATAGGGCATATGCATAATGATAAAGAGACAAGGATAATTTGCTCAGGAGAAAAATGAAGGTTGATACGGCTTTATAAAAAAATAGGAATAGTTTGTCGTATCTAGATATAAGTTTATAAGGAGCAATTATTTTTATCCTTATCATTGATTCTTGTCTAAGTAAAATGGCTTGATGGATAGGGGCACGTCGCTTCGTCCTAGGTCGTGAGTCAAGTTTCTTTAACATTATCCCCGTGGTCGCTATTCACGTTGAGGAGGAGGAGCTATGAAATTCTACACGATCAAGCTACCTAAATTTCTAGGTGGGTTTGTCAAGGCAGTATTGAACTCATTAAAAAAAGGCTAACAAAAAAGCACCGAATTCGGTGCTTTTTTGTTAGCGTTGTAAGACAACTTATACGCGTTCTACTTTACCAGACTTAAGTGCGCGAGTAGAAACGTACACACGTTTTGGTTTACCGTCTACTAAAATACGTACCTTTTGAACGTTTGCACCCCAACGGCGCTTCGTTTTATTAAGTGCGTGAGAACGTTTGTTTCCCGTGCGAGCTTGTTTTCCTGTAATATAACATTTACGTGCCATGATATGCACCTCCTTATTCCCAATACAGACACTTGAAATCATACTTGAATATAGTAGCATAGCCCTTGGTATAATGCAATAGGTTCGTGAAAAGTTTATCAAGTATTCTTACTTGACACTTACCACTTGAAAAAACTTACACTTTTGCGTACGCTTTTAAATTAGAGCATAGTATAGTAAAATGATAGTAGTGAATCAAGTTTGTCTTCGAGAGGGAGGAATGGGAATGTCAATCGAAATGAAAACTCAACTAGGGGTTGTAGATGTATCAAAGGATGTTGTTGCAACAATTGCTGGTGGAGCAGCTGTAGATTGTTATGGAATTGTCGGAATGGCTTCTCAAAAGCAACTGAAAGATGGTCTTACCGATTTACTTGGAAAAGAGAACTTTCGCCGGGGCGTCGTCATTCGTGAAGACGAAGAACAAATTCATATCGATATGTACATTATCGTTAGCTATGGAACAAAAATTTCTGAAGTAGCTTACAACGTACAAACAAAAGTAAAATACCAACTAGAACAAATGTTAGGGCTTGATGTTGATTCCCTGAACATCTTTGTTCAAGGGGTCCGCGTGACGAACCCGTAAGTGCTTGGTTAGGAGGAAAAAGTTCGTGGCAAAACAAATTGAAGGTAAACAGCTTGCCTACATGTTTATTGAGGGAGCAGCTAATTTATCAAGGCATGTTAAAGTGGTGGATGCACTAAATGTGTTTCCTGTACCAGATGGGGACACTGGTACGAATATGAATCTTTCTATTACTTCAGGAGTAAAGGAAGTAAAACTTGCTATTCAAGATGACTCCAGTAAAGTAGCTGCTTCTTTTGCGAAGGGGTTATTAATGGGAGCAAGAGGAAATTCAGGGGTCATCCTTTCCCAGCTGTTTCGTGGATTTTCAAAGCATGTAGAAGGCAAAGCTCAAATTTCAGCTACTGATTTAGCTCAAGCTTTTGAAAGTGGTGTACAGACAGCTTATAAAGCTGTCATGAAACCAGTTGAAGGGACGATCCTAACAGTAGCGAAGGATGCAGCAAAGCATTCAATGAAAATAGCGAAAAAACATGATGATGTTATATATGTCATGGAAGAAACGTTAAAAGAAGCGAAAGAGTCGTTAAAGCGTACACCTGATTTATTACCTGTTTTAAAAGAAGTTGGTGTAGTCGATTCAGGTGGGCAAGGTTTAGTTTATATTTATGAAGGTTTCTTAGCTGTTCTAAAGGGCGAGGAGCTTTCGGATGTTTCACCTGTAGATGAGGTTTCCATGGATAACCTTGTTAAAATGGAGCATCACAATGCGCAAAGTCACATGGCTACAGAGGATATTGAATTTGGTTTCTGTACAGAAGTGATGGTTCGAATTGAGGATGATAAAATCAGAAAACATCCTTATGTCGAATCTGATTTTAGAGAAGAGCTGAGCCAAATTGGAGATTCCCTTCTTGTTGTTTCAGATGACGATTTAATAAAAGTACATATTCATGCTGAACAACCAGGAGAAGTTTTAACGAAAGCTCAACGCTATGGCGAATTGATTAATATTAAAATTGAGAACATGCGTGAACAACATACTCATTTACTTGATGAAACGAAAGAAGCGTATGGCCAGAATACGAGTCAAGATGTGGTATCAAAGAAAAAGGAAAAAAGTGAGTTTGGAATTGTAACGGTCGCAATGGGAGATGGGATCGCAAATCTTTTCAAAGGGTTAGGAGCTGGGGTTGTCATTGAAGGTGGACAAACAATGAACCCAAGTACGGAAGATATTGTGAATGCGATTGAAGAAGTTCATGCAGAAAAAGTGATTATTTTACCAAATAACGGCAACATTATTATGGCTGCAGAGCAAGCAGCAGAAGTTGTTGGTGAGAAAGCGATTGTTGTTCCTTCGAAAACGGTGCCACAAGGGTTAGCTGCGTTGCTTTCATTTAACCCAACTCAAGGTCTAGAAGTAAATGGTGGAATGATGAAGGATGCTCTGTCAACAGTTAAATCAGGCAAGTTACCTATGCCGTACGTGACACAAATATTGATGGAATTGACATTAAAAAAGACGATTTTATGGGTATTGCTGAGAAGAAAATTGTCAGCTCAGGATCTGACATTTTAGATGTGACAAAACAACTCTTCACGCAAATGATAGACGATGAAACGGAAATTGTGACTCTGTTACAAGGCGAAGATGCGGCTGATGAACAAACGAATATTCTTGTTCAATTTATAGAAAAAGAATTTCCTGAAGTAGAAGTCGATGTACACTTAGGAAATCAACCGCTTTACTCATACATTATTTCTGTTGAGTAAAGGCAAAGGAGCGATTGATGTGCCAAAGATTAAAGTTGTAACAGATAGTACGGCTGATCTTCCAGCTAGCCTGGCGGAAGATTTAGGAATTACAATTGTTCCACTTAATGTGATTTTCTCAGAAACAGAATCATATGAAGATGGTGTGACGTTAACAGCAGATGAATTTTATGAAAAAGTGACTCAGTCAAATACAATCCCTTCCACTTCTCAACCGACACCATATCAGTTTGAAGAAGTCTATCGTTCCATTTTAAGTGAAGGTGACACGAAAATAATTTCGATTCATATCTCTTCTAAAATGAGTGGGACGTACCAGGCAGCTACGATTGCTAAGCAATCAATGGATGACGATGATTCAATCATCGTTGTTGATTCAAAGCGAGCATCTTATGCCATTGGGATTATTGTTGCAGAAATTGCAAAGTTAGCTAAAGAAGGCGCTTCTCTTGAAGAGTGTCGTTTGAGGTTAGACGAATTACTAAACGATACAAATGTCTTTTTTATGGTCGATACACTTGAATATCTTCAAAAGAATGGACGAATTGGGAAAGCTTCTGCAATGTTAGGTTCTATATTGAAAATCAAACCTATTTTAACGTTAACAGAAGAAGGAGAGGTTACCCCTTTTAGTAAAAAAGTTCGTGGACAAAAAAAGGCATTAAACCGTATTGTTGAAATACTGAAAGAAAAGTATGGATCTGATTCAGTTCATATAGGGATTTCGCATGCAGTGAATGAATCTCTGGCTGAGGAAATGATTCTTAGGTTACAGGAAGAATTTGATGTGAAGAGCAGTGTTGTAACGTCAATTGGTGCTGTTATTGGATCTCATGTAGGTCCGGGTACGATTTCAATAGCCATAACGAAAGCTTAACAAATGGATTAAATATGAGGGTGACTCATGTAAAGAAGTCTTGCTACTAGTGTGCAATAGATAATGGAAAGCATCTTGTTTTTCGTTGTTATAATTGTTTTTGCTACGTACAGGCTCAACTTGGGTCACTTCTTTTTCGTTTAAAAGGATAGTTCTAAGGAGGTTGGTTCATGAAGTACCGAACGGTTTTTGATATTATTGGCCCGATTATGATTGGCCCGTCTAGCTCACATACGGCTGGAGCAGCAAGGATTGGTAAAGTGGCCCGAACGTTATTTGCTGAAAAACCAGATCAAGCAAATATTTATTTCTATGGTTCTTTTGCCAAAACGTATAGAGGTCATGCTACAGATGTTGCCATAGTTGGAGGTATATTAGACTTCGAAACCTCAGATGAAAGAATAACGGAAGCATTAACCATTGCAAAAGATCAAAATATAGAAGTGAATTTTTTTGAGGAAGAAGCCATTGCTGAACATCCGAATACAGCTAAAATTATCCTTTCCAAAGGTAATCATAAACTGGAGCTTGTAGGTATTTCAATTGGTGGTGGTAAAATAGAAATCACTGAATTAAATGGTTTTGCTCTTAAGTTATCTGGTAACCATCCTGCTATACTTGTCGTTCATAATGATCGTTATGGGGTCATTGCAGGAGTTTCACATGTTCTTGCTAAATATGAAATAAACATTGGCCACATGGAAGTATCAAGGAAAGAGCGTGGAAAAGAAGCCCTAATGGTCATTGAGGTAGATCAAAACGTAGAAAATCCGTTATTAGTAGAGTTAGAAAAATTGCCTAACATTATGAACGTTACAAAGATACACGACTAAAAAATGATAAGAAGAGGGGAATCCTCATGTTCAAAAATGTAGCTGAGCTAATTAATTTAGCTGAAGTAAATGAAAAAAAGATTTCAGAAGTAATGATTGAACAAGAGATGGAAGTGACGGGCCGTACGCGAGAAGACATAACTTCACAAATGGAAAAGAACTTACACGTTATGAAAGCGGCCGTTGAGAGAGGAATTTCAGAAAAAGTGCGGTCTGTTTCTGGTTTAACAGGTGGAGATGCTGTTCTTCTCCAGGATTATATCAATCGAGGCAATTACTTATCGAGTGAGACCGTTTTAGATGCAGTTAGTAAAGCTGTGGCAACAAATGAGGTTAATGCAGCAATGGGAATGATTTGTGCAACACCTACTGCTGGTTCTGCGGGAGTAGTACCAGGTGTATTATTTGGGATGACAAAAAGATTAAAGCCGACTGATGAGCAAATGGTCCGATATTTATTCGTAGCGGGTGCATTTGGATTTGTTGTTGCAAATAATGCATCTATCTCAGGAGCGGCTGGTGGTTGTCAAGCAGAAGTTGGTTCAGCAACCGGTATGGCGGCAGCTGCCTTAGTGGAACTAGCGGGCGGAACGCCAAGACAATCCGCTGAAGCTATGGCGATTGCGTTGAAAAATATGTTGGGGCTTGTATGCGATCCTGTAGCCGGGTTGGTGGAAGTACCATGTGTAAAACGTAATGCAATAGGTGCGTCGATAGCTGTTGTTGCTGCTGATATGGCATTAGCAGGAATTACAAGTCGGATTCCATGTGATGAAGTGATTGATGCCATGTATAAAATTGGACAGACGATGCCTGAGGCGTTAAGAGAAACGGGACAAGGAGGTTTGGCGGCGACAAAGACTGGACGAGAGCTAGAAGCTAAAATTTACGGTGAGTCGCAGAAACGAAAATGAGTGGAGCAATGAATAGACCAGTTATTGAAGTGAATGGGATTGGTGAGGAAACAGCAAAGCAATTAGAAGGATTACGAATTTATACGGTTGGTGATTTGCTTGAGCATTTCCCATTTCGGTATGAGGACTATCAATTAAAAGATTTACATGAAGTAAAGCATGAGGAACGTGTGACGGTTAATGGTATTGTTCAAAGTGAACCGTCCATTCGTTATTTTGGTAAGAAAAAAAACAGACTAACTTTTCGCTTCTTGGTGAATCAAGTATTAATTACGGTTACGTTCTTTAACAGAGCTTTTTTGAAAAGCAAAGTTACAGTTGGGACGGAATTGACGATTACAGGAAAATGGGATCAGCACCGGATGACGATAACGGGAAATGAGCTACAAGCAGGCCAGGTTATTAGAGATACAACTATTTCTCCCATCTACTCTGTCGCAGGTAAACTAACAACTAAGGCACTGAAAAAATATATTTATCAAGCAATGAAACAGTTCGGCTCGGAATTGACGGATCTATTGCCTGATGAGCTGCTTCAAAAATATAAACTACCAACAAAAAAAGAAGCTTTATCCAGGTTGCATTGTCCCCCGAATGCTGAATCAATGAAACATGCAAGAAGAAGAATGGTTTACGAGGAATTTCTTTTATTTCAATTAAAAATGCAAGTTTTCAGAAAGGTAAATAGAGATAAATCTCAAGGGAAAGCCATCATTATTCCAAAAGAAGAAATTGAGCGTTTTATGACAGAGCTTCCGTTCCCGTTAACAGGTGCGCAAGAACGAGTTGTGAATGAAATCATAAAGGATATAGAGTCTGATTACCGCATGAATCGTTTGCTACAAGGAGATGTAGGTTCAGGGAAAACCGTTGTAGCAGCGATTTGTATGTATGCGATCGTTTGTTCAGGCTATCAAGCAGCTTTAATGGTACCGACGGAAATTTTAGCGGAGCAGCATGTCCAATCCTTGAAAAGCTTATTAGAGCCCTTTGATGTTACGGTTGAGCTACTAGCAGGATCGGTTAAAGGTAAAAAGCGGAGAGAACGTTTGGATAGAATAAAAAATGGTGACATTCAAGTCGTCGTTGGGACTCATGCTTTAATACAAGATGATGTCCATTTTTCTCGTCTTGGCTTGGTCATTACAGATGAGCAACATCGTTTTGGTGTTGAACAAAGGCGTGTATTAAGAGACAAAGGAGAAAATCCCGATGTTCTTTTTATGACAGCTACGCCGATTCCTAGAACGTTAGCCATCTCTGTTTTCGGAGACATGGATGTCTCCATCATTGATGAAATGCCAGCAGGAAGAAAAACAATTGAAACTTATTGGGCTAAACCAGACATGCTTGAAAGAGTGTTAGATTTCATAGAAAAAGAACTGAAAGAAGGAAGACAGGCTTATGTTATTTGCCCGTTAATTGAGGAATCTGAAAAATTGGATGTTCAAAATGCCATTGATGTTCATATGATTCTGCAGCAACATTACAAAGACAAATGGAAGGTCGGTTTGATGCATGGGCGCCTTCATGCATCTGAAAAAGATGCAGTAATGGAATCTTTTAGTCTAAATGAGACACAAATCCTCGTTTCTACCACCGTCGTGGAAGTAGGAGTGAATGTTCCTAATGCGACGATCATGGTTATCTATGATGCGGAGAGGTTTGGTTTGGCTCAACTTCATCAGCTTAGAGGAAGAGTTGGGCGGGGAGATGCCCAATCCTATTGTGTATTGTTAGCTGATCCGAAATCAGAAGTTGGAAAAGAAAGAATGAAGATTATGACGGAAACGAATGACGGATTTACCCTTTCAGAAAGGGATTTAGAACTTAGAGGTCCTGGAGACTTTTTTGGAGCAAAGCAAAGTGGGTTACCAGATTTTAAAGTAGCGGATGTTGTTCATGATTACCGAGCATTAGAAGTAGCTAGACAGGATGCGGCAACAATGTTTCAATCAAAACAATTTTGGCAAGAGAAAAAGTATGAAGGATTACGTCAGTATGTTGAACAACAAGGTGTATTAAATGGTCAAAAAATTGATTGACTATTGAAATCACTGGAAAGCAATTATATACTACTCTTAGTACCTAGTCATATATTCGTTGTATTAAAATAGGCGGTGAATGCATGAAGCGTAAAAAAAGGAAAGACAGGACCTTTTGAGGGAAACGTTAGAAGAGAACCCTTTTATGACAGATGAAGATTTAGCTGATCAATTCTCTGTTAGTATTCAAACCATCCGCCTTGATCGGTTAGAATTAGCCATTCCGGAATTACGTGAAAGAATAAAAGGAGTTGCCAAAAAGCAGCTAGATGATGTAAAGGCATTGTCGCCTGAAGAAGTAATTGGGGAAATCATTGACCTTCAGTTAGATGAACGAGCTATTTCTATTTTAGATGTAAGAATAGAGCACGTATTTGCTAGAACAGGCATTGCGCGGGGACATCATTTATTCGCCCAAGCTAATTCATTAGCTGTTGCTATTATTAATGATGAACTGGCTCTTACACAAAAAGCAACTATTCGCTTTACAAGACAAGTTCAGGCCGGTGAAAGAGTCATTGCAAAAGCTAGCGTGAAGGGAACAGAAAAAGAAAGAACAACAGTAGAAGTAAAAAGCTATGTTGACAAAGAATTAGTGTTTTCAGGAGAGTTCATCATGTTTCGGACGAATGAAAGAGAAACAAAAAGGAGAGAAACTGAATGAATATAGCGATCGATGCTATGGGAGGAGATCATGCGCCCAAAGCTCAAGTTGAAGCAGCTCAAAAGGCGATACAAGCATTTCCAGAACTGAAAGTGACAATTGTTGGAAATGAAGAAGAGATTAAAAAGTATTTAACAATTGATAAAGGTATTACCATTTTACATACAACAGAAAAAATTGAAGATACGGATCAACCTACAACAGCTGTTCGCAGGAAAAAAGAGTCGTCGATGGTTTTAGCTGTTAGGGAGGTAAAGGAAGGGCGAGCAGATGCTTGTATTTCAGCTGGGAATACTGGTGCTTTAATGACAGCGGGTTTGTTATATGTTGGGCGCATTAAAGGGATTGATCGTCCAGCCTTATCGCCAATGCTACCAACTTTAGATGGGAAAGGCTTCTTACTTTTAGATGTAGGTGCGAATATGGATGCTAAGCCAGAGCATCTACAACAGTACGCTATTATTGGAAAAACGTATATGGAAATGGTCCGTAACGTGAAAAATCCTCGTGTTGGGTTATTAAATGTTGGCACGGAAGATGGAAAAGGGAATGAACTTACAAAAGCAGCGTTTCCTCTATTAAAATCCAGTGATCTAAATTTTGTTGGAAATGTAGAAGCGCGAGATCTATTGTCGGGTGTAGCCGACATTGTCGTATGTGATGGTTTTTCGGGGAATCTTGTCTTAAAGTCGGTAGAAGGAACTGCAGGAACTTTGTTTTCTTTGTTGAAAAGAGAATTAACCAGTTCTTTTGTTAATAAACTTGCTGCAGGTGTTTTGAAATCAAGCTTTAAAGATATAAAAAGTCAATTAAGCTATTCAGAATATGGCGGCGCAGGTCTTTATGGCTTGAAGGCACCAGTTATAAAAGCGCACGGTTCATCCGATGAGACAGCCTTCTTTCATGCCATTAGGCAAGCAAAAGAAATGGTAAATCATCAAGTTGTCACGATTATCAAAAATGAAGTCGCTAAAGTTGAAGAAAAAGAGTAAAGGGGGGACGAATATGGCCAAAGTTGCTTTTTTATTTCCAGGTCAAGGGTCTCAATCTGTTGGTATGGGGCAAGAATTATTAAATAAAGAGCAAGTTAGTAAAAAAATCTTTGAAGCAGCTGACAAAACGCTAGGTTATTCTTTAACAGAGATTATGGTCAATGGTCCTGAAGAAACGTTAAGAAGAACTGAACATACACAACCTGCACTATTAACGATGAGCACAGCTGTGTTGGAACTTTTTAAAGAAGAGAACATTAAGCCCGATTTTGTAGCTGGACATAGTTTAGGAGAATACAGTGCATTAGTTGCCGCTGGAGCAATGACGTTTGAGGATGCGGTGTTTGCAGTTAGAAATCGTGGTTTATTCATGGAAGAAGCTGTGCCTTTTGGAGAGGGTGCAATGGCTGCGGTTTTAGGGTTAGAACGAGAAGTTTTAGAAGACGTATGCCAAAGCGTAAGCAAGGAAACTTCTGAATCAGCTGAATTAGCGAACTTAAATTGTCCAGGACAAATTGTGATTTCCGGCTCTGCCAAAGGGGTGGAAATAGCTGGAGAAAAAGCAAAAGAAGCGGGTGCAAAAAGAGTGATTCCATTACAAGTGAGTGGACCGTTTCATTCGAGCTTGATGAAGCCGGCAGCCGACAAATTAGAAGGTGTTTTGAAGGATTTAACCGTTACAGATGCAACGGTACCAGTCATCGCTAATAGTACAGCGAATGCAGTTCAAGACGCTTCCGAAATTAGAAAAAACCTTATAGAACAAGTATACTCACCAGTTCTTTGGGAGGATACGATTCGGACGCTATTGGATGAGGGTGTTGATTTATTCGTAGAAGTTGGGTCTGGCAATGTTTTAGCAGGTCTTGTTCGTAAGGTGCAAAGAAGAGCAAACGTCGTTTCAGTCAGTGATCGAGATGGTGTGCTGAAAGTGAAAGAAATGCTAGAAGGAGTGACAGGATGATGTTACAAGGGAAAACAGCGATTGTCACGGGAGCTTCTCGTGGAATTGGAAAAGCTACTGCTATTGAGCTTGCTCGAAATGGTGCGAATGTCGTGGTCAATTATGCTGGCAGTCAAGAACGAGCAGAACAAGTTGTGGCTGAAATCAAAGGTCTTGGTGTAGATGCTCTAGCGATTCAAGCAAATGTAGCAAACAGTGAAGAAGTGCAGGCGATGGTCAAAGAAACAATTGACGCTTTTGGCCGTGTAGATATTCTTGTGAACAATGCTGGGATCACAAAAGATAATTTGCTTATGAGGATGAAAGAAGACGAGTGGGACGCTGTTATAAACACGAACCTTAAGGGTGTTTTTAACTGTGGAAAAGCTGTTACAAGGCAAATGATGAAGCAACGTTATGGTCGTATTATCAATGTAGCCTCAGTTGTAGGAGTTCTTGGTAATCCTGGACAAGCCAATTACGTAGCAGCTAAAGCTGGTGTGATCGGATTAACGAAGTCGATGGCAAGAGAATTAGCTAATCGAAACATTCATGTAAACGCAGTAGCTCCTGGGTTTATTGAAACAGATATGACAGATGAGCTAGGAGAGGATATTAAGGGGCAATTGCTTACCCAAATTCCGCTCGCTACACTAGGAAAACCAGAAAACATTGCGAATGTCATACGCTTCCTAGCAAGCCCAGATGCAGACTACATGACAGGCCAAACCCTCCACGTAGACGGAGGAATGGTTATGTAGAGTTTATACCAAAAGGGTGACTTTCCCTTTTGGTATAAACTCGAAGCGATGAGCGAAGCCGCCGTTATGTTTTAAGCCTTTAAGAGTGGTCTTCTCCTAAAGGCGCACGGCGAGTGAAGCCATCGCAACAGGTTCGCACTGTTAAAGAGAAAGGGTGACTTTCCTTTTGGTATAAACTCGAAGCGTTGAGCGAAGCCGCCGTTATGTTTTAAGCCTTTAGGAGTGATCTTCTCCTAAAGGCGCACGGCGAGTGAAGCCATCGCAACAGGTTCGCACTGTTAAAGAGAAAGGGTGACTTTTCTTTGGTGAACTTTTTTTCGTGAAAAATGGCTGGTTTTTCTCATATTGAAATGAAGTGACCATGGAACAGTCATCGACTCGAATCCAGTCGATTAGAATGTTTTATTGTAAATTGTTGAAAAGTTAGTTGACAGAGAGGGTGTTCATAGGTAAACTTTTCCTAGCCTTCACCTGTAGTGGTGCAACTTGCGTTAATTTTGAGAGGAGGTGAACGAAACATGGCAGATACATTATCACGTGTTACGAAAATCGTTGTTGATCGTTTAGGTGTGGAAGAAGCAGAAGTGAAACCAGAAGCTTCATTCAAAGATGATCTAGGCGCTGACTCATTGGATGTTGTAGAACTTGTTATGGAGCTTGAAGATGAGTTTGATTTAGAAATTTCTGATGAGGAAGCTGAAAAAATCTCAACTGTAGCGGATGTAGTTGATTACATAAACAGCCGTCAGTAAGAGTGGTTAGGTTGTCTCAGAGTGTCTTAAGCTTCTTATGGTGATGAAACGTACGTTCGTCCTTCTGGGAGTTTAAAGCTTGGTGAGACAACCTCTTCCTTTCAAAAGACTTTCCAAAGCCTTTGTTTAATTTATAGTGTTGGAGGTAGCTATGCCACAATCTTCGAAATACCATCGGAAATCGAAGTCCCATTATTCAAATGATCGAAGACGGGGAAATCGTAAAATGATTCTTACAGAAGAACAGAAAAAACAGTTTGATGATTTAATGCAGCGAACTGAGTTGACTTTTGAAAACAAAAAGCTTTTAATTCAAGCTTTCACCCATTCATCCTATGTGAATGAGCACCGAATTTATTCTTTTCAAGATAATGAACGTTTAGAGTTTTTAGGAGATGCTGTACTAGAGCTTTCCGTCTCACAGTTTTTATTTAAGAAATTTAAAACGATGAGTGAAGGGGATATGACGAAACTGCGAGCATCTATTGTTTGTGAGCCGTCACTTGCCCAATTTGCACTTGAGTTAAAATTTGGGGAGATTGTGCTGTTAGGAAAAGGAGAAGAAATGACAGGTGGTCGTGCAAGACCAGCTCTATTAGCAGATGTATTTGAAGCGTTTATTGGTGCTCTTTATCTTGATCAAGGATTAGATTCTGTACTGAAATTTTTGAATGATACGATGTATCCAAAAATTAATGAGGGTGCTTTTTCTCATATGATGGATTTCAAAAGTCAGCTTCAAGAGTTCATTCAACGTGATAACCTAGGACAGATCCAATACATTATCGTACAAGAAAGAGGTCCGGCACATAATCGAGAGTTTGTCTCAGAGGTACAGTTGAATGAAGCAGCTCTTGGAATTGGAACTGGGCGTTCAAAGAAAGAAGCAGAGCAACACGCTGCGCAACAAGCCTTAATGAAGTTAAGTGAGCAAGAAAAGTTAAAATAACAAAAAAGTCCTCTCATAATGACAATTCGAGAGGACTTTTTGTTTGCGTTCAAAAGCTTCCTGGCTATTTGCGTAGTTTTCCTAGTTCGGTTACGATGGCATCTAGCTCACTTACGGAGAAAGAAGATTTCTTTTTAATCATTTCATAAATGTCACGAAGATCTTCATATTGTTCAGTATCAAAGCTTTTTGAGTTAAGGGCACCAGCATTTACAATTTGTAGTTTGTTTTTAATCTCTTCAATCATGTATTCAATGTTATCACGTGTATTGACGTCTAGATTCATGTGCTTCATTCACCCCTGTTTGGTTTATGTAAGTATCGTACCATACTGTCCATTAGTTTGTCCCATTCATCTGTAATTCAGGCTATAGCTATGGTAAAATAGATTGTTGTTAATTAAAGTAAGGGGGAAGGAATATGTTCCTCAAGCGACTTGAAGTCGTTGGGTTCAAATCTTTTGCTGAACAAATCAATATTGATTTTGTACCAGGTGTAACAGCAGTAGTTGGACCGAATGGAAGTGGAAAAAGTAATATTTCAGATAGCATTCGCTGGGTGTTAGGTGAACAGTCAGCTAAATCTTTACGTGGGTCAAAAATGGAAGACATTATATTTGCCGGTAGCGATAGTAGAAAACCATTAAATTACGCAGAAGTTAGTTTGATTTTAGATAATGAAGATCAACATCTTTCGATAGATTATAGTGAAGTTAGTGTGACAAGAAGAGTATACCGAACGGGAGAAAGTGAATATTTAATCAACAAACAAACATGCAGATTAAAAGATATCGTTGATTTATTTCTTGATTCTGGTTTAGGTAGAGAAGCCTATTCTATTATAGGGCAAGGCAAGGTAGAAGAAATCTTAAGTAACAAAGCAGAGGATCGCCGCGTTATTTTTGAAGAAGCAGCAGGTGTTTTAAAATACAAAACAAGAAAAGTAAAAGCGGAAAAACGCCTACAAGAAACACAAGAAAACCTTTATCGAGTGGAAGATATTTTACATGAACTTGAAGGACAAGTGGAGCCATTAGAAATTCAGGCATCTATTGCTAAAGATTATTTACATAAGCGGTCTGAATTAAAGGAAGTGGATATTGCTCTTCTCGTTCATGAGATTGATGAATTACATGAAACTTGGACCGAAAAGAAAAACGAACTACAACGTTTAGTTATTTCTTATGATGAGCGCCAAAAGAGATTAGATGAGATGGAACGTTTACGGATTGAATTAAGAGAAAAGACGAGTCAATTATCTTCGGCTTTCACAAATTTGCAAGATGAACTTCTACGTACGAGTGAGGATCTTGAGAAAAGTGAGGGGAAGCGAGAAGTTCTAAAAGAAAGAAAAAAGAACGCATCACAAAATAAAGAGCAGCTGCAGCGCTCTATAGAAGAGAAGACGATTCAGTTAGCAAATGTCAAAAATGATTGGAAAAAAGAACAAGTTGCCTCAAGTGAAGCGCGTCAAAAACTAAATGCATTAAAAGACGCTGTAGAAAGTAAACAACTGCTAGTTGAACGGTCAAATGTTGATATAGAAGAAGAGATTGATCAGTTAAAGGCCGATTATATTGAAGTGCTAAATGAACAAGCGAGTATTCGCAATGAAAAGCGTTATTTAGAAGAACAGCTTAGCAACCAAGAAGGAAGACAGCAGCGACTCTTGCTTGAAAATGAGGATTTACTTACAGAGCGACAACGAATACAGTTGAAGGCAAAAGCCGAAAAAGAAAATATGAGTGAAAAAGAACGGCAGTTAGAAAAAATAGGAGAAGAGTACCGACAAGTATCGCGACAATATGAACAAGATAAAGAGCGGTATCAAAAAAAACAAACGCAGTTGTATGAAACGTATCAAATGATCCAAAAAATTCAATCGCGTGCTGATGTGTTAGAGGAGATGCAAGCTGATTTCTCTGGCTTCTTTCATGGGGTTAAAGAAGTATTAAAGGCAAGAGGAGGAAAGCTTTCTGGGGTTATTGGTGCCGTAGCTGAATTATTACAAGTTCCTAAATCATATGAAACAGCGATTGAGGTTGCTTTAGGGGGGGCGTCTCAACATATTGTGATGAAATCTGAAGCAGATGCAAGGTTAGCGATTCAGTTTTTAAAACAAAATCGAATTGGACGAGCTACTTTTTTGCCACTCCCAGTCATTAAACCAAAAGTTATTCCTGATTTTCAGCTTGCGCAAATGAATAAACATTCATCTTTTATCGGTGTTGCAGCTTCATTGCTAACATATGAAAACATGTATGAGTCAATCGTTTACAATTTATTAGGAAACGTCATTATTGCAAAAGATTTACAAGGTGCAAATGAAATAGCGAAACTATCTGGACATCGTTTTCGAATTGTAACCATCGAAGGAGATGTGGTGAATCCAGGTGGATCGATGACTGGTGGGTCTGTTAAGCAGAAGCAAACACCGTTACTAGGACGCAAAAGAGAACTAGAAGATTTACAAGGTAAGCTAGTTACATTAAAAGCTGGTACAACAAAGTTAGAACAAGAGGTAAAAGGGCTGAAGCAAACTCAATTACAAATGGAACAAGCACTAGAAGAACTTCGAACAAAAGGGGAAGTAGCAAGACAGGATTTTCAAGATGCAAAATCAGCTGTTCGTGAGTTAGAACGAGAGGTAGAGCGATCTCAAGAACAATTTTCTCGTTTTGACCGAGATAAAGTAGGCTTTAAAGAAGAAATTGATCGTCTAAAAAATAGAATAATTGAACTCGAAACATCATATGAAGTGGCAACAAACGAAGCTTCTAAGTTGGAGAAAAAAGTAAAGCATTTAGAACAAGACCAGCAAATGCAGAGGGAAACAAAAGAAAATTTAAAAGAAGAATTAATGCAGGAAAAAATTGATTTGGCAACGGCTAAAGAACGTTATCATTCAATAGATGAACGGTTAAAAGCGTTAAGTAGGAGTAAAGAGGCATTAGAAGAAGAGTTAAAAGAACTGAAAGATCATTATGACTTGTTACTTGGTGAGATGACAAATCGTTCTGATGGTGAGACAAGCCTTGATTCAACGATTGAAGAAAAGCGTAAGCGAAAAGTGGAATTATCAGAAGCCATTTCAAAGATGAAGGAAGAGCGTGCAGAGGTAGAAGCAAATTATGCAGATTTAGAACATAAATTAAAAGGTGAGCAGGTAGAACTTGTTACTTTAGCGGATACATGTCGGAAAATAGAAGTGAAAGTAAATCGAATGGATGTAGAGCTTGATAATCGACTTACTCACCTTCGCGAAGAATATGAATTGTCATTTGAAGCAGCGAAAAGTCAATATGAACTGGCGCTTCCGCCTGAAGAAGCAAGGACAAAAGTAAAGCTGATTAAACTTGCGATTGAAGAGTTAGGGACGGTCAATCTTGGAGCCATTGAGGAATATGAGCGAGTGAGAGAAAGATTTGAGTTCTTGACTGAACAACAGCAAGATCTATTTACAGCCAAAACAACGTTGCACGATGTTATTTCTGAAATGGATGAAGAAATGACAAAGAGATTTCATGACTCTTATGTTCAAATACGTGCACATTTTCAAACTGTTTTTAAGCAATTATTTGGTGGTGGCCAAGCTGATTTAGTGTTAACGGAACCAGATAATTTGCTTCATACGGGTGTAGAGATCTTGGCAAAGCCACCTGGGAAGAAAATGCAAAACTTAGCCTTATTATCAGGTGGGGAAAGGTCCTTAACCGCTATTGGACTTTTGTTTGCAATCTTAAAGGTACGACCTGTACCGTTTTGTGTACTAGATGAGGTAGAGGCAGCCCTTGATGAAGCAAACGTTAGCCGTTTTGCCAATTTCTTAAAAGACTTTAGTGGAGCTACGCAATTTATTGTTATTACTCACCGGAAAGGTACAATGGAAGAAGCAGATGTCTTGTATGGGGTTACGATGCAGGAGTCTGGTGTGTCTCGTCTTGTTTCGGTTAAATTAGAGGAAACGAAAGAACTAATAGAGAGTTAGTTAGGTTCGAATTATATATATATTGAAATCTACTTAAGAAGGGCAAGGTGATCGCAATGAGTTTTTTTAAGAAATTAAAAGACAAAATAACGAATCAAACAACAGAAGTCACAGATAAGTTTAAAGAAGGATTAGAGAAAACACGTGAATCCTTTGTTGGGAAAATGAATGAGTTGGTTTACAAGTATCGAAAAGTAGATGAAGACTTTTTTGAGGAATTGGAAGAACTTCTCATTAGTTCTGATGTAGGTGTTACGACTGTTATGGATTTAATTGATGACTTAAAAGATGAAGTTCGTTTACGTAATATAAAGGATACGAAGGAAATACAACCTGTTATTTCAGAAAAGCTAGCCGAGCTCTTAGAAAAAGAAGGTGATGATACAAGCCTCAACATACAAGAAAATGGAATGACGGTTATTTTAGTTGTTGGTGTAAATGGAGTTGGAAAAACAACTTCAATTGGAAAGTTAGCTCATCATCTAAAACAACAAGGCAAATCCGTTATGATGGCAGCTGGAGATACGTTCCGTGCAGGAGCTATTGAACAGTTAGAAGTATGGGGAGAACGTGTTGGAGTTGACGTTATTAAGCAGCAAGAAGGATCGGACCCAGCAGCTGTTATGTATGATGCCTTACAGGCTGCAAAATCGCGTAATATAGATGTTTTATTATGTGATACTGCTGGACGACTTCAAAACAAAGTTAATCTTATGAATGAACTTGAAAAAGTAAAGCGGGTTATTGAACGTGAAGTTCCAGGAGCTCCCCATGAGGTTCTGCTTGTTTTAGATGCAACAACAGGTCAAAATGCGATGTCTCAAGCAAAGACATTTGGTAAAGCAACGGATGTATCTGGCATTGTTTTAACAAAGTTAGACGGGACAGCCAAAGGAGGGATTGTGCTTGCCATCCGCCATGAACTTGATATTCCTGTTAAGTTTGTTGGGCTTGGTGAGCAAATGGATGACCTTCAGGTATTTGATGCAGAACAATTTGTCTACGGATTGTTTCGAGAGTTAGTAGAAGCTGAAGTAGAAGAGGAAGAATGAAATGAATGTTAAGAAAAAAACTTGACACATAAACCTAGATGTTGTAACATGATATCTCGTAAAGGTAATTCACTTAACAAGGGGTTGGTTGTGTGTTAGATAAGACGTTTAGAATGAATTATCTATTTGACTTCTATCAGTCACTGCTAACACAGAAGCAACGAAAGTATATGTCATTGTACTACCTTGACGATTTCTCGTTAGGTGAGATTGCTGAGGAGTTTGAGGTTAGTCGCCAAGCCGTATATGATAACATTAAGCGCACAGAAGCAATGTTAGAAGATTACGAAGTGAAGTTGATGCTTCTTTCGAAATTCGAAAAGCGTACACAACTGTTAACTCAAATGAAATCGGCAGTTGAAGAAAATGCGACTCCTGAAGAGATCATGTTACTGATTGATTCTCTTGAGAAATTAGACTAGGAGGCGACAACATGGCTTTTGAAGGTTTAGCGGAACGACTGCAAGGGACGTTAACCAAAATTCGTGGAAAAGGAAAGGTAAGCGAGACTGACGTTAAAGAAATGATGCGTGAAGTTCGTTTAGCCTTACTAGAAGCGGATGTTAACTTTAAAGTTGTCAAACAGTTTATTGCAAGTGTGAAAGAAAAAGCACTTGGGCAAGAAGTAATGAAAAGCTTAACGCCTGGACAACAAGTCATTAAAGTTGTAAATGAAGAGTTAACAGCATTAATGGGCGGTGAGCAAAGTAAAATTGCTGTTGCAGCAAAATCGCCAACAGTTGTTATGATGGTTGGTCTTCAAGGGGCCGGAAAAACGACAACTACAGCAAAGCTTGCTAACCATTTGCGTAAAAAGCATAACAGACAGCCACTTCTTGTTGCGGCTGATATATACCGACCTGCTGCGATTAAGCAGCTAGAGACGTTAGGGAAGCAACTAAATATGCCTGTCTTCTCACTTGGTGATCAAGTCAGTCCTGTAGAAATTGCCAAGCAGGCAATTGAAAAGGCAAAGGAAGATCATCATGATTATGTTTTAATTGATACAGCTGGTCGCTTGCATATTGATGAAACTCTAATGGATGAGTTGAAACAAGTAAAAGAGATCGCGAAACCTGATGAGATTTTACTTGTTGTCGATGCGATGACTGGACAAGATGCTGTTAATGTTGCAGAGAGTTTTAATGAACAGCTTGATGTAACGGGTGTTGTTTTAACAAAGCTTGATGGTGATACTCGTGGTGGTGCTGCGATTTCTGTTAAAGCTGTTACGAACACACCAATTAAATTTGCGGGTATGGGAGAGAAAATTGACCAACTCGAACCATTCCATCCAGACCGTATGGCGTCTAGAATTCTTGGAATGGGGGATGTGCTTTCCCTTATTGAAAAAGCACAAACGAGTGTAGACGAAGAAAAAGCTCGAGAGCTTGAGAAGAAAATGCGAACAATGGATTTTACCTTTGACGATTTTCTTGAGCAACTCGATCAAGTTCGTAGCATGGGTCCGCTTGATGAATTGCTTAATATGATGCCTGGTATGAATAAAAAAGGCATGAAAGACTTAAAAGTTGATGATAAGCAAATTGGGAAAGTAGAAGCGATTGTTCGCTCTATGACCAAAAAAGAAAAACAAGACCCAAGCATTATGAACGCAAGTAGACGTCGTCGAATTGCGAAAGGAAGCGGAACAACCATTCAAGATGTTAACCGTCTTCTCAAACAATTTGAAGATATGAAGAAAATGATGAAGCAAATGGCTGGTATGACCTCTGGCAAAGGTAAGAAAAAAGGCAAAGGTCTTGGAGGTTTTAAACTTCCATTTTAACGTTGAAATCCATTTTTTTAGTTGATAACTAGAAAAATTGATGATATTATAAAAAATTGTGTTAAATATTTTTGGAGGTGTCCCACGAATGGCAGTAAAAATTCGTTTAAAGCGTATGGGTTCTAAAAAGGCCCCATTTTATCGTGTAGTAGTAGCAGATTCTCGCGCACCGCGTGATGGTCGTTTCATTGAAGAGATTGGAACGTACAACCCATTAACTCAACCAGCTAAGGTTGATATTGCTGAAGAGAAAGCACTTGACTGGATGTTGAAAGGTGCAAAACCTTCTGATACAGTTCGTAACCTTTTCTCTAAAGAAGGTTTAATGGAAAAGTTACACAACGCTAAAAACCAGAAGTAATATCTAGAGAGAAAAAGGCTGATGTTTTCACCTTTTTCTTTTCTGTATGTAGCAATGTACGTAACCGAGTAGTAGCAGTTAAGCTGCTATACGGAGCCATTGCCTCTCCCTTTTTTGATGACAGATTAAAAGGAGAATCAGATGAAAGCGTTAGTTGAACACATTGTAAAAGCAATTGTCGATCAGCCTGACTTTGTTCAAGTTGAAGAAGTTGAAGAAGGACAAACCCTTAACTTACGGTTAACTGTTCACCCTGAAGATATGGGGAAGGTTATAGGGAAGCAAGGTCGAACTGTAAAAGCGATCCGTTCGGTTGTATATGCCGCAACACCTTCGCAACGGGTCCGGCTAGACATCGTGGATTAGTAACGCAGGTGGAAAGGGTGAGGGATAACCTCTCCCTTTTTCTATTACTTAGACAATCTCGTTTTACTAGAATGATCACTTTCTTATGAAAAGAGGTGCTAGATGAAGTTATTACGTGATGTTGTCATTAAGCAAGTGCTAACAAAGAAGAGAAAAGCCAAAATGATTCAGGAGTTACAAGGGAAGTTACAACAAGTTAATCGTGAGATAGAGCAATTAAAATTTCACTTACATAAAGCAACGAAAGAAAGCGGAAATAAGCATGATCAGCAAGAAATACGAGCACGATATATGAAAGATATAAAAAATCGAGAAGCAAAGGCATCTTCTATCTTATTCAAAGTAAAGCAAATGGAAACGCTAACTGAAGGGATAGAATTGTCTGAAGGAACCGTTTCTAGCATAATTGAGGTAAGAAAAGGGGATCCATGGCCAGAGATGCACCAGCCAGCTGAAATTGTTGTGAAAGACGGTATAATAGAAGAAATTCGTGAAAGTAGGAATGTTGATGAGTGAATGGTACAAAGTAGGAAAAATTGTGAATACACATGGTGTTAAAGGAGAGATTCGTGTGATCTCTTCAACGGACTTTGCAGATGATCGTTATGCAGTTGGCACAAAATTGATGATTCAGGGAGAAAACAACAAACAGCAGACCGTAGTGGTTCGTCATCATCGTAAACATAAAAATTTTGATTTGCTTCAATTGGAAGGATATCATTCAATCAATGATGTTGAGCCATTCAAAGGTTCTACTCTTTACGTATCTGAAGAATATCTTGAAGAACTCGAAGAAAATGAATTTTATTATCATGAAATTATTGGTTGTACGGTTGTAACAGAGGCGGAAGAGAATTTGGGGAAAGTAAAGGAAATTTTTGAAACAGGTGCGAATGATGTGTGGGTGGTACAACGGGCCGGTGGAGGAAAGGATCTTTTACTTCCATATATTGAGGATGTTGTCAAAGAAATAGATATAGAGAACAAAGTCATCCGAATTCATTTATTAGAAGGCTTGCTAGAATGAGAATAGATGTTTTAACTCTTTTTCCAGAAATGTTTACCAATGTCTTTGGCTCTTCCATCTTAAAACAGGCCCAAACATCAGGTGCTGTTAGCTATCAAGTTGTGAATTTTCGTGATTACGCTGATAATAAACATAAAAAAGTAGATGATTATCCGTATGGTGGAGGAGCCGGGATGGTACTTAGAGCTCAACCCTTTTTTGATGCAGTCGATGATTTAGTAAAAGAAGGCCAAGTAAAGCCTAGAGTGGTTATGCTCTGTCCACAAGGGGAGAGATATACGCAAAAGAAAGCCGAAGAATTTAGTAAAGAACAGCATCTAATTCTTCTTTGCGGACATTATGAAGGTTATGATGAACGAGTGAGAGAATACCTTGTAACAGATGAGGTTTCTATTGGTGATTATGTTCTAACTGGAGGCGAGTTAGGGGCGATGGTGATAGCAGATAGTGTAACAAGGCTTCTTCCAGGCGTACTTGGTAATGAACAGTCAGCCATAACGGATTCGTTTTCGACTGGTTTTTTAGAGCATCCTCATTATACGAGACCTGCTGATTTTCGAGGAATGAAGGTTCCGGATATTCTATTATCAGGACATCATAAGAATATTGAGGATTGGCGACAGAAAGAAGCATTAAGAAGAACTTGGGAAAGACGTCCTGATTTACTAGAAGAGAAACCACTTAGTGACAAAGAACTGAAATGGATTGACGAATTTACTAGAAAAAATTAAATAGAACTTGTGAGTGGTGTTTATTTGTGCTAATATAGATCTTGTGGCTTAAGGCCTGTTATTACGATGTTCCGCTGTAGCATAAACCTATCAAGAGCATCTGTATGGAAGGAGTGGAATTATATGAACAACATTATCCGTGAAATTACAAGTGAGCAACTACGTACTGATCTTCCGGCATTTCGTCCTGGTGATACGTTAGTGATCCACGTTAAAGTTGTTGAGGGTACTCGTGAACGTATCCAGTTATTCGAAGGCGTTGTTATCAAGCGTCGTGGTACTGGAATTAGCGAAACTTTCACAGCACGTAAAATTTCGTACGGTGTAGGAGTTGAGCGTACATTCCCATTACATTCACCGAAGATCGCTAAGATCGAAGTGAAGCGTCGCGGTAAAGTACGTCGTGCTAAACTTTACTACCTACGTAGCCTACGTGGTAAAAAAGCTCGTATTAAAGAAATTCGATAAAGAGCAACGAAAAGAGCTTAGGAAACTAAGCTCTTTTTTAAATTCATTGATACCAAAAACCTTCTATATTTTCATAAGATAATTCAAACGACATCTACATGCAGTTATGGTACACTTATGTTTATGATTCGTTACATAATGGAGGGCATTAACATGAGTAAGGAGAAGAAAGAATCTTGGGAGTGGCTTAAAGCGGTCGTTATAGCACTAGTCCTTGCATTTGTTATCCGCCATTTTTTATTTGCTCCAGTTATCGTTGATGGGGAATCAATGATGCCAACTCTTGAACATAGTGATCGAATGATTGTGAACAAAATTAGCTACTCTTTTGGTAAGCCAGATCGATTCGATATTATTGTTTTTCATGCTCCAGCAGGGAAAGACTATATTAAACGAATCATTGGATTGCCAGGAGACGTAATTGAGTTTAAAGATGATACCCTATATGTGAATGGCGAAGCGATTGACGAGCCTCACCTTGAGGAATTAAAGCAAATGTCCGGCGGCGAAAGAATAACAAGAGATTTTCAAGCTATTACTGTTCCTGAAAATGAACTTTTTGTTTTAGGGGATAACAGGGGGCGCAGCAAGGATAGTCGAGACATAGGCACGATTCATATTGACGAGGTAATTGGGAAAGCTAATGTCGTATTCTGGCCCATTTCAAATATTCGTGTAGCAAGATAGGAAGGTGAAAGATGTGACGATTCAATGGTTTCCTGGTCATATGGCCAAGGCTAGACGAGAAGTTACGGAAAAATTAAAGTTTATCGATGTTGTAATTGAACTTCTTGATGCAAGAGTCCCACTCGCTTCACGTAATCCAATGATTGATGAGATTGTTTCTCATAAACCGAGATTGATATTGCTTAACAAGGCAGACCTAGCGGATCCAAGTGTAACGGAAAAGTGGAAGACATACTTTGAAGAAAAAGGTGCAATGGTGCTTGCTGTAAATGCACAAACCGGAAAAGGGACAGAAAAAAATCCCAAATGCATGTAAGCAATTAGCTAAGCCGATCATTGATAAGATGATTTCTAAAGGAATGAAACCTCGTGCAGTTCGAGCGATGATACTAGGAATTCCGAATGTTGGAAAGTCGACTTTGATTAACAGATTAGCATCAAAGCGTACAGCTCAAGTCGGCGATCGACCTGGGGTAACAAAAAAACAGCAATGGATAAAAGTTGGAAAAGAATTAGAACTTCTAGATACTCCAGGTATTTTATGGCCTAAGTTCGAAGATCAAATTATTGGATATCGTTTAGCGGCAACAGGAGCAATTAAAGATGAATTGCTTGATTTTCAAGATATAGCTTTATTTATTTTAAATTATTTAAAAGATGAATATCCAACATCTGTTCAAAATCGATACAAGCTTGAAGATGTACCAGATGATGGGCTCGCATTGTTCGATGAAATTGGCAAAAAACGAGGATGTTTGTTAGGTGGCGGATATGTTGACTATGATAAGGCTGCCGAAATAATCCTACGTGAAATGCGTTCGGGAACACTAGGGAGAATTTCATTGGAAACACCTACAAATGTGTAAAACCGGTGCAAGCCAAATTGGCTTTTGCATCGGTTTTATTTTTTAGTACATATAAAGTATTGAGAATGTAAGAGGAATGGCCGATATACATAGTGAGGAGTGAAGATATGACTGTTTCTATTAAACAACTAGAAGAAGAGCTTTTAGGTAGAGAAGAAATAGATGAAACGATGGTAGAACGTCTAAGGAAAGACGAACGTAAAGGGGTTCAAAAATTACTAAAACGCTATGACTCAATGAAACAAAAAACAATAGAATTGGAAAATATGCACAAAGAAATGTCTCAGTATGAAAAAGCGTTACACAAAGAAGGGTATGTACATATAGCAGGTCTTGACGAAGTTGGTCGTGGACCGCTTGCAGGCCCTGTCGTTGCAGCGGCAGTCATTTTACCGCATGATTTCAAGTTACTAGGTCTAACGGATTCTAAAAAGTTATCAAAAGAAAAACGAGAAGCTTTTTACGATGTCATTGTCGAACAAGCCATTTGCTATTCAGTGGCAATGGTTCATGCAGCTGAAATTGACGAATTAAATATTTATGAATCGACCAAAGTAGCTATGTCTAATGCAGTAAAGGGATTAACCTACATGCCAGATCACCTTTTACTTGATGCTATGAAACTAGATTTAACTATCTCGCAAACATCTCTTATAAAAGGTGATCAAAAAGCATAACAATAGCTGCTAGTTCAGTTTTAGCTAAAGTAACACGTGATCGATATATGGAAGAAGTAGATCGGCAGTTCCCGCATTATGGTTTTAAAAGTCATGTAGGTTACGGTACACGTGAACACCTTGGGGCTATTTCAAAGTTGGGTATTACGAAAGAGCACCGGAAATCGTTTAAACCGATTGGGGAATTAATATCATCATAAGAGAGAGTGAGTAAGTATGTTTCAACCTTCTATTCAAACTCAACAGCCAGGTGGAGTGCCAGCACAACAATCTAAAGTAGTTAACCTAAAAGAAGGGCAACTTTTTCAAGGGGAAATTACAAAGCTTTTTCCAAATCAGTTAGCGACGTTAAAGGTCGGGAGAATGCACTTAACAGCTAAACTTGAAGCAGCCTTAACAGTGGGGCAACGCTATTGGTTTGAAGTGAAGGACGGGAAAGGAATTCCTAAGCTAAAGGTGCTTACAGATAATCAAACAAAACTCGCCTCAAATAGCAATCTTGTACAAAATTTAGGGTTACCATTAAAAAAAGAATCAGAAATGATCTTAAGTCAATTAACAGCGAAACAAACTCTATTTACTCGAAACGAAGTGATGAATGGACTACAAATACTAAAACAGCTTAACCAGTCCAATCCAAATGCCATACAAACAATGGTGACAATGATTCAACAAGGGATCCCTCTTACACAAGAATGGTTCCTCGCATCTCACTCGAGCAATCAGTCGCAGTCATTTGGGGAACTCCTCTCGCAATTGGTTGCTAAACTAAGGGTAGCTGATAATCAGGTGGCAAATCAAGCCGTCAATGTTTTAAACCAATTACTCAAGACGGATGTAACAGAGAATTTTGGCTTCAATGCTGGTCAAGTTTCGAGAAATGCCGGTTCTTTTATACAATCGATTGCTTCGTTAATTGGCTATGATTATGAACATGATGTAGCAAAGTTCATTCGAGGTGAAATGGGGAAAGAAGACCTCACTTCAACAAAATTAAAGGCATTGCTCTTACAGCTGCAACAACAAGATATTTCTATGGAAATGAAAAACCTCTCGAAAGAAGTCATTTCACGAATTACTGCTTATCAGCTTACAGCACATGAGCAAACAGGAGCATATCATCAGTTTCTTCTTCATTTGCCATTAGCTCTAGGGCCATTTCAAACAGATGCAACTATAAAATGGGAAGGAAAAAGAGAAGAAAATGGGGAGCTAGATCCTGATCATTGTCGAATAGTATTCTATCTCACCCTGGAAAAACTCGAGGAAACAATGGTGGATGTTCAAGTGCAAAATCGAGTTGTTTCCATTTCCATTTATAATGAAAACGAAAAGCCAGAAGCATTGTTGAAGCATCTAATCCCGACCTTACAAACACATTTATCTAACTTACAGTATCTTTTGTCTACTGTATCATGGAAAAAAATATCTGATGCTCAAGTAAAGACTAGTGGTCCAATCCAACAATCTTCTTCTACCTACAAAGGAGTTGACATTCGCATATGATTCAGAACGGGATAAATAAAAAGAAAGCTGTAGCACTAAGGTATCAGCCAGATCTCGACGTTTCGCCTAAAGTTATTGGTACCGGTAAAGGGATGGCTGCAGAACAGTTAATTGCAAAAGCAAAAGAGCATGATATTCCCATTCAAGAAGATGAAACATTGGTCGAAATGTTAGCTCAGCTTGAGCTCAATCAAGCGATCCCGAGTGAATTATATGAAGTAGTAGCTGAAGTTTTTGCATTTATTTATAAAATTGATCAAAATACGTAATACGAACTGGTTATAGTAGTTTGTTCCATCGTGGACATACTGATAATAGCCAGTTTTTTTATGTTAGAAAGGAGAGTTCGGAAATGGAGAAAAAACGACAATCAAATCGGAATGAATTTCAACGATCGAATACGAAAGAGGAGTATGGAAACGAATTTGGCATTCACCATTCCGTACAGGAAATGGACGCAAAATATGTGGCAGCAAAACGTTTAAATCGTAAAAAAGAAGAAGAGAAAAAAGAGAAAAAAGTAAAAGCAAAGGAAGAAAAAAATAATTTTGATACGTAAAAACCAAAGTGGATTTCATTCTTTTAAACTAATAAGCAAGTAAGTAAAAAAGCTGAAAAAGTCTAAGTTTTTTTACTAATTTGAATTAGGGAGGAATTACCCCTCCCCAATTCAAGAAAAGAATGGTAGAATAAAGAAGGATTCAGCCATTCAACCTCGAATGTATAGAATGGCATGAAAATACATGCAACTGATAGGAGGATGGACAGAGAATGAATATCCACGAGTATCAAGGTAAAGAGCTACTTCGTGAGTACGGTGTTGCTGTACCAAATGGTAAGGTAGCATTCACGGTTGAAGAAGCAGTAGAGGCAGCGAAAGAACTAGGTTCAAAGATTAATGTTGTTAAAGCACAGATCCATGCAGGTGGGCGTGGAAAAGCTGGCGGTGTAAAAGTTGCGAAAGATTTAGATGAAGTTCGTACATATGCAAATGAAATTTTAGGTAAGACACTTGTCACTCATCAAACAGGTCCAGAAGGCAAAGAAGTAAAGCGCTTACTTATCGAAGAAGGTTGCGATATTCAAAAGGAATATTACATCGGTTTAGTATTAGATCGTGCTACTTCAAGCGTTGTCTTAATGGCTTCAGAAGAAGGCGGAACGGAAATTGAAGAAGTAGCTGAAGCAACTCCTGAGAAAATTTTTAAGGAGATTATAGACCCAGCAGTCGGTTTACAAGGGTTCCAAGCTCGCCGTCTTGCTTTTAACATTAACATTCCTAAAGAATTGGTTGGTCAGGCAGTTAAATTTATGTTAGGCCTATACAAAGTATTTGTTGAAAAGGATTGTTCAATTGCTGAAATCAATCCACTTGTTACAACAGGCGACGGGAAAGTTATGGCTTTAGATGCGAAATTGAACTTCGATTCAAACGCTTTGTATCGCCAAAAAGCGATTCTTGCGTATCGTGATCTTGAAGAAGAAGATGTTAAAGAAATTGAAGCGTCAAAATATGACTTAAGCTATATTTCTTTAGATGGAAATATCGGATGTATGGTAAATGGTGCAGGTCTTGCAATGGCAACGATGGACATCATTAAACATTACAATGGAGATCCTGCAAACTTCCTTGATGTAGGTGGCGGTGCTACTGCTGAAAAGGTAACAGAGGCTTTTAAAATTATTCTTTCAGATGAAAATGTTAAAGGGATTTTCGTTAACATCTTCGGTGGAATTATGAAGTGTGACATTATCGCTGAAGGTGTTGTAGAGGCTACGAAGCAAGTTGGTCTTGAGATTCCACTTGTCGTTCGCTTAGAAGGAACAAATGTAGAGCTAGGTAAACAAATCCTGAAAGACTCTGGATTGAATATTACAGCTGCAGATTCAATGGCTGATGGCGCACAAAAAATCGTTTCATTAGTGAAATAGAAAGGCGGGACGAAAGATGAGTATCCTTATTAATAAAGATACAAAAGTAATTGTTCAAGGAATTACAGGGGCAACTGGTTTGTTCCACACGAAGCAAGCTGTAGAATACGGTACAAATATTGTCGGGGGTGTTACTCCTGGTAAAGGTGGTACTGAGGTTGAAGGAATCCCAGTATTTAATACAGTAGAAGATGCAGTAAAAGCAACCGGTGCCAATGCGTCAGTTATTTATGTACCACCAGCTTTTGCAGCAGATGCGATTATGGAAGCAACAGATGCTGAACTTGACTTAGCTATTTGTATTACGGAAGGAATTCCAGTAATGGATATGGTTAGTGTGAAGCGTTATATGCAAGGTAAGAAAACGCGCCTAGTAGGACCTAACTGCCCAGGTGTAATTACACCAGAAGAATGTAAGATTGGTATTATGCCAGGTTACATTCACAAAAAAGGTCATGTAGGAGTAGTTTCTCGTTCTGGTACTCTTACGTATGAGGCTGTTCATCAATTATCAACAAATGGCATTGGTCAATCTTCAGCAGTAGGAATTGGTGGCGATCCAGTAAATGGAACGGACTTCATCGATGTATTAAATCTATTTAATGAAGATCCTGATACGTATGCTGTCATCATGATCGGTGAAATCGGTGGAACAGCAGAAGAAGAAGCCGCTGAATGGGTAAAAGCAAACATGACGAAGCCTGTTGTTGGCTTTATTGGTGGTCAAACAGCACCTCCTGGAAAGCGCATGGGGCATGCTGGTGCCATTATTTCTGGAGGGAAAGGTACGGCAGCAGAGAAGATCAAAACAATGGAAAGCTGCGGTATTAAAGTAGCTGAAACACCTTCAGTTATGGGTGAAACGTTAATCTCTGTTCTAAAAGAAAAGGGATTGCTAGAAAAATGTACAACACATAAAGTAACAAACTAATAAAAGATAAGAAAGAAAGTCCTCAATAATGAGGGCTTTCTTCCTAATGGCAAGGAGTTGGTCATCTAATGACAGATGTTCGAAAAAGGCTGATTCATCTACACATGTGCCCCGCCATGTCGAGATCTTTGCTTCATTCTATCATACGCGTCGATCCAGAATTACTTAACATCTATGATTGTTCCCTTTCATTTCTCCAAAATCACATTAACCTTCCTATAAAAAAAGCACAAACCATTCATGCTTATTTAAAAAGCTCCTCTCCTGATTCTTGTTTGAAATACCTTTCTTCTATTCATGTATTTCCACTTACGTATTTAGATTCAGACTATCCCACATTATTAAAAGAAATTTATGATCCTCCTTTTGTTCTGTATGGTATGGGGCATAGAGGGATAATTCAATCTAAAAAAAATCTTGCCATCATAGGAAGCCGCTCTCCTACATCTACTGGATCTCAAACAGTTGCTAAGCTCATACCGGCCCTTTCAAAACAAGGTTTGACCATTGTCAGCGGGTTTGCCAAAGGGATTGATTCAATTGCTCATTGGAAGACGATCCAAACGTCTGGTCGGACTATGGCTATTTTAGGTTCAGGACATTTGCATATGTACCCTAAAGAAAATGTGCAATTATTTTCACAAATGTCAAAAAATCAACTCATCCTTTCGGAATACCCTCCTGATACACCACCGCAAAAATGGCACTTTCCTGCACGAAATCGAATTATAAGTGGGATGAGTAAAGGAGTCTTAGTGATTGAAGCAAAAGAGAAAAGTGGCTCTTTAATTACAGCTGATCAAGCATTAGAGCAAGGAAGAGACGTCTATGCTATTCCTGGTTCCATTTTTTCTCCTCTCTCTAAAGGAACAAATTACCTCATTCAGCAAGGGGCAAAACTCGTCATGAGTGCCGAAGATATTTTAGAAGACTTCCAATAATACCTCACTTCTTTTTACAAAAAACGACAAAAATCAACGCTGTTTCATTTCCTTTCTTTCCAACTCCTGTTTGACAAATAGCAAAAGTCTGTTTAATAATAGGGAAGATTTTAATTATATCTTCGAGAGAGGGAGTTACGTACATGGCCGATTATTTAGTAATCGTTGAATCTCCCGCCAAAGCAAAGACCATTGGAAAATATTTAGGGAAAAAATTTATTGTGAAAGCTTCAATGGGACATGTTAGAGACTTACCAAAAAGTCAAATGGGAGTAGATGTTGAAAAAAGTTATGAACCCAAGTACATTACAATTCGTGGAAAAGGTCCCGTTTTAAAAGAATTAAAAACCGCTGCAAAAAAAGTTAAAAAAATTTATCTCGCGGCTGACCCCGATAGAGAAGGGGAAGCAATTGCTTGGCACCTTGCTCATAGTCTTGATATTGATGAAAATTCGGAATGTAGAGTTGTTTTTAATGAAATAACAAAAGATGCCATAAAAGATGCATTCAAAACGCCTAGACCGATTAATATGGACCTAGTTGATGCGCAACAAGCGCGGAGAATCCTTGATCGCCTAGTAGGCTATAACATTAGTCCTTTATTATGGAAGAAAGTGAAAAAAGGGTTAAGTGCTGGTCGTGTTCAATCGGTAGCAGTGAAGATGATTATTGAAAGAGAGAAAGAAATTCAGAATTTTGAACCAGAAGAATATTGGAGCATTCCAGCCCAATTTTCTTTAGAGGGTGAAACATTTGATGCCAAATTTTATGGGATCGAAGGGAAAAAACAAGACTTAAAGTCAGAAGAAGATGTTAAACAAATCCTTGCGAAACTAAGTAAAGATGAATTTACGATTGCGTCGGTAAAAAAGAAAGAGCGTAAACGGAATCCAGTTTCACCATTTACAACCTCATCTCTACAACAAGAAGCAGCGCGCAAGTTAAATTTTCGTGCGAAGAAAACCATGATGATTGCCCAGCAATTATATGAAGGAATTGAGTTAGATAAAAAAGAGGGAGCTGTAGGGTTAATTACCTATATGCGTACAGATTCAACTCGTATATCTGAAACCGCCCAGGCTGAAGCAAAGCAATACATCGAAGAGAACTTTGGTGAAGAGTATACGAGGAAAGAAAAGCGTGCAGTCAAAAAGGATAAAAAAGCACAAGATGCCCATGAAGCCATCCGACCAACATCCGTCTTTAAAGATCCAAAGACAGTGAAAAGTTATTTATCAAGAGATCAATTAAGACTTTACAAGTTAATTTGGGAGCGAATGGTTGCGAGTGAAATGGCACCGGCTGTGATGGATACAATGACTGTAGACATTGAACAAAATGGCGTTCTATTCCGAGCGACGGGTTCAAAAGTCAAATTTGCCGGATTTATGAAAGTGTATATTGAAGGCAACGATGATGGAAAAAAAGAAGAAGATCGCTTATTGCCAAACTTAGAAGAAGGTCAACTAGTTAACAAAGTTGAGATCGATCCCACTCAACACTTTACACAACCGCCACCAAGATATACAGAGGCAAGGTTAGTTAAGACAATGGAAGAGTTGGGAATTGGACGTCCTTCTACATATGCTCCGACATTGGATACCATCCAACGCCGCGGGTATGTTGCTTTAGAAGATAAACGCTTTGTACCAACAGAGCTAGGTCAAATCGTGTTAGAGTTAATTGTTGAATTCTTTCCGGAAATACTTGATGTTGAGTTCACGGCAAAAATGGAAGATGATTTGGACTCGATTGAAGACGGACAACAAGAATGGATTCAAATCATTGATGGGTTTTATAATGGTTTTGAAAAGCGCTTAACTGTAGCTGAAGAAGAAATGAAAGAAGTAGAAATCAAGGATGAACCTGCAGGGGAAGATTGCGAAAAATGCGGACATGAGATGGTTTACAAAATGGGCCGATATGGAAAGTTTATGGCATGTTCCAATTTCCCGGATTGCCGAAATACAAAAGCAATTGTTAAGGATATCGGCGTGAAATGTCCTAACTGCAAGGAAGGAAACATTGTCGAGCGGAAAAGTAAGAAGCGTCGTATCTTTTATGGCTGTGATCGCTATCCAGAATGCGAGTTTATTTCCTGGGATAAGCCAATCGCAAGGCCTTGTCCAAAGTGCAGCAAAATGCTTGTAGAGAAGAAAACGAAAAAAGGTGTTCATGTCGAATGCTCAGCATGTGACTATAAGGAAGATTCAAACTAATAAGGAAAAGTGGAAAATCTTGAAGTTGTTTAATGTATTATGATAATATAGTTTCATCATAAAGAGAGGGTGGCTCACACAAACCAAATGTCTAACTGGTAGGACATGAGTAAATGGACTAGCAGTTAGACAAAATGAGTCACCCTCGTTCTACTGTTAGATGGAGGGATTATTTTGCCACAACAACATGTTAACGTAATCGGAGCAGGTCTTGCTGGCAGTGAAGCAGCATGGCAACTTGCAAAACGAGGCGTTACTGTACACTTATATGAAATGCGTCCTGTTAAACAAACTCCAGCTCACCATACTGATAAATTTGCTGAGCTAGTTTGTAGCAATTCCCTAAGAGGAAATAGTTTAACAAATGCCGTCGGTGTGTTAAAGGAAGAAATGAGAAGATTAGATTCTGTTATCATCGGTTCTGCTGATGATGCTTCTGTACCAGCTGGAGGCGCTCTAGCTGTAGATCGACATGAGTTTGCTGGAGCAGTAACAGATCGAGTTCGGAATCACCCAAACGTGAAAGTGTTTACTGAGGAGATCACATCGATTCCCGAAGGACCAACGATTATCGCAACTGGACCTTTAACTTCAGAGCATTTATCCAAGCAACTGAGGGAGTTAACGGGAGAAGAATATTTGTACTTCTACGACGCGGCTGCTCCAATTATTGAAACAGATTCAATTGATATGAGCAAAGTATACAAAAAATCTAGATACGATAAAGGTGAGGCAGCTATTTAAACTGTCCAATGACAGAAGAAGAATTTGATCGTTTTTATGAAGCGTTAATTGCTGCTGAAACCGTTCCGTTGAAAGAATTTGAAAAGGAAGTCTTTTTTGAGGGATGTATGCCAATTGAAGTTATGGCAAAACGCGGTCGAAAAACGATGTTATTTGGACCAATGAAACCTGTAGGGCTAGAGCATCCGGAAACGGGTAAACGGCCATTTGCTGTCGTTCAATTAAGACAGGATAACACGTCTGGGACGCTTTATAACATAGTAGGGTTTCAAACTCATTTGAAATGGGGACCTCAAAAGGAAGTCCTTAAGTTAATACCAGGACTAGAAAATGCAGAAGTTGTCCGCTATGGGGTTATGCATCGGAACACGTTTATTAATTCACCAAACTTATTAAAGCCAACTTATCAATACAAAGACCGTGATGATTTGTTTTTCGCTGGTCAAATTACAGGTGTAGAGGGCTATGTTGAATCTGCAGCAGCTGGGCTCGTAGCAGGTATTAATGCGGCAAATTATGTACAAGGTAAGGAAATGATTGTTTTCCCTGACACGACTGTAATGGGAAGCATGGCGGCTTACATTACGACCGCTAATAAAAAGAATTTCCAACCAATGAATGCGAACTTCGGACTTCTTCCACCACTTGAAGAGCGTATTCGAGACAAGAAGGAAAGATATGAACAACTTGCTAACCGTGCATTAGAATCAATTCAGAATTTTGTGAAAAAAGTGTAAATTACGTTGTCAGAGCTACTAAATCATGATAGAATTTAGTAGCTCTCATTAGTGTTAGGTGGTGCTTGTGTGAAAGAGCAAGCCTGGATACATTTATTTATTACATATTTGCAATTAGAAAAGAATAGTTCTATACATACGACGAGAAATTATACAAATGATATAACAGATTTTGTTGAGTATATGAAAGCGGCTCAAATTGTTTCATTTTTAGATGTAAAGGGATCTGATGCGGCAGACTTTTTGTCTTTCCTGTTTAATAGGGAGTATTCAAGGGCAACTATTTCTAGAAAGGTATCTTCTTTAAGAAGCTTTTTTAAGTTTCATATGAAAGAAGGTCGAGTGAGCGAGAATCCTTTTGCAACGGTAATTCTACCAAAAAGATCAAATCAAACTTACCATACACTCAGTGAAGATCAGATGGTTTATAGCCTGCAGTTAGTAAGTGGGGCTAGCCCGTTAGAACAGCGAGATCGTGCCATTCTAGAACTTCTTTATGGTACTGGGATTAAGGTGAGTGAATGTGCAAAGATTAAAATAACAGATCTAAATCTTTCGTTAGGAACAATCTTAATTGAGGGAAAAAGTAGAAAAGAACGGTACTTGCCAGTGGGAAAGTTTGCTTTAGAAGCTCTTCAAACGTATATTAATGATGGACGCAATGTCCTTTTACAAAAGACGAATCAGCCACAAATTTCGTTATTTCTTAATGTGCAAGGGTTATCCCTCTCTGATCGGAGTATAAGATCAATAATTAAGAAACGGATTGGAGTTGAGTGTAACGACATGAAACTCCGTCCTTATGATATTAGACATTCTTTTACGTCTCATTTGTTAAAAAATGGAGCTGATGTGAAAGTTGTTCAGGACTTATTAGGGAACGAACAGCTGATAGACATTCGTAATTATACAGATGTAACGAAAGATCGATTGCAAGATGTATACAAACATTTTCATCCTAGAGCGTAAAGGATGTTAAGGAGGATATTTATGGATCAAACTTTTCACGCTACGACAATTTTTGCTGTGCAACATAATGGTGAATGTGCAATGGCTGGAGATGGCCAAGTAACATTTGGGAATGCCGTCGTTATGAAACATACGGCAAAGAAAGTTCGTACAATCTATCAGGGGAAAGTAATAGCAGGTTTTGCTGGCTCGGTTGCGGATGCTTTTACACTATTTGAGAAGTTCGAAGGGCGACTAGAGGAATATAACGGAAATCTCCAGCGTGCTGCGGTTGAATTAGCGAAAGAATGGAGAAGTGATAAAGTACTAAGAAGATTAGAGGCTATGCTCATCGTAATGAATAAAGAGCATCTGCTGCTCGTATCGGGAACTGGGGAAGTTATTGAACCAGATGATGGAATTTTAGCGATTGGTTCAGGTGGCAATTATGCGCTTTCAGCAGGTAGAGCTCTTAAGAAACATGCTCCAGAGCTATCAGCTAAAGAAATTGCTCGTGCATCCTTAGAGACTGCTGGGGAAATTTGTGTATATACTAACTTAAACATTATCGTTGAGGAACTTAAATAGGGATCGATACTTTAATTGGAGAGTGGTAATGTGAAAACGAATTTAACTCCTAGAGAGATTGTTAGCCGTTTAAATCAATTTATTGTCGGACAGGAAGAAGCAAAAAAGTCTGTTGCTATTGCTTTAAGAAACCGCTATCGTCGCAGCTTGCTCGAAGGGAAAATGAAGGATGAAATTACCCCGAAAAACATCTTAATGATTGGACCGACTGGGGTCGGGAAGACTGAGATTGCCCGGAGATTAGCCAAATTAGTTGGGGCGCCTTTTGTAAAGGTGGAAGCGACAAAGTTTACAGAAGTAGGCTATGTTGGACGTGATGTTGAATCAATGATACGGGATTTAGTTGAAACGAGTGTTCGGATTGTCAAAGAAGAAAAGGCTCATAAAGTCAGGGCTCAAGCGGAAACGAATGCAAATGAACGAATAGTTGAGCTACTCGTACCAAAAGTGAAGAAGCAATCCACTTATAAAAATCCATTAGAGATGCTTTTTGGCCAACAGGGGACAGAAGAAGTAGAGTCAGACCAGACTGAGGACAACAATATTGAGCAAAGACGAAGACAAATGGCTCATAAATTGGCGTTAGGTGAACTGGAAGACCATATGGTAACAGTTGAAATGGATGAGCAATCTCAAGGTTTTATGGATATGTTCCAAGGGCAAGGGATGGAGCAAATGGGAATGAACATGCAAGAAATGCTTGGTGGAATGCTGCCAAAGAAAAAGAAGAAAAAGCGTTTGCCAGTATCTGATGCGAGAAAAGTTTTAATCGACGAAGAAGCTCAAAAATTAATTGATATGGATGAAGTGACACAAGAAGCTGTTACAAGAGCTGAACAACTCGGCATTATTTTCATTGATGAAATTGATAAGGTGGCTAGTAAAGGTCAACAATCAGCAGATGTTTCACGAGAAGGCGTTCAACGCGATATTTTACCGATCGTTGAGGGTTCAACAGTTGTCACAAAACATGGCTCTGTAAAAACGGATCATATCCTCTTTATTGGAGCAGGAGCCTTTCATATCGCAAAACCATCGGATTTAATCCCGGAGTTACAAGGACGTTTTCCGATTCGGGTAGAGCTATCAAACTTATCGATTGAAGACTTTAAGCGGATTTTAGTTGAACCAAACAATGCGCTAATTAAACAATACGTCGCTTTACTTGAAACAGAAGGTATAAAAGTAACATTTTCTGACGAAGCTGTTCATAAGATTGCGACAATTGCCACTGAAGTGAATCAAGAAACAGAAAACATCGGAGCGAGACGATTACATACAATTCTTGAGCGATTACTAGAGGACTTATCCTTTGAGGCCCCCGATATCACGTTAGAAGAAATCGTAATTACGCCAGAATATGTAGATGAAAAGTTAGCTTCTATTGCTAAAAATCGAGATTTAAGTCAATTTATATTGTAAAATGCAGGAGGAGAAAGAATGGATTTATTGACAAGAACAAGAAAGATTAATGAAATGTTACAGAAAACAGGTGTTCAACATGTGAATTTTAAAGACATGGCAGAAACACTTCGTGATACAATTAGTGCGAATATTTTTGTTGTGAGTCGTCGTGGAAAGCTCTTAGGTTATGCGATTAAACAGGAAATTGAAAATGAAAGAATGAAAAAAATGCTTGAGGATCGTCGTTTTCCAGAAGAATATACAGATGGTTTATTCAAAATTGAGGAAACATCGGCTAATTTAGATATTGAGAGTGAATATACAGCTTTCCCAATAGAGAATAAAGACTTGTTTAGCAGTGGACTGACAACAATTGTACCGATACAAGGCGGAGGACAACGTCTAGGTACATTAATCTTAGCTCGGTTAAACGACTCGTTTAATGACGATGACCTCATTTTAGCTGAGTATGGAGCAACTGTGGTTGGAATGGAAATACTTCATGAAAAAACACAGGAAATTGAGGAAGAAGCTAGAAGTAAGGCAGTAGTACAAATGGCGATTAGCTCTCTTTCGTATAGTGAATTAGAAGCTGTTGAACATATTTTTCATGAATTAGATGGAAAAGAAGGACTCCTTGTTGCGAGTAAAATTGCTGACCGGGTAGGAATTACGCGTTCGGTCATCGTTAATGCACTTCGTAAACTTGAAAGTGCAGGTGTTATCGAATCGAGGTCACTTGGAATGAAGGGCACATATATTAAAGTATTAAACGATAAGTTTTTAATTGAACTAGATAAGCTGAAAGCAAAATAAATGAAATATGTAAAAAGAACGTAGATTTTACGTTCTTTTTTTATTTTCTTTTATTATTTGTGTTACAATTTGAAAGAGTATGTCGAATCTTGTAAATTAACAACACGAACATAGTATTTTGTGACAAAAGTCGTAGGTTGATCTAGTTCTTTTTTATTGATTCAAACGTTGGATAAAACGGTGTTAGACTTTTAAAGGTGAGTTTATTACAATTCTTTTAGAGCCTTAATTGAATATACGTGCGTTTGCGAAATGTCGAATTGTGTAAAATGTTGTTTTTTATTGTGAAAGGCGGGGTTGTTTTGAATTTATTTGGAAGTGCAACATTTCAAGTACTAGAGAGAGGCTTAAATGGTGCACAAATTAGACAAAATGCGATTTCTCAAAATATAGCCAATGCAGATACACCTAATTATAAAGCGAAGCAAGTGAGCTTTAAACATACTTTGGACGAAGTGATGAATAATAATCATTCGTTAAAGGCTAATCGAACAAATGAGAGGCATCTTGAATTCAGTGGAAATCCAAATGATGTGATGATACAAACAAATCGTCAATCGGTGTATAACCATAATGGTAATAACGTTGATATTGACTTTGAAATGGCAGAATTAGCTAAAAATCAAATCTATTATAATGCACTAATTGAACGTATGAATGGCCGGTTCTCTAGTTTGCAAACCGTAATACGTGGAGGGAATTAACGATGACGATTTTTCATGGGTTTAATACGAGTGCATCAGCGTTAACATCTCAACGCCTTCGCATGGATGTTGTTTCAGCTAATATGGCCAACGCTGATTCGACTAGAGCACAAATGGTTGACGGTGAATGGCAACCTTATCGGAGGAAAATGGTTGTGATGCAACCAAACGAAGGCCAACCTTTTTCGCATTTTTTAAGTCAAGCGAAGTCAACAAACACGCAAGTAGGAAACGGAGTTAAAGTTACGGGGATTATTAACGATACGACTCCTTTCAAACAAGTGTACAATCCAGAACATCCAGATGCGAACGAATTAGGGTATGTACAAATGCCGAATGTTGATCCATTAAGAGAAATGATTGATTTAATGAGTGCGACTCGGTCATATGAGGCAAATGTAACAACGTTGAATGCTTCGAAAAATATGTTGTTAAAAGCACTTGAGATTGGAAAATAGGAGGAATGATGAATGGACGTAAGAATACAGTCTCCTTTCATACAAACGAACACTCTGCAGAATAAACCTAAATATACACCTGCACAGGCTCAGGATACATTTAAACAGGCACTAAGTAAAGCAATTAAAGATGTAAATGAACTACAAAATGTGTCAGCCCATAAAACGGATTTACTAGCTAAAGGGAAAATTGATAACCTTCATGATGTAATGATTACTGGACAGAAAGCTAGTGTCGCGCTTCAGGTACAGTAGAAGTCCGTAACAAAGTCGTTGAAGCCTATCAAGAGATTATGAGAATGCAAGTGTAAAAGGAAGTAGTTTTGAAGGAGAGGCCACATGAACGAAAAATTTACCACATATAAAGAGCGCCTAACGGAATACTGGACTGGTCAAACGAAAAAACAAAAGGCCATCCTTTTAGGGTCTGTCTTTGCACTTATAATCGTGCTCTTTCTTTTAATGTTTTTTTCGACTAGATCCAATTATGTACCGCTATATAGTAATTTAACACTTCAAGAAACAGGTCAAATTAAAGAGACGCTAGATGCAAGGGGCATTCAATCGCAAATAGCTGATAATGGAACAACGATTATGGTTCCAGAGCCACTTGCAGATTCTCTTAAGGTAGAGCTCGCCGCAGAAGGGATGCCAAGAAGCGGAAGTATTGATTATAGTTTTTTCCAAGACCAAATGGGATTTGGGATGACTGATAATGAATTCTCACTGATGGAAAGAGCTGCTATGCAGACTGAACTTGGTAGCTTGATTAGAAATGTAAATGGTGTAAACAATGCAAATGTCATGATTACTTTACCAGAAGAAAGCGTTTGGTTGAATTCATCAAATGAAGCAGCAACAGCAGCTGTTGTTTTAGATTTAGCTCCCGGTTATCAACTGGAGCCTTCACAAGTACAAGCCCTTTATCATCTAGTATCAAAAAGTGTGCCAAACCTTCCTATAGAAAATATCGTCATTTCTGACCAAATGTTTAATGATTATTTATATGAAAATGCAAATCAAGTAAATACGACGTTAACCGTATTTGAACAGCAACGGTCGATCCAACGAGAGATTGAGCGTGATTTAACACGTAATCTTCAACAAATGTTAGGAACCGTTGTGGGGAGAGATAAAGTGTTAGTGTCTGTATCAACAGACATTGACTTTACTCAGGAGAATCGAACCGAAGCATTGGTTGAACCAGTTGACCCTGAAAATATAGAAGGGATCGCTGTCAGCATTGAGCGAATTGCTGAAACGTATAGTGGTGAAGGTGTTGGAGAAGGGGGAGTCCCAGGCGCTGGGGAAGAAATTCCTAATTTCCCGGGTGCACAAAATCAAGGGGCGACAGAATGGGAGCGAACGGAAGATCGAATTAATAACGAAGTCAATCGAATTAATCGAGATATTGTAGAAAGTCCTTATAAGATTAGAGATATTGGAATTCAAGTAATGGTTGAGCCACCAGAGGGACTTGATGCCTTGCCACAAGAAAGAATGAATGATATCCAACAAATATTAGGGACAATTGTCCGAACAAGCATTTCAGGAGTTTACGCAGAGGAACTTGATCAAGATGCGATTAACGAGAAAATCTTCGTGTCCTCTCAGCCATTCGAGGGCAAAGTTGAATTTGAACCACAACAAGTTCAAGCTATTCCGATGTGGATGTATATCATTGGTGGAGCTCTTGTTGTTGTCATTCTTATTCTAGCGTTCTTGCTTTTCAGAAAGAGAAAAGTAGAAAACGATGAAGCATTTCTTGAAGAAGAAGCAACCGGATATGAAGTCCCAGAACTTCCAAATGAAGAGGATAGTCCGGCAGCAGCAAAACGTAAACAGCTTGAAAACATGGCAAAAGAGAAACCAGATGAATTTTCAAAATTACTACGTACTTGGTTATCGGAAGATTAGGAGGGGTGACAATTGGCTGGAGCAAAAAATAAAGAGTTAACTGGAAAACAAAAAGCAGCGATCCTCCTTATATCTCTTGGACCTGATGTATCTGCTCAAGTGTATAAGCATTTATCGGAAGAAGAAATTGAACAATTAACCCTTGAAATTGCAAATGTTCGAAAAGTAGATAGTGGTATGAAAGAAGAGATACTTGAGCAGTTTCATTCGTTGGTGTTGGCACAGGATTATATTGCTCAAGGTGGGATTGGGTATGCCAAAAGCATCTTAGAAAAGGCATTAGGCGAGGAAAATGCGATGGATATCATTAATCGATTAACATCAACCTTGCAAGTTCGCCCATTTGATTTTGCGCGAAAAGCTGACCCGTCGCAAATCCTAAATTTTATTCAAAATGAACATCCGCAAACAATTGCGCTCATCTTGTCTTATTTAGACTCTGTACAGGCAGGACAGATTTTGTCTGAATTGCCACAAGAAGTTCAAGCAGATGTAGCTAAGCGTATAGCACTTATGGATAGCACTTCTCCAGAAATTGTGAATGAAGTGGAGTCCATCTTAGAACAAAAGCTATCTTCAACTGTTACTCAAGACTACACGGTTACGGGTGGTATAGAGGCTGTAGTTGAAGTGTTAAACAGTGTAGACCGAAGTACGGAACGAACAATTCTTGACGCTTTAGAAATTCAAGATCCTGAGCTTGCTGAAGAAATTAAAAAGCGTATGTTTGTCTTTGAAGACATTGTCACCCTTGATAATCGCTCGATTCAACGAGTTATTAGGGATGTGGAGAATGAAGATTTGCAGCTTTCGTTAAAAGTGGCTAGCGAAGAAGTGAAAGATATTGTCTTTAGCAACATGTCGCAACGAATGGCCGAAACGTTTAGAGATGAAATGGAGTTTATGGGTCCAGTTCGTTTAAGAGATGTCGAAGAAGCACAGTCAAGAATTGTTGCCATTATTCGTCGATTAGAAGAGTCTGGAGAAATCGTGATTGCCCGTGGTGGAGGAGACGATATCATTGTCTAAGATCATCAAATCACAATTTAATCGATCTGAAATGGAATCAAAGAAAATTGAGATCCAAAATTTATTTGATCAACAAGACGATTACGTGAAAGAAAGAAATGCTGAACACTTACCAGACCAAACAGTTCAAGAAGACTTACAAGCCACGTTAATGGAATTGGAGCTAGAAGTTCAACATGCCAAAGAACGAGCAAATCAAATTATAACTGAAGCTGAGCGAGAGGCCGAGCAAACACGAGAAAGTATAACGTTACAACAAAAGCAATTTGAAATTCAAATCCAGGAAGAAAGAAATACAGCGCGAGAAAAAGGCTACGAGGAGGGGTTTATTCAAGGCCAAGAAGAAGGATTTTCAACCTATTCTCAGTTAATTGAGCAGGCAAAAACGGTAATTCGCCAATCTGAGCAAGAATATGGAAGAACCATTGAATCGGCCCAACCAATTATTGTGGAACTTGCTGCTGCCTTAGCGCAACGGATGGTGAATCAGAAGTTTGAAGAAGATCAAGACATGTGGTCTCAACTACTTTTGCAAGTAATGACAGAAGTAAGAGAGCATGAAAATGTAAGAATTTATGTACATCCAGATTGGTTTGAACGAACCACCCAGCAAAAAGACGAATTAGAGCAAATGTTAAGTCACACAGAAAAACTGTTTATTTATCCAGATGCTGGTCTGATGAAAAATGGTTGTGTGATTGAAACAAAATATGGACGTATTGATGCTACGATTGATCGTCAATTGACGGAATTAAAAAGCCAATTGCTTGAAAAGGTAAAGGAGGGTGACAATGAACGCGCAGAAATTAGTTAGCATTGTCCCGTCTCTTACTCCGTTTAAATGGTACGGGAAAGTCACACGTGTTGTTGGCTTAACGATCGAATCAAAAGGACCTCAAGCTTCTATTGGTGATCTTTGCTATATATTTTGTGGAAAATCTAAGTCTCAAAAAGTAAAAGCGGAGGTAGTTGGATTTCGCGATGAGAATGTCTTATTAATGCCATTAAATGGAACAGTTGACATATCACCTGGAAGTTTAGTGGAAGCTACTGGGAAGCCATTAGAGGTTAAAGTGGGTACTGAATTAATTGGAAAAGTCATAGACGGATGTGGGGAGCTATTGACAAATGACGCTTCTCTGCCAAAGGGGCTTACGTCATTTCCAACAGATAACTCTCCACCAAATCCTTTACTTAGACCGAGAATACATGAAAAAATGTCGCTTGGTATTCGAGCAATTGACTCCCTCTTCACCGTTGGAAAAGGACAGAGAATTGGGATTTTTGCCGGCAGTGGTGTAGGAAAAAGTACATTATTATCCATGCTTGCTAAAAATTCAGCAGCGGATGTGAATGTCATTGCTCTCATTGGTGAACGTGGAAGAGAAGTAAAAGACTTTATTGAAAGAGACTTAGGGGAAGAAGGACTTCAGAAGACTGTTTTAGTTGTTGCCACTTCTGATCAACCAGCTCTTATGAGAATTAAAGGTGCAATGACGGCCACAGCGGTTGCAGAGTATTTTCGAAATCAAGGTCTCGATGTGAACTTAATGATGGATTCTGTAACTAGGTTTGCTATGGCTCAACGTGAAATAGGTCTAGCTATTGGTGAACCACCTACATCAAAAGGGTACACGCCATCCGTATTTGCGATGCTTCCTAGATTGCTAGAACGTTCTGGAACGGATCAATTCGGGAGCATAACAGCTTTTTACACGGTTTTAGTTGATGGTGATGACATGAACGAACCGATAGCTGATGCAGTAAGGGGAATACTAGATGGACATTTAGTGTTAGATCGTAAGTTAGCCAATAAAGGTCAATTTCCTGCTATTAATGTTTTGAAAAGTGTGAGCCGTGTTATGGCAGATATTGTGGATGAAGAACATAAATCGACAGCCGATCAAGTTCGTTCCCTTTTATCGATTTACGATGATAATGAAGATTTAATTAATATTGGTGCATATAAACGAGGTGCATCCAGAGAAATAGATGAGGCTATTTCTGTGTATCCGCAAATTATTAACTTTCTAAAACAGTCTACAACAGAAGTGGTCTCAATAGATCAGTCCATTGACAGGTTAATTGCGGAGTTTGCGAAAGGCGGTTCTTCGTAATGTCATTCCAATTTACCCTTCAAAAAGTCATGCAGGTTAGAGAAAGAGAGAAAAATCAGGGCCAAGCTGAATATCAAAAAGCTATCGATCAATTTGAAAAAGTTGCAACCAAGCTTTATGAATTGCTTAAAAAGAAAGAAAGTTTAGAGGAAAGGGCTCGTAAACAGATTTCAGTTGGAACTTCTATTTATGAGTTGCAACAAAACCAAAATGAAATGATGCGGTTACAACAAGAAATCCAGTTGCATCAACGTGAGACTCAACGAGCACGTGACAAAATGTCGATGAAGGAACAGGACTTTTTACAAAAAGCCATTGAATGTAAAAAGTATGAAAAAATGAAACAATTGAAAGAAAATGAATTTATAGAAGAAGAGAAAAGAAAAGAAGCTGTGCAAATGGACGAAATATCGATTCAATTATTTGCAAAGCGTTGAAAAAGGTGACGTAGTATGTCAGAAACTGAAAAGTCATATAGCAAATTTCAATGGTTTTTCCTTGTGATTGTTATCCCTGTCCTTTTTGCCATTATTTTATTTACAGTCATTCTCTCTTTTCTAGGGATCGATGTGATTGGGAAATCAAAAGAACTGGCCACGAATGTACCTGGTATTTCCTCCGTGATGGAGGAGGAAGAAGAAATGATCGAGGTTGACGTAATTAACTTAGAACAGCAAATCTCTAATCAGGAAGCGGAACTAGAGAGGTTGCAACAGCTTTTAATTGAAAAAGATGAAGTCATCGCGGAACTCGAAAAAGAAGTTGAACAACTTGAAGAACAAAGTGAATTAATAGAAGAATATCAAATTGAAGTACAACAAGATTTGAAAGAGATTGCGAAAGTGTATGAATCGATGTCTTCGAAAAATGCTGCTGCCATTATTTCTGAGTTACCTGTTGAAGAAGCCCTTCTTCATCTATCACAAGTATCAGTAGATGCTAGATCTGGGATATTATCGAAAATGGAAAGTGAACTAGCCGCTGAAATTATGAGTGGTTTTGCGAACCAATAAGGGTTGTTACTTGAAAGGAGGTGAAAAAATGAATGCAGCCTTAGTAACGAATCTTGTAAATGCATTATCTGTCACCACTGCTGCTTCTGCGGTCAAAACGCCTGACTCGAATCAAGGTTTTTCCAATTTACTCGCACGTCTTGTTGAAACCATTGACGAAAAGGCTAAAGATCACCAGGCAGAGGAAGAAGATTTCTTACTTAGAACATTATCGCGTATTACTGAAATCGGCGTTACGGTAGATGAAGATCTATCTGACTTAATACCGGAGTTATGGATTGAAGATTTTTTAAGTAGTTGGTCAGTAAGTAGTGAAGATCATTTACAACACATTAGATCTGAGTGGCCGGAAGGGAAACAACTCTCATTTATAGCCACCTCCTATTATGTAGGGAATGAAGAAGTGAAAGATGCTATTAAAGGACTTGTTCCATCAAAACTTATTACTGATTTAGACCAGGGACAAAAACAACTGTCACTTAGTTCCGTACCTTTTATTAAAAACAATCTAAAAGATGATGTGAACTCGATAGAAATTCAAGAGAAACGATCTTTATTAAAGGATGAGTTAGAAGTAGTTAATGCATTTCTAGGATCTGAGGAGAACAAAGAGACTAGAACTTTAACTTCTACTTATGGAGTAACTCCATTTTATTCAGGTCCTAACTTGATGCTAGTTCAGCAAGATGGAAAATTAAATGTAGGTAACGGCCAGAAAATGGTGAATAGTCCTTCCCTTCCTGAACCAGAAAGTAAGGGAATGATTGAGGGTAATCAACTATCTAATGAAAAAGGGAGAACTCTTTATTCGCCGAATCGTAGCTTTGAAGATGCCAATAAAATGTCCATGCTGGTTAAAGAAACTGAATCTCGGCCTTTCTTAAGAAGGGAAGGGGACCATGTAACGAAAGTGAATAATTGGTTTACTGAAGGAGAAGGAACAGAGACCGTCTCTCAGTCATTGTTGCATGTCTCTAATACGAAGAGAGATATGGGAGAAGTGGTCAGGGAACCCGATTCTCGTCTACTTACGAATGAAATTAAACGTAGTCCCTCAGAAAATCTAAACTTTCGTACAATGCAACAGTCGTCTATGTCACCATTTAATTCACTAGCTGACAAAGCGTTATTAATTATGAAAGACATTGCGAACCTTACTTCTGAAGTGTTAAGCAGAGGTCACATATCCAATGAAGCTATATTGGATCAACGATTTCTAGACTCGTTACCAGAGACAATGCTCGAAAAAGTTACACCGTTTCTAAGTGAAGCACAGGGGAAACTGGGATTAGAGCTATCTAAGTGGCCTATGGAGGAGCAACTTGTATTTTTGGCACTTCTATTCAATCAATCAAACAATGATGGCCAAGAGTTTATAAGACAAAACCTTTCGAAAATAGCCAGTACTGTTCGTAATGATATTGTTCAAACCGCTAATATAGATAAAGTGACTGTAAGAAAGTTGGGGCAGGTGCTTAACTCTTTTTCGAACGTCGACCAAGTTGATTTGAATGAAATCGTGGCATTATTCCGTGAAAAGAGTAGTGACGAGAAAAGCCAGACAGTAGTGGGTTTTTCAAACACTTTGGAAACCGACGAAGAGAATGCTCCTAAGCAAAGCAGTCTTTTGGATGAGGTCCGTTTGAATCAAAGCATTGAAGACAAAGGGTCAAGAAATGGAGTGTATCAACTTTATATAGGTGATAGACTTCCAAAACAAATGCAGCAACAACAATTTATTAAGCAACTAGTTAACATTGTCAAACGTGGTACCTTTACACAAACACCACAAGGGATTCATACGTTGTCAATTAAGTTGCACCCTGAACACTTAGGTCGTTTGAGTATTCAAATAAGTCAACAAGAAGGCCTAATTACAGCTAAAATCATTGCAGCGAATTCAGCAAGTAGAGAGATAATCGATGCGAACATTCATCACTTGCGACAAACGTTCACACAACAACAGATGCAAATTGATCGAATTGTCGTCTTAGAAGATCAACAATTAGATGAACAGAATAGTAAAGATAAAGGTTCTTCTAAAGACCAACAACCTAAAGAGGAGCAACAAGGAAAACGTGATCGCAACAATCAAGTATTATTTGAAGACTTCTTGCAAGATGCAACCATAAATGAACAAGTATAGGTGATCGGATGACAACAATTCAAGAAAATTTAATGTTAAACAATCAGCAAAAGCAAGTACAACAAAACAACCAAGGAATTCTCGGCAAAGATGATTTTTTGAAGATTTTAATTACACAACTTCAAAATCAAGACCCTGCAAATCCAATGGATGATCGTGAATTTATTGCGCAAATGGCTCAATTTTCATCACTCGAACAAATGACAAATATGAATCAAGCAGTGCAAAAGTTTGTTCAATTACAATCTAGTCAAAGTCTTGTCCAACATAGTGAACTAATTGGAAAGCAAATCGAATGGAAGCGAGAAGTTCAAGTTGATCAGTATCGTACCAGAACAGAACTAGTTGAGAATGTTGTGAAATCTGTAAAGCTTGAAAATAATGGAACCATACGTGTTCAACTAGATGATGGTCGTTGGATTAGTAATGAGCAGATTGTTCAAATAAGTAAAGCAAAAGAGGCAGAATAAGAAAAATGGCGTTTATAAGGATGTGAAGATAAATGGATCCTAGAATTATTGCTCAGTCATTCCATACACTTCCAAAGCCAACGAGAAAACCGATCAATAAACCTCAGACAAATAACTTTCATTCGTTGCTACAAACACAACTGGCAGATTCTCCAAATTTAAAAGTGAGTAAACATGCGCAAGAGCGGATGACGTCTAGAGGAATTGAGTTTTCATCAGACAAATGGTTAACGATTGAACAAAAAGTGAAGGAAGCCCAGCAAAAAGGGGTTACAGACTCGATTGTGATAACGAATGATGCAGCATTAGTCGTTAGTGCAAAAAATGAAACAGTTATAACAGTTTTAAACAGGGAAGAAGCACAGTCCCAAATTTTCACCAACATTAATGGAACGATTTTAATAGATTAATTATAATAAAAAAACTGGACCCATAAAGGGAGGTTTATGACTGTGGACCGATTGAAGCAGTCATAAAGAGGAGGAAAATTGTTATGTTACGATCAATGTATTCTGGTATTTCAGGTATGAGAAACATGCAAACTAAATTGGATACGATTGGAAATAATATTGCCAATGTTAATACATTTGGATATAAAAAGGGAAGAACCACATTTAAAGATATGGTCAGCCAGCAAATCGCTGGTGCATCTGGTCCTGGAGGAAATCTTGGTGGTACAAATCCAAGACAAATTGGATTAGGGTCACAATTAGCATCGATTGATACGATTCATACGCAAGGAAGTTTACAAAATACAAATCGCGAGTTGGATTTAGGGATTTCCGGCGATGGTTATTTTAGATTAGGTGATCAAGAGAATACTTTTTACAGTAGAGCAGGAAATTTTTATTTAGACCAAGCTGGGGATATTGTTAACTCAGACGGACAGTACTTGCTAGGAATGGATGGAGGAGTTATTAATATCCCACCAACTTCACAAAGCTTTAGTATAAGTCAAACTGGTAATGTTAACGTCATTGATGCTGAAGGTAACTTAGAAACTGTAGGAACAATTTCCCTAGCATTTTTTCCGAACCCAGAAGGATTACAAAAAGCTGGGAATAATCTTTACCAAGTTACTGTCAACTCAGGAGAACCAGGTGCCCCTTCGATCCCAGGAGAGAACGGTACAGGCACTTTAGTTGCTGGAACACTAGAAATGTCTAACGTTGATTTGTCCGAAGAATTTACTGAAATGATCGTAGCGCAACGTGCATTCCAAGCAAACACTCGTATTATCACAACATCAGATGAGATTTTACAAGAGTTAGTAAATTTAAAACGTTAATTTAGACTGTCAATACAACTCTAGGAGGATAGGGCTAGGCTAAGTCTAGCCCGTTCATTTATTTATGATTGAATTAATTCGGTTAAATGGTAAACCATTTTTATTAAATGCATTGTTAATTGAACAAGTAGAAGCGTTCCCTGATACGACTATTACGCTGTTAAGCGGAAAGAAAATAGTGGTAAAAAATAGTATAGAAGAAGTACAAAAATTGATTAATGTTCGGTTTAATCAAATTGGTTTAATTGGAATTTATAAAGATGTGGAGGGGTCATGATTGTTTAAAAATAAGCTTGTAAACATCATGCTAATCATTTTAGTAGCACTTACGCTAGTTGGCGTAGTTGCATTTGTGCTTGTTAATCAATATATGAATGAACCTGACCCTGATGCTGAACCTACGATTGACGAAATCATTGCCCAGTCATTTGATACAGCTGAAATTACAACAAACCTCCTTTCTAATGACTTTGTTCGAGCCTCTTTCCGAATACACGTTGATAGCAAAGGTGCATTAACGGAAGTTCAAAAACGCGATTTTCAAGTGAAGAATATTATTTTACGAGCCTTATCTGGCAAAAGGGCTTCAGATTTAGCTGGTCCTGAAGGAATTGAGGCGTTCGAGGATGACATTCGCAACCAAATTAATGAGTTAATGCAAGAGGGGGAAGTTATTCAAGTTTATACAACTGCTTGGGTAATCCAGTAACATTTTGTTACCCAACATAAAGAGGTGAGGATCTTGGCTGACGTTTTGTCACAGGGAGAGATTGATGCCCTGTTATCAGCACTTTCAACTGGAGAAATGAATGCTGATGAATTAAAAAAAGAAGAAAAAGAATCAAAAGTAAAAGTTTATGATTTCAAGAGAGCGTTACGTTTTTCGAAAGATCAAATTCGAAGTCTGTCACGAATTCATGAAAATTTCGCTAGATTATTAACAACCTACTTTTCAGCACAATTGCGTACACATGTTCAAATTTCAGTCGCATCAGTTGATCAACTTCCTTACGAGGAGTTTATTCGGTCCATACCAAAAATGACGATCTTAAATGTTTTTGAACCGTATCCTTTAGATGGAAGACTGCTTATGGAAATTAACCCAAACATTGCGTATGCGATGTTAGACCGGCTATTAGGTGGTAGAGGGGTAAGTGTGAACAAAGTGGAAAATCTAACTGAAATTGAGACAAGAATCATGTCGCAGCTTTTTCAGCGCACGTTAGATAGTTTTCAAGAAGCATGGAGCTCTGTTATCGAGCTTGATCCAGTCATGGAGGAGATTGAGGTTAATCCGCAGTTTCTTCAAATGGTTTCTCCAAATGAAACGGTTGTCGTCATTTCACTTTCTACTACAATTGCCGAAACGTCTGGAATGATTAATATTTGTTTGCCACATGTTGTATTGGAAGAAGTATTGCCGAAGCTTTCGGTTCATTATTGGATGCAAGAAAAGAAAAAGCAAAGAGAACCTGGCGAAATAGAGAGCATTGAAATGAACATACAAAAAGCTCCTTTGCTCATTCAAGCAGAGCTTGGCCGTTCAGAAATTTCCATTCAGGAGTTTTTGCATCTCGATCAAGGAGATGTTATTGAATTAAATCAACTTATCAATCAACCACTAATTGTAACCGTTGGTGGCGAAAGAAAATATCATGCTCAACCAGGAAAGTCAAAGAATAAGATTGCTGTCCAAGTGACAGGAATTATTGAGGAGGCAGAGGAAAATGAATGATGATATGCTTTCCCAAGATGAAATAAACGAACTGTTAAAAGGTGTAAGTGGAGACACAGACGAACAAAGTGATGAACAACCAAAGGAAACAGAACCCTTACAGTTAGCTGATTATCTATCAGATATTGAAAAGGATGCGCTTGGAGAAATTGGCAATATATCATTTGGTAGTGCAGCAACTGCATTGTCAACCCTATTGAATCAGAAGGTCGACATAACGACACCACAACTTTCGATGATTCAAAGGAGAGAACTTGAACAGGAATTCCCGCAACCACATGTAGCAGTTCATGTTGAATATACAGAAGGGTTTCAAGGTATTAACTTATTAGTGATTCAAACAAGAGATGCTGCGATCATAGCTGATTTAATGCTTGGTGGCGATGGGACAGAGCTTCGTCTGAACTTAGTGAGATGCATGTAAGTGCCGTCCAAGAAGCTATGAATCAAATGATGGGATCTGCATCCACATCGATGTCGACGATCTTTAATAAGAGAGTAGATATTTCTCCTCCAGGTATTGATTTAATGGATGTGAGAAAAGACAAAGGTACGTCCCAAGTTCCTGAAGATGACATTCTTGTAAAAACATCTTTTAGGCTAAAAGTAGGCGAATTGATTGATTCAAATATTATGCAATTGGTCACAGTACCATTTGCTAAAAATTTGGTGGAAGAGTTAATGAATCCAGGGCAGTCTGAAGAAACACCACAGCAAGCTCAATCAGAAAAGCCAGTGGAGCCGAACAAAGAGGAAAAGGAAAATCCAGGTGTTTCACAACCTTCACAGCCGATGCAAAGGAAAGAAGTTGAGCCAACTACTCATCAGGCACAACCACAACCTACTTACGAAGAGAGAGGTCAGCAGCATTTAGGTAGTTTTCAACAAAGGGAAGTGGATGTTCAACCAGCAGCATTTTCCACATTTGCACCGCCGAAGCTATCGCAAACAGAATCAAATAATTTGAATATGCTATTAGACATTCCTCTTTCAGTTACAGTTGAGTTGGGAAGAACAAAGCGTTCCATAAAGGAAATACTTGAATTCACACAAGGATCGATCATTGAACTTGATAAGTTAGCCGGAGAACCAGTTGATATATTGGTTAACCAAAAGCTAATAGCAAAAGGAGAAGTCGTTGTCATCGATGAGAATTTTGGTGTAAGGGTGACAGATATCGTTAGTCAAGAAGATCGTATACGAAATTTAAAATAAGAAAAGGTGAATGACATGTCAGCGAGAGTGTTAATAGTTGATGATGCGGCTTTTATGCGCATGATGATTAAGGATATATTATCAAAAAATGGTTTTGATGTAGTAGGTGAGGCCAATGATGGGGCCGAAGCGGTAGAAAAGTTTAAGGAATTGTCACCAGATCTTGTCACAATGGACATTACAATGCCGGAAATGGATGGTATCACAGCTTTAAAGGAAATCAAAGCCATTGACCCGAGTGCTAAAATTATAATGTGTTCTGCGATGGGACAGCAAGCGATGGTTATTGATGCCATTCAAGCTGGAGCAAAAGACTTCATCGTAAAACCATTTCAAGCCGATCGAGTAGTAGAAGCTATTCAAAAAGCACTTGGCTAGAATGTTCCATAACGGGGGGGGCGTAACGAAAATAATGAGCAATAAAGTGTTTATCGTAGCTCTCATTTTCCTTTTTACTTTTGTTGGATTACCACCTTTGGCACAAGCGAACACACCAAATGATGAGAATCGTAGAGTATCAGAAACGTTAAATCCATCTACGGAGGAACCAGTAGAAGATGAAATGAGTCCTTCTGCACCTGTACCTGAAACAGAAGAGGGTTCAATGGAGGAAATAATTCCTGAGCAAAATACGTTTCTCATTTTTGCTCAGATGATTAGTGCACTTGCATTGGTCATCGTACTTATTTATTTTCTTTTACGTTTTATTAGTAAACGGTCGCAGTCGTTTCATTCATCTAAACTCCTTGAAAATATAGGGGGAGTTCCAGTTGGCGCAAATAAATCTGTTCAATTGGTTAAAATTGGAGATCGGGTGTTGGTTGTTGGTGTTGGTGATTCGATTCAGTTACTAAAAGAAATAGAAGACAAAGATGAAGTGAGAGCGATTATGACTCATCAACAAGAACAATTGGAGCAGTTTGATCAACCGATCCAAAAGTTCTCCAATTGGATTCAAAATAAAGTGAATCGTAACTCAAGTGAACAAATGAACAAAGGATCCAAATCACTGAATGATGAACGATTTAAAAGTCTATTAGAAAATAACTTGAAAGAAGTTTCAAAATCACAGAAGCAATTGCGTGATGTCGTAAAGGAGCGTGATAAGTAATGCTAGATTCGTTCCTTCTTTCAGCAGTCACGACAGTACCTGGACTCGATCTTGATTTTATTTCGGACGAGCCAGCCAATGTGGCCACAACCATTCAACTGCTTCTTGTTTTAACGGTCCTGTCATTAGCACCTTCTATTCTAATCTTAATGACAAGTTTTACGAGAATTGTTATTGTTCTTTCATTTGTACGCCAAGGGTTGGCCACTCAATCTATGCCACCCAATCAAGTTCTAATTGGTATAGCACTTTTTCTTACATTTTTTATTATGGCACCCATTTTTGCCGAAGTGAATGAAACGGCGCTTACTCCTTTTTTTGAGGGAGAAATTGATCAAGAAGAAGCTTTATATTTAGCTTCTATTCCATTAAAAGAATTTATGGCAAACCATACGCGGGAAAAAGATTTAGCTCTTTTTATGGGTTATGCTGGTTTAGATCGACCGGAAACGCTCGACGATATTCCTCTGACTGCTTTAGTTCCTGCTTTTGCAATTAGTGAGTTAAAAACAGCCTTTCAAATAGGCTTTTTAATCTTCATTCCATTTTTAGTCATTGACATGATTGTAGCAAGTGTCTTGATGTCAATGGGAATGATGATGCTACCGCCTGTAATGATTGCCTTGCCTTTTAAAATACTGTTATTTGTTTTAGTCGACGGTTGGTATTTAATTGTTCAATCGTTGTTACTTAGCTTTCAATAAGGTGGTGGGGTAAATGAGTCCCGAATTTGTTATCAGTATGGCAGAAAATGGAGTATGGACCGTCCTCCTAGTGGCGGGTCCGCTTTTACTCGTTGCACTCGGCCTAGGTTTATTTGTAAGTATTTTTCAGGCTACAACACAAATTCAAGAGCAAACTCTTGCCTTTATACCGAAAATTGTCGGTGTTTTTGCGGCACTAATTATATTCGGTCCTTGGATGTTATCTAATGTTACGAATTTCACGTACCAAATTTTTAGCAATCTTCATAGGTTTGTTGGATAATGATTGATTTTTATTAATGTTTTACCTGCCTTTTTACTCGTTTTTATGAGAGTTCTTGCTTTCTTAGCCGTGTTGCCCATTTATTCACATAGGTCGATTCCAAATACAATGAAGATCGGATTGTCTCTTTTCCTAGCATGGACAATGGTATTTACATTAGAATCTCCTGTCATTGCGTTTGATTCAATGTACTATTTTCTTTTGATTAAAGAAGTATTAGTAGGGTTATTTGTAGGGCTTATTGCGACTATTTTATTATATGCGATTCAAGTAGCTGGTGGATTTATCGATTATAGTATGGGGTTTATGATTGCAAATGTCGTTGATCCTCAAACGGGAGCGCAAACGCCACTGACTGGTAGTTATCTATACACATTCGCTCTGCTGTTTTTGTTGTTAGTCAACGGTCATCATTTATTATTAGATGGAATTTTTTATAGTTATCAGTTTGTTCCAATGGATCAAGTTTTTCTCCCTTTTGGTCAAGAAAATATAATTCAATTTGTAACAACTACGTTTAATGCAATGTTTATTATTGCCTTTCAAATGGCTTTCCCGATCGTCGGTTCCCTATTTTTAGTTGATGTTGGGTTAGGGATGGTCTCAAGAGCGGTTCCCCAAATGAATGTGTTTGTTGTCGGAATGCCTTTAAAAATTATTGTTGGGTTGTTATTGTTAACAGTTTTCATGGGAGTGTTCTTTATGGTCGTTCAACGTTTGTTTGATCAATTGATTGTCACGATGCGAACGTTATTACAATTACTCGGGGGGGCATAAAATGCAAAATTTCAAGTGGCGTTTAAACCTACAATATTTTGCTGAAGAAAAAACAGAAAAAGCAACCCCGAAAAAACGACAGGACACACGAAAAAAGGGACAAGTAGCCAAAAGTACGGACGTGAATACGGCCATTATTTTGTTATTGGTTTTCTTATTTTTATGGATGTTCGGTGGATTGCTCGGAGAAACCTTATTCAATTTATTAAAACATACATTCCAAACGTACCTTTTAATGGATATGACAGAAGCTACGGTTTCAACCCTGTTTTATGAATTGGTAATGGAAGCAGCGCTTGTACTTTTGCCCATTATGGTTATTGCATTAATCGCTGGGGTGGCAGCAAGCTACATTCAGGTTGGGGTGTTATTTGCTCCAGAGGCTGTTAAGATGAAGCTGTCGAAGCTTGATCCTATAAAAGGGGCAAAACGAATTTTTTCCGTTCGAGCTATTGTGGAGCTTCTGAAATCCTTATTGAAAATATCGTTAGCAGGCCTAGTCGTATTTGTCATCATATGGATGAGTTTAGAAGATGTGATGTTGTTATCGCAGAAGAGTGTTTCGGAAGGCTTTGCTATGATTGCGCAATTGACCGCTCTATTAGGAATAGCTGTTGCGATTATTTTATTAATTTTATCTATTCCTGATTATCTATATCAAAAATATGACCACGAAAAGCAAATGAAGATGTCAAAGAAAGACATTAAAGATGAACATAAAAACATGGAAGGGGATCCTCGAATTAAATCAAAACGTAAGCAGAAACAAATGGAAATGGCCATGCAAAGAATGATGCAAGAGGTACCAAAAGCAGATGTAGTCATAACCAATCCTACACATTTTGCTGTTGCATTGCGATATGATGAAGAAAAAGCAGATGCACCATTTGTAGTTGCAAAAGGTGTTGATTTTGTAGCTCAGAAAATTAAAGGAATTGCTGCTGACCATGAAGTTGTTACGGTTGAAAATAAGCCATTAGCAAGAGCTTTGTATCATCAGGCTGATATTGGTGATCAAGTACCAGAAGATTTGTTTAAGGCAGTCGCTGAAATACTTGCCTATGTCTATCGTCTAAAAAATAAACAAATAAATTAGTAAATATTGATTCAGTTAGGGGAGAAGTTTTTTGGCTGCAAGAGATTTATCTGTATTATTAGGGGTTATTTTAATTGTCATCATGCTTATCATCCCGTTGCCTACGGCGATGTTAGATTTTCTAATCATTATTAATATTTCTCTTGCCCTCATTATTATCCTTGTTGCAATGAATACGCAAGAACCACTGCAATTCTCCATCTTTCCTACATTGCTCTTACTTGTTACGTTGTTTCGGTTAGGGTTAAATGTATCGACAACTCGTTCGATCCTTGGAGAAGCGAATGCAGGAAATGTAATTGATACGTTTGGTAATTTTGTGGTAGGTGGAAATGCGTTAGTTGGTTTCGTTGTGTTTTTAATTTTAATTATTATTCAGTTCCTCGTTATTACAAAGGGTGCTGAACGTGTTTCAGAAGTTGGGGCACGTTTCACGTTAGACGCTATGCCAGGGAAACAAATGAGTATTGATGCAGACCTAAATGCAGGCATGATTTCAGATATTGAGGCAAAACAACGAAGAGAAAAAATAGAAAGAGAAGCTGACTTCTACGGTTCGATGGATGGTGCTAGTAAGTTCGTAAAAGGGGATGCCATTGCGGGTATTGTCATCGTTATTATTAATTTATTATTTGGTCTAATTATAGGTATGACTCAAATGGGAATGGACCTATCGACATCAGCATCAACGTACACACTTTTAACGGTTGGAGACGGCCTTGTCAGTCAAATTCCAGCCTTACTCATTTCGACAGCTACGGGTATTGTTGTTACACGTGCTGCTTCAGAAGGAAATTTAGGTCACGATATAACAAAACAGATTTTCGCATACCCTAAAATGCTTTATATTGCTGGAGGAACAATTTTTCTATTAGGTGTAATTACGCCTATTAGTCCTGTATTCACGTTTCCGATTGCTATCCTTTTAGGACTAGGAGGCTTTTTCCTTTCTAAGAATGAGCAAATAGTTAAAACGGAAGAGGAGCAAGTAGAGGATGAAGTGGAAGCGGATGATATGAAGTCCCCAGAAAGTGTTGTCAATTTATTGCAAATTGATCCAATTGAATTTGAATTTGGCTATGGTCTTATTCCGCTAGCTGATGCCAATCAAGGTGGGGATTTATTAGATCGGGTTGTTATGATTAGAAGACAAATGGCACTTGAATTAGGAATGATTGTTCCTGTAATTAGAATTCGAGATAATATTCAACTACAACCGAATGAGTATACGATTAAAATTAAAGGCAATGAGATTGCCAAAGGCGATTTATTGCTTGACCATTATATGGCAATGAGTCCTGGATTTGAAGATGAAAGCATTATTGGGGTAGAGACAGTTGAACCGGCATTTGGATTACCAGCTCTCTGGATTGGGGAAGAGATGAAAGAGCAAGCTGAATTATCAGGTTATACAGTTGTTGATCCACCATCTGTTGTGTCCACTCACTTAACAGAAGTGATTAAGCGCCACGCCCACGAATTATTAGGACGTCAAGAAACGAAACAGTTAGTGGATCATCTAAAAGAAACATATCCTGCTCTTGTAGAAGAAGTAACACCTAATACATTATCTACAGGAGAAATCCAAAAAGTATTAACGAATCTTTTGAAAGAGAACGTGTCTATTCGTAACCTGCCCATTATCTTTGAAACATTAGCTGATTATGGACATATGACGAAAGATATGGATTTAGTAACCGAATATGTCAGACAATCCCTATCACGTCAAATTTCTAAACAGATGACCATTCCAGGTGAGCCACTTTATGTGATTACATTGAGTGGACAAGTGGAAAAGAAGGTAGCTGATTCTGTGCAACAAACGGAGCATGGTAATTTTATTTCTATGGATCCAAATGATTCTCAAGCGATTCTAGAAGCAACGGCTCAAGAAACAGAACGACTTAGCCAAATGGGACAACAAGCCGTTATCCTTTGTTCCCCGGCTGTCCGAATGTATGTAAGACAATTGTTAGAAAGGTATTTACCACAAGTTCCGATCTTATCTTACAATGAACTTGAAGCTGATGTAGAAGTGCAGAGTGTAGGGGTGGTGAACATATAGCATGAAAGTGAAAAAGTTTACAGCTAATACGATGCATGAAGCGATGAAGGAAATTCGTGCACAACTAGGCAACGATGCGGTGATCTTAAATTCAAAACAAATTGAAACAGGTGGCTTTTTAGGCTTCTTTACAAAAAAACAAATTGAAGTCATTGCAGCAATAAGTCCACCTGTTACTAAACAACCGAGACCAATTCGAAAGCAGACTAATATTGATAGAGAAAGTGTCTATGAACGAGCAATTCCATCACCAAAAAGTCAAACAAAAATAGAAGAACCTTCACAACAACAATTGCTGCAAGAAATAAATCAGTTAAAAGAACTTGTTCAAGGAATCACTTCACAAGGTAAAAGCAAAGAAGAATACCCAGAGCCATTTCAAAAAATGGATAACCGACTTAAAGCTCAAGGGGTTACCGATGCCATTCGCTTACAAGTGATGACCGATTTAATGAAGAAATGGAATAAACGCTCTTTAGAGGAACGTACTGAAGCTGCTGTCACTCAAGACCTATATCATCATTTGCAACGTTTATTGACTCAATTTGATATGGGAGGTCTTTCTTTTGATAAAAAGGTAGTAAACATCGTTGGACCGACAGGGGTTGGGAAAACAACAACCATTGCGAAATTATCTGCTCACTGTGTTTTGAAAAAGCAAAAGAAGGTTGCGCTAATTACAACGGATACGTACAGAATTGCTGCTGTGGAACAACTGCGAACGTATGCAAAAATTTTAAAAATTCCTTTAGAGGTAGTTTATACAATTGAGGATTTTAGAAAAGCTATTCAGCAATTTAAGAATTATGATTTGATTTTAGTGGATTCAGCTGGAAGGAACTTTCGCAATAAACTTTATGTTGAGGAACTTTCCAAGATCATTGACTTTGAACATGATGCGAGTACGTATTTAATCCTTTCCTTAACTTCTAAGTTTGAAGATATGAAAAACATTATTAATCAATTCGATTTAATCCCGATTCACCAAGTTATTTTAACGAAACAGGATGAGACGAGTACGAACGGAGCAATGTTAAATATACCATTGGAGCTAAAGAAAGGCATTGCGTATGTGACGACAGGACAAAATGTCCCAGATGATATTGTCCAAGCATCCATTCCTTATTTGCTTGACCAAGTGCTTGAGGTGAAAAGTGGTGAGTGATCAAGCTGAAAATTTACGGAAATTAATTGAAAGTAGCAACCAGAAACAATCAAAAGTTATTGCAATTGTTAGTGGAAAAGGCGGAGTGGGGAAATCAAATATTTGTCTTAATTTATCCATTAGTTTCGCTAATCTTGGCAACAGAGTAGCTATTATTGATTTAGATATCGGAATGGGTAATGTTGATGTTTTAATGGGTGTAACCCCTCGCTATCATTTAATGGATTTGTTTGACCCTCAATTATCCATTTGGGATATTGTGGAGGAAAGTCCCCATGGTATATCCTATATTGGAGGGGGAGCTGGTTTTTCAACACTTGCAACCTTCAATGATGAGAAAATGAATCGTTTTTTCTCCCAAATGGAACTAATCGAGAAACATTATGATTACATTTTTTTAGATATGAGTGCAGGGGCTACGAAAGAAAGCCTTGAGTTTATTCTTGCTGCCCATGAAGTCTTTATTCTGACAACGCCGGAGCCGCCAGCGATGACCGATGCATACTCGATGTTGAAATTCATTTATTTACAAGATCACGAAAAACCATTATATGTGATTGTGAACCGAGCTGAAACAGAAAAAGAGGGCTCAAGAACATTGAATAGTTTTAAACATGTAGCCAAGCAATTTCTAAAAAAAGATATCATCGAATTGGGATACGTTCCAGATGATAGTAATGTAACAAAAGCGGTTAAAGCTCAAGTCCCCCTTATCGTATGGAATGAGCAATCAAAAGCAAGTAAAGCGATTAAAGGGATTGCATCGTCCTATATCGGGGAAGAAAAAATAACTACAACCAAACTGAGCCAATTTATAAAAAATGTAAAAAATATTGGAATTAAATGATAAACCTCATAGGAAAGTTGGGGATTGGTTATGGTTGAATACATCAAAGTACTCGTTGTAGATGATTCAGCTTTTATGCGAAAAATCATTTCCGAAATGCTGAATGACCATCCACGAATCCGAGTGATCGGTACAGCCAGAAACGGGAAAGACGCTTTAACAAAACGAGAAGAGCTACGTCCAGATGTGATAACACTTGATGTGGAAATGCCCATTATGAATGGGTTAGAAACATTAAAAATGATTATGGACAATGATCCTTGTTCTGTAGTTATGGTTAGCAGTACAACAAAAGTAGGTGCTGAAAATACGTTACTCGCGATTGAGTACGGTGCTGTCGATTTTGTCACAAAACCGTCTGGTGCGATTTCGCTAGATATAGAGAAAGTGAAGGATTCACTAATTGATAAAATCATTCAAGCCTCTAAAGCAAATGTAAAACGAATTAACGTAGTGAAACCTCTTGAACGGAAAGAGGAAAGCAAAGTTAAGAATAAAACAAAATTAAAAAAAATGGTTGCAATTGGGACCTCAACGGGTGGCCCGAGAGCTTTAAAAGATGTTCTTACAAAGATCCCTGCAAAGTTTAATGCTCCCATTTTAATTGTTCAACATATGCCAGCTGGGTTTACAAAGTCTCTTGCAAATCGTTTAAATTCCCTTTCGAACATTCATGTAACGGAAGCAAAAGATGGTGATATAGTAAGAAATGGAGTTGCCTATATTGCACCTGGAGGGTACCATTTAGCTGTTAAAAAGGTAGCATCTGACTATGTCGTTCATATTCATCAAGAGGAAGAGGCAAGGAGAGGGCATAGGCCGTCGGTTGATGTGATGTTTGAATCATTAGCTTCATTACCAGAAATTGAAACCATTGCAGTAATTATGACGGGGATGGGAGCAGATGGTACCGAAGGTCTTATACATTTAAAACAAAAGACCTCCCATTGCTATGCTATCGTAGAATCAGAGGAGTCTTGTACAGTATATGGTATGCCAAAAGCAGCTATGCAAACTAGACTTGTTGATGAAAGAGTCCATGTTCAGCAAATTACAGAGCGTATTTTGAAGCGCTTCTAAAGGGGGAAATTGGATGGACTTTGCCAAAAAATTAAAACCGTATCAATTAGATGTCTTAAAGGAAATTGGAAATATAGGAGCTGGCCATGCTGCAACCGCCTTATCTCAGTTGTTAAACAAATCCATTGACATGAGTGTACCTTCAGTGCGAATCGTCTCATTTCAAGATTTACCTGACCAAGTTGGGGGTGCGGATACGAAAGTGGCAGCTATCTTTTTGCGAATTGATGGAGATGCGCCTGGGAGCATGTTCTTTATTTCTACGATTGAAGATACAGAAAAGCTTATACGTCAACTCATTAATAAGGAAGCCTTTCAATTGCAACAACCTCCTTTTGATGAAATGGGAGAGTCTGCTTTCCTAGAGGTAGGGAATATCCTTGCAGGATCTTACCTGTCTTCATTATCCGATTTTACGCAATTATCTTTGCAACCGTCTGTGCCAGGTTTTAGTGTGGATATGGCAGGAGCGATTTTAAGCTATGGTTTAATCTCTCTTTCTGAAGTGGGAGATTATGCGATTGTTATTGATACACAAATGATGGAACTTGAAGCTGAAAAGCCTATATCAGGCCATTTCTTTTTACTTCCTGATCCAGAATCATTTGAGATCATTTTTTCTGCTTTAGGGGTGGATCGACATGAGTGAGGTCATTAAAGTTGGAATGGCAGACTTACAAGTTGTTACCCCACCAAATACGATCCGAACTTCTGGACTTGGCTCTTGTGTAGGGGTTGTAATTTATGACGATACTAGCCTAGTAGCAGGTATGGCACATGTCATGTTACCTACCTCATCCCTATCAAGACAAGAAAAGACAAATGAAGCAAAGTACGCTGATACGGCAATTCCAGCTTTGCTCTTTGAAATGGAGAAACTGGGCATTCGTCATTATTCTTTAAAAGCAAAGATTGCAGGCGGTGCTCAGATGTTTTCTTTTTCAACAGGAAATAGTGATTTAATGAGAATAGGTCCTAGAAATGTCGAAGCAGTAAAGGAAAAGCTGAAAGAGTTACGCATTCCTCTTATTGCAGAAGATGTAGGTGGGAAGAGTGGAAGAACCATTGAGTTTAATCCAAAAACGAAATTGTTGAATATTCGTACCGTGAATAAAGGAACAACGGAAATATAGTTTTTACATAATAAAACCGGTTTTAAAATGAAATGACTCTAAATGGAGGGTAATTTATGGGACATGTAACAACAGTTGAAGATCAAGTACTTTGGGATAAATGGATGTTAGAGCGTAACCATATTGCTTGTGATGAATTGATTCGTCGTTATATGCCCCTTGTGAATTATCATGTACAACGCATTGCAGTAGGGCTACCTAAAAGCGTTCAAAAAGAAGATTTAAAAAGTCATGGACTAATTGGTCTCTATGATGCATTAGAAAAATTTGATCCAGATAGGGATTTAAAATTTGATACGTATGCATCTTTTCGTATTAGAGGAGCCATTATTGATGGGTTGCGAAAGGAAGATTGGCTTCCAAGATCTATGCGTGACAAAATTAAAAAGGTTGAATCTGCAACGGAAGAGTTAGAGCAAGAGTATGGCCGGTTTGTTTCAAGTGATGAAGTAGCGAATAAATTAAATATGGAACCACAAGAGGTTGAACAAGTGATGATGGAATATGCTACTTCTGCGATTATGTCGATTGATGAAAAAACAAAAGAATCATCAAAAAAAGAAACGTATGCTTCTTTAATTGAAGATAAATGGACGAAATCACCGGAACAGCATTCAGAGGAGATTGAAACGAAAAAAGAATTAGCAGAAGTTATCAATCAACTTTCCGAAAAAGAAGCAATTGGTTATTAGCTTGTTTTATTTTGAAGAATTAACATTAACTGAAATTGGGCATATACTCGATTTATCAACGTCTCGCATTTCTCAAATACATTCAAAGTCTTTGTTTAAGTTACAACAGGTTACTAAAAAAAAGGTTTTAACACAGATAAGGATTTGATCAAGATGTGTATAGAGCATTATTTTGAGATCAATATAGCAAAAGATAAAATGAGAGCGTTTGTTATGGTGAAAGAAGAAATAGATAAGGCTGATAAACAACTAACTTCAGAAGACCTTCTTCAATATTTGCATTCCAATGGAATTACTTTCGGGATTGACTACGAAATGGTTGAAAAGATTATGGAAGTCAAAGAAATGGTGTCGACAAGCTATTTAGTAGCCTCAGGTGAGAGGCCGATGAATGGTGAAGCAGCTTACCTTTTGCCGATTAATCCCTTGATCAATAAATCTGGTCGAGAAGAAAGTGAAACCATTTCAAAATTAGACTTAAAGGACTTTCTGAAAATACCGTCTGTTTCTTCGGGAGAACAAGTTGCAAGGAAAATTTCTGCAACCTTAGGCTGTGATGGTACGAATGTACTAGGAGAAACAATACCAGCAAAACCAGGGAAGGATTTTGTATTACGCCAAGGGAAAAATACCCGATTGGATGATGAAGAACAATCACTTATTTCTCTAATTAACGGACAAATGAGCATTGAACGATATACGGTTCATGTTCACCCGACTTTTGAAGTAAATAGTGATGTATCTATGAAAACAGGGAATATATCGTTTATAGGGAATGTCTCGATTAATGGAAATGTTCCTTCTGGATTTTCTGTACATGCGGGTGGAGATATTCGAGTTTCTGGAACAGTCGAATCTGCCACGTTAAAAGCTGGCGGGTCTATTTATATAGGAGCAGGAATTGTTGGACAATCAAAATCTTTGATTGAGGCAAATGGAAATATTCAAACAACTTTTATAAACGAAGGAACCGTTAAAGCAAAAGGAAAAATTGAAGCAACCCAAGCGATTTTACATAGTCATTGTACATCATATCGTGTTGTATGCGTAGAAGGAAAAGGATTAATCGTTGGAGGTATTCTTTCTGCTCAAACAAGCATAGAAGCCAATGAAATTGGAAATGAAATGCAAACAAAAACAGAGTTATACATAGGTCCCAATGAAGAATCTGTCCGGCTAAAAAGAGAAAAGGAACAAGACTTAGTTCGAGCTAAAGATGAGTTTATGAAATTAGGGAAATTACTCAAAATTTATGTTGAACTAGAAAAAAGCGGGCGCGTTTTGCAAGGGAAAGAGAAGATTACAAAACTACGAGTGCAAAACTCTTTCCAACAAACAAAAAAAAGAATAGACGAGCTCGTGTCAAACGTAGAAGAAGAGAATGATGAATGGGATAGCTCATTGCAATTTGTTCAAGCTACTGGGGCCATTTTTGCTAACGTTCATGTACAATTTGGAAAATATCGTCGTAATATAACAAAGAGATATCAGCATCCGTATATTTCTTTAATAGAAAATGAGATTGTGATAACAGGAGGGTAACCTAATGAGTTTACGTCCAATTGAAGTCCAAGGCTCGGTTCCTATTTCACAAAAAACAGGTAAGATTCAAGAACAGTTACAACAACGAGGACAAATAAGTCACGATCTATTAACGGAGCAACAAAAACAGCAAGAACAAAAAAGAAGAAAAAAAGTGAATGAGTCTGAAGGAAAAGAAAGAGTTCGACTTAATCAGGAAGATAAAAAGCAAAACCACCCAAAAAAGAAGAACAAAAAAAGAAAACAAGAAATAGAAGAACAAGAGAAAATAGATCATCCTTATAAAGGGAAGTTTATTGATTTTTCTGGTTAGGAAAGGATACTTATGACAACATTACTCGTCACAATTAGTTTGCTCTTGCATGCTTTTACGTTTCTATGGATTCTAACATTAATCAAACAACAACAAGCACGACCTTCTTCGAAAGACGAAGAAAAAAGAAAACAGGAAATAGAAGATTTACTTATTTCCTATACATTAGAGATGAAAGAAGAAAATGAGAAACTATTACGTCAATTGTCAAAAGACCATGAAAAGGAAATGGAAAAGGATAAGCCGGTTCAAACTAGAACAGCAGAAACGGTAATGCCTAGCAGGGTTGTAAATCACAAAGAGCAAAAGGAAGAAGATAAATACAAAGATTACTTACCACCAATGGTTGAGGATTCGAAAGAAGTAGAATTTCAGCAGTCAGAAACGGCAAACATCATTTCTCTTTCGAGGCAAGGATATAGTGCTGAAGAAATTGCCCAAAAATTGAACTTAGGCAAAGGTGAAGTAGAGCTAATGTTGAAATTTTATCGTTAATGTCTAAATCTGTTTGCAACAAGACAATGGATATGATATAGTAATCCATGGTGTTAATCACACACGCCCTCTAATTTATGTGATGGTGCTGATTTATCAGTGTCGCATAGAGATGATGAGAGCGGAGGATAAAAAAAACCAATTTTAAAGGAGGTGTTTGATGTGGCAGTAATCTCCATGAAGCAATTACTAGAAGCTGGGGTACACTTCGGTCACCAAACTCGTCGTTGGAACCCTAAGATGGATCGCTACATCTTCACAGAAAGAAACGGTATTTACATTATTGACTTACAAAAGACAGTCAAAAAGGTTGAGGAAGCGTATAACTTTGTACGTGACTTAGCAGCTGACGGAGGAAAAATCCTTTTCGTTGGTACGAAAAAGCAAGCTCAAGATTCTGTTAAAGAAGAAGCTGAGCGTTGTGGAATGTACTTCATTAACCAACGTTGGTTAGGTGGTACATTAACGAACTTTGAAACAATTCAAAAGCGTATTACTCGTCTTAAGAATCTAGAAAAGATGCAAGAAGACGGTACATTCGATGTTCTTCCTAAAAAAGAAGTTATTCTTCTTAAAAAGGAAATGGATCGTTTAGAGAAGTTCTTAGGCGGTATCAAGGATATGCAAGGAATTCCTGACGCACTTTTTGTTATTGATCCTCGTAAAGAGCGCATTGCAATTGCGGAAGCTCACAAGTTGAACATTCCAATTGTTGCGATTGTAGATACAAACTGTGACCCTGATGAAATTGATTATGTCATTCCAGGAAACGATGATGCAATTCGTGCTGTTAAACTTTTAACAGGTAAAATGGCTGATGCAGTTATCGAAGCTACTTCTGGTGAAGAAGAAGTAGAAGAAGTTGAAGAATCAACAACAGCTTAATTTCATTTACTCAAAAGGGTGGTAAAGGGGTATACCCTTTTACCACCTTTTTTTGTGAATTTAAGTTCAAAACAACAATGAAGTTTTGTTTATACGTTTATATACGTGTACATACTGACACTATTAAGGAGGCGTTTTAAATGGCAGTAACAGCTAGTATGGTAAAAGAATTGCGTGAAAAAACAGGCGCAGGAATGATGGATTGTAAAAAGGCTTTAACAGAAACAAATGGTGACATGGAGAAAGCAGTCGATTTTCTTCGTGAAAAAGGAATTGCAAGTGCAGCGAAGAAAGCTGATCGTGTAGCTGCGGAAGGTCTTGCTCTTGTAAAATCAGAAGGAAACAAAGCGGTTATCGTTGAAGTTAACTCTGAAACAGATTTCGTTGCGAAAAATGAAAACTTCCAAAAACTAGTTGGAGATCTAGCTTCACACATTATTTCAAATGGACCTGCTTCAGTTGAAGAAGCTTTAGAACAACCATTTGCAGAAGGTCAATCTGTTCAAGAATACATTAACGCTTCTATCGCGAAAATTGGCGAGAAGATTTCTCTTCGTCGTTTTGAAGTAGTAGAAAAAGAAGATGGCGATGCGTTTGGTGAGTACTTACATATGGGTGGACGCATTGGTGTTCTTACAGTTGTAGGTGGATCAAATGATGCTGAATTAGCAAAAGATGTTGCGATGCATGTCGCAGCAATTAACCCTACTTATGTATCACGTGATGAAGTATCACAAGAAGAAGTAGAGCGTGAGCGTGAAGTTCTTACACAACAAGCTCTTAATGAAGGAAAACCTGCAAATATCGTTGAAAAAATGGTAGAAGGACGTCTTTCAAAATACTTTGAGCAAGTTTGTCTACTTGACCAACCATTTGTAAAAGATGGCGATCAAAAAGTTGGGAAATACGTTCAAAACAAAGGTGCTAGTGTTAAGAGCTTTATCCGCTATGAAGTTGGAGAAGGCATGGAGAAGCGCGAAGATAACTTTGCTGAAGAAGTAATGTCTCAAGTTAAAAAATAATTTTTTTAGGGGCACAATGTGTCCCTTTTTTAAAGAGAGAATACGAACAACTTCATCTCATGTCGGAGGTTTTCATGCAAACATATAAACGAGTTATATTAAAACTAAGTGGTGAAGCACTAGCTGGAGAACAAGGGTATGGAATTGATCCTATTGTGATTCAATCCGTAGCAAAACAAATCAAAGAAATAGTCGAACTTGAAGTAGAAGTAGCTGTTGTTGTCGGCGGTGGTAACATCTGGCGTGGGATGGCTGGAAGTGCAAAAGGGATGGACCGTGCTACAGCTGACTATATGGGGATGCTTGCAACAGTCATGAACTCTTTAGCATTACAAGATAGCTTAGAAGACATTGACGTTGAAACAAGAGTTCAGACGTCAATTGAAATGCGCCAAGTTGCTGAGCCGTATATTCGTCGTAAAGCTATACGCCATCTTGAGAAGAAACGCGTTGTTATTTTTGCAGCTGGAACTGGTAATCCATACTTCTCAACAGATACAACCGCTGCATTAAGAGCAGCTGAGATTGAAGCGGAAGTTATTTTAATGGCGAAAAACAAAGTCGATGGCGTATATAGTGCGGATCCATCAGTAGATGTAAATGCTAAGAAGTATACGAAAATTTCGTATATGGATGTATTAAAAGAAGGATTAGCTGTGATGGATTCAACAGCTTCATCTTTATGTATGGATAATGATATTCCTTTAATTGTCTTCTCCATTATGGAAGAAGGAAATATTAAACGAGCTGTTTTAGGTGAAGAAATTGGAACATTAGTTAGGGGGAATTCGTAATGTCAGCTGAAGTAAAAAAAGACGCCGAACAACGAATGTCAAAAGCGATTGAAGCATTAAATCGTGAATTAGCTAAATTAAGAGCAGGTCGTGCGAATCCAGCATTACTGGACCGTGTGACAGTTGAATATTATGGTGCTGAGACACCTCTTAATCAATTAGCTACCATCTCGGTACCTGAAGCAAGATTGTTGTTAATTCAACCATTTGATAAATCTTCTATTGCCAATATCGAGCGTGCCATTCAAATGGCTGACCTTGGGCTAACACCTTCAAACGATGGAACGGTAATTCGTCTAACGATCCCTCCATTAACAGAAGAGCGTCGTAAAGACTTAGTGAAGCTAGTGAAAAAAGCTGCTGAAGAGGCAAAAGTAGCCGTTCGCAATGTTCGTCGTGATGCAAATGATGAATTGAAAAAGTTGCAAAAGGATGGCGAAATGACTGAAGATGAACTTCGTCGTAGTAACGATGATGTTCAAAAAGTAACAGATAAAAGCATTGCGCAAGTTGATGAGGTAGCAGAAAAGAAAGAAAAAGAAATCATGGAAGTGTAAGCAAGTTCCATGTAAAATAGACATAGTAAAAGACCCTCTTTTATTCTAGGGGGTTTTTTACACTTTCTTTAGTAGTTATGACTCTTCGAAAAAAAGGCAAAGCTAAAAGAAGATGAACCTGCTGCTTACATAGATGGAGGGCGCAAACATGCTTGAAAAGTTAACAAAATGGAAGTCAGCCATGACTTCTGAGCAAAAAAGCAAAGATATAGATGATATTAATGTCCCAAAGCACATAGCTATAATCATGGATGGAAATGGTCGTTGGGCCAAGCAAAAAGGATTGCCTAGAGTTGCTGGTCATCATGAGGGCATGAAGGTGATCAATAAAGTGGTCAGAAAAGCGGATGAGCTAGGTGTTGAAATCTTAACATTATACGCATTTTCAACAGAAAATTGGAAGCGTCCCAAAACGGAAGTAGATTATTTACTAAGACTTCCCGAACGTTTCTTAAATAAAGAACTTCCAACTTTAATGGAGAAAAATGTGAAGGTGCGTTTAATGGGGAGTGTTGACGGCTTGCCAGATCATACGAAAAAAGCTGTACTTAAGGCAGTGGAAGACACCGAAGCCAACACAGGACTCGTTTTAAATTTTGCTCTAAACTATGGTAGTCGTTTTGAGTTAATAACTGCAGTGAAAGAAATAGCCAAGCAAGTGGAAGAAGGTGTGATTTCTGCTACAGAAGTAGATGAGTCCGTATTGACAAGCCATTTAATGACTGCTGAACTGCGTGACCCGGACTTGCTAATACGCACCAGTGGAGAACTACGGTTAAGTAATTTTATGCTTTGGCAATTGGCATATAGTGAGTTTTGGTTTACAGATGTTCTATGGCCCGATTTCAATGAACAGCACCTAGTAGAAGCGATTGCCGTCTATCAAAAACGAGCGCGAAGATACGGTGGCGTATAGAAGGGGCGAATAAAATGAAGCAAAGGATTGTAACGGGTATTATAGGAGGCGCCGTCTTCTTAACGATGGTGTTACTTGGGGGCTGGATGTTTGCGCTTTTTATATCTGTACTTGCATCTGTAGCGATGGTCGAACTTTTGAAGATGAAAAGAATTGCACCATTTTCAATTATGGGTATCGTTAGTCTTTTATCCATGTGGTTACTACTTGTACCGGCAAGCTGGTTTGAACAACTAGTACCGTCTCACTTTACAAAAGTGGAAATCTTTATTTTTGTCATATTAGTACTTCTTATGTTTACGGTCATTACGAAAAATACATTTACGTTCGATCAAGTTGGATTTGTCGTTTTATCTTCCGTATATGTTGGCTTTGGATTTCACTTCTTAATTATGACAAGAGACATCCCTGAATATGGCCTTTACCTTGTATTTTTTGTTTTGTTGCTAATTTGGACAACTGATTCAGGTGCATATTTCGTTGGTCGCAAGTGGGGCAGAAACAAGTTATGGCCAGATATTAGTCCGAAAAAAACCATCGAAGGTTCAGTAGGGGGAATAGTAGCAGCTGTAATAGTCGGATCGATTTTTTATTATTTCTTTCCGATTTTCCCAAGTTATATTACAGCCATTATTGTCATGATTGTTGCCTCTGTATTTGGACAACTAGGTGATTTAGTCGAGTCTGCTTTAAAAAGGCATTATTCTGTGAAAGATTCTGGGAATGTTCTACCGGGGCATGGAGGGATATTAGATCGCTTTGATAGTTTGATTTATGTTATGCCAATCCTGCATCTACTTCAATTAATTTAAGCAGGATACAGATAAATAGGATAGTGGGTGAGAGTGTTGAAGCATATAAGTTTGTTAGGGTCGACAGGCTCTATTGGAACGCAAACATTGGATGTGATACGTGCATATCCAAATCAATTTACTTTGCAATCTATGTCTGTGGGGAAAAATACAGACCTGGCATTGAAGCAAATTCATGAGTTCTTGCCAAAGCTTGTATCCGTACAATCAAAGGAAGACTATGATAAACTAATTCATGAAGTTCCTAGTACAACAAAAGTTGTGTATGGGGCAGAGGGATTAATTGAAGTAGCAACTGTTCAAGAATCGGATGTGCTTGTTAATGCCGTTTTAGGAAGTGTAGGACTTGCTCCTACATTAGCAGCCATTCAAGCGGGGAAGACGATTGCCATTGCTAATAAAGAGACACTTGTTACAGCAGGACATATTGTGACAGAGGAAGCCAAGCGTCATCATGTATCACTCATTCCTGTTGATAGTGAACACTCAGCCATTTTTCAAGCTCTAAATGGAGAACAAATTAAAGAAGTAGATCGTCTAATTTTAACGGCATCAGGTGGGAGTTTTCGTGACCGATCTCGTGATCAACTAGAAGGAGTAACGGTACGTGAAGCGTTAAATCATCCTAACTGGTCTATGGGGGCAAAAATTACAATTGACTCGGCTACGATGATGAACAAAGGGTTGGAAGTGATTGAAGCGTATTGGCTTTTTGGAATACCATATGAGAAAATTGATGTCGTTCTACATAAGGAAAGCATTATTCATTCTATGGTTGAATATATAGATGGAAGTGTGATTGCACAATTAGGAACTCCAGATATGCGTGGACCGATTCAATATGCGTTAACATACCCGAACAGGCTTCCAGCCGTTTCAAAAGAGAGACTTCACCTATGGGAGCTAGGTACTTTGAATTTCACAAAGCTTGACATGGACCGTTTTCGTTGTATGAAGTTTGCATATGATGCTGGGAAAACTGGTGGAACCATGCCTACAGTCCTTAATGCAGCCAATGAAGTAGCTGTAGCTTACTTTCTAGAAGGGAAACTTTCTTTTTTAGAAATAGAACATATGATTGAACAAGCTTTAGAAGGTCATACTGTATTGAAGCAACCTACTTTAGAGGAAATTATGGCAGTTGATGCCGAAACAAGAGCCTTTATCCACTCTACCATTAAATAAGAAAGGTGGACAATTTAGCGATGAATACGTTATTATCAGTCATAATTATTTTCGGTCTTCTTGTTTTCATTCATGAATGGGGACATTTGTACTTTGCAAAGCGGGCAGGTATCTTATGCCGAGAATTTGCTATTGGATTTGGTCCAAAAATCTTTTCATTCAAACGAAACGAAACCGTTTATACGATTCGCCTCCTACCTTTAGGCGGTTTTGTTCGTATGGCCGGTGAAGATCCTGAAATGATCAATATTAAGCCAGGGTTTGAAATTGGACTTGTGTTTAATGCTTCACGAAAAGTAAGCAAGATTATTGTGAATAACAAATCAAAACACCCAGAAGCGCTTGTTGTTCAAGTTGAAAAAATCGACCTTGAGCATCGTTTGATTGTTGAAGCATATAACGATGATGGGGAACGAATTCAATATCAAGTTGATGAAAGAGCGGTTCTTGTTCAAGATGAACAGGAAACACAGATTGCTCCATGGAATCGTCAGTTTGGTTCAAAAACAGTCGGTCAACGTGCCATGGCTATTTTTGCTGGACCTTTAATGAATTTTTTATTGGCCATCGTGATTTTAATTGCTTTTGCCCTATTCCAAGGAATGCCTGTTGATGAGGCTCAAATTGGCGATGTAACACCGGATAGCGCTGCACTGGAAGCTGGCTTGCAAGAAGGTGACCAGGTGCTGTCTATAGACGGGCAACCTATAGATAGTTGGGAAGAAATGACATCGATTATTCAGCAGCACCCAAATGAATCCATTGTTTTTGAAATAGAACGAGCGGGTGAAGTTCTGACTATCCCTGTTACACCTGATGAGCGAGTCGGTCAATTTGGTGATCAAGAAGGTTTTGTAGGAATCGCTAGACCAACTGAATTTAATTTAATGGGCTCCATTGTTTTTGGTTTTACACAAACCTATTTATTTATGACCATGATCTTTGAAGTACTAGGCATGATTGTCACAGGTAACTTTTCGCTAGATTACGTTGCTGGACCTGTTGGGATTTATAATTATACTGGGGAAGCAGCGGCAATGGGGATTTTTGTTTTAATGCAATGGGCAGCAGCTCTTAGTGTTAATTTAGGAATCATTAACTTGCTTCCTATACCAGCAATGGATGGCGGACGACTCATTTTTATTGGTCTGGAAGCGGTAAGAGGAAAGCCAATTGATCCTCAGAAAGAAGGAATGGTCCATTTTATTGGATTTGCACTGTTAATGTTACTAATGATTGTCGTTACATGGAACGATATTAATAAGTTTTTCATGTAAGTGTTTAATGATAAGCGGGAAAGGACTTTACTATGAGACAAAGAAATTATTTTTCACCAACATTACGTGATGTACCTGCTGATGCAGAAATTAAAAGCCACCAACTGATGCTAAGAGCTGGTTTGATTCGGCAAACAGCATCTGGAATTTATTCATATTTACCATTAGGGAAAAAAGTACTTCGTAAAGTTGAAGAAATCATTCGAAGTGAAATGGATGCTGCTGGTGGACAGGAAGTCTTAATGCCAGCCATTCAGCCGCAGAACTTTGGGAAGAATCAGGTCGCCTTGGTGATTATGGTCCTGAGTTAATGAGGTTAAAAGATCGTCATGAACGTGATTTTGTCTTAGGTGCTACACATGAGGAAGTTATTACGACATTGGTTCGTGATGACGTGAAGTCTTATAAGAAGCTTCCTATGAACCTATATCAAATTCAAACGAAGTACCGGGATGAAAGAAGACCACGTTTTGGTGTATTGCGCTCACGTGAGTTTATTATGAAAGACGCTTATTCGTTTGATACATCTCAAGAAGGACTTGATAAAAGTTATCAAGACATGTATAACGCTTATACAAATATCTTTTCACGCTGTGAACTTGACTTTAGAGCTGTTGAAGCTGATTCCGGTGCCATTGGCGGAACGGACACCCATGAATTTATGGTTCTAAGTGATATCGGGGAAGATACGATTGCCTATTCGGATCAATCGAATTTTGCTGCTAACATTGAAATAGCTCCTGTACGTGTCAATTATGAGCATTCTCAAGAAGCATTGTTAGAGTTAGAAAAGGTTGACACCCCTAATACAAGGACAATAGATGAGCTTACTACTTTCTTGTCAGTTGAAGCGAAACAGACAATTAAATCATTATTGTTCATCGTTAACGAGGAGCCTGTTCTTGTCCTTGTTCGAGGAGATCACGAAGTAAACGAAATTAAAGTTGGAAATGTACTAGGAAAGACAGCTGTAGAACTTGCTACTCCAGAACAGGCTGCTTCCATCTTAGGATGTGAAACAGGTTATATTGGCCCTGTTGACATTCCAGATTCGGTAACCGTTATTGCTGATCAAGCAGTTGAATTCATGAGAAATACTGTCTGTGGGGCTAACGAAAAAGATAAGCATTTTATCAATGTGAATCCTGGTCGTGATTTTGCTGTTTCACGTTATGAGGACCTTCGTTTTATCCAAGAAGGTGATCCGTCACCAGATGGAAATGGAACGATTCAATTTGCCATGGGTATTGAAGTAGGGCATGTTTTTAAACTCGGTACGAAATACAGTGAAGCTTTAGGGGCTATGTATCTCGACGAAAATGGAAAAAATCAAACGATGATCATGGGTTGTTACGGAATAGGTGTATCGAGAACAGTTGCAGCTATTGTCGAGCAACATCAAGATGAAAATGGAATCGTTTGGCCTGCCTCAGTTGCTCCATTTGACTTGCATCTTGTCACCATAAATGTGAAAGATGAGGCTCAAAAGAATCTTGGGGAAGAACTCTATGAGCAACTAAAGAAAGAGCGCTTTGACGTCCTATTTGACGATCGCCCTGAACGTGCTGGGGTGAAATTTAAAGATTCAGACTTACTTGGCTTACCAGTTCGTATAGCGGTCGGCAAGAAGGCTGCAGAAGGAATTGTTGAAGTGAAAATGAGAAAAACAGGTGAAATGATGGAAGTTCACGTTTCTGAATTGGTAAAGACATTATCAACTCTTTTATAAAAGATAGTACGATCAATTGAAGTTCATATGTTAAAATAGGGTTGTCTCAATTTTGATATTCTGACTCACAATCGCGTCAACTGTGATAAGTCAGAAACATTTGAGACAGCCCTTCTCTTTTCCTGCAAACATAAATAATAACTTTAAATAGATTTTAATGGGGAGGTAAAGTTATGTCAGATGAGCAAGTGCGAAAAGAACGATTGCAGCTACTTCTCCAGCAGTTACAAATGCCAGACCAAATAGTGAAATCGCATTTTGAAGATGCATGATCCGAAAACTTGTTATATCCAAAGAAAAGAAAGCATGGCATTTCCATATTGATTTGCCTGTTATTGTACCGGCGAGTGTTTATGAATTATTTAGTGAACGATTACGTATCACATTTGAACATATTGCAGCAGTATCATTTACGTTTCATTACAACCAGAAACATCTCGAACAAGATGGCTGGCTTGATTATTGGCCATTAATTTTATCAAAGCTAACTCAAATTTCAGAAGGGATTCGAGAATTATTAAAAAAACAAACTCCTTCGTTTGATGGAAAAAGACTTGTTATTCAGGTTAGAAATGAGACGGAAGCTGTCGCATTAAAAAGAAAATTATCAGAACCATTTCAAGATACGCTTGCACTTCTTAGCTTACCGTCAGTTCAAATAGATACGCATATTCATGAATCAAAGCAAGAGTTTGAAAAGTTCATAGAAAAACGTGAACAAGAAGACCATTCTAAAGTAGTGGAAGCCATTTTAGAGAAAAAGAAAAATGAGCAACAAGCAGAAAAGGACCTTAGTGGCAAACCGCTTGTTATTGGTTATCCGATTAAAGATGAACCAATGCCGTTAGAGGCAATTGTTGATGAAGAGCGTCGTGTAACGGTCCAAGGCTATGTGTTTGATGCTGAGACTCGTGAGTTAAGAAGTGGTCGTACACTATTAACGTTCAAAATTACCGACTACACAGATTCCATCCTCATTAAAATGTTTTCAAGAGACAAGGAGGATGTTCCTCTTCTTCAGGCAATTAAAAAAGGAATGTGGGTTAAAGTTCGTGGCGGAATCCAAAATGATACATTTGTTCGCGACTTAGTCATGATTGGGAATGATGTGAACCAATTGAATCCTGTTGAGCGAAAAGACGAAGCGAACGAGGACGAGAAACGGGTTGAGCTTCACCTTCACACGACCATGAGTCAAATGGATGGAATCATCTCGGCTGGGAAATATGTTGAACAGGCTGCAAAATGGGGCCATCCAGCTATAGCCATTACTGACCATGGCGTTGTTCAGTCTTTCCCAGAAGCGTATTCAGCAGGGAAGAAACATGGAATTAAAGTGTTGTATGGAATTGAAGCCAATTTAGTCGACGATGGGGTACCTATTGCATATAATGAGGCTCACCGACTACTAATGGAAGACGAATACATTGTGTTTGATGTGGAGACAACTGGTTTATCAGCTGTTTACAATACGATTATTGAGCTTGCTGCCGTCAAAATTAAGGGTGGCGAGATTATTGATCGATTTGAGTCTTTTGCTGATCCACATGAGCCGTTAACGAATACTATCATTGAGCTAACAGGGATTACAGATGATATGGTAAAAGGTCAGCCAGAGGTGGCTGATGTCTTGCGTAACTTCAAAGATTTCATTGGGGATTCGATACTAGTCGCTCATAATGCTAGTTTTGATATGGGCTTTTTAAACGTTGGTTTTCAAAAAATAGGACTAGGTGAAGCTACTAATCCGGTTATTGATACTTTAGAATTGGGGCGTTTCCTTTATCCAGAGTTGAAAAACCATCGTCTTAATACACTTTGTAAAAAGTTTGATATTGAACTTGTTAGCCATCACCGCGCCATTTATGATGCAGAAGCAACAGGATACTTGTTATGGAAAATGGTCAAAGATGCCAATGAGAGAGACATTACGTATCATGACCAATTAAATGAGCATATGGGGCAAGGAAACTTTCATCGCCAGCGCCCTGCACATTGTACAATCCTTGCTCAAAGCCAAGAGGGATTAAAAAACCTTTATCAATTAGTTTCGATGTCTCATCTGGAATACTTTTTTAGGACACCTAGAATCCCTAGATCACAGCTGCAAAAACATCGTGAAGGTTTGTTAATAGGCTCTGCCTGCGATAAGGGAGAAGTATTCGAAGGAATGATGCAAAAATCAATCGATGAGGTTGAAGAGATCGCTAAATTCTATGATTATTTTGAGATCCAGCCACTAGCAACCTATCAACATCTCATTGAAAAAGAACTTGTGAAAAATGAAGAAGCTTTGCAAGAAATTGTTTCAAACATTGTTCATTTAGGTGAAAAATTAGATAAGCCTGTTGTAGCAACGGGAAATGCTCATTATTTGCACAAAGAGGACTATATTTATCGGAAGATCTTAATTGCGTCTCAAGGTGGAGCTAATCCTCTAAACAAACAAACGTTACCAGAGGTTCATTTTAGAACAACCGATGAAATGCTTGCAGCTTTTTCGTTTTTAGGAAAAGAAAAGGCAAAAGAAGTTGTCGTAAGTAATACACAGAAAGTAGCGGATTCGATTGCCGAAATTCAACCGATTCCAGATGACCTCTACACGCCGAAGATTGAAGGTGCTGATGATGAAATCAGAGAAATGAGTTATAACATGGCAAGAAGTATTTACGGTGAGACCTTGCCAGAAATTGTAGAGGCACGTATTGAAAAAGAGTTGAAAAGCATTATCGGACATGGATTTGCTGTTATTTATTTAATTTCACACAAACTTGTTAAGAAGTCTCTTATTGACGGATATTTAGTTGGTTCCAGGGGGTCTGTTGGATCATCACTAGTTGCCACATTAACAGAAATCACAGAAGTAAATCCATTGCCTCCGCATTATGTTTGTCCAAGTTGCCATCACTCGCATTTCTTCGATGATGGATCAGTCGGCTCAGGATACGATTTACCAGATAAAGACTGCCCAGAATGTGGAACTGCCTATGTGAAAGATGGACAAGACATCCCGTTTGAGACGTTTCTAGGTTTTAAAGGTGATAAAGTACCCGATATTGATTTGAACTTCTCTGGAGAATATCAACCACGAGCTCACCATTATACAAAAGAGCTTTTTGGAGAGGATTATGTTTACCGTGCTGGAACAATCGGAACCGTTGCGGAAAAAACGGCTTATGGCTATGTAAAAGGTTATCAAGGTGATCATGATCTTCATATGAGAGGGGCAGAAATTGATCGGCTCGTCTCTGGATGTACAGGGGTTAAACGGACAACAGGGCAACACCCTGGGGGAATTATCGTTGTTCCAGATTATATGGATATTCATGATTTTTGCCCAATTCAATTTCCAGCGGATGATAAAAATTCAGAATGGAGAACAACTCATTTTGATTTCCATTCGATTCACGATAACTTACTGAAACTCGATATATTAGGACACGATGATCCGACCGTTATTCGCATGCTTCAAGATTTAAGTGGAATTGATCCAAAAACAATTCCGACAGATGATCCTGAAGTAATGAAAATCTTTAGTGGGCCTGAAGTGTTAGGCGTAACAGAAGAACAAATTATGTGTAAAACGGGGACATTAGGAATCCCGGAGTTCGGAACACGATTTGTACGTCAAATGCTTGAAGAAACGAAACCAAGTACCTTTTCTGAACTTGTCCAAATTTCAGGTCTTTCACACGGAACGGACGTTTGGTTAAATAATGCCAATGAACTTATTTACAATGGAACATGCGAATTAAAAGATGTAATTGGATGTCGAGATGACATTATGGTTTATTTAATTTACAAAGGATTAGAACCGTCTTTAGCGTTTAAAATTATGGAATTTGTGCGTAAAGGAAAAGGTTTGCAACCAGAGTGGATTGATGAAATGAAAAAGCATGATGTTCCAGATTGGTACATTGGTTCATGCTTGAAAATTAAGTATATGTTCCCGAAAGCCCACGCTGCCGCATATGTTTTAATGGCCGTCCGTATTGCCTATTTTAAAGTCCATCATCCAATCCTGTACTATGCTTCTTATTTTACGGTACGAGCAGATGATTTTGATTTGGATACGATGATTAAAGGTTCGGCGGCAATAAAAGCAAAGGTACAAGAGATTACGATGAAAGGCCTTGATGCCTCACCAAAAGAAAAGTCTGTACTAACCGTTCTTGAAATTGCTTTAGAAATGTCTGAACGTGGGATCTCGTTGCAAAAAGTTGATTTATACCGTTCAAGTGCGACTGAGTTTATCGTCGAAGGTAACTCTTTATTGCCACCTTTTAATGCGATGACAGGCGTAGGGACAAATGCAGCTTGAATATTGTTAAGGCTAGAGAGAATGGCGAATTCTTATCAAAGGAAGATCTTCAACAACGAAGCAAATTAACGAAGACAGTTTTAGAACATTTAGACGAGCATGGATGTCTAGAAGGAATGCCTGATTCAAACCAGTTATCTTTGTTTTAGGCTCATGTCGTCCTGTTGCAATGCGTTGTAGAGTATGGTATTGTGATATATGGTAATACTTAGAATACGTTACGCAAAAGAGTGGGGAAACCCACTCTTTCGTTGTTCGATCTACTTTTTCAACTTTTCATTTAGCGTAACTGAAGATCGTACATGTGACATTATATCGGTTCGCTATTATATGAAATGGTAGAACAGCGAGGAGGTACAAATGAGTAAGAAAGCTACTGAGATAACAACTGAAATCGTCACGCCTATTTTAGATGAACTCCAACTTGAGTTAGTTGAAGTGGAATTTAAAAAAGAAGGGCCAAATTGGTTTTTACGAGTGTTTATTGACTCCGATAAGGGAGTGGACCTTGATGACTGCGGGACAGTAAGTGAAAAGCTTAGTGAGAAGCTTGATGAACTAGACCCAATCCCACAAGCTTATTTTCTAGAAGTTTCGTCCCCAGGAGCAGAACGGCCACTTAAAAAGGAAAAAGATATTCATAAAGCAGTAGGGAAAAACGTCCATATTTCAACTTATGAGCCAATTGAAGGGGAAAAAGTATTCGAAGGAAAGCTTGTGAACTTTGATGGAGAAAACTTACAAGTTGAGGTAAAAATAAAAACACGTAAAAAGAACTTTACGATCCCATATGACAAAGTAGCAAATGCAAGGCTTGCGATTATTTTTTAATTAGATAACGACCATTTGCATTAGCTTTGATAAATGAAAGGGGGAAATACAATCCATGAATAGTGATTTTATGGATGCATTAGCAACGTTAGAAAGAGAAAAAGGCATTAAAAAAGAAGTAATTATTGAGGCGATTGAAGCTGCCCTCATTTCAGGATATAAACGAAATTTCAATCAAGTACAAAACGTTCGTGTTGATGTGAACCGCGATAATGGTCGAATTCGTGTATTTGCAAGAAAGACAGTTGTGGAAGAAGTGTTTGATGCAAGGCTTGAAATTTCATTAGATGAGGCGCAAAAATTAAATCCTAGCTATGAAGTCGACGATGTTGTAGAAATTGAAGTGACACCAAAAGATTTTGGTCGTATTGCTGCTCAAACTGCAAAACAGGTTGTTACGCAACGTGTACGTGAAGCGGAGCGAGGCATTATTTACTCTGATTTCATTGACCGCGAAGAAGATATTATGACGGGGATTGTTCAACGCCAAGACCACCGATTTATTTACGTAGACCTCGGAAAGGTAGAAGCCCTTTTACCATTAAGCGAACAGATGCCAAATGAATCATACAAGCATAATGATCGTATTAAAGCCTACATTACAAAAGTAGAAAAAACAACCAAAGGTCCACAAATTTTAATTTCTCGAACTCATCCAGGTCTTTTAAAAAGACTGTTTGAACTAGAAGTCCCTGAAATTTATGACGGTACAGTGGAAATCAAATCAGTATCTCGTGAAGCGGGCGATCGTTCTAAAATTGCTGTTCATGTAGATAACCCAGAAGTTGACCCTGTGGGTGCGTGCGTTGGTCCAAGAGGTCAAAGGGTACAAACGATTGTCAATGAACTAAAAGGTGAAAAAATTGATATCGTTCGTTGGTCTGAAGATCCTGTCGAATATGTTGCAAATGCGCTTAGTCCATCTAAGGTATTAAAAGTGAATGTTAATGAGGAAGAAAAAATGACTCAAGTCATTGTTCCAGATTACCAACTTTCTCTGGCTATTGGCAAACGTGGACAAAATGCAAGATTGGCTGCGAAGCTAACTGGTTGGAAAATTGATATCAAAAGTGAATCAGATGCACGAGAATTAGGGTTATTAGATGAAGAAGAAGAGCTTGTGCCTTTTGGGAATGAAGAAGTAACGTTCGTTCCAGATGAACAAGAATAAAGCAAGGAGATGGAGCCAGTGAACCAACGTAAAGTTCCTCTTCGAAAATGTGTAGTCTCTAATGAGATGAAGCCCAAAAAAGAACTAATACGAATTGTCCGTTCTCCTGAGGGAGAGGTTTCGATTGACCTTACAGGAAAAAAGAATGGACGAGGGGCTTATATAAGTAATGATGACGAAAGCTTCGAGTTAGCGAAAAAGAAGGATGTACTATCAAGACACTTACAAGTGAAGGTAGATCCAGATCTTTATGATGCTCTTCACGAAGCAAGTAAGAGAAGTCGTAAATGATGGCAAAGTGGATATCGTTACTCGGGTTAGCAGCACGAGCCAGAAAACTTGTTACTGGGGAAGAGCTCGTTCTTAAGGAAGTTAGAAGAAAATCAGTTAAATTGGTGATATTGTCTTCTGATGCTGCAGAACAAACAAAGAAAAAGGTATTGGACAAATGCGGCCATTACAATATTCCGGTACGAATTACGTCTGATCGAGCAACGCTTGGGCAAGCGATCGGAAAAGCGGAGAGAGTCGTCATTGGAGTAATGGATGATGGATTTGCAAAGAAAATGACCGCATTACTCGACCAATGATTGTGGAGGTAAGTACATGAAAAAAATGCGAATATATGAATATGCAAAAGAAAAGGACGTTGCAAGTAAAGTCATCATTGATCAGTTAAAAGAGTCAGGGTTTGCCGTTACGAATCATATGTCTGTTTTAGACGATAAAATGATGGAAGTACTTCAAGGTAAAAAAGCGGAAGCAAAAGCTCCAGCAGCTCCTGCACAAAAAAGCAATGATAAAAGTGGCAACCGTCAGGGACAGTCTAAAAACGTGGGAAATCGTAACAACCAATCGAAACCTTCCAATAATAAAAATCAACAAAACCGTGGCAACAAACAAAATAAACGTGGTGGTGGACAACAACAACGTCAAGAGCCACCAAAGCCAAAACCATTACCAGATAAAATTACATTTAGCGGTTCACTTACTGTAGGCGAGATGGCAAAAGAGCTACATAAAGAACCATCTGAAATCATTAAAAAGTTAATGGCCCTTGGTGTAATGGCTACGATAAATCAGGAGTTAGACAAAGATACGATTGAGCTCATTGCAGGTGATTATGGGGTTGAAGTTGAGGAAGAAATTGTCATTGATGAAATGGACTTCGAAAGTTATGTTGATGCCGATTCAGAGGAAGACTTACAAGAGAGACCACCAGTTGTAACAATTATGGGGCACGTTGACCATGGGAAGACAACATTGCTTGACTCTATTCGTCATACAAAAGTGACAGAGGGAGAAGCAGGCGGTATCACACAACATATTGGTGCTTATCAAATTGAATCAGGTGGGAAGAAAATTACATTCCTGGATACACCTGGTCACGCTGCTTTTACAACGATGCGTGCTCGTGGAGCGCAAGTAACTGATATTACCATTTTGGTGGTCGCTGCAGATGACGGTGTAATGCCTCAAACAAAAGAAGCAATTAGCCATGCAAAAGCAGCAGGTGTACCTATTATTGTAGCGGTAAATAAAATTGATAAAGAAGCTGCTAATCCTGACCGTGTTATGCAGGAATTAACAGAATTTGAATTAGTCCCTGAAGCATGGGGAGGAGATACGATTTTCGTAAATGTTTCTGCTCTTGCTCAAACGGGAATTGATGAACTGCTTGAAATGATTCTTTTAGTTGCAGAAGTAGAAGAATTAAAAGCAAATCCGGATAAGTTAGCAAAAGGTACAGTCATTGAAGCAGAGCTTGATAAAGGACGCGGAGCAGTAGCAACGCTACTTGTTCAAAGTGGAACATTAAAAGTTGGAGATCCAATTGTTGTAGGTTCTGCATTTGGTCGTGTTCGTGCAATGGTAAATGATCTAGGTCGCCGTGTGAAAGAGGTTGGTCCATCGACTCCGGTCGAGATCACGGGTCTTAACGAAGTCCCTCTTGCGGGTGATCAATTCCAAGCTTTTGCTGATGAGAAAAAAGCGCGTCAAATTGGAGAAGCTCGCATGTCACGTCAACGTGAAGAGAATCTTGCAGAGAACTCTAAAGTAAGCTTAGATGATCTCTTTAACCAAATTCAGCAAGGGGAAGTAAAAGATATTAACATTATTATTAAAGCTGACGTTCAAGGTTCTACTGAAGCGATGCGCGGTTCTTTAGAGAAAATTGACGTTGAAGGGGTAAAGGTAAACATCATCCATACGGGTGTTGGTGCTATTACTGAATATGATGTTATGCTTGCATCAGCTTCAAATGCGATCGTTATCGGATTTAACGTTCGTCCAGATGTGAATGCTAAACGTACTGCTGAAGCGGAGAAAGTAGATATTCGTCTTCACCGCGTTATTTATAATGCGATTGATGAGATTGAAGCAGCAATGAAAGGAATGCTTGACCCTGAATTTGAAGAAAAAGTGATCGGTCAAGTGGAAGTTCGTACAACGTTTAAAGTTTCTAAAGTAGGAACGATTGCCGGTGCTTATGTTACAGACGGAAAAGTAACAAGAGATTCGACTGTTCGTCTTATTCGTGACGGAATTGTGGTATATGAGGGTTCAATCAATGCTTTAAAACGTTTTAAAGACGATGCAAAAGAAGTTGCTGCTGGTTACGAGTGTGGTATCACGCTTGAAAACTATAACGACATTAAAGAAGGCGACATTATTGAAGCATATGTCATGGAAGAAATTGAGCGTAAATGATCATCGGGTTTGTTCGCCTAGAACTTCTCATTTATGATGCTCAATCACTGAAAGAAAAACGCTCTGTTTTAAAAAGTATTCAAACACGATTAAAGCAGCGATTTAACCTTTCTGTTGCTGAAACAGATCATCATGATGTTTGGCAGCGGGCTGAACTAACGATGGTAACTGTCTCGAATGATCGTGCTGTATGTGAGCGCGAGTTGCAAAAAGCACTTAGTCTCATTGACGGCGATCCAAACGCAGAACGGACAGTTACCGATTATGAATGGCTCTAATGTAAAGGACAGAGGTGAAAGTTATGAGTAATGTTCGTGCACACCGTGTCGGTGAACAAATGAAAAAAGAACTAAGTGATATTATTATGCGTGAACTAAAAGATCCTCGTGTAAGCTTTGTAACGGTCACTGGTGTTGATGTGACAGGAGATCTACAGCAAGCAAAGGTATTTATTACAGTTCTTGGAAGTGACGAACAAAAAGAAGCGACGCTCCAAGCTTTATCAAAAGCAAAAGGGTTTATCCGTTCGGAAATTGGCAAGCGAATTCGCTTACGTAAAACACCAGATATTTTCTTTGAATTCGATGAATCCATTGAATACGGAAATCGAATTGAAACACTTCTTCAAGACCTTAATAAAAATCAACGATAATATAACGGTAGAAGGGCAATAGCTCTTCTACCTTTTTGATATGTGGTTAAACTAAAAACAAAAAACATCGATTATGGAGGATATGATGAACCCGAACGGAATTTTAATTTTACATAAGCCAAGAGGAATGACATCACATGATTGTGTGATGAAAGTTCGTCGCTTGTTTCAAACAAAAAAAGTTGGCCATACCGGCACACTAGATCCTGATGTTAATGGAGTATTGCCCATTTGCATTGGCAAGGCAACAAAAGTAGTTGAGTACATGTCAGGGTCCTCAAAAGAATATAAAGGCGAAGTAACCATCGGCTATTCGACTACTACAGAAGATAAAAGTGGAGAGGTTGTCGAGTCAAAGCCAGTTGCAACAAAATGGACAAACAATGAAATCACTGATCTACTTAATTCGTTTCAAGGAGAAATTACTCAAGTACCTCCCATGTATTCTGCTGTAAAAATAAAAGGAAAAAAATTGTATGAATATGCAAGAGAAGGGAAACAGGTTGATCGCCCCCAAAGAAATGTAACGATTCATTCGTTAGAACTTTTGTCTGATGTAATATATCAAAACGATACGGCCTCATTTCGTTTTCAAGTTCATTGTAGTAAAGGGACTTATGTAAGAACTCTAGCTGTCGATATAGGAAAAAAACTAGGATTTCCTGCACATATGTCTGATTTAGTTCGTACTGCTTCAGGACCGTATAAGCTTGAAGAGAGTTATACATTTGAACAACTAGAAGATTATGAGAAAAATGGGACTCTTGATTCACTGTTAATTCCATTTGATACGGCATTATTTGAATTACCGAAAACGACCGTTGATCAGGAAACGGAACAGCAAATAAAAAATGGTTCGGTGTTAGAGATAAAGAAAGGATTAGATCAATTACGGTTTACCGTTTATAATGAAAAAGGGGAGTGTTTAGCTGTGTATAAGCGCCATCCTACAAAAGAAGGACTCGTTAAACCAGAGAAAATGTTCTGGACCGGCGAGTCAACGTAAACATATTGGCAGTGAAAAGGGGATTCTCCAATGGATACCATATACTTGAAACATCCTATTGATGGAACAACGTTAAAGCATGAAAAAACAGTAATGGCTTTAGGCTATTTTGACGGTGTACATATTGGGCATCAAAAAGTCATTAAGAACGCGATAGAAATAGCAAATAAATTAAACACGTCAACTTCCGTAATGACGTTTCACCCTCATCCTAAAGAAGTATTAAGAAATACGGAAATGAATTATATCACTCCGTTGTCTGAGAAAATAAAAAAGATTGAAAAATTAGGGGTTGATACTCTTTTTGTTGTGGAGTTTAGTTTGGAATTTGCTAGTTTAACACCACAGCAATTTGTTGATGATTACCTAATTGGTCTACATGTTGTACATGTCGTTGCAGGTTTTGATTTCACGTATGGAGCTTTAGGAAAAGGTACGATGGAAACTTTACCCTTTCATGCACGCAATCGCCTTCATTCAACAACCGTAGAGAAGTTTGAAATGAATAATGAAAAAGTTAGCTCTACAAAAATTAGAGAACTTCTTCAACAAGGAGCCGTTTGGGACGTGGTCTCTCTCCTTGGTTCAGAGTACACGCTTATGGGAACTGTTGTCGATGGTGAGAAAAGAGGGAGGACAATTGGTTTCCCAACAGCTAATATAAAACCAAATGATCGTTACATCATTCCTAAAACAGGTGTTTATGCTGTCAAATTGACCGTAAATGAAACACAATACGATGGCGTATGTAATGTCGGGTACAAACCTACTTTCCATCAAGAAAATGAGGCAGACCCTACAATTGAAGTACACTTATTTGCTTTTGATCAAGATATTTACGGCAAGGAAGTAGAATTGCAGTGGATTTCTCGAATTCGATCCGAGAAAAAGTTTAATGGAGTTGAACAATTAATAGAGCAAATTCAACGAGATAAAGAGACAGCGATTTCCTTGTTACAAACAAAGGTCTATTAACCCACTACCTTCTTCAAAAATAGGTAATGAATGAATACTCTTACTTCTTGCTATGAAACGATTGTGAACGAAGTTGAGAGATAAAAACAACAAAGTATTTGAAAACAATCATTAATAATCAGGAATACTTGCAATTCTATCATAAAAAAGGTATAGTATTGTTTGTACTATATGTACAAATCCGTTTCTTGGCAGATCGAGTCACCGACGTTTGCTAGGGAATAGGAGATAAAAAAAGGGAGGTGAATAGGATGGCTTTAACACAAGAGCGTAAAAATGAATTAATTTCTGAATTCAAAACGCATGACACGGACACTGGTTCTCCAGAGGTTCAAGTTGCTATCCTTACAGAGCAAATCAACACATTAAATGAGCATTTACGTACTCATAAGAAGGATCACCATTCACGTCGTGGTCTTCTTAAAATGGTAGGTCAACGTCGTAATTTGTTAACATACCTACGTAATAAGGATGTTACACGTTACCGTAACCTAGTTGATAAGCTTGGTTTACGCCGATAATTGTGATGAAAGCGGGAATCTATCCCGCTTTTTTCTTGATTAATTTACATTGGTAATTAAACTAATATTAACCAATTTTATAAAATCTTTTAGTTTCTTAAGGAATTGGTAATAATAAATGAAGCTGGATTAATAATGGTGTACGAGAGGAGTACGCGAAATGGATCAAACGAAACAAGTATTTTCAATGGAGTGGGCTGGTAGAGAGCTGACTGTTGAGACAGGTCAATTAGCTAAACAAGCTAATGGTGCTGTTCTCGTTCGATATGGTGATACGGCAGTTCTATCAACAGCTACTGCTTCAAAAGAACCAAAGGATTTAAATTTCTTTCCTCTAACTGTGAACTATGAGGAGCGTCTATATGCTGCAGGGAAAATTCCTGGGGGCTTTATTAAAAGAGAAGGTCGTCCTAGTGAGAGAGCTATATTAACTAGCCGTTTAATTGACCGTCCAATTAGACCACTTTTTCCTGATGGATTTAGAAATGAAGTGCAAGTCATTAGTATTGTAATGAGTTCAGATCAAAACGCATCTTCTGAAATGGCTGCGATGATTGGATCATCACTTGCCCTTTGTGTTTCTGATATTCCATTTGATGGTCCGATTGCTGGTGTAACGGTTGGACGTTTAGATGACAAATTCGTCATCAACCCGACTTCAGAACAACTTGAGCAAAGTGACATCGACCTTGTTGTTGCTGGAACGAAAGATGCGATCAACATGGTTGAAGCTGGAGCATCAGAAGTGACAGAAGAAGCGATGCTAGAAGCCATTATGTTTGGACATGAAGAGATTAAGAAATTAATTGCCTTCCAAGAAAAAATTGCAGAAGCAGTTGGAAAAGAAAAGTCAGAAGTGAAACTAAAGCAAGTTGATGCTGATTTAGAACAAGAAGTTCGCCAACTAGCAGAAGCTGAATTAAAAGAAGCTGTTCAAGTACAAGAAAAGCATGCGAGAGCGGAAGCCATTGATGTAGTAAAGGATAAAACGGTTAGCTCTTTTGAAGAGCGCGAAGATGTTGACTTAGGCGATGTCAAAGAAGTTTTACATAAGATTGTAAAAGAAGAAGTTCGCCGTTTAATTACTGTTGACAAAGTTCGTCCAGATGGACGGAAAGTGGATGAAATTCGTCCGCTTGCTTCTCAAGTTGGCCTTCTGCCACGAACACATGGCTCAGGTTTGTTCACTCGTGGACAAACACAAGCATTGAGTATTTGTACACTTGGTGCATTAGGAGATGTTCAAATTCTGGATGGTCTTGGCATTGAAGAATCAAAACGCTTTATGCATCATTACAATTTCCCACAATTTAGTGTTGGTGAAACGGGCCCAATCCGTGGACCAGGACGTCGTGAAATAGGACATGGAGCGTTAGGGGAACGTGCACTTGAACCAGTTATTCCAAATGAGAACGAGTTTCCATATACCGTTAGACTTGTATCTGAAGTACTAGAGTCAAATGGTTCAACGTCTCAAGCAAGTATTTGTGCGAGTACGTTGGCTATGATGGATGCAGGAGTACCAATTAAAGCACCTGTAGCTGGTATCGCAATGGGACTTGTTAAACAAGATGAGCATGTTTCTGTTTTAACGGATATTCAAGGAATGGAAGATGCACTAGGAGATATGGACTTTAAAGTTGCTGGTACTCGTGATGGGATTACGGCATTGCAAATGGATATTAAAATTTCAGGTATTAATCGTGAAATTTTAGTTGAAGCTCTTGCTCAGGCTAAAAGAGGCCGTATGGTTATTCTTGATAACATGCTTTCTGCAATTGGTGAATATCGTACAGAACTATCAACGTATGCCCCTAAAATCATGACGATGAAAATCAATCCAGATAAGATTCGTGATGTTATCGGGCCAAGTGGAAAAATGATTAATAAAATCATTGAAGAAACTGGCGTGAAAATTGACATAGAGCAAGATGGAACGGTATACATTTCGTCTGTAGAGGCACAAATGAATGAAAAAGCTCGTTCGATTATTGAAGATATCGTTCGTGAAGTAGAAGTGGGTCAAACATACTTAGGAAAAGTAAAGCGAGTCGAAAAATTCGGAGCATTTGTTGAACTTTTCAAAGGTAAAGATGGCTTGGTTCATATTTCTCAATTAGCGGAAGAGCGAGTTGAAAAAGTTGAGGATGTTGTTAAACTTGGCGATGAAATTCTTGTCCGTGTAACAGAGATTGATAATCAAGGAAGAGTAAACCTTTCAAGAAAAGTCATCCTGAAAGAAGAGAAAGAACGCAAACAACAAGCTCAAAAGTAATGATATAAAGAAAAAGGAGACTGGGGGATCTGACCTTGTCTCCTTTTGCGTTCTAACCTGTCCTACTCTCGCATACAATCGCACTAGAGGAGGGGGGACTGGTGATGAAGAAAAAGATAATTCATGTTGGCGTATTTTGTATCATTGTCATCCTATCGGTTGGAGCTGTACAAAATCCATTTTCGTTGAACTATATAACTGAATTAAAACAAGAAAGTCAAATGGTCTTAAAAGAACAAGATGCGCTATATGATGAAATTGTTGCTCGGTCTGAATCGTATTCGGAACCGGCTATTGATGCAAGAGTTGATAAGGTTTGGAAAGCTGTCCCAGGATATAATGGGCTAGAAGTTGACGTGGAAGCTTCATATGATAAGATGAAGAAGCTTGATATGTTTGATGAAGATCGGTTAGTCTTTAAAGAAACGAGTCCAAATGTACATTTAGATGACCTTCCACCATCGCCTATTTATAAAGGCAATGAAAATAAGCCTGTTGTTACGTTCTTAGTTAATGTGGCGTGGGGGAATGAATATTTACCAGATATGCTTAAAACATTAAAAGAACATGACCTACATACAACGTTTTTTTTAGACGGTTCATGGGTAAAAAACAATCCGAGTCTAGCTAAAATGCTTGTGGAAGAAGGACATGAGATCGGAAATCATGCGTATTCGCATCCTGATATGAACAAACTAACAATTGGAAGAATTGATGAAGAAATACAAAAAACAAATTCAGTCATAGAAGCTACAATTGAAGTTACACCTAACTGGTTTGCCCCTCCGAGTGGTAGCTATAATCAAACGGTGGTAGAACAAGCTCATAAACAAGGAATGAAAACAGTCTTATGGTCTGTCGACACGGTTGATTGGCGTAAGCCTAACCCGACTGAAATGGTGAATCGAGTGTTATCGAAAGTCCATAATGGGGCAATGATATTAATGCACCCTACTGAGCCTACAGCCGAAGGTCTAGAAGACTTAATTATTGGGATACAAGAAAAAGGATTTAAGATTGGAACGGTTTCAGATGTTTTATCGGAAGATCGAGTTACGTTAGGTGTAACCCTTGATGAAAATAAGGGGGATTAAGATTGGTTAATAGAATTGAGTTAGACAATGGAGTTCGAATATTAACAGAGCATATATCTTCAGTGCGTTCTGTATCAATAGGTGTATGGATTGGAACAGGTTCACGCTTTGAAACAAAAGAAGAGAATGGAATTTCACACTTTTTAGAGCATATGTTCTTTAAAGGAACAACAACGAGAACAGCTGCTGAAATTGCTGAGTCTTTTGATCGAATTGGAGGGCAAGTTAATGCTTTCACCTCAAAAGAGTATACGTGTTATTACGCAAAAGTATTAGATGATCATGCCGGGCTTGCAGTGGATGTACTTGCAGATATGTTCTTCAATTCGGTATTTGATGAAAACGAACTTAAAAAAGAAAAAAATGTCGTATTTGAAGAAATAAAAATGGTTGATGATACACCAGATGATATCGTTCATGACATGTTAAGTGAAGCAACCTATCAAAAACATTCACTTGGCTATCCAATTTTAGGAACAGTTGATACGTTAGAGACGTTCAATGGAGATTCCTTACGAGACTATATGTCAAGATTTTACACGGGAGATCATGTCGTTATTTCCGTTGCGGGTAACCTGACAGATGAAGTGATTGAGCAACTAAAAGAAACGTTTTCTAAAGTAGAACGCACAACATATGAGCATAAAGATGAGAAACCAACTTTCTTTGCCCATTCGCTTGTTCGTAAAAAGGAAACGGAGCAGGCCCATTTATGTTTAGGCTATCCAGGATTATCTATTGGTGAAAAAGATGTTTATGCTCTTGTTTTACTTAATAACTTATTAGGTGGAAGTATGAGTAGTCGCTTATTCCAGGAAATTCGGGAAAAAAGAGGGTTATGTTACTCTGTATTTTCGTACCATACATCGTATCAGGATAGTGGAATGTTGACGATCTATGCCGCAACCGCGCATAACCAACTAGAGGACTTAACAAAAGCACTCCAAGAAACGACATTTTCTTTAGCAGATAAAGGAATGTCTGAAAAAGAATTAAGAAATGGAAAAGAACAACTTAAAGGAAGTCTCATGTTAAGCTTGGAAAGCACCAATAGTCGAATGAGTCGAAATGGAAAAAATGAACTATTATTAAAACGTCATCGTACTCTTGATGATATCGTTCATGAAATTGACAGTGTAACCCTCACACAGGTGAACCATTTAGCAGCTTCGATTTTAAAAGAAAAACCTTCTGTTTCCTTGATTAATACTACAGGAAAATTACCTGAAGCTTTACAATAATAAACAAAACAAAGACCAGATTTTCCATATCTCTGGTCTTTTTTTGCGTTGTCGTTCATACGTTACTACAAGTGAGGGACGAGGAGGGAGTTAATATGAGACTTAGTGAAATTAGCAGCAAAGAAATCATTGATTACCAAAAAGGAGAACGTCTCGGGATCTTAGGGCAAACCGATTTACTTGTCAATGAAGAAACAGGTGAAATTGAGGCGTTTATTATTCCTACGATGAAATGGTTTGGTTTTGGAAAGAAAGATCGAGAAGTGACTGTTTATTGGAATCAAGTAAAAAAAATTGGTGAGGACATGATTATTATTAACTTAGAAGAATTTGAATAAAAGATCACTTTTGGAGTTTATTTACCTTAGAGAAAAAGATTTTTCTCAAGGCTCTTCGTCTGTGTATTCGTATTTTAGAGTGTCTGAAACGGGGTTTATTTGCCCTATTCAGGCACTCTTTTTTACTTAATGGACATAAGAGAAACGGGTAGAAAAACAGAGTCATAGCAATAAAAAATGGTATTCACCTATTAAGTATCAGGTTCATATGCTATGGTGAATCGTTGCTGTTCATCCTTTGCTCATAAAAAATAGATGCATTTGGTGTCGCAAAGATTCTTTTGGGCGAGCGACTGGAATGAGATGCATGATGAAAGGAGAACAAAAGCAGATGCTAACAGATAAACACGTAGTTGTTATTGGAGGAGATGCACGACAGCTCGAAATCATCAGAAAACTTTCGACTTTAGATGCCAAAATTTCAATGGTTGGATTTGATCAATTGAATGATGGCTTTATTGGTGCATCAAAACAGTCATTAGAAGATATTGAATGGTCTACAGTTGATGCGATTTTGCTACCGGTTAGTGGTGCTAGCTTAGAAGGAAAAGTTGAAACGGTGTTTTCAAGTGAATCTCTTTTCTTTAAAACGGATCAACTTAAGCAAACGCCTCGACATTGTGTTGTTTATTCCGGGATTAGTAATGAATACCTTGATCAATGTATGAAGGATGCCAACCGTTCGTTAGTGAAGCTCATGGAAAGAGATGATGTAGCGATCTACAATTCCATTCCGACGGCCGAAGGAACCGTAATGATGGCCATTCAGCATACGGATATTACAATCCATCGGGCAAAAGTAGCAGTGCTTGGGTTAGGAAGAGTAGGAATGTCTGTGGCGAGAACATTCAGTGCATTAGGAGCTAATGTGAAAGTCGGTGCCAATGAATCTTCACAATTAGCTAGAATTACAGAAATGGGTTTACAGGCCTTTCACACGAATGATTTGAAAAATGAATTAAAAGACGTTGACCTTTGTATCAATACAATACCAGCTCTAGTTATCACATCCAATGTTTTAGCCGAAATGCCACTTCACACACTTATCATTGACTTAGCCTCTAAACCAGGTGGGACCGACTTTCGTTATGCAGAAAAGCGGGGAATGAAGGCGTTACTGGCTCCAGGTTTACCTGGAATTGTCGCACCGAAAACAGCGGGTCAAATTTTAGCTGATGTGCTAGCGGTATTGTTAACGAATCAGACAGATAAGTAGAGGAGGATGACTGATGTCACTAGAAGGAAAGCATATAGGATTTGGTATATCTGCCTCACATTGTACGTATGAGGAGGTAATGCCTCAAATTGAAAAGCTTCTTAAATTAGGAGCAAAAGTAACTCCTTTTGTTTCTGGGAATGTAAAGACAACGGATACGAAATTTGGAACGAGCGCATATTGGTTAAAGAGAATTGAAGACATTACACAAGAAGAAATTGTCGATACGATTGTAAAAGCAGAACCGTTTGGACCGAAAACACCACTAGACTGTATGGTAATGGCTCCGATCACAGGAAACTCAACGAGCAAACTTGCAAATGCGATGACAGATGGACCTGTTCTCATGGCTGCAAAAGCGACATTACGCAGCGGAAATCCAGTCGTCTTAGGTATTTCTACAAATGATGCATTAGGGCTTAATGGTGTCAACATCATGAAACTTATGGCAACAAAAAATATCTATTTTATTCCGTTCGGGCAAGATGATCCAATTAAGAAACCAAACTCGTTAGTGGCTAGAATGGAAGCATTAACGGATACGGTTGAGTCTGCCATAGCTGGTAAGCAATATCAGCCTGTACTAATTGAAAAATTCAGAGATTAAGCATTTCACGCGGTTGCACAAATGAAATATTTCCCTTAAAGTTTAATAGAGAAAAGCAACAGATACAAACTAGATTGGATATGCTATAATCATTCCATCTATGTGAAAAAACTCTATTAAATGTGTAACTAGATGAGGGGAGAACGGAAAATGTCAAATTACCATGTAGCTGTAGTAGGCGCAACGGGCGCTGTAGGTCAACAAATGTTAAAAACGATTAGAGGAGAGAGATTTTCCTATTGCAAGTTTAAAATTACTTTCTTCAAAGCGTTCTGCTGGGAAAGTTTTAACCTTTAAAGGGAAAGAATACACAGTTGAAGAAGCAACTCCTGAATCGTTTGAAGGCGTTCAAATTGCCTTATTCTCAGCGGGGGGCTCTGTATCTAAAGCGTTAGCACCTGAAGCCGTAAAACGTGGTGCGATTGTTGTTGATAATACGAGCGCATTTAGAATGGACCAACTGTACCTCTTGTTGTTCCAGAAGTGAATGAAGAAGCTTTAAAAAACCATAACGGAATTATCGCAAACCCTAACTGTTCAACGATTCAAATGGTTGTTGCATTAGAGCCAATCCGTGAAAAATATGGTTTAAACAAAGTGGTTGTTTCAACTTATCAAGCGGTATCTGGAGCTGGACTTGAAGCTATTGAAGAAATGAAGCAACAAACGAAAGATATTCTTGAAGGAAATGAATTTACACCTGAGATCTTACCAGTAGGTGGGGACAAAAAGCATTATCAAATTGCTTTTAATGCAATTCCACAAATTGACCTTTTCCAAGATAATGGATATACGTTTGAGGAAATGAAAATGATCAACGAGACAAAGAAGATCATGGAAATGGCAGATCTTGAAGTAGCCGCTACTTGCGTTCGTCTTCCTGTTGAAACAGGTCATTCTGAGTCTGTTTACATTGAAACAGAAAAAGGTGGAGCTACTGTTGCGGAACTGAAGGATCTTCTTGCTACAGCTCCGGGGGTAACATTACAAGATGACCCTGCAAATCAAGTATACCCACTTGCATCAGAGTGTGTAGGAAAAAATGATGTTTTTGTTGGACGGATTCGTCATGACCTTGATCGTGATAATGGCTATCACATGTGGATTGTTTCGGATAACCTACTAAAAGGTGCAGCGTGGAATTCAGTTCAGATTGCTGAAAGTCTCGTGAAACTAAATCTTTTATCGTAAATCTAAAGTAGGTGTCGTATGAAAATAATTGTTCAAAAGTTTGGTGGTACTTCAGTACGTGATGACAAAAGCCGATCGATGGCAGCAAGTCATGTAAAAAAAGCTGTTGAAGGTGGATACAAGGTCATTGTCGTTGTATCAGCAATGGGGCGTAAAGGAGAGCCTTACGCCACGGACACATTACTCGGACTCATTAATCAAAAGCAACTGCCTAACCGCGAGCAAGATTTGCTAGTATCATGTGGGGAAGTGATTTCATCTGTTGTTTTTACCGATTTGTTACAAAGTATGGGGATAACATCCACGGCTTTTACAGGAGCTCAAGCAGGATTCAGAACAAATGATGATTTTTCCCATGCGAAAATTATCGATATGAAGTGTGACAAATTAATAAGACAACTAGAAACTCATGACGTTGTTGTTGTTGCTGGATTCCAAGGTCAATCGTTTGAAGGTGAAACAACGACGTTAGGTAGAGGTGGAAGCGATACATCTGCAACCGCTCTAGGAGCAGCTGTGAAAGCTGAATGGGTTGATATTTTTACTGATGTAGAAGGGGTCATGACGGCAGATCCGAGAATCGTTGAAGATGCTAGAGCCCTTGATGCCATGTCTTTTGAAGAAGTATGCAATATGGCTTATCAAGGCGCAAAAGTCATTCACCCAAGAGCGGTTGAAGTAGCGATGCAAGCAGACATTCCGATCCGTGTGCGCTCTACTTATTCTACTAGTGAAGGTACAATTGTAACAGCAAGGGCAGCAAAGTCACAAGTAGCAGTGAGAGACCGAGTGATCACAGGTATTGCTAATTTATCAGGAGTTGCTCAGATAAAAGTATATGCTAAAGAAGGCGAATATGATTTACAAGAGAAAGTGTTTAAGGCAATGGCAACGGAAGAAATTAGTGTTGATTTCATCAATATCAACCTTCGAGGTGTCTGTTATACCGTAATGGAGGATGTCGCTGACAAAGCTATTAGCATCTTACATCAGATGGGTTATGAACCGGAAGTGATGAGAAACTGTGCGAAAGTGTCAGCGGTAGGAGCTGGAATGAGCGGTGTTCCTGGAGTTACTGCTAAAATTGTTAGTGCCTTGTCAAAGCAAAACATTCAAATACTTCAATCAGCTGATTCTCACACAACAATATGGGTATTAGTAAAAGAACAAGATATGGTTAAGGCAGTAAACGCACTCCATCATATGTTTCAACTTGAACAAGTAGGTCAGCAAGAAGAAACTTCATAGAAATACGAAACAAGGAGCTGAAGGTTATGTACTTTGGCCATATCGTTACCGCAATGGTAACACCTTTTACCCCAAAAGGTTCTATAGATGTTGAGAGAACAAAAGAGTTAATTGATTATTTGATAGATCATGGGACGGAAGCGTTAGTTGTAGCTGGGACGACTGGCGAATCTCCAACACTCACAACAAAAGAGAAACTTGAGCTTTTTGATGTGTGTGTTCAGCATTCTAACAAAAGAGTTCCTATTATTGCAGGGACGGGGAGCAATAATACTCAAGCTTCAGTTGAACTAACGAAAAAGGCACAAGATCTTGGTGTAGATGGTATTATGCTCGTGGCGCCATATTACAATAAGCCGTCGCAACAAGGAATGTATGAGCATTTTAAAAAGATAAGTGAAGCGACAGATCTTCCAATTATGCTTTACAATATTCCTGGGAGGACGGGAGTTCAAATTGAAGCTGAGACAACGATTGCGTTATCTCAAATTCCTAACATTGTTTCGGTAAAAGAAGCGAGTGGGGACCTAGAACAGATGGCTAAAATTATTTCATCTACAGACGATACGTTTAGCCTTTACACAGGTGATGACGGAAATGCACTTCCTGCTATAGCAATTGGAGCAGATGGAGTTGTTTCAGTAGCAGCTCACGTCATTGGTGCTGAAATGAAAGAGATGATCGAGGCGTTCAAGAGTGGGAATGTGAAGAAAGCTGCTAACATGCATCGTCATCTTCTTCCAACTATGAAGCCATGTTCTTAGCTCCTAATCCAACGGCCGTTAAGTATGCCTTATCACTAAAAGGAATTGATACCGGCTCTGTACGACTACCATTAATTCCATTAACTCATGATCAAATGTCTGAAGTAAAAAATAAAGTAAATTAGTAAAAAGCAAGACCATTGCATCGAGGTTACTGGAAAGGGAATGATCATCCCTTTTTAAGTAACCTCTTTTTTTGTCATTTTTTATATGTAAAAAATTGAAATAATGATCGTGGTTTCCAGGAGAGGAAGTTGAGTCTTGTTTTTCATTTCATGATTAAGGTATACTAAATGTAATTGATTTGTTCGGGTTGGATTAGATCGTAAAAATACGGTCATCTGTTATTTTAGCGAGTGATATCATCTATGCCAAGGATGAGAGCGGTAATCAAACATAACATTTCGGTTAGTCAGTTTAACTAGTAGGAGGAACGTCCATTGTCAAAAGAATATATTGAAAAAGTACGTGTTTTTGCCCTAGGTGGAGTCGGTGAAATAGGCAAAAATATGTACGTAGTTGAAGTTAATGATGACATCTTGGTTGTTGATGCGGGATTAATGTTTCCGGATGATGACATGTTAGGTGTTGATATTGTTATCCCTGATGTATCTTACCTTGTCGAAAATGCCGAGCGTGTACAAGGTATCTTCCTAACACATGGTCATGAAGATCACATCGGAGGTTTATCGTACGTACTAAAAAAAGTGAATGTACCAGTATATGGAACAAAATTAACCCTTGGCCTAGTTGAAGAAAAGTTAAAAGAAGCAGGTATCTTCCGTCATACTACATTACATTTAATTGATGCAAATTCCCGTTTGACGGTAGGATCAACACAAGTGTCGTTTTTCCGTACAAATCATAGTATTCCTGATTCAGTTGGTATTTGTTTTGAAACATCCCAAGGAGCTGTAGTCCATACAGGTGATTTTAAATTTGATCAAACACCTGTTGATGGCAAACAAGCTGATATTGGCAAGATGGCAGCAATCGGTGAGCGCGGTGTTCTTTGCTTATTATCAGACAGCACAAATGCTGAGCGCCTGGAACGACGAAATCAGAAACAGAGGTTGGTCAAGGGATTTCAGAAGTGTTTGAAAAAACAGAAGGGCGAATCATTGTGACTACATTTGCTTCTAATGTTCATCGGATTCAACAAGTCATTCAAGCAACTGAAAGAGCGAAGCGAAAGTTAGTTGTTGTAGGTAAAAGCATGGTTCGAGTTATCACAATTGCAACGAGATTGGGTTACATTGATGCTCCTAAAGATATTTTTATTGATGTTGATCAAATTGGAAAATATCGAGATGAACAGCTAACGATTTTAACGACTGGTAGTCAAGGTGAACCAATGTCCGCTTTAACAAGGATGGCAAAAGGAGCTCATCGTCAAATTTCGATTACCGAATACGATACGGTCATCATTGCTGCGTCGGCGATTCCTGGTAATGAAAGATCTGTTTCGGCTATCATTGATAAATTACACCGCATTGGTGCTGAAGTTGTTTATGGACAAGCGAAGGTACATGCATCTGGTCACGGTAGTCAAGAAGAGTTAAAGCTTATGTTGAATCTTATGAAGCCCAAATATTTTGTTCCGATACATGGAGAATTCCGAATGCAGCATGCTCATCGGGATTTGGCGATTCATACTGGGACAGCACCTGAAAATATCTTCTTAGTTGATAAAGGCGAAGTCGTTGAGTTTACGAATGGACAAGCAAGAAAGACCGGAAAAGTTCCATCTGGAAATGTTCTGATTGATGGTCTAGGTGTAGGAGATGTAGGCAATATCGTTCTTAGAGACAGACGACTCCTTTCACAAGATGGAATTTTGGTAGTGGTCGTAACGCTTAATAAAAAAACCGGTGAATTTGTTTCTGGGCCTAATATCATTTCTCGCGGATTTGTATATGTACGTGAATCAGAGAAATTACTCGAAGATGCAAATGAATTGGTTAGTGTCATTTTGAAGAAGTGTGTAAGTGAAAACGTCAATGAATGGTCATCACTAAAAAGTAATGTCAGAGAAGGGTTAAGCCGCTTTTTGTTTGAAAAAACGAAAAGAAGACCAATGATCCTCCCAATTATTATGGAAGTCTAATTTAAAAAGTTATCTCTTAAAGGTGAACTATTCCTTTTTTGAGATAACTTTTTTTATTCGATAATGAAATGGAAAAAGTAATTCTTTTTTGGATGATCAAGGCAGAACAGGTTCATACTACTCCTAGTAATCATTATTAAGGAGGTCTTCACCGATGACGATGGAACACCCAAATCAAGAGCAACAGCCAGCACCTCAAACACCATCTAAAGAGCAGCAGAAAGGTTCAGGCATTATTGAAAAAATTCAAGAACTTGGACAAACAAATGTCCCTGACATGGGCCAATCTAATATACATTGTATGACAGTAGTAGGACAGATTGAAGGGCATATGCAACTCCCTCCTCAAAACAAAACAACTAAATATGAACATATTATTCCTCAACTTGTTGCAGTTGAACAAAATCCTAAGATTGAAGGACTGCTTTTAATTCTAAATACAGTTGGAGGAGATGTGGAAGCCGGTTTAGCCATTTCTGAAATGATTGCCTCTATGTCAAAGCCATCCGTCACACTTGTTTTAGGTGGAGGTCACTCAATTGGGGTACCGATCGCTGTAGCAGCTAATCATTCCTTTATTGCAGAAACTGCGACAATGACGATTCACCCTGTACGTTTAACAGGATTAGTGATTGGCGTTCCTCAAACATTTGAATATTTGGATAAAATGCAAGAAAGAGTGATCAATTTTGTTACGAAAAACTCGTCCGTTAGTGAAGAGAAATTTAAGGAACTTATGCTCTCAAAAGGAAATTTAACCCGTGATATTGGGACGAACGTTGTTGGAACAGATGCTGTTGAGTATGGCTTGATTAATGAAGTAGGAGGAATTGGTCAAGCATTAAAAAAGCTGAATGAGTTAATTGATCAAAACAAACCAAGCCATGGGGGAGATGTTGTTCAATGATCTTATACACGATGATGCCACATGAAATGGTTTTTCCGGAAGATGAACAACATTTCACGTCACAACAAGTGATTTCTTGTGATGCTGGACATTTAGTCGTTGAACAATTAAGCAACAATCAGTATCGAATCATTCGATTAATTAGTGGTAATGTCATGAATTATTTAGATAACAAATATGCTCCAGGCTCTATCATTCAGGCAAAACCTCAACTTTAGCTCTGTAGTGAGTGTTTGTCTTATGCTATAATTAATTTCATCCAAGCATGGTCGAAGCAGCCAATTTTGGCTGCTTCTTAATATTAAGGCTAGATATAGTAGCAAAGGGTGAAAGGTATGGCAAGACGAAAGAAAAAAAGAAAAACCGAGTGGAAGTCACAACTATCTTATGAATTAATCGGTCTCGGCTTATTAGTCATTGCCGTCGTTACATTTGCACGATTAGGAACAGTAGGAGAAACATTTGTAAGGCTTTTTCGTTTCTTCCTTGGAGAATGGTTTATCGTGCTAGCCATCGGACTCCTTGTCGTTTCTCTTTATATTATGATTAAACGACAAAAGCCCAAAGTATGGTCTAGAAGATTATCAGGTATGTATGTGATCATTTTATCTTTTGTCTTATTTAGTCACGTTGGACTTTTTCACCAACTTAGTGGCAGAGAAGGATTTGAAGATCAGTCGGTCATCCGTAACACATGGAAATTATTTTGGATGGAAATGCAAGGAGAGACGCCTACAGCAGACTTAGGTGGAGGGATGGTTGGATCGTTAGCGTTTGCTGTTAGTCACTTTTTATTTGCAGAAATGGGAACGTACTTTTTATGTTTTATTCTCTTTATAATCGGGTTTATTTTACTGACGGGAAAATCACTTGCCGAATTAATGGAAAAAGGTGTGAGGAAGTGCTATCTCTTTGTAAGTGATACCTTTGCAAGTGTAAAAAGTGAATTGACACAATTACGTGAAAAAGCTCAAGAACGAATCAAAGAAGAACGACACGCACAACTTGAACGAAAGAAAAGTCGGGAACAAGAGAGTGAACGTCAAGAAGAGAAGAGAGATGCCATTTCAAGTGAACAAGTTGAAGAGCTTGAGCCAGAAATTGTAGATTTTACGCAAAAAGCATATCGTAATGCTCCTGTCGAAAAAAAGCAGCCTGTAGCGGAAGATAAAAATGAGGACAAACAAGAAATGGAAGAGGTGCAAGTGTCTCTTGTAACAGCTGAAGAAACGAATGAAGCTTATAAACTTCCAGATGTGGACATGTTATTGCTACCTAATAACCCTAGTCAAACGAATGAAAAGAAACAATTAACAGCAAATGCTAGAAAGTTGGAACAGACATTAGAAAGCTTTGGTGTAAAAGCTAGGGTATCCAAAGTCCACCTAGGACCGGCTGTCACAAAATATGAAGTCAATCCGAGTGTAGGGGTTAAGGTAAGCAAGATTGTAAATTTGGCAGATGACTTAGCTTTAGCACTTGCAGCGAAAGATATTCGGATTGAAGCTCCAATTCCCGGAAAATCTGCAATTGGTATTGAAGTGCCTAATCATGAAGTCGCTATTGTTACGTTAAGAGAAGTTCTTGATTCTCCAGAAGCGACGTCTGACAAAAATGTTCTAGCCGTTGGGCTAGGTCGTGATATATCCGGTGAACCTGTTTTGGCTCATTTAAACAAGATGCCCCATTTACTTGTCGCTGGTGCAACGGGCAGTGGAAAAAGTGTATGTATCAACGGAATCATTACGAGTATTTTGCTTAAAGCAAAGCCTCATGAAGTGAAATTGATGATGATCGATCCAAAAATGGTTGAGTTAACGGTCTATAATGGAATTCCTCATTTGTTAACCCCAGTTGTGACAGAGCCTAAAAAAGCGTCACAAGCTTTGAAAAAGGTGGTTGCAGAAATGGAAAGACGTTATGACCTGTTCTCTCACAGCGGGACAAGAAATATTGAGGGTTATAATGATCTAGTGAATCGTAAAAATGAAACAGAAGAGGCCAAGCAGCCGACGTTGCCATACATTGTTGTGATTGTGGACGAGCTTGCTGATTTAATGATGGTTGCGTCAGGAGATGTTGAGGATTCTATCGCGAGACTAGCGCAAATGGCACGTGCCGCAGGAATTCATATGATCATTGCCACACAGCGACCATCCGTAGATGTTATTACAGGTGTGATCAAGGCAAATATTCCATCACGTATTGCCTTTGGTGTTTCGTCTCAAACCGACTCACGGACGATTTTGGATTCAGGAGGGGCAGAGAAACTACTAGGACGTGGTGATATGCTCTATATGCCAGTTGGTGCGACAAAACCAAAAAGAATACAAGGGGCTTTCTTATCAGATAATGAAGTTGAAGACATTGTAAATTTTGTGATTTCACAGCAAAAAGCCCAATATCAAGAAGAAATGACACCATCTGAAGAACAAGTGGTGACAGAAGAAGTAGCTGATGAACTTTATGATGCAGCGGTAGAATTAGTCACGGAGATCAATACAGCCTCTGTATCGATGTTACAAAGGCGATTTAGGATTGGATATACAAGGGCAGCTAGACTGATTGATGAAATGGAAGTAAGAGGAATTGTAGGTCCTTACGAGGGAAGCAAGCCTAGAGAAGTGTTAGTAGATAAAACACGAGAAGATGAAGTTTCCTCGTAAATGTGAAATGGGATTTGAGAAGGGGTTGAGAGTGTGATTAGAGCAGACCACAGACCATTATATTTGCAAGTAATTGATCGCTTAAAAGAAGACATAGAAAATAGTGTTTATAAAGAGGGACAGAAATTACCGTCAGAATTTGAGCTCTCTAAAATACTAGGGGTAAGCCGTGCTACGCTTCGTGAAGCACTTCGCTTATTAGAAGAAGAAGGAGTCGTGATCAGGAGACATGGTGTGGGAACGTTCGTCCATTCAAAACCACTCTTTTCAGCTGGAATAGAAGAACTTGATAGTGTGACGGATATGATTGTCAAAGCCAAGATGAAACCAGGTACGATCTTTTTGTCTTCCTCAGTTCAACAGGCAAATGAAGACGATAAAAGAAAATTTCTAAATGAAGACCTAATGGAAATCATGGAAATTGAAAGAGTGAGGACAGCTGATGATTCACCAGTTGTTTACTGTCTAGATCGGATTCCAAATGAATTAGTGAAAAACCACTCCATTCATGAAACAAAATCAATTTTTAGCTTTTTAGAGGAAAGCGGAAGAACGATTTCGTATGCGATTACGTTTGTTGAGCCGATCGGCTACCACGAACATGTATCAGAAATTCTAGAGTGCGAACCAGGTGCCTCATTGCTCTTATTAAAGCAAATGCACTACGACCAAACAGAGCAACCTGTCCTTTATAGTCTAAATTATTTTAGAGCCGATAAATTTAAGTTTCATGTTGTTCGCAAACGAAATTAATCAAAAGGAAACCCTTGCTTTAAATGAGGGTTTCCTTTTTGTTCTGGGTACTTAAGTAATCTTTGGAAACCTTTACAAAAAAATCGTAGTAATTGGTAGACATCATGTTAAAAGAAGAACATAATCGAGTTAACAGTATAGATTTTGATAGAATATGGTGGGAGAGGATAAAAAATGAAACTGAGTATTTTAGATCAATCACCTGTTGCACAAGGAGCAAACGCTCGCACAGCTATAGAACAAACGGTTCAATTAGCTGTGCAGGCCGAACAATTAGGGTATCATCGATTTTGGGTTTCTGAGCATCACGATGCTAAAAGAGTAGCTGGATCTACTCCAGAAGTATTGCTAGCACATATTGGGGCAAAAACAAACACCATCCGAATAGGGTCAGGTGGGGTTATGCTACCTCATTATAGTTCTTACAAAGTAGCAGAAAACTTTAAAATGCTTGAAGCCCTTTATCCAAATCGAATGGACCTTGGGGTAGGGAGAGCAGCTGGGGGCAATCCAATTGCAACGATGGCTTTACAGCAAAATAGTGGAAGCAGAGAGTATGACCGGTACCCAGAACAAGTTTTCGATTTGCAATCGTATTTTACAAATCTGCCAGAAAGTCATCCATATTATGGAATCACTGCTACCCCTGAAATTGAGACATTACCAGAGCTATGGTTGTTAGGGTCGAGTGGGGGAAGTGCACACATTGCTGCTGAAAGAGGAACTGCTTTCACATTTGCTCATTTCATTAATGGCAATGGAGGAGAGGACGTTGTAAAGGCATACCGCAACCAGTTTAAGCGTTCTGCTTTTTATGAGAATCCAGTTGCTAGTGTTGCGATCCATTTAATCTGTGCACCAACAGACGAAGAAGCGAATGAGCGTGCACTAAGCTTAGACCTTTCTTTACTCATGCTTCAAAAAGGAAACCGGTCGTTAGAAATCCAGTCGATTGATGAGGCGAAGCAATATCCTTATACGGCGAATGACCTTGCTTTAATAAACGAGAATAGAAAACGAATGATTGTGGGCAGTCCAGAAAGGGTAAAAGAACAACTTACATTATTAGCGAATCGATATGAAGTAGAGGAAGTGATGGTTATAACGATAACTCATGAATTTAACCATCGAATTGAATCATTTGAATTGTTAGCATCGATGTTTCAGTAAACGAGCAAATGGTTATAACAAACAAAAGAATTGGAAAGAGTGGTAAAAGGAGATTTTAAGGTATCTAAATCGATTGTAAAGACAATACAAATAGAATGTCGTTACAAATTTACTGTAGTAGGAAATAGAGTAAAAGCATAACCTAACGTGATTGGAAAAAGGAGATGATTGACTTTGATGCAGCTGAAAGAACGTATACATGACTTAAAAGGATTAACCGTTCATACTATGAATACCGATAAATATAAGACCAATTCACTCATCCTTATGATGAAAGCTCCCTTAACAAAGGAAACGGTAGCAATGCGTGCCTTGCTTCCACATGTTCTTCAAAATGGAACAGCCAATAGCCCGTCAAGAAAACAATTGCGTGAAAGACTTGATGATATGTACGGGGCCATGTTATCTACAGATGTTCAGAAAAAAGGGGAGGAACATGTTATCTCCATTCGTCTGGATGTGGCAAATGAACGCTATCTATCTGATACAACTCCATTATTTGCTCATGCAATCTCCTTGTTAGGAGAAATCATTTTGCAGCCACAGGTTGAAAATGGATCATTTGTATCGTCCGTTGTAGAAAATGAAAAGCGTTCTTTAAAGCAGAGAATACAATCTGTTTATGATGACAAAATGCGTTATGCTAACGTAAGGGTAACGGAAGAAATGTGTAAAGGTGAGCCGTTTGCTCTAACAGCATTTGGGACCGAAGAAGAAGTGGACGGGATCACGGCTCAGTCACTATACAGCTATTATGAGCAGTTATTAACAAACAATCTATTTGATCTTTATATCGTTGGTGCATTTGATGAGAATGCGGCTGTGCAAACGGTCAAAGAAACATTTACTCGTTTACCTGAAGGAACAGACACCCAATTTAAAACGACCAAAAGCCCAGAAATAAAAGACGTTAACATTGTCAATGATGTACAAGATGTAAAGCAAGGAAAACTACATATGGGATTTAGAACGTATACAACATACGCTGACGATGATTATGTAGCGATGCAAGTTTGCAATGGATTATACGGTGCTTTTTCTCACTCAAAGCTTTTTATCAACGTACGCGAAAAAGAAAGTCTAGCTTATTATGCTGCGTCAAGGTTTGAAAGTCATAAAGGAATTATGATGGTTATGTCTGGAATTGAATTTTCGAAATATGACAGAGCCGTTGAAATCATTAAAGAACAGTTTGAAGCGATGAAGCAAGGTGACTTTACAGAAGCCGAAGTAGAACAAACAAAAGCGATGTTAAAAAATCAAGTACTTGAAACAGCTGATGTTGCCAGGGGACTCGTTGAACTATCTTACCATCAAGTCGTAAGTGGAAAAAAGCGCTCTATTGATGAATGGCTACAGCAAATTGATCAAGTGACCAAAGAGGATATTGTTCGTGTCGCACAAAAGGTGAAACTAGATACAATTTATTTCTTAAAAGGTAAGGAGGAGGAGAGCCAATGAAACCAGTTCAATTCTCGCAAGTAGACGAAACGTTATATCATGAACAACTTGAGAATGGTTTAGATGTCTACATTTTGCCACAGAAGGGCTTCAATAAAACATTTGCAACGTTTACGACGAAATATGGATCAATTGATCAGTCATTTGTTCCGCTTGGAAAAGATGATACGCTAACGGTTCCTGACGGGATTGCTCATTTTCTTGAACATAAAATGTTTGAGGATGAAGAGGGAGATGTATTTCAAGACTTTAGTAAGCAAGGTGCATCCGCTAATGCGTTCACGAGCTTTACACGAACAGCCTATCTTTTCTCGAGTACAAATAATGTAGAAAAGAACTTGGATACATTGCTTAATTTTGTCCAGCATCCTTATTTTACAGAAGAAAGTGTTGAGAAGGAAAAAGGAATCATTAACCAAGAGATTACGATGTATGACGATAACCCAGATTGGCGAGCGTACTTTGGTGTGATTGAAAATATGTTTCACCACCATCCAGTAAAGATTGATATTGCTGGAACGATTGAGTCGATTTCTCATATAACAAAAGATTTATTATATACATGCTATGAAACGTTTTATCATCCAGCCAACATGTTATTATTTGTCGTTGGGCCGGTCGAACCACAGAAGATTATGGAGCAAGTAAAACAAAATCAATCAGAAAAAACGTTTGCTAAGCTTGAAGAAATTAAACGTTTCTTTGAAGAAGAGCCAGATACCGTTGCTAAAGAAAAAAATGTTATTACCATGCCTGTTCAAACGCCAAAATGTTTAGTTGGGTTTAAAGAGATAGGACCAACAAGACAAGGCAATGAATTGTTAACTCGGGAATTATCGATTAATATTTTACTTGATTTAATGTTTGGTCAAAGTTCAGATAACTACCAAGCGTTATTTGATGAAGGGTTAATTGACGATTCATTCTCATTTGACCATTCAGCGGAGTTAGGGTTTGGTTTTACCATTATTGGTGGTGATACGAAACATCCTGACAAGTTAGCTAGTCGAATTCAAGAAATGGTTGAATCATTTAAAAAGTCTGAGTTAACTGAAGAACAAGTAACTAGGGCAGTTAAGAAGAAAATTGGATCGTTTTTACGCTCATTAAATTCACCGGAGTATATTGCGAACCAATTCACTCGATATGAATTTAATGACATGAATTTATTTGATGTTGTACCGGTTTTAGAATCGATCACAGCTAAAGATTTAACGAATATATTGAACGACCATTTTCAATTGGAACGGTTTACCATTTGCCAAGTGAAAGCGGAGGGGTATCAAGAATAAGATGAAAACCATTTTAATTACAGGAGCATCTGGAGGGATTGGCACTGCGATTGCAAGAGAGCTGGCTTCTCCTAGCTGCTCTCTTTTTTTGCATTACTACAAGAATGAACAAGCGATTCTAAACCTAGCAAAAGAGTGCAAAGAAAAAGGGGCAATTGTACAATTTATTAAGGCAGATTTAACCCAAGATAACGGAGATGAACAAATCCTTTCACAAATTCCTGAAGATATTGCTTTTCACACAATCATACATAATGCAGGAATTAGTCAATTCGGATTGTTTACGGATGTTTCAAACAGAGAAATGAATCAATTAATGAATGTTCACTTGTTGAATCCGATGAAAATCACAAGACGTTTATTACCAAATATGATTAAATTACGCCATGGAAAAATTATTATGATCTCCTCCATTTGGGGGGAAACAGGTGCCTCTTGTGAAGTGGTGTATTCTGCAGCTAAAGGTGGAGTCAATAGTTTTGTGAAGGGGCTCGCAAAAGAAGTAGCACCCAGTCAGATTCAAGTAAATGCCATAGCTCCTGGAGCAATTCAGACAGAAATGTTATCCAAAATAGATGATGAACATTTGAAAGAAATACAGGAGGAAATACCAGCAAATAGGCTTGGACAACCAAGTGATATTGCGCATGCAGTTCGATTTTTATCTTCTGAAAAATCCAATTACATAAATGGTCAAATTTTATCGATAAACGGTGCTTGGTACTGTTAATCGTGTTTCATTTTAATCCCAAATGATTAATTTTCTTTTTAAAAAATAAGGAACGATGAATATTCTTCTCCTAATAAGAAAAAATACTATCGAAGTACATTTTTTAGGAGGGTTTTAACATGTCTGTACTTGACAACTGGGAACAATGGAAAGACTTTTTAGGAGATCGTTTAAACCAAGCACAAGGCGAAGGATGAATCAAAGTGTTGTGTCTGATGTTGCTTATCAAGTTGGCGAATATTTGGCGCAACAAGTTGAACCTAAAAATGAACAAGAGCGTGTCTTAGCTGAGCTATGGAAAGTAGCGGATGAGCAAGAACAGCATGCCATTGCCAACATGATGGTGAAACTTGTTCAGAACGAAGGCTAAGCTAAATAAAAATGAACGCCGCGTGTTGCGGCGTTTTTTCTTTGGGAAAAATGGGTACTCTTACATAATAGAACCTTAAGTGAAGCAAACTAAAATTAATACCAAACGTATCTCACGGTTGTCAACAGTTAATTATTTCCGACAAAGTTCTTTCATTTATGAATAAAATCAATTATCATGATAGATGAAGTCTCTAAAGCCTCACATATGACTTAATTAGTTCAAAAGGGTGAAGCAAATGGGTTTAAAAGAATGGTACTTGGAATACGAAATACATAAAAACAGACCAGGGTTACTTGGAGATATTTCATCCTTGCTTGGAATGTTAGAAATTAATATCGTAACGATTAATGGTGTTGATAATATGCGCCGTGGAATGTTAATAAGAAGCTCCTCCGATGATCAAGTAGCTAGATTTAAAGCTATTTTAGAAACAATTGAGGACATTTCAGTAAGTAAAGTGAGGGAGCCGAGGCTGCGGGACCGACTAGCTATTCGTCACGGTCGGTATATAGAGCGCGATGCTGATGATAAGAAAACATTTCGGTTTATTCGAAACGAACTTGGTTTGCTTGTTGATTTTATGGCTGAACAATTTAAACGTGAAGGCCATTTCTTAGTGGGTATTCGTGGAATGCCACGAGTCGGAAAGACCGAGTCAATTGTCGCAGCTAGCGTTTGTGCTAATAAGAGATGGTCTTTTATTTCGTCAACATTGCTAAGGCAAACCGTACGGAGTCAATTAGCAGAAGACGAAATGAGCGAAGACCACATTTTCATTATTGATGGAATTGTAACAACAATGAGGTCTACAGAGAAACATCGGACACTCGTTAGTGACATTATGAGACTTCCAGCTGTAAAAGTTGTTGAACATCCAGACATTTTTGTACGTGAGACTGAATACGAGCTGGATGATTTTGATTGTATTATTGAACTTAGGAATGATGAGGGAGAAGAGATTACATACGAGGTTGTAGAATCAGGTTTTTCCTCTTTTGATATTAGTTAGAGGTAGGTAGGTGTTAGGATTGTCAGAATTAGGTCAACATTTAAAAGAAGTGCGTGAACAAAAAGGATTGTCGTTAGATGACCTTCAACGTACGACGAAAATTCAAAGACGCTATTTGCTTGCGATTGAGGAAGGGCGCTTTGATACGTTGCCAGGGATTTTTTATGCAAGGGCTTTTGTGAAAACATATGCAGAAGCGATCGGCCTTGACCCAGAGCCTTTGTTTGACCAATATCGAAATGAACTCCCTAATCCACAAAAAGAAGCTGTGACGCTTCCGTCTCGTACAGAACGAAGTAAGCCTGCACCAGCTCCGAAAAAAAGAGCGAAAAGAGGTTCCTTTTTTCCTGCTTTAATTGCAGTTGTTTTTGTAGGGATTATTGTAGTGGGGATTTGGTTAATGGCACAAGGTGGCGGTATGGGTGATGGGGGAGCGGTTGCCCCAGATGACAGTGAGAATCTTGAAGCTGATTTTTCAGAAGGGGTAGGGACGGCTCCTGAGGTGGACGAAGAACCAGAAGTTGAGGAAGTTCGCCCTGAGGAAGAAGAGCCTGAAGAAGAAATTGAACCAGAACCTGATTTTGATTTGAGGTTCATTGAAAGTTCAGGAAACACGTCATTTTTCGAACTAGAAAATGCTCAACTTTCAGATGTGCGAATTGAAATTACAGGTGACCGTTCTTATATTGATGTTAAGAACGCACTAGGAAGAACTTTTTATAGTGGAACTCCAACAGAAGGTGATGTCATTTCTCTTGAGCTAGAAGCAGAAGAACAAGTGATCTTTAATTTTGGTGCTTCTCAGTTTGTTGAGTTGTATATTAATGACGAATTAATTGAATTTCCACTTGATATTACTCATCAGAAGCTTGATATTACCGTACTAAATGCTGAATCATAAAATAAGAGAGGTTCATCGTGACCTCAATGATCTTCTCGCGCATTCCTTTATTGGCGAGCTGGCATTGAGACCGATGAGCTTTTTTTGTGTCAACATGATTGAGAATTGCTTTTATTTATTAATTGATAAGAATTATGGTACAATGCAATATAGACCATATTTTACTAGCGATCATTGTTAGATGAAGGAAGGGAATTTTGTGAATTTACCAAATAAAATTACGATCTCTCGAATATTTCTTATCCCATTGTTTATGATTTTTTTCTTAGTTCCTTTCTCACTTGGTAACATCCATCTTTTAGGTACGACGATTCCTCTTGCTCATTTCATAGGGGCAATTATTTTTATTTTTGCTGCAGCAACGGATTGGCTTGATGGCTATTATGCAAGAAAATACAAACTTGTAACGAACTTAGGGAAATTCCTAGACCCACTTGCTGACAAATTATTGATTACGGCTGCTTTAATTGCGTTAGTAGAATTGCAACTTTTGCCAGCTTGGATTGCGATTGTTATTATCAGTCGTGAATTTGCTGTGACAGGAATCCGCTTAGTTGCGGCAGCCGATGGAGATGTGATTGCTGCAAGTCAACTTGGTAAGTTGAAAACTGTCACACAAATCGTTGCCATTTCTGCTTTAATGTTACATAACTGGCCTTTTCAAGCGGTTGGCTTGCCGTTTGATATGATTATGATGTATGTTGCAACATTTCTAACGATTGTTTCTGGGGTGGAGTATTTCCAAAAAAATCAACATATTCTTCTAAAGTCAAAATAATAGGTGGTAGAGAAAATGAATGCGGAATTAATTTCTGTAGGCTCTGAATTATTATTAGGACAAATTGTTAATACGAATGCTGCTTTTTTATCCCAGGAATTAGCCGTTCTTGGTGTGAATGTGTACTATCAAACAACAGTTGGTGATAATGATAAAAGACTCACTACTACCTTAGAGCAGGCCGTATCTAGGTCTGATTTAATCATCTTAACTGGTGGTTTAGGACCGACGAAGGATGACCTTACGAAAGAAACGGTTGCAGCGCTTGTAGGAAAAAAACTAGTTCATGATGAGAAATCATTACATACGATTGAGGCTTTTTTTCAAAAACTCAATCGTCCAATGTCTGAAAATAATCGCAAACAAGCTTTAGTCATAGAAGGAAGTCAAGTCCTTTCTAATTACTACGGAATGGCACCAGGAATGGTTGTTTCAACTGGTAATGTGAAAATCGTTCTTTTGCCAGGGCCTCCACAAGAAATGAAGCCGATGTTTACGAATGAGCTGTTACCTCTCCTATCTAATATGTTAGGAGAGAAAACACCTATTACTTCAAGGGTGTTACGCTTTTTTGGGATTGGGGAATCCCAACTTGAAACCGATTTGTTGGATTTGATTGAGGCTCAAACGAATCCTACAATTGCACCTTTGGCAAATGAAGGTGAGGTTACATTGCGATTAACGGTGAAACATTCAGACACTAGTGAACAAAAGAGGCTCTTGGATGAAACGGAAAAGAAAATTACGAGTCGTGTCGGGCAATATTTATATGGATATGATGATACGTCTCTTATGGAGCAGCTCTTTTTGCATTTGCAAGAGAAAAACTGTACGATAGCTACAGCAGAAAGTTTTACAGGAGGCAAGTTTTCAGCCATGTTAACATCGATCTCCGGAGCGTCCTCTGTTTTTCAAGGGGGAATGGTTTCTTATTCGACAGATGTGAAGGAAAATGTTTTAGGTGTGTCGAATGATGTTATTAAACAACATGGTGTTGTGAGTCATTATTGTGCGGTCGAAATGGCTAAGTGTGCAAAAGAACAATTTTCTTCTGACATTGCCATTAGTTTTACAGGTGTAGCAGGACCTTCTGAGCAAGAAGGAAAAGAACCTGGCACCATTTTTATTGGAGTGGTTGGTTTGACGCCTGAACCTCTTCATTTTGATTTGAGGCTTGCAGGAAGTCGCGAGGCAATAAGAGATCGTGCAATTAAATATGGATGTTTTTATTTATTGAACGAAATGAAAAAGGTGGAATAAGAAAGAATGACTACGTATTTTAACGATTTTCAAATTTCAGAACCAATTAAACAAGCAATTAAAGATATGGCTTTGAAGAGCCATCTCCTATCCAGGAAAAAGCGATTCCAGTTATTTTAGAAGGTGGAGATGTGATAGGACAAGCGCAAACAGGAACTGGAAAAACGGCTGCGTTTGGAATTCCGGTAGTCGATAAGGTGACATCTGAGCGCTTTGTTCAAGCGTTAATTCTTACTCCTACACGAGAATTGGCCATCCAAGTATCAGGTGAGTTGCAAAAGTTATCTGTTCATAAATCCATTCGAACATTGCCTATTTACGGAGGGCAATCGATCGGACATCAAATTCGAGCTCTTAAACAAGGAGTTCAAGTGGTGATCGGTACACCTGGACGTATTCTTGATCATTTAAGAAGACAAACACTTAAGTTAGATAAGGTCCATACAATTGTTCTTGATGAGGCTGATGAAATGCTTGATATGGGTTTTGTTGATGATATTGAATCCATCCTTCGTCAAGTGAATACAGAGCGTCAAACGTTGTTGTTCTCAGCTACGATGCCACCAGCTATCAAGAAATTGTCTAGGAAGTATATGACTGCTCCTAAGACGGTAACGATCAACAAAGGAGAAGTTACCGCTCCGTTAATTAATCAAATGTACTATAAAGTGCTAGAACGTAACAAAATTGAATCACTATGTCGGATTATTGATAGTGAAGATATTGAGTTGGGCATTTTGTTCTGTCGTACAAAGAAAGGCGTTGCTGAATTAGCAGAAGCACTACAGGCTCGTGGTTACTTAGCTGACGGGTTGCACGGAGATCTTACTCAGTCGCAACGCGATGCGGTTATGAAGAAGTTTCGCGATTCATCAATCGAATTTCTAATTGCAACGGATGTAGCAGCACGAGGAATTGATGTTGACAACGTGACACATGTCATCAATTATGATATTCCTCAAGATCCAGAAAGCTATGTTCACCGTATTGGTCGAACGGGTCGAGCTGGACGTAAAGGTCTTGCACTTACGCTCGTTACACCTCGTGAAATGAAGCATTTACGTTCAATCGAACAAGAAATAAAAATGAGTATTCCTTCACAAGATGTTCCGACCATCGAAGAAGTTGTTGTAAAACAGCAAGGGTCCTGGAAGAAGTTAATATCAGATACCATTACAACGAGTGGGAAAGAGGCAGAGTTATTCGATCCACTTGTAGATGAAGTATTAGCTGAGTTTTCGGCACGCGATGTTGTTTCTGCTTTGTTAAAAATGAATTTCTCTCCTGCTTCCTCTTCAGAAGAGTCTGGTTATAGCTTTGGAGATACAGGAGCAGCAAAGGGAATGGTTCGTTTCTTCATTAATGTAGGTAGAAATGTTAATATGACACCGAAAATATTAATTGAAGCCATTTCAGATCTTGTTGGCATTCCAGGAAAGTCTGTTGGGAAAATCGATATCTTCGAAAACTTTACATTTGTCGAAGTACCAGAAGAAGCGGCTCCTTTTGTATATGAAGCTCTTCGTTATTCTAGAATTAGTGGCGCTAGAGTCAATTTAGAGCCTGCTAAACCACGCCCGAAACGTGAACCACGTCGTACACCTACACGTAGCTAAAGACGACAAATTAGGAAGGGACTGTCCCAAAGGTAAATACTTATGGGACACCCTTTCTCCCTCTTCATCCTCCATGTTATTTATTGTTAATTCCATTAAGCGAATAAATGTTCGTAAAACTATTGGCAAAAGCGAAAAAAAAATGTATGATAGATAAGAAACAAAACATAGATTCGCTTTTCCAATTTAAATACATTACTTTTTATAATAGAGGAGAGATTTAGTATGAGTGATCGTAAAGCTGCTCTTGATATGGCGTTGCGTCAAATCGAAAAACAATTTGGTAAGGGGTCGATTATGAAGCTTGGTGAACAGGCTGAGCAACGCGTATCGACTGTTTCAAGTGGCGCTCTTGCGCTTGATATTGCATTAGGAGTAGGTGGCTATCCTAAAGGACGTGTTATTGAAGTATACGGACCAGAATCATCAGGTAAGACTACGGTCTCTCTACATGCGATTGCAGAGATTCAAAGGCAAGGTGGTCAAGCAGCATTTATTGATGCCGAGCATGCACTTGACCCTGTTTATGCTCAAAAATTAGGGGTTAATATTGATGAATTGCTTCTTTCACAGCCAGATACAGGGGAACAGGCACTAGAAATTGCTGAAGCTCTTGTACGTAGTGGTGCGGTTGATATGATTGTTATTGATAGTGTCGCTGCCCTTGTTCCAAAAGCGGAAATCGAAGGTGACATGGGAGATAGTCATGTCGGTTTGCAAGCTCGTCTTATGTCTCAAGCACTTCGTAAGCTATCAGGTGCGATTAACAAATCTAAGACAATTGCGATTTTTATTAACCAAATTCGAGAAAAAGTAGGAGTTATGTTTGGAAACCCTGAAACAACACCAGGGGGACGTGCATTGAAATTCTACTCGTCGGTTCGATTAGAAGTTCGTCGTGCGGAAACATTAAAGCAAGGCAATGATATGGTCGGGAACAAAACCAAGATTAAAGTTGTCAAAAACAAAGTTGCTCCTCCATTTAAAGTGGCAGAAGTCGACATTATGTATGGAGAAGGAATTTCTCGTGAAGGTTCGATTTTGGATATTGCATCAGATCTTGATATTGTTCAAAAAAGTGGTGCTTGGTATTCCTTTAACGAAGAACGCCTTGGCCAAGGACGAGAAAATTCAAAGCAGTTTCTAAAAGAGAATCCACATATTGCGGAACAAATTGAAACATTGATTCGTGAACACCACGGGTTAAATGGAGAAATTGAAGTTGCAGCTGCGACGGATGAAGAATTTGAAGATGTTCCTCTTGATTTAAAGTAAAATAGGTATATTGAAGGGGTGTTCCAATAGTGGAACGCCTTCTTCGTTTAACAGGGAGAAAGGGCTGGAGACAGAATGAAATTTTTATATGTTACGGATACACATATACGTGGAACCACTCCAAAAAACCGGTTAGATGTCTATGCCGATACACTGAAAGCAAAGTTAGAAGAAGTGATTGCCCTTGCCAATTCAGAAAAAGTAGATGTCTTATTACATGGAGGAGATGTGTTTGACAGACCCGATTTATCTCCAAACATTGTAGGGCAATTTGCAAAAATATTTATGAAAGCCACAATGCCTATTTATGTAGTAGCTGGTAATCATGATACCTTTGGCCACAACCCTGAAACGATTTCAAGAACGATGTTAGGGTTAATGGACTCGTTTGGAGTTATGACGGTTATTGACCAACAGAATCCAATTCTATTCGAAAAAGGCGGGCAACGCGTTCAAATAACCGGACAACCTTATCATTATGATTTAGATCAACGGGATCCCAAACTAGATTATTACCCAACGAATGATTCAGATGCTGATATTCTCATCCATATCGTCCATAGCATGCTCGTGGAGAAAGCATTGCCTGAAGGAGTTCCTCATACAATCATTGATCATATTTGGGGTACTACAGCAGACATTATATTAACGGGACATTTTCACGGAGGTTTTGGAATTAAGGAGAGAAATGGTAAATTCATTTGTAATCCTGGTGCTTTGTCTCGTGTTAATAACCATTGGTCAGAAATGAGTAGAATGCCGAAAGTGATTATTGGCTCGATTACAAACGGAAAGATTTGCCTGAAAGAAGTGACTATAAAAAGTGCGCAAAAAGGTGAAGAGGTATTAGATCGGAGCTTTTTAGAGAAAGCTGTTCATCAAGAAGAAAAGTTACATAGTTTTGTTCAGCAAGTAAAAGAATCTTCTCAATTTCAAACACTCAATATGAGTGATATTATTTTAGAAATTGCCTCGTTGAAAAATGTAGAAGATAAGGTGAAGCAAGAAGCGCTCAGAAGAATGACGGTGATTGAAGAAGTATGGAAGGACGGAGAATATGAATAACATAAAGTCAGTTCGACTAGAGAATTTCCAATCACACTTAGATACATTCGTAGAGTTTACGAACGGGTTAAATGTTATCGTTGGACAGTCAGATAGTGGAAAAACAGCTATTCTTCGTGGGATTCGTTGGGTTCTTTATAATCAGCCACGAGGAACCGATTTTATTAGAGTGTCTGGTGACTTTGTTCGAGTAACGATAACGTTTGAAAATGGTACTCAAATTACTCGTGAACGTACAGGCTCAAAAAACCGCTATATCATAAGAGCTGAAGATAAAGAAGATCTTGTCTTAGAAGGGTTTGGTATTCATGTTCCTGAGGAAGTAATGAAAGCCCACGGGATGGAGCATTTACGAATTGATCATGACAATGAGCTGATGATTCACCTTTCTCAGCAATTAGACGCTCCATTTTTATTAGAACAGACAAGTTCCATGCGGGCAAAGGTACTTGGAAGAATAAGTGGGGCTCATTTTCTTGATATGGCAATTCGTGATACAACGAAGGATGTTTCCCAGCTAAATGTAAGAATGAAGCAAGAACAACAAATGATTGATCATCTAAAAGAAGATTTAGAGCCATTTGCTCATTTAGATACATTACAAACTCCTTTACAAGAAACAGCAAAGAACATACAACAAATAAAATCACTTTTAAAGCGAAAAGAACAATTAGAGATTTTAAAGACAACATGGGAAACCCTGCAAAAAGAAGAGAAAGAAACTAAGGATCGCTTTGAACGTGTAAAAGATGTAGAGCAGTGGGAAAGCAAAAGAATAAATTTGCATGAACTGATTCAACGTTATGTAATGTTTGAGCAAAAGCGCAAACAAGAAAAAGAAGTGACGAAAGCGATTTCGATCTGTGAGCATTGGATACAGAAAACAGAGGAGACAGAAGACGCTTTTTCTCGCCATGATCAATTACAAAAGAAATTAAATAATATGAAACAATTAAAGCAAAAGAAGGAACAATGGGACGAAGTTGTGCACTCTACAAAACAAGAAAGACAGAAGGTTATGAGAACAATGTTTATTGATACGGTTAACCTCCAAACAATTGAAAAGATCTCATTTCGGAAAGAAACATTGAGGAAATTACTGGTTGTAAGTGGACAAATTCAGAAGAATGAAACCCAGTCAAGGCAAATAAAGCAGATTCTACAACGCCTCCCTGTCGTTAATCACTTACTGTCAAACCAAGAAAAGATTGAAGCAACAGTAAAACAAGCCATGCAACTCCAATCCATTCGCTCCAATTTACTAGAATATCAAATGAGAATAGAAGAAGGCAAACGATTTATTGAAAAGCAAAAAAAGGAACAGGAACGAGCAGAACGTTTGTGGCAAAGCCGTTTGTTAGAAGAAGGGACTTGTCCAACATGTGGACAGTCACTGTGCAAGCATGAACAATAACGAGGAGAAGGTGAACATGTATGTCAGTTGAGAAACAATTAGCACAAATGAAACAGGCGATTGATAAAGCGCGTGATATGCGATACCGAGCAGAAGCAAAGCTGGAAGAATTAGAAAACCAAAAAAATAGATTGCTAGCTGAATTAGAAGAACTTGGAGTGAAGCCGGAAGAACTGGATCATCAGATTCAAACACTTGAAAAAGAAATTGAGGTATCACTTAAAGAGACTTGGGAGTTGATTCCTAAGGAATTGATTGAAGATGTGTAATCTCACAAGACAATTGCAATTGCTAGAAAATCGATATGAAAAGGCTCAAGAGAAATGGACAAGATTAGATGCGAAACGTGCATTGTTAGAAGAGCAATTGGCTCAAAAAATAAAAGAATTAGATTCTTATTTTGAGACAATTGATACATATGAGAAAGCAAGAGTGCTTTTACAACAATCAGCTGAGTATGCAAGAGAACAAGCTAAACAACAAATTGAAGCACTCGTAACAAATGCGCTCCAGTACGTTTTTGGGCCTCTGTTTTCTTTTCAAATTGAGTTAGAAGAGCATGGGAATAAAGCCGTTGCTGACTTTTATGTTGTTTCTGAATATGAGGGAGTGAAAGTGAAAACAAAGCCTCAAGATTCACGTGGTGGTGGTGTGGTTGATATTGTTACATTGGCGCTTAGAGTGGCATTAATTGAAACGATTCAGCCAAAAAGAGAAGGACCTTTGCTTCTAGATGAACCAGGTAAACATGTTTCAGGGGAATATGTTCTTTATTTATATGAATTTTTAAAATCATTAAGTACAATGTTTAATCGACAAATTATCATGATTACACATAATTATCATCTTGCACAATCAGGGGATTTGTCCTATGAAGTCTCTATTAAGGATGGCGTTAGTGAAGTCGCGCAAATTGACAGCACTTGACATTGATGAAAACGGGCTATAAAATTAAGTAGAATGCGGTTAAGTTCTTGTCCTATTTATTTTTTCCGCGATCAAATGTAATATGCGTTTGTTTTTTATATTAATGAAACGTATTAATTTTTTGAAACCAACAATTAGATAGCAAGAGGAGGTGAAAGGGTATGGAAATATTGATCATCTCCATTTTGCTTGTTGTCTCTGCAGGTATTGGTGCAGTTGTTGGATATCTTGTTCGAAAATCCATTGCAGAAGCGAAAATTTCCAGTGCGGAACATGCAGCGAAACAAATTGTGGAAGATGCGAAGCGTGAAGCAGAAGCGGGGAAGAAAGAAGCAGTCCTCGAGATGAAAGATGAGGCTCATAAAATTCGTACAGAAGCAGAGCGCGAAGTTCGTGAACGAAGAAATGAGATTCAAAAACAAGAGAATCGTTTGGTACAAAAAGAAGAGATTCTTGACCGGAAGAGTGAAACCTTAGATAAGAAAGAAGAGTCTTTGGATAAAAGGGAGGAATCTCTCACCAAAAAACAACGACAAATTGAAGAGATGGATAGCAAAGTGGAGGAAATCTTGAACAAGCAGCAAGCTGAGCTTGAACGTATTTCTGGATTTTCCCGCGAAGAAGCTCGTGAAACCATTCGTAGAGAAGTGGAGCAAGAAATTGCTCATGAAACAGCTCTAATTGTGAAAGAAAGAATGGCACAAGCAAAAGAAGAAGCAGACAAAAAGGCGAGAGAAGTGTTGTCATTAGCGATTCAACGTTGTTCAGCAGATCATGTAGCTGAAACGACTGTGTCTGTAGTGACTCTTCCAAACGATGAGATGAAAGGAAGAATCATCGGGAGAGAGGGCCGTAACATTCGGGCGCTAGAAACGTTAACGGGAATCGACTTAATTATTGATGATACGCCTGAAGCTGTCATTCTATCTGGTTTTGATCCAATTCGTCGTGAAATTGCTCGGACGGCTCTTGAGAAGCTTGTCCAAGATGGTCGTATCCATCCTGCACGTATTGAAGAAATGGTTGACAAATCTCGCCGTGAGGTTGATGAAGCCATTAGAGAGTACGGAGAGCAAACAACGTTTGAGATGGGAATTCACGGGTTACACCCAGATTTAATTAAAATTCTCGGTCGTTTGAAATTTAGAACGAGTTATGGACAAAATGTATTAAAGCACTCGATGGAAGTAGCTCATTTAGCTGGTTTGATGGCTTCTGAATTAGGTGAAGATGTAAAACTAGCAAAACGAGCAGGCTTGCTTCACGATATCGGAAAAGCAATTGATCATGAAGTTGAAGGAAGTCATGTCGAGATTGGGGTTGAATTAGCAACGAAGTATAAAGAACACCCAGTTGTGATTAATTCCATTGCATCTCATCATGGTGATACAGAATCAACATCGATTATTGCGACTTTAGTAGCGGCAGCAGATGCTTTATCCGCTGCTAGACCAGGAGCAAGACGTGAAACGCTTGAAACTTATATTCGACGACTTGAGAAGCTAGAGGAAATTTCAGAGTCATTCGAAGGTGTTGAAAAAACGTACGCGATCCAAGCGGGACGAGAAGTACGTATTATGGTTCGTCCAGATGTAGTTGATGATGCACTTGCACATAAGCTCGCTCGTGATATTACGAAGAGAATTGAAGAAGAACTAGATTACCCAGGGCATATACGTGTAACCGTTATTCGGGAAACACGTGCCGTTGAGTACGCGAAATAAAGTGGCGATTCTCGCCACTTTATTTGTTTTTAAGGAGAAAAATATAGCTAATACTATAAGTAAAGTACATAAAGTGAAGGAGTTATTATGAGAATTTTATTTATTGGTGATGTTGTAGGAGCACCAGGCCGTGAGATGATTAAAGAGTATACGATGAAATTAAAACAAGCATACAAACCGACAATTACCGTCATCAATGGTGAAAATGCAGCGTCTGGAAAGGGAATAACAGAGAAAATTTATAAAGGTTTTTTAGATGCAGGGGCACAGGTTGTTACCCTAGGCAATCATTCATGGGATAATCGAGAAATTTTTGAGTTTATTGATCGAGCAAAAGCGTTAGTTCGACCAGCGAATTATCCTGCTGGTGTACCTGGCAAAGGGTATACACTTGTGAAGATTAACAACATTGAAGTAGCTGTAGTAAATGTAATGGGTCGTACGTTCTTGCCAGCTATGGATTGTCCGTTTACAAAAATGGATGAGATTTTAGAAGAAATCAAAGAGCGAACTCCGTATATATTTGTTGATTTTCATGCTGAAGCAACAAGTGAGAAACAAGCGATGGGATGGTATTTAGACGGACGAGTGTCGGCTGTTGTTGGTACTCATACCCACGTTCAAACGGCAGATGAGCGTATATTGCCAAAAGGAACAGCCTATTTAACAGATGTAGGAATGACGGGGCCATATGACGGAATACTTGGTGTTGAGAAAGAGCCCGTCTTGCATAAGTTTTTAACAAACTTACCTGTGCGTTTTGAAGTGGCGCAAGGCCGCGCACAGTTAAGTGGAGTCGTGATTGATCTTGATCCAAAGACGGGTCTTGCTAAGTCTATTAAGCGAATATTAATTAATGATGATCATCCTTTTTATGCGTAAATAACAATAAATTTTCGGTTTTAGGAATAAGGATAGGTTTTCTGAAATAAGATGAAGTAGATTCACATCTTGTACGATTAGTCACACATGCTTTAGTACTATTGAACGCATGAACCAATCGTAATCATGGACAGCCCACTTTACGCATAAAGAGGAGGTACAAGAATGGAAGTCTTAAAAGTTTCAGCAAAATCTACTCCCAATTCTGTTGCTGGCGCGTTAGCCGGAGTCATTCGTGAACGGGGAGCGGCAGAAATTCAAGCAATTGGAGCAGGAGCACTTAATCAATCAATCAAAGCAATTGCGATTGCAAGGGGCTTTGTGGCCCCAAGTGGAATTGACCTTGTATGCATCCCGGCTTTTACAGATATCCAGATTGAAGGAGAAGAAAGAACAGCAATGAAGATCATTGTTGAACCTAGATAACAATGGTACTACCCCCACTTACTTTGTGTAAGTGGTTTTTTTTAGGCTAAACATTGTGTTAAAAGAAGAACCTTATGAAACAACACTTTTTCATATAGAAGAAAATCGCTCTTGCTTTTTGAAAGAAGAGAGAATAATATAAAAACGTTTAGTGGGTACATGACGTATACTTGACTATGTATAGATCTTTACTCGGAAATTTGCTAAGATAGTAATAATTTTAATAGTTTTCTGTTTTTTTAGTCTAAAAGACAAGCAAGGGGTGGGGAATTTGAGAGAACAGTTATCTTGGAAAGTTGGCGGGCAGCAAGGGGAAGGAATTGAAAGTACAGGTGAAATTTTTGCCTCAGCACTAAATCGTCAAGGATATTTTTTATTTGGCTATCGTCATTTTTCGTCTCGAATTAAAGGTGGACATACGAATAACAAAATTCGTGTTAGTACAACTCCATTGAATTCGATTTCTGATGATTTGGACATTTTGGTTGCTTTTGATCAAGAGACGATTGATGTAAACATTCATGAGTTACGTGAAGATGGGATTATTATTGCAGATGCAAAGTTTAATCCAGTTGTAACCGACGGGTTTAACGTCCCATTATATGCTGTGCCATTTACAGAAATTGCTACCGAATTAGGCACATCTCTTATGAAAAACATGGTGGCTGTAGGTGCTTCTAGTGCAATACTTGGAATATCTCCTGACTCCTACCAAGATGTCGTTGAAGACCTTTTTCTAAAAAAAGGAGCAAGTGTAGTAGAGAAAAACATGGAGGCAATTCACGCTGGTGCAGCATACTTCAGAAAAGAAGCAGGAACCAGTATTCCGGATCTACAACTAGCTCCAGCTGATGGAAAGAAACGTATGTTCATGATTGGGAATGATGCGATTGGGATGGGGGCGGTTGCAGCGGGTAGTCGATTCATGGCTGCATACCCGATTACACCAGCATCAGAAATTATGGAGTATATGATAGAGAAATTACCTGAGTTTGGTGGAACGGTCATCCAAACGGAAGATGAAATTGCAGCCTGTACGATGGCAATAGGAGCAAACTATGCGGGAGTTCGTTCCTTTACTGCTTCAGCTGGTCCAGGACTGTCATTAATGGCTGAAGCAATTGGCTTGTCTGGAATGACGGAACAGCCTTTGGTGATTATGGATACGCAACGAGGAGGTCCAAGTACAGGGCTACCAACGAAACAAGAGCAATCTGATTTAATGGCAATGATTTATAGTACACATGGCGATATACCGAAGATTGTGATCACACCTAGTACCGTAGAAGAAGCTTTTTATGATACTGTGGAAGCGTTCAACCTTGCAGAAGAGTATCAATGTCCAGTTATTTTGGTTACAGACCTTGCTTTGTCACTAGGTAAACAAACCGTTGAACCACTGGATTTTACGAAAGTAGAAATTCGTCGTGGCGCATTGCAAGTTGGACAAGAAATTGCTGAACGAGAAGAGAAAGAATATTACAAACGCTATGAATTGACAGAATCGGGAGTATCCAATCGAGTCATACCAGGAATGAAAAACGGAATTCATCACGTAACAGGAGTCGAACATGATGAAACAGGAAAGCCATCTGAAAGTCCAGTCAATCGTAAAAATCAAATGGATAAGCGGATGAGAAAAGTTGCTAATTTACCAAAGCAATTTAAAAATCCTCTTTTTGTGAATGCAAATCATGACGAAGCTGATTTACTGATCATTGGTGTTAATTCAACTCGAGGAACGATTGCTGAAGCAATGCCAAGACTTGAGAACGATGGATTAAAAGTAAACCATGCTCAAATTCGATTGTTACACCCATTCCCAACTGATGAGTTAAAACCATTAATGGAACGCGCGAGAAAAGTAGTTGTTGTAGAAAACAATGCAACAGCACAATTAGCAAATATTATTAAGATGAATGTCGGGCACACAAACATTGAAAGTGTCTTAAAATATGATGGGAATCCGTTCTTACCCGGTGAATTACATGAAATCTGTAAAGAAAAATACCAAGATAGCAAGGAGTTGGTGTAAATGGCTACATTTAAGGATTTTAGAAACAAAGTAAAGCCTAACTGGTGTCCGGGTTGTGGTGACTTCTCCGTTCAAGCAGCGATTCAACGTGCCGCAGCCAATGTTGGCCTTGAACCAGATAACCTTGCTGTCATTTCTGGAATTGGCTGTTCGGGCCGTATTTCAGGATATATCAACTCTTATGGATTCCATGGTGTTCATGGACGTGCTTTGCCTATTGCCCAAGGTGTTAAGATGGCAAACCGAGATTTAACGGTAATCGCCTCCGGTGGTGACGGAGATGGTTTTGCAATTGGAATGGGCCATACGATTCATGCCATTCGTAGAAACATAGATGTCACTTACATCGTCATGGATAATCAAATTTATGGCTTGACGAAAGGTCAGACCTCACCACGTAGTGATATGGGCTTCAAAACAAAAAGTACCCCTGGTGGTTCGATTGAATCAGCGTTAAACGTTATGGAAATGTCGTTAACAGCAGGGGCTACGTTTGTGGCACAAAGTTTCTCAAGTGATTTAAAAGAGTTAACTTCCCTAATTGAACAAGGCATTAACCATAAAGGATTTTCACTTATAAACGTTTTCAGCCCATGTGTAACATTTAATAAAGTAAACACGTACGATTGGTTTAAAGAAAATATTACAAAGCTAGCAGATGTAGAAAACTACGATCCAGCTAACCGAATGACAGCCATGCAAACATTAATGGAACACAACGGACTCGTAACGGGCTTGATCTATCAAAACACAGAACAAAAATCATACCAAGAATTAATCAACACGTACGACAAAAACCCACTAGCAAACCAAGACCTAGAAATAACCGAAGAAAAATTCAACGAACTAATGGCGGAATTTATGTAAGCAAAAAGACCAAAAGGGTGGTTTTCCCTTTTGGTCTTTTTGCGAAGCGATGAGCGGAGCCGCTGCAAAGGTTTTAAGTCTGTTAGGAGTGCTCTTCTCCTAACAGACGCGCAGAGAGAGAAGCCATCGCAGGGTTAGATAAAAAAAGGGTGGTTTTCCCTTTTGGTCTTTTTGCGATAACTTTGAGATTTTCCAATTACGTACGGACTTGTTAAAAGATAGACAAACAAGATTGATTGAGTTTCTTGAAAGTTACACGTATAATGTATAAAGGAAACTATGCACAAAATTTCGCTCACGTTTTGTGGGCTTTCTATTTGTTTGTTGGAAAAGCTTGTTGGAAGGAGTTATAGAGATGAATGAAGATCAACGTTTAGGACGTTTAGGAAATACAGAAAATCCGATAGAGAAGAAAGAAACAAAGAAAGATTATAGCAAATACTTCGATTTCTCCAATGCCAAAGTCATTTCTGAAGAAGAAAACAAAAAGGTCATTCGTATTGAGGGAAGAGAAATTTCCATTTATGATCAACCGGATTACAAGCAGGGAAAGCGTCGTGGAAAAGAGGATGTACAAGTTATAAGACCTGATAGTCTAATTCCTGAAGAAATGAAAGGAATTGGCAATGGAAAGAAATTTTTAATTCGAACATACGGCTGTCAGATGAACACACATGACTCTGAAAACATGGCTGGATTGTTGCTTGAAATGGGCTTTGAATCGACAGAGGAAACAATGGAAGCCGATGTTATTTTATTAAATACATGTGCGATCCGTGAAAATGCTGAAAACAAAGTGTTTGGAGAAATTGGTCACTTAAAAGCATTAAAAGTGGAACGACCAGAATTGATCGTTGGTGTTTGTGGCTGTATGTCACAAGAAGAATCAGTTGTAAATCGAATTATGCAAAAACATCAGCACATTGATTTAATCTTCGGTACACATAACATTCACCGTCTACCAGAACTTTTAAGAAACGCTATTTATGGTAAAGAAATGGTTGTTGAAGTTTGGTCGAAAGAGGGCGACATTGTTGAAAATATGCCGCGAGCTCGTCAAGGGAAAACACAAGCTTGGGTAAACATTATGTATGGCTGTGATAAATTCTGTACGTATTGCATCGTTCCATATACACGCGGGAAAGAACGTAGTCGTCTTCCGGAAGATATCATTGCTGAAGTACGTGATCTAGCAAGACAAGGGTATAAGGAGATCACTTTACTAGGTCAGAATGTGAATGCATATGGGAAAGACCTTGAAGGCAAGGAATATGGCTTAGGTCATTTGATGGATGAAATTCACAAAATTGATATTCCGCGAGTTCGCTTTACGACGAGCCATCCGAGAGACTTTGATGATTATTTAATTTCAGTGTTATCAAAAGGTGGGAACTTAGTAGAACACATTCATCTACCAGTTCAGCATGGTAGCTCAGAGATTTTGAAACTAATGGCTCGAAAGTATACACGTGAGCGTTATTTAGAGCTTGCTCACAAAATAAAAATGGCGATTCCAAATGCATCTTTCACGACGGATTTAATCGTTGGTTTCCCGAATGAAACGGAAGAGCAGTTTGAAGAAACACTTTCACTTGTTCGTGAGATTGAGTTTGATAGTGCATACACATATATCTACTCTCCACGTGAAGGAACACCAGCTGCAAAAATGAAGGATAACGTACCAATGGAAGTGAAGCGTGAGCGTTTAGGTCGACTGAATGCCCTCGTCAATGAAATTTCAGCGAAGAAGAATCTTGATTACCAAGATCAAATTGTAGAAGTACTCGTTGAAGGAGAAAGCAAGAAAAACCCTGATGTGTTAGCAGGCCGAACAAGAACGAATCGTTTGGTGAATTTTAGAGCACCGAAATCAGTAATTGGGGAAATTGTATATGTGAAAGTGACAGAAGCAAAAACATGGTCACTAAATGGAGAAATGGTTGAAATGGCGGAGGTTAGGAACTAATGGGAGCAACTTATACAAGAGAAGATATTCGAGCAAAAGCAAGAGAATTAGCAAAAATGATGGTTGAAACAGAAGAAGTTGATTTCTTTAAACGGGCGGAAAAGCAAATTAATGAGCACTTACGAGTTCAAGAGTTAATTGCTCAAATTAAGAAATTGCAAAAGGAAGCAGTAAATCTTCAACATTACGGAAAAACAGAAGCGTTAAAAGAAGTGGAAACAAAGATTAATGCACTTCTTGAAGAGGTGGATTCTATTCCTTTAGTGCAAGAATTTAAATCAAGCCAAGTAGAAGTGAATGAGCTGCTTCAAATGGTTTCCAATACCATTTCTAAGACGGTTACGGATGAAATCATCACGTCAATGGGTGGGGACTTATTAAAAGGAACAACAACAAAAAATCCTTATTTTGATGGTGGATGTCAACAATAAGCGACTAACACAAAAGAGATCTATTCAAAACGAATAGATCTTTTTTTGTATTTTAGGTCATAAATTGAAGTTTTAACATATACATAATTTAGAACTATTTCTTACATCATTCCGTCCATTTGCTTTTTTATTTTCTATGAAAATCCGATAATCAAAGGATTATCGAACTTTTCTCGATTGATGTACTAAACTTTGCAAACTCATCATATCGTGATAAGGATAACGCTTTGCTATCATCTTTTAATCTTTTTTCGCACATTGGTTATTCGCCCTGCATAGGATGACAGTGAAGCATTTGGCGGAGCGAATTAGGCACGACGAGCCGACACGAGCGACCGACAACTCGATATGATATGAGAAAGAGGAGGGTTTTGTTTCATGTCTCAAGAATTTAACTATCGTGAAATTATTACAAAAGCGGTATGTGGAAAAGGTCGTAAGTTTTCAGAAGCAACTCATACGATTAGCCCTTCACACAGACCGTCAAGCATTCTAGGCTGTTGGATTATCAACCATAAGTACTCGGCAGAGAAAAAGGGCGACTCTGTAGTGGTGCAAGGAAGCTACGATATTAACGTTTGGTTCTCGTATAACAAAAATACGAAAACAGATGTTGCAACGCAAACTGTTACTTATTCTGATGCGATTCCGCTTTCGATGCAAGACGAGAATGTTTTATCAGAAGAAATGGATGTTATTGCACGCGCTGTCCAGCAACCGAATACGCTAGAGGCGACGATTTCAGAAAATGGTGCAAATGTAGATGTCCAAGTAGAAAGAGAATTTCTTGTTGAATGCATTGGGGAAACAAAAGTGGCGGTAGCTGTTAATCCTGATGGGCTAATAGAGGACTTTCCAGTTACAGCAGCTGCTGACGATGTAAGTGATGAAGAGTATGAACGTCTTGATCCAAATTTCTTACACAGTGAATTTGATAAATAAGACGTGAGAGCAAGCTAATGGAGCTTGCTCTCATTTTTTGTTTTTCTCACTAGGTTTTTAGTAAAAGACTCCCTAATGCGAGAATGATAGTGGCTATGATATAATAAACCGTATTAATTATAGTACGGTGGAGGAAAAAGATGGCACAAATTACCCCTATGATGAAACAATATTTAGAAATAAAGGCACAGCATCAAGATGCCTTTTTATTCTTTCGTCTTGGAGATTTCTATGAATTGTTTTATGAAGATGCCAAATTGGCAGCCCAAGAGCTAGAGATAACACTAACTGGAAGAGGCCAAGGAGACGACCGAATTCCGATGTGTGGTGTCCCTTATCATTCGGCTGATCAGTACATGTCACGCCTAATTGAAAAAGGCTATAAAATTGCTTTATGTGAGCAAGTAGAAGATCCGAAAGTGGCAAAAGGTGTTGTGAAACGCGAAGTGGTAAAGATGCTTACACCTGGTACGATGATGAGTGGAAATGTTATTAAAGAGAAAGAAAACAATTACTTGGTTGCGTTAACGTTATTTGACGATCAAACGTTTGGCCTTGCTCGAACCGATTTAACAACTGGTGAATCTGCCGTAACATTCATTGGTGATACTCTTGAAGATGTGATCCATGATATTGCGAGTTCAGGAACTAAGGAATTAGTCGTTGCATCAACCATTGATGAGAAAATCATGAAGCGTATATTAGAAAGGTGTCCTGTTACCATTTCGTATGAAGACAATATAGAGATGGATCACGAATACATGCATCTTTGTGAGAAGTTGGAGTCTGATAAACTAATCACAAGTTTTGCTAGATTATTGCAATATTTAATTAGAACACAAAAGCGTTCGTTACAGCATTTACAAAAAGTCACTCACTACCATGTTGACTCTTTTATGAAAATGGATACCCACACGAAAAGAAACCTTGAGCTAACAGAATCACTTAGAGAGAAGAAGAAGGCTGGTTCGTTGCTTTCCATTGTCGATCAGACGGTAACGGCAATGGGTGGGAGACTGGTTAAGAACTGGTTGGAACGACCTTTAATCGATGAAAATGCGATAGAAGAGAGACTGGAACTAGTAACGTCTTTCCTTGAAGCTTATTTTGAGAGGGAAGAACTTCGTGATGAGTTAAGGCAAGTATATGACCTTGAAAGACTGGCTGGGAGAATTGCTTATGGAAGTGTGAATGCTCGTGAACTTGTCCAGTTGAAACGTTCGTTAGAAAAAATCCCATTCATAAAAGAACTGGTAGCCAAAATGGCCCCAACTTCTATTGAGCGCTGGTTTTCTGAAGAAGAGCAGGTTGGTGAGTTAATACAACTTTTAAATCGTAGCTTAGTAGACGATCCTCCTATTTCTGTTACGGATGGAGGAATGATTCGTCCTGGTTACCATGAAGAATTAGATACGTACCGGGATGCAAGTAAAAACGGAAAACAGTGGATTGCTGAACTGGAGCAAAAAGAGCGACAGGAAACAGGAATTCGTACATTAAAAATCGGTTTCAACAAAGTATTTGGCTATTATATTGAAGTAACAAGAGCCAACATTCATTTATTACCTGAAGGACGGTATGAGCGAAAACAAACGCTAACGAATGCAGAGCGTTACGTTACTCCTGAATTAAAAGAAAAAGAAGCACTCATTTTAGAAGCAGAAGAAAAAATGGAACAGCTAGAATATGATTTGTTCGTTCAAGTTCGAGAAGAGGCGAAACATTATTTACAGTCTATCCAAACATTCGCTCATTCTATTAGTGAAATCGATGTGTTAGCAGGATTTGCTACAGTCAGTGAACAGCGTCATTATGTAAAACCAACGTTTTCAAAACAAAGAGAGATCGCGATCGTCGATGGTCGTCATCCTGTTGTGGAAACAGTGATTGAAAAAGGCCAATATGTTGCCAATGATGTTCAGATGACGAAAGGACGAGAAATGCTACTAATTACCGGGCCTAATATGGCAGGGAAAAGTACTTATATGCGTCAGTTAGCTTTGCTTGCTGTTATGGCTCAAATTGGATGTTATGTTCCAGCAACATCTTGTAAAATGCCAATCTTTGATCAAGTTTTTACTCGAATTGGTGCAGCAGATGACCTTGCAAGTGGTCAGAGTACATTTATGGTAGAGATGCTTGAAACGCGGTATGCCCTAACAAAGGCAACAGAAAATAGTCTGATCTTACTGGATGAAATAGGACGAGGGACATCGACTTATGATGGAATGGCCTTAGCTCAAGCTATTATCGAATACATTCATGATACAATTAGAGCTAAAACCCTTTTCTCGACTCACTATCATGAGTTGACTCAATTAGATCAAGAATTAGCTGACTTACAAAATGTTCACGTATCAGCTGTTGAAGAAAACGGAACGGTTGTCTTTTTGCATAAAGTAGTGGATGGACAAGCTGATCGAAGTTATGGAATTTATGTAGCAGAATTAGCAGAGTTGCCTTCTCAAGTTACGGAGCGTGCCGAAGCATTGCTTAAGCAATTTGAAGAAGGAACAGTAGCTACGAAAGCGACTTTCTCATCATCCAAACCTGAACCAGATCTGCAATTATCATTGTTTGGGGAAGTAGAAGAAACAGTCAAAGAGGAGTCTTCTGTATTTTCAGGACAAGAAGAAAAAGTATTAAAGAAACTTGTCAAAAAAGACGTTCTCCATATGACACCGATAGAAGCCATTCAGTTCGTGAATGAACTTCAACGCTTACTAAAATAAGAAAGGATGGTTCGATGACAAAAATCATAAAGCTTGATGATGCGTTATCTAATAAAATTGCTGCAGGTGAAGTTGTCGAACGTCCTGCCTCAATTGTAAAAGAATTAGTGGAAAATGCGCTAGATGCCAATAGCACACGCATTGTTGTAGAAATCGATGAAGGTGGTCTATCGTCAATTCGAATTGTTGATAACGGTGATGGAATTGATGAAGAGGATGTTGAGACGGCCTTTTATCGTCATGCAACGAGTAAAATTCGAACAGATCGTGATTTGTTTCAAATTGGAACGTTAGGTTTCCGGGGAGAGGCACTGCCGAGTATAGCTTCTGTCGCTCATGTTACGTTAACGACAAGTACGGGAGATGGTCCAGGGACAGAAATTACGTTAGAAGGCGGTGTAATCAAACATAAGAAGGCTGCGAAGGCCCGGAAAGGGACAGAGATTACGGTTACGAATCTCTTTTACAATACACCAGCACGATTGAAATATTTAAAAACCGTTCATACAGAAGCTGGGAATGTTAGTGACATCATGAATCGTCTTGCTTTAGCTCATCCAGATGTTGCATTTGAATATTCACATCACGGCAAAGAAGTATTAAAAACCTCAGGCAATGGGGATGTGCGACAAGTGATTGCTTCTATTTACGGAAGAAATGTCGCCAAAAAAGTAAAGCCGATTGAAGGTCAGTCTTTAGATTATGAAATTAATGGATTTGTAGCTTTACCTGAGTTAACGAGAGCCTCTAGACAGTATATGTCTATTTTCGTAAATGGTAGGTATATTCGGAATTATGCTCTTGCTAGAGCTATTCAAGATGGGTATCATACATTGTTGCCGATTGGACGTTACCCACTAGTTGTTCTATCAATAAAAATGGATCCGAAATTAATTGATGTTAATGTTCATCCATCTAAATTAGAAGTGCGTTTAAGCAAAGAAGATGAACTAGGTCAACTGATTACAAGTTCTATTAAACAAGCTTTTGAAACGGAATCGTTAATTCCTGAAGCGGATACGAGAAAACGAACGAATTTTGCAAGTGTTCAAAGCGAACAAGTTTCCTTTGATTTTGAAACGCCTGCGCCATTGAAACAGGATGTGAGTGTCGGACTGCAAGTAAAAGAAAAGGAAGGATGGTCCGAAGAGACTGTGTCTTCTAAAATAAGCATCAATGATGAAGAAATGAAACCTAATTCATTCAATGAACTTATTCCCAAACAAAGTCATACTTGGAGTATGAATGAAAATACGGTAACAGTTGAGGAAGATCAAATCGAGGAAAGTGATGAAGAAGTTGAAAATCTAGAAGACGAACAAGAAAAGAATCATGACCGAGTACCAGTCCTTTATCCTGTTGGTCAAATGCATGGGACGTATATAATTGCACAAAATGAGACAGGAATGTATTTAATTGATCAACATGCAGCCCAAGAGCGAGTAAAGTATGAATTTTTTAGAGATAAAGTGGCTGAAGTGAGTCCACAAGTTCAAGAACTTCTTGTTCCACTTACACTAGAATGTACTGTACAAGAATTTGCATTGATCAACGAACATATCGACGAGCTTCATGCCGTAGGAGTGTTTCCGGAACAATTCGGAAAACAAGCATTTGTTATACGTTCACATCCAGTATGGTTACCAAAGGGCTATGAGGAAGAAACGATTCGTGAAATCATTGATTATTTATTAGAGCATCGAAAGGTCAATTTAGGCAAACTAAGGGAGGAAGCTGCGATTTTAATGTCTTGTAAAGCAGCAATAAAAGCAAATCGTCATCTCAGACAAGACGAAATGTTTGCACTGCTCGAATCACTCAGAAAAAGCAGTGATCCCTTCACCTGCCCACACGGCCGCCCCATCCTCGTCCACTTCTCAACCTACGCACTAGAAAAAATGTTTAAACGAGTGATGTAGAGTTCAAAGAAAAAGGTCGCACTTTACCTTTTTCTTTGAACTCGAAGCGTTGAGCGAAGCCGCCGTTAGCTTTTAAGCCATTTAGGAGCGGTCTTCTCCTAAAAGGCGCACGGCGAGTGAAGCCAACGCAAAGATGTTTGCACAAGTAAGGAGAAAAGGTCGCACTTTACCTTTTTCTTGGAAATCGAAGCGTTGAGCGAATATGAAGTATTAGATCTACATAGGGGATACGACAAATGATTATAACAACTGCAAGAAAACGTGCAGACGAACTAGAGGGTAAAGCGCACATTTTTAGTTCGGAATTAGACAGTCAGTTTATTAAAAGAAATGAAATGTCTGTTCAAGATTTAATTGAATTTTATAAGGAAGATGTGCTTGTAGTTGGAAAAGGTAAAGTAACCCTCTACTCAAAAAATGGGGGAGAACCCTTTTTTTATCATCCTAACTCTGCTATGTTTCGAGTAAAGCAATTTCAGAAAACAAATTATGATCCGTTAGTAGCAACGGCTAATCTTTCGGAGGGAATGTCTTTTCTTGATTGCACGTTAGGATTAGCCTCTGATAGTTTGGTTGCACAAATGGCTGTAGGAAAGAGTGGGCATGTCACAGGATTAGAGGCTAATCAAGTACTTGCGAGTATTGTTCGGCACGGACTTTTGAACTGGCAGGATGGTGGGGCTGTTATGCTGGATGCGATGAGAAGAATTGAAGTGATCCATGCTCACCACAAAGATTACTTAAAAGGTTTAGCTGATCATTCGTATGATGTTGTCTATTTTGATCCCATGTTTGAACAACATATAGCGGACTCCACTGGAATTAAAGCTTTAAAACAGTTTGCCTGTCACGATGACTTAACTGAACAAATTATGAATGAAGCGATTCGAGTAGCAAAATCACGTGTCGTTTTAAAAGATCATTATAGCAGTGAAAGATTTAAGCGGTTGGGGTTTCAGGTCATGAAAAGGCAACATGCCGCCTTTCACTATGGATTCATTTCAATTTAAAATAATCCGCACATGTACGTTTGAACTGAAAGGAATAGGGAAAAGATGAAGAAAGAACAGCTAATTGTTATTGTTGGTCCAACAGCGGTAGGTAAAACGGCATTAAGCATCAATCTAGCAAAGAAGTATCAAGGAGAAGTCATTAGTGGAGACTCGATGCAAGTGTATAAAGGGATGGATATCGGAACAGCTAAGGTAACGGTGGCTGAACAGGAAGGAGTCCCTCATCATTTAATTGACATCTTGCATCCAAAAGATTCGTTTTCCGTCGCTGATTTCCAAGAAAGGTGTATCCCCCTTATTTCTCAAATGAACCAAGAGGGTAAAGTACCAATGTTAGTAGGTGGAACTGGTTTGTATGTGAATGCTATTACAAAGAAATATCAGTTCGATGAAATTCCCACTGATGTTGAATACAGAACAGAATTGGAACAGTTAGCTGAAAAAGTTGGAAATGAATCATTACATAATAAGTTAAAAGAAGTCGACCCAAAATCAGCCGAACATATACATCCTAATAATGTTAGACGGGTTATACGGGCGCTTGAAGTGACGCATGTTACAGGGATCCCTTTCTCGGAGCAACAAAATGATGAACAGTCTGAATCCCCATATTCATTAGCGTTTATCGGGTTAACGATGGAACGGGACATGCTTTACGAACGGATCAATAAGCGGGTTGATCTTATGATGGAGCAAGGTTTATTGCATGAAGCTAAATCATTATATGAATCGGGTGTGAGAAATTGTCAGTCGGTTCAAGCCATTGGTTATAAAGAGTTGTATCACTATTTTGAAGGGCACTGTTCTTTGGAAGAAGCCATTATGATGTTAAAGCAAAATTCAAGGCGTTACGCCAAAAGACAGTTAACGTGGTTTCGTAATAAAACAGATGCTACGTGGTTTGACACGACAAAAGGATTAAACGATCAAACTTTCGAAGAAATTTGTAATTTTATTGAAGGGAAATTGACATTTATATCGAAATAAAGAGATAGTCAATTAGAGGAGGACACCCCGATGAAGCAACCAATTAATATTCAAGATCAATTTTTAAATCAATTACGTAAAGATAACATTTCTGTTACTGTTTTCTTAACGAATGGATTTCAAATCCGTGGCTTAATTAAAGGGTTTGACAACTTTACGGTTATTTTAGAAACAGAGGGAAAACAGCAACTCGTGTACAAGCATGCCATTTCTACGTTTGCTCCACAACGGAATGTACAGCTAAAATCAGAGGAATTAGAATAAAAAGGAAAATGCGCCTTGGCAAAGGCGCTTTTTTTATGATTGATTGCTAGTTTGTGGCGGTGTTGATTCTTCTTTTTTCGGTAAGCAGCAAGATTCTTTTACTTCTTCAATTTTAAGGGTGCAGCAGCTTGATTTCTTTTTGAAAAATGACAACATGATTTCACCTCCTTCTTAAAGTAAGTAAAAAATAAAGCCAGAAACGGTGGACATGGAAACAACCGATAGAACAAAGGCGCCCACTAATTCTTTTTTGAAAATAGATTGAAGCAAAACCACTTCAGGCATACTTGCACCAGCAGAACTAATTAACATAGCCATTACGGGTCCAAGCGCCATTCCTTTTAAAATGAGTATTTGTGAAATAGGAATCATACTAGAAAGTCGAATGTAAAGAGGAATCCCAATTATGGCTGCTATAGGAATCAGCCACCAGTGATCTTCCCCAAAAAGAGTTGCCACCCATTCGGTTGGAACAGCATGATGAATCACCGCTCCAAGGGCTGCCCCAATTACAACATAAGGAAATACACTTCTAACTAAATCAAAAGCTTCTTTCCAAGCAGCTTTAAAGCCAACTTTTGATTTCTTTTGTTCATATCCCGTCACCCCAATATGTTTTACATATTTTTTAAATCCGAGAAATTGAAGGACGAAACCGATTGTTAGACAAAACAAAATAGTAATGAGCGAATACATGATTGTTACCTTCCATCCTAGAACAAAACCCATAATCGTTAGAATAGTAGGATCAAGAAGGGGGGAAGCAAAAAGAAACGTCATAACAATTTGAAAAGGTAATTTTTTTTGAAGCATCGTCACAACGATAGGAATCGTTGAACAAGAGCAAAATGGTGTGATAAAAGCGAATAATATGGCAGCCATTGAAGCTAGAAGCTTATTAGACCCATTAAGTTGATTCTCTATTTTTTCTAATGGAATATAGCCTTGAAGGAGGTTTATGACAAAAGAAATGACGACAAACAAAAATAGTAGCTCTAGAGCAATGAACAAAAAACTTTGTATGAACTCAGCCCACATATGCTTTTCTCCTTTATATCAATAATTTTTGATATAAAGGAGAAAAAACAATCAACTCACTTTATATCAAGTTATTTTGATGCGTTTATCATATATCCAAAATTTTCATGTGTCAATTGCTAAATCAAAAAAAATTGATTTAATTGCAAAAACAAAAGCGGGATTAACCTGTTCCCGCTAGTAAACGTTGTTTCTGTTCAGTTGTAACCGATTGAACAGTATAAATATAACGATTCATAGATAATGGTGATGTATATCCAATCCATTGAATTAATTGTTCTGGAGTTCTACCATGTAACAGTGTAGCAAGTATAAATGTATTTCTAAGCGTTTGAGCGCTAATGCCTTTTCGCAATTGTGCTCGTTTTACTTCCATTCGAACCATTTTCTGAATGGCAATCATCGACATCCGTTTTGGTTGGTCATCTTCATAAGACCAGTGGTACGTTTTTCTTTTAAAATCAAATGAAACGATAAATGGATCTTCACTGTAAAAACGGGGTCTTACTGGCTCTGGAATTGTCTTGAAGTAAGAATAAGCTAGAAGTTTGTGTTCTTCTTCTAACAAAATGAGTCGATCATCCTCTTTAATATATATTTCGTTTCGTTCAAATTTGATATCTCTCATTGAAAGTTGATGGACTTCTTGTAGAGTTAAACCATAATTCAAAAACAATCGAACGATAAATTCGTTCCGGGCTTTATAAAATGAAAAAACTTCTAGTTGTTGTTCTGATAAGCCTTTAGTAGATGATATTGACGCGAGCAATTGTATTTGTTCTTTGTGCTGTACCCAGTCTGTTTCATCTAATGGACCAGATAAAAGTTCCGGAGGAGAAATGTCAATAATGGGACTTAGTTCACTTTGACCTACGGATTTTTGGTATTGATACACTTGGCGTAAGACACTATGAATTCGTCTAATTGTTCGTACATGATAACCTCTTACTTCCAATAGTTCGTGAAAGAATAGGTCAAGTTCTTCTTTTGTGATCGATTTCCAATTAATTTCTTCCGTAGTCGATCGTTCTTTATGGAGCCAATAAGAAAAATCATTCAGATCATACATATAACGTTTAATCGTAGATGCCTTTCTTCCTTTTGCGGCTAAATCATCAAGATAGTTTCCAATGAATGAAGGTAACAAATATTCCATTATGGTTCCTCCCTTCCCATATGGATACTATTTGATGAATTGTACATCTTTTCCTGCAAGAATCTTTGGAAATTTTAAGCTATTCAATACATGCTTCATTCTAAAGCCTTTCCGGTTCAATCCTTTCTTCATCAGAAAAATTGTAATCCTTCGTTATCTCAGTGCGTATGATGTAAGAGATGAAAGGAACAATTTAATAGGAAAAGCTAGGTAGGCGATTGTCACATGTTCGCCTATTTTGCGTATAGTATACAAACGTTGGTGTTTAAACGGACAGCAAAGGGGTGTGCATCATGAGTAACCCGGTTAACTCCAAAAAAAGAGGGCGTATTAATGTTGTATTAAACCATAAACCGATTGAAAAAATGGGCAAAAATGAATCCCTTTTTCAAACAGAGCAAGAGAAAGAAGAACACGACATTTTAATTAGGTTTGAGAAGAAACTAGAAGAGTATGTAGGCTTAGAGGAAATAAAACGTCTTGTGAATGAAATTTATGCTTGGATTTTTATTAATCAACGTCGAGAAGAAGTAGGATTGAAAGCCAGTAAGCAAGTTCTCCATATGATTTTTAAAGGAAACCCAGGTACTGGGAAAACGACTGTTGCCCGGATTATTGCAGATTTTCTTCACCAAATGGGGGTATTAGCAAAAGGGCATTTTATGGAAGTCGAAAGGGCAGACTTAGTTGGAGAATATATTGGGCATACAGCCCAAAAAACACGAGATGTCTTAAAAAAAGCTAGTGGCGGGGTACTGTTTGTAGATGAGGCTTATTCACTAGCAAGAGGTGGAGAGAAGGATTTTGGCAAGGAAGCCATTGATACGTTAGTCAAAGCGATGGAAGATCATCAACATGATTTTGTTTTAATACTGGCAGGATATTCGAAAGAAATGGAATATTTCTTATCCCTGAACCCAGGCCTTCCTTCCCGTTTTCCGATTGCCATTGATTTTCCCAATTATACAACGGATCAACTAATGGAAATGGTGAAAAGGATGCTAACGGAGCGAGAATATGAACTAACAACAGAAGGGGAAATTCATATTCGCGAACATATAAGGAAAATTAGGACCGAACAAGAACAAACTTTTAGTAATGGTAGATATATAAGAAATATTATCGAAGAGGCTATTCGCATGCAGGCTGTTCGTCTGTTAAGAGAAAATGTGTTCAACCGCGATTCTTTACTAACGATGAAACGAGAAGACTTTAAATTTCAATCTTCCCATGTGAAATTGAATTAATACGTCTAAAAAGAGGCCATTCCATGAATGGCTTCTTTCTATTTTTTTGTAGTTCGTGATATGATGCGTATGAACATAGTGAGTGGATAACATAACAGTAAGACGAATTTAAAGGAAGTGGATAGTGTTGCTTGAGATCAATCATAACGAAACAGAAACAGTCGTCCTTGTCGGCTGTCAGTTTGAGCAGGATGATCTTGCTTTTGATCATTCTATGGAAGAATTAAAAAGTTTAGTCGAAACCGCAAAAGGACAGGTTGTTGGTTCCATTACACAAAAGCGTCAAAAACCCGAGCCTTCAACGTACATTGGCAAAGGAAAGGTGGATGAGTTACAGGCGCTTTTAGATGAGAAAGACGTCGACACCATTATTTTTAACGATGAACTTTCTCCAAGCCAAATTCGAAACGTTCATACAAGAACGAAAAAAACCGTTATTGATCGAACACAATTAATCCTAGATATTTTTGCTGCGCGTGCCCGTTCAAGAGAAGGTAAGCTTCAAGTAGAATTAGCTCAGTTATCCTATTTATTACCAAGGCTTGCTGGACAAGGTTTAGCTCTTTCAAGGCAAGGAGGGGGGATTGGTTCAAAAGGTCCGGGGGAAACCCAGCTTGAGAGTGATCGTAGACACATCCGTAGGAGAATGGATGAAATTAAACATCAATTAGAAGCGGTCGTAAGTCATCGTCAACGCTACAGAGAGCGTCGTAAACAAAATGATGCATTTCAGGTGGCGATTGTTGGATATACAAACGCTGGAAAATCAACGATATTAAATCGGTTAGCAGAAGTGGAAACTCTTGAGGAAAATCAATTATTTGCTACTCTGGACCCAACAACTAGACAATTTAACCTCCCAAGTGGAATGAATATTCTTTTGTCTGACACGGTTGGGTTTATACAAGATCTTCCGACCACGCTTGTAGCAGCGTTTCGATCTACTTTAGAAGAGCTGCAAGGGGCGAATGTATTGTTACATGTAGTGGACAGTTCCAATCCGGATTATGAGCAGCATGAACGTACAGTGAAAGAACTGATTCAAGAATTAGATGCCGAGAACATTCCAAGATTGGTCGTCTATAATAAAAGTGAAATCAAAACGGAGCAATTCATACCAAGTCATGACGAGGATTCAATTGAAATTAGTGCTTATGACGAGGAAGATTTAAAGAGCCTAAAAGAAGCCATCGAAGATAAACTAATGGAACAGATGACTGAATACCATGTATTATTAAAAGCAGAAGAGGGAAGTCTGTTGTCCAGATGCCGTGAATCAACGGTTATAAAAAAACAGGAATGGAATGAAGAAACGGAGCATTATGAGATCCTTGGGTATGTTCTTCCTGATACTGCTTTAGGCCATGAACTAGCTATTCGTTCCATAATTGAACCAAAGATTGCAGTTGAGGAGTAAAAACGGAATGTTGAAGTTAAAGCATGAAACCACACTTAAATCAATAACAGCAGAAGTTGAAAAACAAATTAGTGAACACCATCAAGAAATAGAAGCGGTGTCCCTTCACAATCAAGCAAAGGTCATGAAGGCATTTAGCGATCATCAAGTAGCAGATTTTCATTTTACGCCATCTACAGGTTATGGGTATGATGATGTTGGTCGTGATACGTTAGAATCAATTTATGCGCAAGTATTTGGAGGAGAGGCGGCATTAGTCCGCCCTCAAATCATTTCTGGTACACATGCAATTGCTACAGCATTATTTGGTGTGCTAAGACCTGGCGATGTGCTATTATACATAACAGGTAAACCGTATGACACGTTAGAAGAAATAGTCGGAATACGCGGCAATGGAAATGGCTCATTAAAAGAATTTCAAATCGGATACGAAGCTGTTCCATTACTAGAATCAGGCTGGATTGATGAAGAGCGCATTCGTTCAAGCATAACCGATCAAACAAAAATGATTGGTATCCAGCGTTCAAAAGGATATGGCCAACGCCCGTCATACACAGTTGGACAGATAAAAGAAATGATTCAGTTTGTAAAATCCATCAAAGAAGATGTCATTGTATTTGTAGATAATTGTTACGGTGAATTTGTTGAGACCGAAGAACCTTGTGAGGTTGGAGCAGATTTAATAGCAGGTTCGTTAATTAAAAATCCAGGTGGCGGAATCGTCAAAACAGGTGGTTATTTAGTGGGAAGAAAAGACCTTGTAGAGCTCTCTTCCTACCGGTTAGCTGCACCAGGGATAGGTGCAGAAGGGGGAGCAAGCCTTTATAGCTTACTTGAAATGTACCAAGGATTTTTCTTAGCTCCTCATGTCGTTTCGCAAGCTTTAAAAGGAGCTATTTTTACAGCTGCCATCTTGGAGAAGATTGGGATGAGTACGTCACCAAAGTGGGATGAAAGAAGAACCGATTTGATCCAATCTGTTCAGTTTCCTTCAGCTGAGAAAATGATTGCTTTTTGTCAATCTATTCAAGCTGCATCTCCTGTAAATGCACATGTTTCCCCTCAACCAAGTCCAATGCCAGGATACAATGATCCAGTTATCATGGCAGCGGGGACCTTTATTCAAGGTGCAAGTATTGAATTAACAGCTGATGGTCCGATTAGACCTCCTTACGTTGCTTACGTCCAAGGAGGATTAACATATGAACATGTGAAAATTGCCGTTCTGCAAGCCATCGACTCAACCTAGATTTGAATGGGTGACAGAACTGTGTAAAAGGAGGGCACTGAAAAAGCAAAAACCAACTTTTTCAGTGCCTCGATTAAGTAGCAATGGCTTCGCGCACTGCGCGCCTCTATGAGAAAACCACTCATAGCAGGCTTTTCAAAAAGATGGAAGTGGCTCCGCACATTGCTAGGAAGCCACTGAAAAAGGAAAAACCACCTTTTTCAGTGCCCTCGTGTAAAGGCAGAGGATAGCCTTTCTGCTCCTTCGTATTGAGTTGACAGTATACAGAGCATCTAGTAACATTAATATTGGAATAGATTACTTGTACATAGCTTCTTAAACGTAACGGAGCGAGCTTTGAAGAAGGAGAAACAATGTCAAATCTGGCATGTTTTTATAAATTGTAAGGTTCGAAAGGGGAGTACATAAAATGGCAAAATTCACTAGAGAAGATGTATTACGAATTGCTGAAGAAGAAAATGTACGTTACATTCGTCTTCAATTTTCTGATTTACTAGGTACAATCAAAAACGTTGAAATTCCAGTTAACCAACTTCCAAAAGCTTTGGATAATAAAATGATGTTTGATGGATCTTCAATCGAAGGATTTGTTCGAATTGAAGAGTCTGACATGTATTTATATCCAGATCTTGACACATGGGTAATCTTCCCATGGACACCTGAAAAAGGTCGCGTTGCACGCTTAATTTGTGATGTGTATCTACCAGGCAAGCCAGGTGAAGAACCAACTCCTTTTGCAGGGGATCCTCGTGGCATTCTGAAAAGAGTCTTAAAAGATGCTGAGAAAATGGGCTTCACAGCATTTAACATTGGACCAGAGCCAGAATTCTTCTTATTTAAGAATGATGAGAATGGTGAGCCTACATTAGAATTAAACGATAAAGGTGGTTATTTTGACTTAGCTCCAACGGATTTAGGTGAAAACTGCCGTCGTGATATCGTACTTGAGCTTGAAGATATGGGCTTTGATATCGAAGCATCACATCACGAAGTAGCTCCTGGTCAACACGAAATTGATTTTAAATATGCAGACGCTGTAACGGCTTGTGACAACATTCAAACATTTAAGCTTGTTGTTAAAACAATTGCACGTAAACACGGTCTACACGCTACATTTATGCCAAAACCGTTGTTTGGTGTGAACGGTTCAGGGATGCATTGTAATATGTCTTTATTTACAAAAGAAGGAAATGCTTTCTTTGACGAATCAACGGAATCCCAATTAAGTGAAACAGCTATGCAATTCTTAGCTGGAATCCTTGATCATGCAGAAGCCTTTACAGCCATTACGAATCCAATTGTGAACTCATACAAGCGCTTAGTTCCAGGATACGAAGCACCAGTTTATGTTGCTTGGTCCATGCGTAACCGTAGTCCATTAATTCGTATTCCTTCTTCTCGTGGCGTAAGTACACGTGTTGAAGTACGTAGCCCAGACCCAGCTGCGAATCCATACTTAGCAATGGCTGTTATGCTAGCTGCTGGACTAGATGGAGTTAAGAAAAAGATGTCTCCACCACCAGCAACAGATCGTAACATCTATGTCATGAGCAAGGAAGAGCGTGTTGAAGAAGGAATTAACGACCTTCCAGCTACGTTAAAAGAAGCAATCGATGCATTAGTTAAAGACGATGTTCTAATTAAAGCTCTTGGTGAGCACGCAGTTGAGAACTTCGTTGAAGCAAAAGAAATTGAGTGGGATATGTTCCGTACGCAAGTACATCCGTGGGAACGTGACCAGTATATGCAGAACTATTAAGAAGAAGGGACCCTTGACACTTTTGGTGTTGAGGGTTTTTTATTTCGGTGAAAAGGCAGAAAAGAGGATAACTTCTGACAAGCTGGTCTATAAAAAAAGGTAGAAAAAGTCAGAAGAGAGTCCGATTTGTTACAGGCTCCCCATGAAAAGGCAGCGTGAGAAGTCAGAGAGGCTTGATGAATCTTACCGCTCCTCTTTTGAATAACAATCTTAAAAAAACATGTAATAACTCCATAAAAAGGATAATTTTATTAATGTAACACACGATAAGGTTACATTAATAAAAGGAGTGAGACAGATGAAGAAATTAATCGTTGGACTTTGCATCGCTACTTCATTAACAGTTGGGGTTATGCCAGCTGTTTCAGGGGCTGAACAAGTTTCAGAAGTGAAGCTTACGGACGTTCAAAAGGAAGAAATGGCGACTCTACAAAAAGATGCGTTTGCAAAGAAGAAAGAGATTATTAACAAGTACGTTGAATACGGAGTGTTTACGAAAGAAAAAGGTGAGAAGATTATTCAACACATGGACAAGCACTACAAAATGCTAGAAGAAAATGACTTTGTTCCAAAATGGGATAAAAAGCACAACAAGCATCAGAGTGAATAAGAAGAAAGGAACCAACATGAAGAATGTTGGTTCCTATTTTGATTAAACAGTAAACGTTTATAAAACAAAATACGCTCCGATGATGAGAAGCAAAATAAATAAGACAAGAATGAGAATGAAGTTCGAATAGTTATTTTCTTTTACCGGGACAACTGGGTTCCCATATCCATAGCCAGCATCAAAATATCCATAATAACTCATGTAAACCTCCTCTAAAATAACTCGACTTAAAACAGAAGTAAAACCTATACATTAGCCTATGCACAATGTTGAAAAATGACAAAGAAAAGATGAAGCAAAGTCATTTTCCTCTTTATAAAAACATAGACTAGCCTTAAGTCATGAGCTAATTGAAGAGGAGGGGGACCAGTGGATAAGGCTTCTGTTAGTCGGTTTGTTATTTTAATTGTAGCTGTTATCAATACGGTCTTAAATGTGCTTGGTTATCAAACGATCTCGGAACAATTTGTAAATGATGTTGTAGCTGTTATCTCTGGGGCTTATTTCTTATGGGCAGGATGGAAAAATAATTACCTTAGCAAAAAAGGGTTGCAGCAAAAAGAAGTGTTAAAGAAGCATAAACTTGACTAAATAAGCCCCTGCAAGACAGGGGCTAACATGGTTTTGGATGATATTCGTGGGGTGATTTTCTAAAAACCATGTTGTTTATAGAATGACCTAAACTTAACAGATTATGATGGAAAGAACTAATAAATGTTGCAAGAATATATTGTGTTCTTACCTTTTATCACTAATAATGAAAAAAGGGGTGGTTTTATGAGGAAAAAAACAGTACTTCTCATTATGTATGTGTTATCGTTCATGTTCTTTTTACGTAGTGTGTTTCGTATTCTTGTTAATGAAGGAACGGGCGGATACGGAATGGTGATCATAAGCGCGTTAGTCATGACTTTTGTATTGCGTACATATTTAAAAGAACGATCAAAAGAAAAAGAAGATAAAAAATTGGAGAACGCATAAAATAAAATATGGATAACAAAACAAGCTTGTCTCGTAAAAAGACAAGCTTGTTTGTTTCCATATCAATGAATAGTACGAAATACTCCAACGACTTTTCCGAGTACTGTACATTCTTTTAATAAGATTGGTTCCATTGTAGAGTTTTCTGGTTGAAGGCGAATATAGTCTTTTTCACGGAAAAAGCGCTTAACGGTTGCTTCATCTTCTTCTGTCATAGCAACAATGATGTCTCCGTTATTGGCTGTTTGTTGTTGCCTTACAATGACCATATCTCCATCAAAAATACCCGCTTCAATCATACTATCCCCTTGAATAACAAGAACATATGTATTTTCACCAGTGACTAGATGTTCTGGCAATGGCAAATAGTCTTCAATGTTTTCAACTGCTGTAATCGGAAGACCTGCTGTTACTTTACCTAAAACTGGTACATATGTTGTCTTTTTATCTGGAATATGTGTTGCTTCATTATCTAAGTCTAGCACTTCTATCGCTCTAGGTTTCGTAGGATCTCTTCTTATAAACCCCTTTTTTTCCAAACGGGAAAGATGGCCGTGGACAGTTGAACTGGAAGCAAGCCCAACAGCTTCACCAATTTCTCTCACAGAAGGCGGATATCCCTTTTTTTGTACTTCCACTTTAATAAAATCTAGTATTTCCAACTGGCGCTTTGATAGCTTTGACATATGTCCACCCCGCATAATTTCCTAATTGAGTAAATTGTAACATGCGAACATATGTGATGCAAACAATTGTTCTGAAAAATATTGACACAAACGAACGTTCGTATTATATTAAAAACACGAACAGATATTCTTATTGAGGTGAAAGTTATGATTAAACGTTTTTCAGGACAAGAAGTTTTTATTTTAATAGCAGCCGTAGCGGTACTAATTTTTATGTACTCTACTATTATATTTTCGGCACCGTCTTACGAAGCATCGGACTTAGTAGTATTCGAACAACATGACAATCTCAATATCGAAGCAGTGAAAGGTAGTAAGAATTTTGACTAAAAAAGCTATTATATATTGTAGAGTAAGTACAAATAACAAAGAGCAGCATTCCTCGCTCAAAAGGCAAGCAGAAGAACTTATCCAACTTGCTTTTCAGTATGATTTACAAGTGATCAAGATGATGGAAGAACAAGCGAGCGGATATGATATTGATAGAGAAGCGATCCTCGAAATACTAGATGATATACAATCAAAGCAAATCGAAGTATTGTTAGTCCAAGATGATACGAGATTAGGAAGAGGACATGCTAAAATTGCTCTTCTACATCAATTCCGTAAGCATGGTGTAAAGGTTTTAACAACACATGATAATGGCGAATTAACCCTTTCAGAAGCCGATGAAATGGTGTTGGAAATTGTCTCGATTGTAGAAGAGTTTCAAAGGAAATTACATAATAGTAAGATTAAACGTGGAATGAAAGCAGCTGTAAAAAATGGGTACAAACCCCACCAGAATCTAAAAGGCTTTGGTAGTGGAGGGCGCTCGATGAAAGAGGCACCAATTGAAGAAATTGTTCGATTAAGAGAAATGAAACTAACTTTTCAGGATATCGCTGTCACACTACGTGGTTTAGGATATAGTTTGTCAAAAGCAACAGTTCATAGGAGATACAAGCAATACGAAAAGGAACAACTAAAAGAAGCAAGTGATTCAGCTAGTTCAAAATAGTTGAAAAGCCATTTCTGATCATGTAAAGTGTACGGTAAGAAAGAGGTGTTTCGATGCTTTCCAAGGAGAAATTACAAAGAATTAACGAATTGGCAAAACGTGCCAAAACAAGTGGTTTAACGAAAAAAGAAGAAAATGAACAAAACATGCTTAGGAAAGAATATTTGCAAACATTCCGTGCATCCTTTAAAAATCATCTTCATTCCGTTACAGTTGTTGATGAGAACGGAAACGACGTGACTCCAGATGCATTGAAGGAAAGCAAAAGAAATAAAGATAATCCACTTCATTAAAAGTCTCTTACCTCAAAGTTAGAGGCTTTTTTTGTTTATTTAACATTTGTCTGAATGCTTGAGAAATTGTCGGATAAAGTATAAGATGAATAAGTAGAGAGAGAAAAGAAATTACATATTGTGAAGGGTAGGAATCTAAAGAATGACGAAACTAGTAGATCAACAAGCGGTTAATACAATCCGTACACTATCAATCGATAGCATTGAAAAAGCGAATTCAGGACATCCAGGTATGCCTATGGGTGCAGCACCAATGGCTTATAGTCTTTGGACAAAATTCATGAACCATAATCCGGTCAACCCAGAGTGGGCTAATCGAGATCGTTTTGTTTTGTCTGCTGGACATGGCTCTATGCTACTTTATAGCTTATTACATTTAACAGGATATGACTTGTCACTTGAAGACCTACAACAATTCCGTCAATGGGGAAGTAAAACACCTGGTCATCCGGAGTTTGGACATACTCCTGGAGTAGAAGCAACAACAGGGCCTCTTGGACAAGGTGTGGCAATGGCTGTAGGTATGGCAATGGCTGAACGCCATTTGGCAAGCACGTATAACAAAGATGATTTTAATATTGTCGATCATTTTACATACTCTATTTGTGGTGATGGAGATTTAATGGAAGGTGTATCTCAAGAAGCTGCCTCTTTAGCTGCGCACTTAAAGTTAGGTCGACTCATTGTACTTTATGATTCAAACGATATTTCGTTAGATGGTGACCTTCATATTTCATTCTCTGAAAGTGTTGAAGATCGTTATAAAGCTTACGGATGGCAAGTGATTCGAGTTGAGGATGGCAACGATCTTGATGAAATTAATCGTGCTATTGCTGCGGCAAAGGAAGACGAGCGTCCAACATTAATTGAAGTGAAAACAGTTATTGGGTATGGTTCTCCAAATAAATCTGGTAAATCTGCTTCTCACGGTGCTCCGTTAGGAAAAGAAGAAGTTGCCTTAACGAAGTCTGCTTATGAGTGGGCACATGAAGAGGAATTTCACATTCCTTCTGATGTAAAGGATTTATTTGCTAATGTGAAAGAAGAAGGGGCTAAAAAAGAAGAGGCATGGAATGCTCTTTTTGCTAAATATAAAGAAGCTTACCCTGAACTAGCAGCAGAGTTTGAGCGTGCGACAAGTGGTGAATTGCCTGAAGGATGGGATTCTGAAGCTCCAGTATATGAAGCAGGTTCTAGCGTTGCAACTCGTTCATCTTCAGGTGAAGCATTAAACGCTTTTGCGAAAAAAGTACCTGAATTATTTGGTGGTTCAGCTGACCTTGCTGGTTCGAATAAAACGTACATGAAAGATCTTGGTGATTATTCACGCGATAACTACGCAGGTCGCAACATTTGGTTTGGTGTACGCGAATTTGCAATGGGAGCAGCTGCAAATGGTATTGCGTTACATGGTGGGTTAAAAGTTTTTAATGCGACGTTCTTTGTGTTCTCTGACTATTTACGTCCTGCTATTCGATTAGCTGCTCTTATGAAGCTGCCGGTAATTTATGTCTTTACACATGATAGTATTGCTGTAGGTGAAGATGGACCAACTCATGAGCCTGTTGAGCAATTAGCTGCGCTTCGTGCTATGCCTGGCTTATCTGTTATCCGCCCGGGTGACAGCAATGAGACGGTTGCAGCATGGAAGGTAGCTCTCGAGAGCACAGACACACCAACAGCTTTAGTCTTAACTCGTCAAAACCTAAAAACACAAGATCATACAGCTGAACTAGCTTATGAAGGTGTGAAAAAAGGTGCTTATATCATTTCAAAATCAAGTGGTGCAACAGATGTTCTTTTACTAGCGTCTGGTTCGGAAGTTCCTTTAGCAGTAGAAGCTCAAACGGCTCTTGAAAAAGATGGAATCCATGCTGACGTTGTAAGTATGCCTAGCTGGGATCGTTTTGAGAAACAGCCTCAATCTTATAAAGACGAAGTGATTTCTCCAGACGTGAAAATCCGCCTCGGTATTGAAATGGCTTCTCCACTTGGCTGGCATAAGTATGTTGGCGACCATGGTGATGTATTAGCGATCGATCAATTCGGTGCTTCAGCTCCTGCAGATAAGATTTTAGCTGAATATGGATTTACGGTTGAAAATGTTGTAGCAAAAGTAAAAGCATTGTTACAAAAATAATAGATGTAAAAACTGACTCTGTTGGTGGATTTTAGCTTAGTACTAGGCTAGAACCTACTCATTCATGGTCAGTTTTTTTTGTTCGACAAAACTAGTGCTTATCTTCTCCGCTTTAAGACAATCATTTTACTTCATCTTTCGTATACTTGGGATAATAAAGTACGAGAGGGTGTCCATGATGAGACATTATGAGTTGTACATATTTGAAGACGATGTTGCTCGTCAATATTACGGACAAGAAGCAAAGTTATTTTACTTATTTCTCGAACATGAAAAAGCGAGAGGGGCACAAAAGGAGATATTACGTAGACAAATTGAGTACATTACAAAACCAATACCTTCTCTTTTGTTGCAACAAAAGTTAAAGCAAAATTTAATGAAGCTTGACGGATATAGCAAGAAGAAAAATACGCATGTCATCCAAATGATTGAACGTGATTGTAAAGCAGAGCTCGTGATTGGTGCTGATGCTCTTTATTTAACAGCAGATGGGACATCTGATGTGGAAACAATCTTTTTTGAGATTCTTAGAAAATGCGAACCCACTTTTTTTGCGTTTACGATTGAAGACCATCGTTATGGTTGGTTAAAACCTTTGAAACAAGCTGATATGCTTCGAACCAAACAAGTTTAATTAAGAACGTGGGTTATTTTTCTGAAGTGCTTTTAAATCTCTTGTCATTAAGATATAATAGATAAGGTTGATTCGGGATTTTCCCGACAGGTTTAGATAGCACGAAGGAGGACGTTGGACTTATGTGGATTCATATTTTAGGGTACACCCTAGCTGTTGCAGCAGGTATTGCAATTGGCTTCTTTATAGCTCGTAAGACGATGATGTCTTATTTAAAAAAGAACCCGCCATTTAATGAGCAAATGCTCCGTGTCATGATGATGCAAATGGGACAAAATCCATCGCAAAAGAAAATTAATCAAATGATGAAAGCGATGCAGAAACAACAGGGCAAATAATTGGATGGACAAGCACCTCATAATTGGGGTGTTTTTCTACGTTTGAGAGAGGTGTCGGTCGTTCGTGAAAGTATTTAAAGATTTATGGTGGTTTTTTAAAATAGAAAAACGAGCATACGGATTAGGAATTTTAGTGTTGGCTTTAGTTTCCTTGTTAACCCTTACACCTCCATTAATAGTCGGAGTGATTGTGGATCATATCGTAGAAGAAACATTATCGAGTTCTCTTTTAGCTATGTGGATTGGTGTTTTGTTACTCGTCGGAATACTTGCTTATGGTCTTCGCTATGTTTGGAGGATTTTAATCTTTGGGGCTTCGATTCGGTTAGCTCGCCTGTTGCGAAATCAATTGTATACACATTTCACGAATATGTCTCAACGGTTTTACCAACGTCACCGTACTGGTGATTTAATGGCGCATGCTACAAATGATATTCGAGCGGTTCAAATGACTGCTGGACAAGGTGTTTTAACGTTAGTGGATTCATTGACAATGGGAGGATTTGTCATTATTACAATGGCGGCGACTATCAGTTGGCAATTGACATTAATTTGCCTGATTCCTATGCCGTTCATGGCCTATTTAACTAGTTATTATGGAACTCTTTTACATAAGAGATTTCATTTAGCGCAGTCAGCATTTTCAGAGTTGAATGATAATGTCCAAGAAAGTGTCACAGGAGTAAGAGTAGCAAAAACGTTTGGACAGGAAGAGGATGAAATAAAACGTTTTAGAGAGAAGTCTTTGGACGTTGTAGACAAAAATGTCGCTGTAGCCAAGGTGGACGCTTTATTTGATCCTACCATTTCACTCATTGTCGGCATTTCCTATTTTCTCGCTGTAGTATTTGGGGCTCAATTTGTGATAGCTGAACAAATAACAATTGGGCAGTTAACGACCTTTACGCTATATCTTGGTTTGTTGATTTGGCCTATGCTTGCATTTGGTTGGTTATTTAACATTGTGGAGCGTGGACGGGCCTCTTACGACCGCATTTCGTTATTGCTAGAAGAGAAACAAGATATAACAGACGAAACAACAAATGAGCAAAAAGTAACGGGTGATTTGAACGTTTCGATTTCTTCTTTTTCGTATCCTGGAAGTCGTGAACATGCACTAAAGGAGATCAGCTTCACCTTAAAAGAAGGACAGACGTTAGGGATTGTTGGGAAGACGGGGAGTGGCAAATCGACACTAATTCGGCTTTTGCAACGCGAGTATGAGTTAGAGCATGGAGAAATTAAGATTGGCGATTTTCGTTTGGATGCCTATCGATTAGATGACTTAAAAGCAACCTTTGGAAATGTTCCGCAAGATCATTTTTTATTTTCAGCTACGATTGCAGATAATGTCGCTTTTGCAAAACCAAATGCTTCACTTGGAGAAATAATGAACAGCTGTAAACTTGCCAATATTCATGAGGATATTATCGGTTTTCAGGAAGGGTATGAAACCGTTGTAGGGGAGCGAGGGGTCACGTTATCGTGGGGGTCAAAAACAAAGAATAGCGATTGCACGAGCCGTTTTACCAAATCCGAATGTGCTTATACTGGATGATTCGTTATCTGCTGTTGATGCAAAGACGGAAGAGCAAATTCTTGAATCTTTAAGGAGAAACCGAGCAGGAAAAACAACGATTATTACAGCACATCGACTGAGTGCTATTAAACATGCTGATCTTATCCTTGTATTAGAGGAAGGGCGCATCATCCAAAGGGGTGTACATTCACAGTTAATGGAGGAAAACGGCTGGTACAAAAAAATGTATGAACACCAGCAATTAGAGGAGTTAGTGGAACAAGGGGGGCAGCATGATGCAACATAAAGACCAAGTCTTGTCAGGTGAAGAGCAAAGAGCCATATTGTGGCGATTGTTGCGTTATGCAAAGAAACATACAAAAGCGCTCGTCGTTGCTTTTACATTGCTCATTTTCGCAACAGCAGCAGAGTTAATTGGACCCAATTCTTATAAAAATATTCATTGATGATTATTTGACGCCAAGACAGTTTCCGTTTGAACCTTTGTTGTGGCTCGCTATTTTGTATGTGGTTTTACATGTATCAGCGGTTTTTATTAATTACTTTCAAGCGTTTATGTTCCAAAAAATCTCTTTGAAAATAATTCAAGAGCTTCGTGTGGACGTTTTTTCAAACGTAGAAAAACAAGGATTAGCTTTTTTTGATCAAACACCTGCTGGAGCCCTGATTTCAAGAATTACAAACGATACAGAATCAATTAAAGAATTTTACTTAACGGTATTAGCCAATTTTGTTCAAAATGGTTTGTTTTTAGTTGGGATCTTTATTGCTATGTTTTATTTAAATCCAACACTTGGATTGTTTTGTTTAGTGTTATTGCCGATTATCTTTGGTTTAATGCAATGGTATCGAAAACTAAGTTCGAAATTTTATGCAGATATGAGTGAAAAGTTGAGCCAACTAAATGCAAAAATGAATGAAACCATTCAAGGAATGGCCATTGTCCAAATGTTTCGTCAAGAACGCCGGCTACGAAAAGAGTTTAGCGAAGTCAATGAAGACCATTTTCAAGCAGGCATAAAAAGCATGAAGTTAGATGGACTTTTGCTTAGACCATTAGTAGATTTAATTTCCATTTTAGCTTTGATCTTAGTTCTTAGTTATTTTGGGGTTACCTCGTTTGTTAGTCCCGTTGAAATTGGAGTTTTGTACGCTTTTGTGAATTATTTGGATCGTTTCTTTGAACCCGTCAATCAAATGATGATGCGATTATCATTATTTCAACAAGCAATTGTATCAGCTGGTCGAGTGTTCAAGTTAATGGATCACAAAATGTATGCTCCAGCAAAACACGGGTCAGATTCTCCTGCAATTAACGATGGTGTCATTGAATTTAAAAATGTTTCGTTTTCCTATGATGAAAAAACAGAAGTGTTAAAGAATATTTCATTCACCGTAAAAAAGGGAGAGACCGTTGCATTAGTTGGACATACAGGCAGTGGGAAAAGCTCAATTATCAATGTATTGATGAGGTTTTATGAGCTGCGCAAAGGTGATATATTCATTGATGGTAAATCGATTCATGAATTTGAAAACAAAGAACTTAGAGAAAATATCGGACTTGTCCTACAAGATCCATTCCTTTATACCGGTACGATCTCAAGTAATATTCGTTTGTATCGAGAAGGGTTAACGGAAGAAGAGATTAAAAAGGCAGCTGAGTTTGTCCATGCAAATGAGTTTATTGAGAAATTGCCAAACTCTTATAGTGCTGCGGTAACGGAAAGAGGTTCAACATTATCTAGTGGACAGCGACAATTGCTTTCGTTTGCGAGAACCATTGCAACGAATCCTAAAATCCTTATTTTAGATGAAGCAACAGCAAATGTTGATACTGAAACCGAAGAAGCTATACAAGATGCATTAAAAAAAATGCAAAAGGGTCGAACGACGATTGCCATTGCGCATAGGTTATCAACGATCAAAGAGGCTGATCAAATACTCGTTCTTCATAAAGGAGAAATAATTGAACGTGGCAATCACGCTGAGCTCCTGAAACAAAAAGGGTTATACCATAAAATGTATTTACTTCAAAAAGGTTCTTCATCATTGGAGGTAAATGCGTAAAATAAGCTGAGATGACAAAGAAAAAGAGAACCACGCTATTTGCTGTGGTTCTCTTTTTCCGATGCATTTTCATAATGATTCAACAATGTATCTAGTTCTTGGCTTACGACTAAGACGGCCGGGGATGATAGTCCCTTTAGAAGTGCAAGCTCTATCAATTCATTTCGTTTCGTTTCTATAATTTTAAGTAATCGATCACTCATAGAGACCCCTTCTTCTCTAATTCTTGTAATAATTATACAAATTAACAAGTAAATTTACAACCATTCCTGCAATGTTAGTAAAAATAAGAAAATAATTTTTATTCTAGCAGGAAACTGATTGAAATGAATTGAAACAAAACAAGCTTTCCTGTATCTTTAAATAGTATAACTTCACCGGTTGGAAAGGGGTGAGCGGCTTGGAGGATCTATATCTTTACTTAACGACTGTTGGGGCTCTTATAATGGCATCGTTTGCAATCTTTATTCGTTTAAAGGCGACGAAACGCCCTGTTTCAGTTAAGAAGATCGTTTTGCCACCTATCTTTATGTCTACAGGGTTCCTTATGTTTTTGTATGAACCAGCACGACCAGCGCTTTTGCAAGTGATAGAAGCCGTGCTTGTTGGATTCCTTTTCTCTATTTTACTAATGAAAACAACAAAGTTTGAAATAAGAGAAGAGCAAATATACATGAAACGTTCAAAAGCCTTTGCCTTTATTTTAATAGGCTTATTACTTGCTCGAATTGTGTTTAAACTGGTAATGGGAGATGCCATTCATGTAGAAGAATTGGCAGGGATGTTTTTTCTCCTAGCTTATGGAATGATTATTCCGTGGCGTATCTCTATGTTTTTGAACTTCAAAAAAATACAGAAAGACTTGGAGCAGGCTACAAAGTCAAAAGAAATGGTCTCTTTAGAAACATAAAAAAGGCTGACTCTAGAAGTCAGCCTCTTTATGATGTTTCTAGTAAATCTTTATATGGAGTCATATCAATTTCTTTTTCTCGTAGTTTCTTCATAAGAAATTTATGATCACGTTTTGGGGTAGCTAAAATATAGCCTTTAATAATGTATTCTTGTGGCAAAGAATCAAGCTTGTCGTTAAGTACAAGTTCCCCGATTTTTCCTGCAATTTTCCCTTTTGCTACATCCCTAAATAATTCAGGTACAGGCTCTACTAAATCATTTAGTAATTGCTTTTGATCATCACTCCAAAGATGTATAGTCTTTTCGATATAATAATCTTGCCAATCTAAAATAGATTTACCATCTTCTTTTGGCAATCGTTTAAGGAATTTTCGAAACATGAAATATCCACCTATAAACATGACTGTAATTAAGAAGATTGTCCATAATACTATGAACCACATAAACCAAGTAGGCATTGTTTTTCACCTCAACTTTTTACTCATCCTTATCCTACCATAAAAAAGACTAGACTGTGAATAGAATGAGTGTTTCCAAATAAGTAGGACGTTTGGTAAGATAAATAACCGAGGTGATAAAAAATATGTTGTATTTAGTTAGTTACGCATTTCATTTACTCGTTTCCGTCTTGTTTTTTGTGCTCATTCCATTTCCTTATTTAATTAAAGGCAGTTTATTGGATGAACCAGGTAGATTTGCGCTTTTGTTGAAAATCTACAAACGAATTATTTGGCTCGCCCATGGTGGGGTAGTGGTCTCCATTATTACTGGCTTTCTTATGACGTCACAGTGGATGACCGTTTGGTTTTTTCTAGTTCTCATCATTTGGCTTGTTCTTTCTGCGATGTTAGGTATGACAGCGAAACCGGTTCGAATCATATTAGAGAAGGTCGAGAACAATCAAGACGCTAGTGATGATGTTTCGAAATTAAGATTGTATAGCTTCATGCTTATGATTGCCATACTATCTATGTTCTTGTTAAAAATCGTTCTATACATATGATTGTAAAAAAATAGACTGTTCATTTGTGGAAATCTACAAATGGATGAAAGAACGTTTTGCGAAGTAGACAATGTCAATGAATCCAAAAATGGCTATACTGAATGAAAAGAAACGTCAAGGAGGAAATGCCATGTTAATTGGAGTACCTAAAGAAATTAAAAACAATGAAAACCGAGTTGCTGCGACACCTGCAAGTGTGTTGACGCTCGTTCAAGCGGGACATCAAGTTTTAATTGAAAAAAATGCTGGTGTTGGAAGTGGATTTGAAGATGAAGCTTATGTGCAAGCTGGCGCTGAGATTGAGGAAGACCCAGTAGCTATTTGGGAAAAAGTCGATATGATCATGAAGGTAAAAGAGCCGTTGCCATCTGAATACGGTTATTTCCGTAAAGGATTAATTCTATTTACGTATTTACATTTAGCTGCGGAACCAGAGTTAGCTAAAGCACTAGTGGAAAAAGAAGTGACAGCTATTGCTTATGAAACGGTTCAAGTTGGTAGAACTTTGCCTCTTCTTACACCAATGAGTGAAGTAGCTGGTCGGATGGCTTCTCAAATTGGTGCACAGTTTTTAGAAAAACCTAAAGGTGGAAAAGGTATTCTATTATCTGGTGTACCTGGAGTGAAACGTGGGAAAGTTACCGTAATTGGTGGGGGAGTTGTTGGAACAAACGCAGCAAAAGTTGCAATGGGACTTGGTGCAGATGTAACGATTATGGATTTAAGTCCAGATCGCTTACGTCAATTGGATGATTTGTATGGAACAGACATTCAAACGTTAATGTCCAACCCACTTAACATTGCTGAAGCTGTAGCTGACTCAGACCTTGTGATTGGTGCTGTTTTAATACCTGGAGCAAAAGCACCAAAGCTAGTGACAGAAGAAATGATTCAATCCATGAAGCCGGGTTCCGTTGTCGTGGATGTTGCGATTGACCAAGGTGGAATCATTGAAACAGTTGATCGAATTACTACACATGATGAGCCAACCTATACGAAACATGACGTTGTGCATTATGCTGTCGCGAATATGCCTGGGGCTGTTCCAAGAACGTCCACGATTGCTTTAACAAATGTGACGATTCCGTATGCGCTACAAATTGCCAGTAAGGGAGTTAAGCGTGCATTAACGGAAAATCATGCATTGGAGTTAGGGTTAAATACGGCAGCAGGTGCGGTAACGTATGCAGCCGTTGCATCTGATTTGCAATTAGAGTACTTAACAGCTGCAGAAGCACTTGAAAGAATTTAAAAGGTAGTTTCTTGAACAGACCGAACACATTTCGGTCTGTTTTAATGATTCTAGAAGAGTTTCATGGTATTCTAGACTAAAATGATGCGCTCCAAGTCGCTAATTTAGTAATGGTGGGATTAATGATGAAGATGACTAAAAATGAATTCGAAATCTTAGAAAGAATAACAGATCCCTTTTATGCATTAGATCGACAATGGAATTTTACATATTTCAACAAAGAAGCAGCAAGAATTCTTCAAAAAGATAGAGAGAAAATGATTGGACAAAACGTCTGGATAGAATTTCCTGAAACGAAAGAATTATCATTGTTTAAACAGTACTATAAGGCACTTGCGTCGCAAAAAGCAGCCTTTTTTGAAATGTACTATCCACCACTGAATCTTTGGTTTAGCATAAAGGTTTACCCTTCAGAGACCGGAATCTCCGTCCACTTTCACGATATTACAAGTCAGAAACAAAGATCATTCAACCGTGAACAGCATTATAAATCGCTTTTTGAGAATAACCCGGATGCAGTTTTTTCATTTGATTTAGAAGGGAATTATTTAGAAGTTAATCCTGCCATGGAAAAATTAGTTGGCTACAAAGAAGAAGAACTTTGTATGGTTTCCTATATCCCCTTAATCCTGGAAGAAGATCTTCCAAAAACGAATGCTAATTTTTTAGAGGCAACCAAAGGTGTGACAAAAAATTATGAGACGAGAGCCCGTCATAAAGATGGACATGTTATTGACTTAAAAGTGACGAATATTCCCATTGTCATTGGAAAAGAAATCGTAGGCGTATATGGAATTGCGAAGGATATTACGAATCAAAAAAGAACGGAAAAACTTCTATTTGAGTCGGAAAAGTTAACCGCAGTCGGTCAGCTTGCAGCTTCCATTGCTCATGAAATAAGAAATCCATTAACATCTATAAAAGGCTTTCTTCAATTAATTAAATCCTCTCCTCTTCAAGAGGTTAGCAGTCATTATTTAACCATTATGGCTGATGAAATTACAAGAATTGAAATGATCACGAGTGAGCTGCTCGTTTTAGCAAAACCACAAGCTCAATATTTTCAGTATGAAAAGATAGATAAAATTATTGAAGATGTCGTGATGCTCTTAAGCTCTCAAGCATTAATGAATAATGTAGAGGTTATAACGGATATAGAAGACTTGCCCGAAGTGAAATGTATTGGCAGTCAATTAAAACAAGTGTTTATTAATTTAATTAAAAACTCGATTGAAGCGATGTCAGATGGAGGCAGTGTGACCATTTCTGCTAAGAAGCATGGTTCTAAAACGATTCTCATTAAAGTTGTTGACCAAGGTAATGGTATTCCTGAACAGTTTTTATCGAAAATTGGTACACCTTTTTATACAACAAAAGAAAAGGGTACTGGGCTAGGTTTAATGACTTCTTTAAAGATCATTGATTCCCATAATGGAAAAATGGAAATTTCTAGCTTGCCTAGCAAAGGAACAACCATTAAGATATACTTACCATTGGGAACAGATCAAGAAAGAAAAAGGGGTGGCGAGTGTGGATCATGAGCAAGCCTTGCTTATTTTAAATCAGCTTCGTAATAAAGAACTTGAATCATATCGTGTCGCAAAAGAAGATTTTCATATGTTTCGTACAATATTATTAAAGCAAGAAGATGCTATTGATTTCCGTGGGAATGCACAACATAGAGGAGAAACCATTTATACGTTTGAACCAGGCTGGACAAAGTAAAGTGATAATTTGAGATGCTTGTACATAAAGTGTAACGATAAGTACCTTTCTTGATAAGGTGCTTATTTTTTTTGCGAAAGGGGGATGTGTCTTTGTTTCTTAAATATGAAATTGGTTCATTGATTCTTCGGATTGTTCTAGGAATTACGTTCTTTTTTCATGGACTAGCTAAGTTTCAAAATGGTTTAGAATCTACAAGTCTTTATTTTGAAAGTTTAGGATTACCAGGAATGACAGCCTATCTAGTAGCAATAATAGAGTTAATGGGTGGTGTTGCCTTGCTTGTTGGACTAGGAACACGTTTCGTATCTCTTTTACTCGCGATGATTATGGTAGGTGCAATTTTATTTGTGAAATTAGGTGCTGGCTTTCTAGGTGGTTTTGAATTTGACTTTGTTTTATTAGGTATAGCTATTTATTTATTAATAAATGGCAGTAAGTTGTTGTCAGTGGACTCAGTCATTTTAAAAACGTATTAAAGGAAAAACAAGAGATGTCTAAAGGCTAGACATCTCTTGTTTTCGAATGCACAGTATAAAACAGGAATTTTTCAAATTATGTCGAATGGTTATATAAATAAACACAAATGTTGGAGGAGTTTATGAATCAGACAGACTTTTTAGCAGCTGTAACCGCGCTGCAACAGCCTTTTTTGAATGGATTGGCTGCTATTTTTACGTTTATGGGGAATGAGGAATTTTATTTCTTAGTCATCCCACTCGTTTATTGGTGTATTGCGAAACAAGCAGGCTTTCGATTGTTTTATATTTTTCTCGTATCTATTACAGTGAATGCATTTCTAAAGATTACCTATGCCATACAGAGGCCGATTGGAGTAGAAGGTGTACATTCAATATTTATACAATCAGCTGAAGTGGGCAGTCATTATCCCTACGATTCCTTTCCAAGTGGTCACGCACAAGGTTCGACAACTCTCTGGGGGTATTTAGCTTATCTTGTTGCGAGACCAATATTCTGGATTTTTTCAGTTGTCCTTATTTTATGTATTTCTTTCTCAAGACTTTATTCAGGATTACATTGGCCTACAGATGTGATCGTTGGAGTGATAATCGCTGTTTTCATATTGGTCATCTCCATCCAATTGCAAGAGAGGATATCATCCCTTCCAATTAAGGTGAAGTGGATATTAGCACTTATTATACCTGTTATGATTGTTTCTATTTTTCCAGAAGAAGAGGGAGTAAAGTATGCGGGCTTTTTACTTGGAGCAGGAGTTGGATACTTATTAGAGTATAAAACGGTTCGGATGAAGATTTCCAAGAAACTATCGAGAAAAGCAGCCGCTTATGCAATTGGTATTATAGGGTTGTTTATATTACAAATAGGATTGAAGTTTGTATTTCCTGAGATGATCCTCTTTGATTTTATACGTTATGGCCTAATTGGCATATGGGGCTTACTAGGCGCACCGTATGTGTTTACTGCTTTAAACATCTATGAAAAAGAGGAAAACATTCAACTAAATCAGAATCAGATCACGATGTGAATACAAAGAAGTTAAGAAGGGATGAGCTCTTCTTAGCTTCTTTTTTGTTGGCTCTCATAGAGTTTAAGGCTATGAAATATGCCTTTTTGTTAAAAAACAATGCTCTAACATGGCGCCGTTTACATGAGTGTCGCATATGATGGAACAAAAAAGACTGGGGCGCATGAACATGGCGAAGACTAGCAAAAACAAAAAAGCAGCACCAAAAATCACCATACATGAAAAGCATCAATTTACAATGAAAGTGGTCACATCATCAACCTGCGATGTTTGTAAACAACAGTGTCAAAAAGGTTTGCAATATTTAGAGAAAATGAGTAAACCAGGTGCATTAGGCAAGGGAGTTGCCTGTCATTTAACAAAAGGAAAAGTTATTAAATAATGTTAAACAGGTTGTCCTAAAAGGTCAGGGCGAAAGATCTCTTGTGTTAAGGAGTATTACAAGGGCGGAAGTAATAAGCTAGTTATAAAGCTACCATTTTCTATTAACTTAAACATGAATTGTGTCAAAAATGATAACTTTACTTTTACAGAAAAGACTAATGATTTATTTTTTTGGTAATCATGTTATAGTTTAAACAGTTAATAGAAAGATGAGGTGTGTATAGCGTGATAAAAGCTTGTAGACTTGTAACAATGTTCTTTCTCTTGATGATCATTAGTGCTTGTGGCCAAGAAGAAAATAAAAGTGGGGCAGTCGTTGATGAGTTAACGGTAATAGAAGTAGAGTTAGCTGTACCTGAATTTGCTGAGGTTGGTGAAGTCGTAACATTTAGCAGTGCTGTCACTCAGGGAGATGAACTTGTTGAGGATGCGAATGAGGTTGTATATGAAATTTGGCTAGAGGGACAAAAGGAAACAAGTGAGCTAATAGAGGCTGACCATCAAGAGGGTCATCTGTATACGCTTGAATATACATTTAATGAAGCAGGAATGTATCATGTACAAACACATGTAACAGCAAGAGGGTTACACAGAATGCCAACTGTTCAAATTCAAGTAGGAGAAATGGAATCAAGCGTAGAGGAACATAAGCATGAGGAAGTTCATGAAAATGACCATCACGAGCACCACCATCATCATCACCACGATGTTGATGTTGAAACAGAATTGACTTCTGAACAATTACGTTTGCACATTTTGGTTGAAGGAATAGAATACACAGATGGCAATGTAACGTTAGAAATGTGGCAAGATGGAGATGAAGTTCGTCAGTGGGTTGATATGAAGGAAGTGGGAAATGGTTTCTATCAACTTGAAAATTTAGAAGAGTTACAAGGTGAATATATGATCATTGTTCATATCCAAGATGATGATTTACATGAACATATAGACCTTACACTTGATTTCTAATAAGAAGACGCTTGGTTTATTGTAACCAAGCGTCTTTTTATAAGGTTAAGCTGAGTTTCTGCTTATCTTCTTCACCTTTAATTCTTTAATTTTAGAAATGTTCAAAACATAGTTGTCATCGGTCACAATACAGTCTTCGCCATTTACCTTTAACCGGTACATATCCTTTCTTACATCTGACTTAGTAGTGAAATTAACTCGCTGTCCGCTATGAAACTCAACGGAAACTTTAAATTTTTTCATACTAATCAGCTCCTTCAAAGATAATAGAACCTATTCGTTACCATGGCGTGATTTCCTTCTATTATCAGGATTGTTTTCCTGAATAAATAGAAAAAAAGACATGTTTAGTGACAAACGTGTCTTTTTTCAATATCTCTAACAATAGTGTATGGGTAAGAGAGAAGAATTATTAATAGAAAGGAAAAATTTTTTTGTGAATTTTTAGGAGAAAATCATTTCTATTATTTTAATGAAAACGCTTGCAATAAAACAAGTTTAAACTATAATAAAGGTGTAGGTATTCTATATTTAATAAGGAGAGATATTATTATGCTAAATGTTACTGACCTTGTGATAGAGTTCGAACAAAAATTACATAGAAAATTAACTTCGGAAGAAATTGAAATTCTTAATAACATGGTAAAAGGGCAAAGAACAAAAAATAATCAAGCGTTAGCTTAAACTTTTTAAGCGTGTTTGCTCTCATTCACTTCACATATATTCCAAAAGTCCAACTCCCTCACACGATCTCGATATTGCTGTCTAATTAATTGTTCTTCTTTTTTCATTTCTCTTAAGGCTTGTTCTTTTGACTCGGAAGAACCGAATTGCAGTACATAATCACCATTTTCAAATGTGGCAGTTACTTTCCAATGTACGATACAAATCTCCTCCTCGCTCATTATGTAAGAAGATTATATTCACAAACCATCTCAATTATTAACAAAACATAATAGGAAAAACTAAGCCCGATGAATAAATCCGTCTAAACGAAATGGACTGTATGTATCAAGAGAGTGCGCCATTACGGCTCCAGCCGCTGGAAACTGCCTTCTAAACTCTCTACATGCATTAACACGGTAATCGTTTAAATGAGTGATCAAGCGGTCGTATTGAACAAGTACTTCAGCTGTGACCGATAAAGTTAACACGTAATGAGTTGACTCTTCCTCATATACTGATTGTACGACGGTAACCCCGGTTACTTTTACTGTATTGCTACAGTAAGATTGAATAGGATGAATTTGTTTTTTTCTCTCTGTTTCGTCATCCTCTTTACAATAAATATGAAGACTCGCTTCACAATAGGCCATTCCTCTAAACAACGATGATTCCCCCTTCTTTACACTTTATTCTAACAAAAGAGAAGAAATATGGGCAAACGATTGCACAAAAATGATTGTGATGCACCAAAAAAGCTCATAAAAAATAAGATACAATGTAAGCGTTTTAATATCGTTCGAATAAAAGGGGAGACAAAATGAAAAACGAAAAAGATCTTCAATTTGAAACGAAAGTCGTCCACTCTAGCTATAATTCCAATAAGCATGGAGAGTGTTTAACGCCACCTATTTATCAAACTTCAACGTTTACGTTTCCTTCAATGGAACAAGGAGCGAAACGGTTTTCCCAAGAGCAAGGTGGATATGTTTATTCGAGATTGGAGAATCCGACTGTAGCTATTTTAGAGGATCGGATCGCGCAACTGGAAGAAGCTGAGGCTGGACTGGCATTCAGCTCTGGATGGCAGCTGTTTCAGCCGCTTTGATGGAGGTAACCAAAACAAACGATCATATTCTTTGCTCAAAAGGAGTATATGGTTGTACATTTGGCTTATTACAATGGTTAAAAGATAAGCACAACATTCAATCTACTTTTGCTGATTTAGGAAGCGAGGAAGAAATTAAACGCAACATTCAAACGAACACAACATGTGTGTATATTGAAACCCCCATTAATCCAACCATGCAAGTCATTGATATACCGCTTGTTACATCCATAGCGAAAGAAAAAGGAATAAAGGTGATTGTTGATAATACATTTTCGACTCCGTATTTGCAAAAGCCTTTAAAGCTAGGTTGTGATCTAGTGGTTCATAGTGCAACCAAATACATTGGAGGTCACGGTGATGTCATAGCAGGAGTCATGGCTGGAAATGCGGATATGATTGACAACATAAAAAAGACGGTTCGAAAAGATTTTGGTGGAGTACTTTCTCCTTTTGATGCGTGGTTGTTAATTCGTGGAGTGAAGACATTAGCTGTACGTATGGATCGTCACTGTGAAAATGCCGAAAAAATTGCTGCACAATTAAAAAAACATCCTAATGTAAAAGCAGTCTATTATCCCGGAGACAAGGAACATGCTCAATCCTCTTTAGTGAAAAAGCAAATGAGAAGAGGTGGTGGAGTACTTTCGTTTGAACTAAACGGATCATATGAAGATGCGGTACATGTTGTCAATCAACTTCAACTCATCCCGATTGCTGTTAGTCTAGGAGATGCCGAAACATTAATTCAACATCCTGCTTCAATGACTCATGCAGTAATTCCTCCCGAGCAAAGAGTGAAAATGGGAATTACGAATGAATTATTACGGCTATCGGTCGGATTAGAGGCGTGGGAGGATATTTGGCAAGACTTAGAGCAGGCTTTAAATACGCTAAGTTCATAATGTTGTTGTCGAAAGAGAAGGGTTCTTCACTTTCGACTTTTTATGTTTGAACACTTCTACACAACATCATTCATCGTTTTCCTTTTCTTCTTGTCTTTTTTTTAGAAGATCTTCAATAATTCTTGAGTGTACGGTTGCCCAAGATTGCTCTCTAAAGTGTATGCTTACACTAATCGTTACAGCTATTAGATAAATAAAAACAAAAACGAGCCATAAATATCCTTGATCATTCTCAAAAAACTCCTGTACTTGATTACCAAAAATAAACAAAACCCAAGGAACAGCTGTTACTAGAATGGGAATTAAACCAGACCCATTTTTCTCTTTTAATATCCAAAAATGAATATTGCCAAGGGTGTCCGTATCAATTGACTTATAAAAATGACGGATTTCCTTTAATTCTTGTAATTCTTTTACTTGTTCTGGCTCTAACCCTTTTCCCACTTTGTTTTTTATTTTCAAATAAAACTTATGCGCGTCTCCTCGAAAAGAAACCATAAATCCCTCCCACTATTCATCTATGTTTCGAAAAGGAATCCTTATCTTAAGAAAGGCTACCTTATTTATCATGGACAGAGATTGAAATGAATAAACGGGTAACTTTTTCATATGTTATATACCTATATATCCATTGTTTAATAGATATCAATGGAAACAAATGGACCTTAATGGAATAATAAGAAAGACAATATTTCACGTTTAGTTCATATTCAGTTCATGTAACAATGGTAAAATAGTAGTTGAAATTCTAAATCTAGTAGTGACAATGAAAAGGGAAAATGGAGGACAAGTAATGATGCGTAAAAGAAGTGTGTTTATTGGATTGATGGTAGCTGCATCGCTTGTGAGCGTAGGATGTAGTTCCGAAACGATGGACAACAGTGTTTCAGCTGATGAGTCTCAAAGAGTCTGTTCATCCAGTGGAACTAAGTCAAATAACGGAGGAAATGCTTGCAAATGAACTAAAACTAACAGGACATATTATGGCGGGGGCTCATATGGCCATTCTACCAATGTTACAAGGAGAGATTAAGGCCATTCATGTTGACAACGGAGACACAGTCGAACGTGGTGATTCGTTATTTGAAATAGATGCTACGGATGCAGAATTAAATATATCACAAGCACGTGCCGGTTTAGATGCAGCAGAAGCGAGTCTAACAAGTGCGAAAAATATGAGAGGGCAAAGCATTAAACAAGCAGAAATGCAACTTGAACAAGCGCAAAATGCCAACAAGATGATTGCTGAGGCTGAAAGTGCAGTCGAAATGGATCTATCAGATGTTCCAGAAGAATTGCATGCAGTTCTCGAGAGTGTAGTAGCAGGAAATATGCCAACTGAAGCAGATAAACAGCAAGCAAAGGCTGCTGTGAAACAGGCTGAAATGGCGTTAGAACAAGCACAAGCAACGGATCAGATCAAGGCAGCTGAAGCTTCTGTAAAACAAGCAGAAATTTCCGTTCAAATGGCTGAACAACAAAAAAAGTATGCCGTTGTTAAAGCTCCAATGTCCGGACAAGTAACAGGCCTGAATGCAATGGTTGGAGAAATGGCTTCTCCGCAAAATCCAATGTTGCAGTTAGTTCAAATGGATCATCCGATCGTGGAGGTAAATGTCAATGAATCAATGCTTCCTAATCTTGAAGTAGGACAAGAAGTTGTCGTGCATATTCGTTCATTTAACCAGACATATGAAGGGAAAATAACGTATATAAGTTTACTTCCTTCTGAGCAATCAAGGTCGTATCCAGTAGAAATTGAATTATCAAACACGGATTCAAACCTTAGGGTTGGAATGCTAGCAGAAGTTTTAATTGATACGTCTAGTGCAAATACGGAACAAACGGTTGTGCCTGTGAATGCGGTTATTCAGCAAAACAATGAAACATTTGTTTATGTGACGACAGATGGAGAAAGCGTTGAGAGGCGTTTGATTGCTGTAAATAATGAAACAGCCGAATGGTTTGGTGTTGAAAGTGGCTTAGAAGTTGGAGAGTATGTTGTCGTTCGAGGGAGTCATCAATTATATGATGGTGCACTTATTAATGTTAGAAACGAAGTATTCCCTACTAACAATGAGCAAGAAGTCGACGATGTAGTAGAAAATGAAGATTCAAGTGATGAAGACACAAAAGGAAACGAATAACGGAGGTACGTTAGTTGAAACTGATAAATGAATCTGTTAAACGACCGGTTGGAGTCATCATTATTGCTCTCGTTATGATGATCTTAGGGGGAGTTTCTCTTACTGGTTTGAAAGTGGATCTAATGCCAGATCTAGAATTACCAATTGCAGTTGTAAGTACCCCTTACAGTGGTGCTGCTCCGCAAGAAGTAGAAAACTTAGTGACACGGCCTCTTGAAGGTGTGTTAAGTGCCACTGAAGGTTTAAGCACGATGCAGTCAATCTCAGCTCAAAATCAATCCATTATCCTGTTGATGTATGATTTTAATACGGATTTAGATAACGTGATGCTAGATGTTCGGGAACGGATTGATATGGTACGACAAGGACTCCCTGATGGAGCAAGTGATCCGAGTGTCATGCGTTTTGATCCGAATCAGATGCCAATCATGCAAATCGGGATTTCAGCTGATATGGACTTAACGAGATTGACAAATATTGCTGAAGATACCATTATTCCAAGTCTTGAGCGAATTCCTGGTGTTGGACAAGTAGAACTAACAGGTGCCCAAATTCGAGAAATTGTCGTGGAACCAGATATTAACCTTTTACAAAATTATGGGGTTACGTTAACTCAGCTGTCTCAAATTATTGGCGGGGAAAGCATGAGTGCTCCAGCTGGCGAGGTGACCCGTGGTGGACAAGATGTACCACTTAGAATTGTTGGAGATTTCCGTTCGATAGCTGATGTTGAAAACATTAATGTTCCGTTGCAAACAGGTGGAACTATAAAGCTGTCAGAAATTGCATCCGTTCATGATACGTATCAGGAGATGTCCTCCCTTGCCTATGTAAATGGTGAACCAACATTGAGTTTAGATATTGTCAAACAAGGTGATTCCAATACAGTTGATGTATCCAATGCAGTGAGCAGGCAACTAGAGAATTTGGAAAACAACGTACCGCAAAGCGTTTCATTGACGAAAATAATGGACTCAGCTGATTTTATTAAAGATTCTATTCAAAGTGTTGTCATAAACATGGTCCTTGGTGGAACGATGGCCATTCTCGTCTTGTTAGTGTTTTTACGGAGCTTTCGTAGTACGTTGATTATTGGACTATCGATTCCGATTGCTTTAATTTCTGCCTTTACCCTTCTTTATTTTGCAGGGCAGACGATTAATATCATTACACTAGGCGGACTGGCGTTAGGTATTGGTCTGTTAGTTGATAGTTCGATTGTTATTCTAGAAAACATTTATAAGTATCGTGAAAGAGGCTATAGCAGAGTCGAAGCTGCTAAAAAAGGAGCATCAGAAGTTTCTTCAGCCGTTATCGCTTCAACGTTAACGAGTTTAGTTGTTTTCTTACCGATTGTTTTTACAGGTGGAATTGCTTCTGAGTTGTTCATGCCATTAGCGTTAACAGTTGGTTTCACGTTACTTGCTTCATTAGTTGTGGCTTTAACGATCGTGCCAATGTTATCTGGCCTTCTTTTACCGAAAATGAGTGTTGAGGAAGATCCAAAAGGCTTAGGGAAGGTAAGTGCTAGCATCGGTCGCTTTTTTGATCGAATTGATAACTTGTATCGAAAATTGTTAAAATGGTCAATCAAACACAAAAAGACCATTGTGTTTGGTACACTCTTTTTACTTGTCGCTAGTTTAGGTGGAGTTCGATTAGTGGGTATGGAGTTGATTCCTGCTTTTGACCAAGGTGAGATTAGCGCTAGTTTTGAAATGCCTGAAGGGACATCTCTCGAAGAAACACGTGAATCTTTAACACTGTTAGAGGATTATTTACTAGACACGGGAGTAACAGAAGTGATCTATGCCTCGGTGGGTGGAGGAGGCATGATGGGGGCTGGAGGTTCTAATAGTGGGGACCTTTATATTCGTCTCGTAGCGCCTTCTGAAAGAGATGTTACAACGAATGATATTGTTAGAGGTTTTGGTGACTTTGCAGAAACGATACCTGACCTTGATTTGAATGTGAGGGCTTTTGAAAGTGATGGGATGGGTGGTAACCCGATTGAAATTGAAGTCCGTGGTGAAGACTTTGATACATTAAAATTAATTGCGGATGATATTCAAGACATCATTAATGAAATACCTGGAACAACAAATGTCACTCATTCTATGGGGGAAGCAAGACCAGAAGTACAAATCCATGTTGATCGCGACATCGCATCACAATATGGGCTCTCGTATAGCGACGTCATGCAAACAATACGAAACAGTGTAACGGGTGTTGTCGCAACTCAGATGCGTACAGAAGGTCAAGAAATTGACATTACCGTTATATTGCCAAAAGAGTACCGAGAAAATTACAATCAAATACAAAACTTGCCGATCTCTACACCAACAGGCGATATTGTTTCCTTATCGGCTGTGGCTGAGTTCGTTCAAGCAGAAGGCCCAACAGCTATTAATCGACAAGATCAAACGCGAGGTGTTTCCATTACAGGAGACATTATGGACCGTGACTTAGGAAGTGTTATGGCTGAAGTTGAAGCTGAGTTGAATCACTACATCTTCCCAGAAGGCTATGATTATCAAGCTGGTGGAGATTATGAAATGATGATGGAAGCTTTCTTCGATCTTGCCCTTGCCTTAGGACTGGCAATCTTTTTAGTGTACGCGGTTATGGCTTTTCAGTTTGAAAAGGTGTTGTATCCTTTTATTGTAATGTTCAGTCTTCCGGCTACATTTATTGGGATTATTATCGGCTTTGTATTAACAGGTAGACCTTTAAGTGCACCTGCCTTTATTGGGGTCATAATGTTAGCAGGGATCGTTGTGAACAATGCAATTGTTTTAGTCGATTACATTAATACATTGCGAGCTCGTGGTCTTGAACGAGATGAAGCCATTCTAGAAGCAGGACCGACACGACTGCGTCCTATTTTAATGACGATGTTAACAACGGTTTTAGCGATGGTTCCTTTAGCTATTGGAATCGGGGAAGGCTCTGAACTTCAAGCACCTATGGCAACTGTTATTGTTTTCGGCTTATCCTTCTCGACGTTTATCACGCTTTTACTTGTCCCTGTCATGTATATTTACACAGATAATTTTACAAACTGGTGGAAACGGATCTTAAAACGTGACAAAGCAAAGGGAGAAGAAGTAGAAGTAGAGTAAGGAATGTTAAAACAATACAAGAGGCTGTTTAGGTTTTTCCTAGACAGCCTCTTGTTATTAGTTGCTATGATGAGAATAGGTTCGAGATTAGGAGCCAACAACAATCTTTTTTACCTACCGAGCATAAAAAATGGTAAAATGATCGTTGTAGATGATACATAAAGGAAGGGTAAATATGTCGGAAGAAAACATAACGAGGATAACGATAGACGGTAAGGAACTGATTCTCATCGGTACAGCCCATGTTTCAAAACAAAGTGCTGAACAAGTAAAAGAAGTCATCCAAGCCGAGATGCCAGATACTGTTTGTATCGAGTTAGATGAACAACGATATCAATCGATTAAAGATGGAAACAAATGGAAAGATATGAATATCTTTAAAGTCATTAAAGAGAAGAAAGCGACTCTTCTTCTTATGAATTTGCTTATAGCTTCTTTCCAAAAAAGAATGGCAAAGCAGTTTGGAATTAAACCAGGGCAAGAGATGATTCAAGGGATTGAGTCAGCTGAAGAGATCGGAGCCAATCTCGTTCTTGCTGATCGAAACATACAAATTACATTTGCTAGAATTTGGCAAGGTGTTGGCTTGTGGGGCCGGGCCAAACTGCTACTTGAAATCGTCTATAGTGTTTTTAGCAAGGATGAAATTTCGGAAGAAGACATGGAAAAGATGAAATCTAAAGATATGTTAAATTCAATGTTACATGAATTTACGATTGCTTTTCCTAAGTTAAAGAAGCCTTTAATTGATGAGAGGGACCAATATTTAGCCCAGAAAATTAAAGAAGCTCCTGGAAAGAAAGTTGTCGCTGTTTTAGGAGCAGCCCATGTACCTGGCATTAAAGAAGAAATCAAAAAAGATCATGATTTAGCAAGTTTGTCTCAAAGGCCGCCTAAATCGGTCGTACCAACCATTTTTGCATGGATGATTCCGCTCCTTATTTTAGGTATTATTGGGTATGCCTTTTATGCAAATCCTTCTGTTGGGGTTGATTTAACGTTAAGCTGGGTGTTGTGGAACGGCTTTTTCTCTGCGATCGGAGCGTTAATTGCGTTTGGACATCCTTTGACAATTCTAACAGCTTTTATCGCGGCACCACTTACGTCTTTGTATCCATTACTAGCAGCTGGTTGGTTTGCTGGAATTGTTGAGGCCTATATCCGTAAGCCAAAAGTAGGTGATTTTGAGAACCTTTCAGATGATGTGTTTACTGTTAAAGGGTTTTGGAATAATTCCGTAACAAGAATTTTATTAGTGGTTGTTTTAGCGAATGTAGGGAGCACGGTAGGTTCTATCGTTGGCGGAGCAGATGTGGTTCGCATGTTTATCCAAAATATATTAGGGTCATAAGAAAAGTCTCAACATCTTTATGGTGTTGAGGCTTTTCTGTATGGATAAGAACTTGTTGTTGAAGAAAACTATTTTAGACTTGGGAGGTGAAATCAAATGGAAAGCACTCAATATGGAATACACGAAATAACAGATATGCGTGAGTTGATAAATTTCAAGTGGGCTTGTCTTATTCAATCACAGGCACGGCTTGAACAAGTGGAAAATCCGGATTTAAAGATGATCATTGAACATAGCATCACTCAAGGAACCACAACGGTCAGTCAAATGAAAGACATACTTAGTCGAGCGGCAACACAAATGAACCAATAAGGGAGGAAGGAAAATGGAAAACAAAGAGTTAAGTGTAACAGATCACACGATAGCGACAGATTTACTTTTTGAAACAAAAGCAGCGATTAAAGATTTTGCAGCAGCCATAACAGAATCAACCACACCAGAGGTTCGACACTTTTTTACTCAACAGCTTAGAAATGCGATTGGCGAGCACGAACAAATTTATGGATTTTTGCAAGATAGAGGGATTTACGATGCTTATAATGTTCCACAACAGCTTCAAAAAGATATTCAATATGCTAATCGAGCATTAGAGGTGAGAAAATGAACGAAAACTTAGGAATACATGAAACATTGGAACTTCATGAACTTTTGACTTTTAAGAGTCTATGTTTAACAAAAGCATCTATCATGCAAGGGTTAGTTACAGATGAAACATTGAAATCCATTATGCAAAAAGATGTCGTGATGCATAATAAGCATCTTGAGCAATTAAAAAACCATTTAACATGAGGTGGAAATAACGATGAATTCATTTATTGAGAAAATAACAGGGATGGCTCCTTTGACCGATCAAGTGATTGCAACGGACATATTAGTGGCTTCAAAAGCAGAAATTAAAAATTATGCATTGGCCATCACAGAAACCGCTACATTGGATGTTCGTCAAACACTTACGAATCAATTAGAAGAGGTCATTTCTTTTCATGAGCAAATCTCTACTTACATGATTGAGAACGGTTACTACCATCCTCATGATACGAAAAAGCAATTGCAAGTTGATTTGGATGCCGCTGAAACAGCAATACAATTGTCAACAGATGAATAAAATTTCTATTAGAAGAGCATCCCAAGGGTGCTTTTTTCAATTTATAAAAGGTAGGATGTTTCAAAGATGTTACAAATCATGGACCATTGTCGGATTTTCTTGATTTGGATCGAATTCTGCGGCTTTTCCATGTATAATTAGGTTTGCGGTAAAAATAGATTTATATAAGGGAGGATTTGACAGAATGGAATGGGCGTTAGCATACTATTTGGGGTAGCAATATTGTTGCTCATTTTATCTTTTATTAAAACGAAACAATCGTCAAATGCAGCGAAACAAGAGCTCGAGCAATTCTCGATCTCGATTATGACAGAAATGTATCAATTACAACAGAAAATACGTGAATTTGAACTTGATACAGAAATTTCAGAGCAAGAAAAAGGAAGACAAGCTGTTTCTCCTAAACAACGAATTTTAATGAGAGAAGTGCTAGATTTATATAAGCGCGGCTATTCATTAGAAGGCATTGCAACGGAAACGGAATTAACAGAAAACGAAGTGAAGCTTCTGTTAACTCCTTACCTGGAAGATAGTGATGGAAGGAGAAGAGCAGCAAATGAAAGCTAACTCGATGCAAAGTTTTGCTGGAGGCTTACTAGTTGCAGCTGCTGTATGTGGCGGAGTCTATTATTTTGGGGAAAAAGATGTTGCTCCTATTCAAGCAAAAGAAAAGCCTGCAACAGAAGAAATGATCACAGACTTGCTTGCTGAAAATTACCATGTGTATGCTGAAGAGGAATGGCAAGATATACTGGAAAGTGTGGCTCAAGAAGCATATGATGATGCTGTAGCAAACATGGAACCTGTAGAGAGTGAGCAACAAGAACAACAAACAGAAGAAAATATCGTGTATCATACAAAACTGATTCTTACCGTATCAACTGGTATGACTAGTATTGATGTAGGTAACGCGCTTGTAAAGGCCGATATGATTGAGAACTCAATGTCGTTTTTTAATGAAGTAGAACGACGTGGTGTTGCTAATTCATTACGTCCAGGAACATTTGAAATCACAAGTGAAATGACGTTAGACCAAATTATAACAACCATTTTTAAATAGATAGATTCGATGTGTCCAAAAAGGGAATCATTCACCTTTTTTAGGCACATTTTTTGTTAGAATCATATTTCCATAAATGTTCAGTTGAAGGCATATGCTATAATACTTTCATAGAATATAGTTGAGATAATACTTACTTAAAATTAAAGGGGATAACAAGGTGGAAAAAACGTTAGAAAAAAGTCAGAATGTTTCATTATTAATGACTGAACTAAAACAAGATAATGAGAAAATGCAAGGAGTCATGAAAAAAATACAAGACATTTCAACAAAGTCTAATATACTTGCACTGAATTCCGGTATTGAGGCTGCTCGTGCTGGAGAGGCGGGGAAAGGCTTTGCTGTGGTTGCGACAGAAATCAAGAAATTTGCTGAAGAAAGTCTGAAAGCAAGTAGAGAAAGTGAAACGCTTATTAAAAGCATTCAAACAAAAGCAAATGAGATTATCGCCATGAGAACAGTTGATATTGCTTTTGATACAATAGACAAAATCGACCGCAATCTTTTTGAGAGGAATTGTGATGTACAAGCTTGGGCTACATTTGATGCAATTAAAGATTGCTTGTTACATCCGTCACCTGAATCCAAAAAAGTAGCACAAGCTTTTATGGAAAACATTTATAAAATTTATGAGGTTTATTTTGATCTATTTGTTGTTGACCTTTCAGGTGAAATCATCGTGGCTGCTCAAAACCAAAGTCAAGTTGGAAGAAACATGAATGAGCGTGATTGGTTCCAAGAAACCGTCAAACATAACGATGTTTATGTAACAGATATGTATCACTCATCTGTTGTAGGTGGATATACAATGGGCTATTCAAGTCCTGTCCATAACGATGCAGGAGAAGTTATTGGTGTGCTTACGACAAGATTCAACTGGGAATTTATTTATGATATTATCGATCGCGTAAAAATTGATGAAAAAAGTCAATTGTATGTCATTAATAAAGAGGGCTATGTAATTGCTTCAAAAGATCGAGGGGGAATCCTAAAAAAAGATCTTTCCCACTTGAAAGCTGTTAATCATATTATGACTGGTAAAGACAGACGCGGTTATACAACAGAAAACAACCAAATTTATGCCTACTGTTTAACGGAAGGGTACAACGCCTATAAAGGAAAAGGTTGGTCTGTTATTGTTTCAGAATCGATTGTTTAGTAATTGTTAAAAAAATAATTTAAGGAAGCTGGTTTAGCATGATACTAAGACTATTTTATTTTTAATAGTATGAAATGATGTAACAGCTTCAACGGTACATATGGTTTTTGGCAAGTGCTCTTTTTGTAGCTGATGTTCACAGGTACAGAATCCAGAAGCAACTGTACAAAGTTATGTACAGCATGGGAATCAAATTTTGGGGCGTAATGGAGAGCCGCTAGCTATCAACGGACAGTTTTACCGAGTAGGTGTCAATTTGAAAATATCCTAAATTTAAAGGACGAGGCGAAGCAACTTGCTGATATCTTGGGACTTGACCCCCAAGAAATAGAAGAGCTTGCTGTTGTCTATGAATTAAATCCGGATTGGCAAGCCCCTGAAATGGATCTTCCACATGCAGATCCTAATGGTACGGCTTTTCGAAGCAACCCAGGACACTCTCGCTTACTTGCAGGAAAAACGGGAACGGCAGAACTGAAAGATGCCCAAGGAACAGAAGGCGATATTATTGGCTGGTATTCGAGTGTAGATGTTGGTGATGAGTTACTCGCTACCTTTATGGTTGAAGGGAGACCAAGTGGGGACGTAGTAACAAAGGCTAATCGTTTTTGGGCAAGTGTAGGCGAATAAGCTGTTCTTCAAAGGTCTAAGTAACGATTTTTCTCCATATAAATCATATGGAGGGAGGTAGTTAATGTGGCTGTTTTACGTTGTGTTGACTGTGGATCGCTAAGTCTAGAAGGAAAGAATGCAAAAGAGTGCCCATATTGTGAACGAGTCTTATGTTACAGGTGTTCTGAGAAACAAAAGACAGTATTTGCTTGGAACGGTTGCGCAAACTGTTGTATTGATTACCGAAAATTAGTTCATCAATAATGGCGATTTCTTTTAACGTTTTAGTGTTCTCTGGAAAAAACCATTTAATTTTGAGGTAGTTCATTATATGAACTGCCTTTTTTCGTGCATGATGAAGCACAAAGGAATGAATACGGGAAGAACACGAATCGATAAAAATAACAAAGTATGCGAATAACCATTGATAAAAAAGGAAAAACCTTATATATGTCGAACTAAATGAATACATACTTTAGGAGGTGTATAACATGTATCAAGTCCCTGAACGCCAGCTACACGCTTATCAATTATGTTATGAGATTGAAATGCAACTTCGCGAATTGATTCACACTTTTGATATTAGCTCCCTCAAATTGAAGTATAAAACGTACAAAGATGTCATCTATATTGCTTCAAAAGTAACTAAAGTTGTAACAGGTGAGAATGCAAATAAATTAATAAGAGCTAATACAGTTAGAGAGAGGGTTTCCCGAATGATGACGGTTACAGAGGAGGATATCTTCATATTAGAGGACTGTCGAAATAGCTTGCCAAAAGTGTCAAAAGGCAAACAGAGTCATGCTGGCTAAAGTATTGGAACAAGGAATGAGTTTTTCTTCAAGATATTTAGAAGATTAGAATAGCTTTCTTATAAGTCCAATTCAGTTTTGTATACAGTACTCTAACTAAAACAATTTCATTGATTCTTTATCTTATAGAAAACTTGAATTTATTTTGATTCAGAAGCTAACTAGGCCCCCGTTCTTTTCATGAATGGTGGGCCTAGTCTTTTTTATGAACGAGAATTTAGAGTTTTGAATTGGCGGATAGTTGTACACACTAATAAAGAGCTCACATTAAAAATACAACTATTTGACCGAGGGTAAAATCTATGAATAAAACGTTAAATGCATTATTGGAACCCTTAGATTTAAAAGGGGAAGAGGATATTATTATTACAGGAATTCAACTTGATTCAAGAAAAATAAAAGAGGGAAATCTGTTTGTTGCGGTTACTGGACATGAATCAGATGGACATAACTTCATTCACTCAGCCATAACAAATGGAGCAGTTGCTGTGATTGGGGAGAAGCACATTACGGATAAATGGCCGGTGCCTATATCCAAGTAGAAGATGCAAGGAAAGTTTTGTCTATATTGGCAAATTGTTTTTATGATATGCCTCATCATAAGCATAAAATGATTGGAATCACAGGAACAAATGGAAAAACAACAACATCATATATGTTACATCATATATTGGAGCATAATGGAAAGGCTGTTGCCAGGTTAGGTACAGTTGAATATGTGATAAATGGAGACAAGAGGGAATCCAGCCTAACGACGCCAGATGCTATTTTGTTACAACAGATGCTTCATGAAAGCGAAGATGAATATGTCGTTATGGAAGTTTCGTCTCATGGTATAGACCAATATCGTGTTCACGGTCCAATGTTTGACTATGCTCTTTTTACGAATTTAAGTCATGAACACTTAGACTATCACAAAGACCTTGAAAATTATTATCATACGAAAAAAAGGTTATTTCAATGTCTTAAGAATGAAGGCAAAGGTATAGTTGGAACCTATGGCTCATGGGGAGAGAGATTGCAAGAAGAGTTAGCAGAAGAATTAGTACCTACTACTTCATTTGGACAGGCAACAGGATCGGAAGCCATTTATTTAAAATCATATGAGACAGTTCCAAATGTGAGAATCGTAATTCAGGACAACGGAGAAGAACATGTTATTCATATGAAAATTAAAGGAGAACATAATGTATATAACGCAATAGGAAGTTATATATGTGCAAGAGAAATAGGTCTTTCTTCTAGAGAAGTGATCGAGGCATTGGAAACATTTCAAGGAATTCCAGGAAGATTTGAAACAATTGAACTGCCTAATAACGCAAAGGCGTTCATCGATTATGCGCATACACCTGATGGTCTTCAGTACGCTTTAAAAACAGCAAAAGAATGCACAGAACGAGATCTCTATCATATCTTTGGATTTAGAGCGAAAAGAGATTGTTCTAAACGAGCTACAATGGTTGAGATTAGTCAAAGCTTTAGCGATTATGTTTGTTTAACATTGGATGATTTGAATGGAACAAAAAAAGAGGACATGCTGGCTGAGTTAAAAGAATTAAGCAAACCGTATCCAAATATTAAGGTTGTCGACGATCGAACGGAAGCCATTGCGCATGTTCTATCTTTGTTAAAAAAAGGGGATGGCCTTATCATTACTGGAAAAGGTCCTGAAGCTTATAAAGAAGAATATCGCTATCAAACACGTAACGATAGAGCAACCATTTTAGCTTGTATCAAAGAATGATAAAGAAGAGTGTTAACGAAACATCAATTAATACTACTAGATAATGATATTAAATAAGATAGAGACCAATAAAATAAGCAAAGCTACAAAACAGACCAAATTTTACTCATTTGGTCTGTTTTATTTTAAAAAATAAACATGGAGCTTTATCAACGTTAATGAACAAATGAAATATTGTCTTTTATGAAGAGTGACAATAGCTATCCGTAGCCTTTTATTTTTATTTGTAACCTCTGTACTACACTGAACTATACGAAATTCATGAGGATGCATAATCTATATTAACGAGAAGTGGTGAAAGTGGGGGAATGCGGTGAAGGATGAAGAAAAATTACTAACGGGGGCATGGCTAGATGCGATAGGAACACTCATTTCTGCTACAGCTGAAATGAGAGCTTTAGCTGGATTAGATGAAATTAACAATAAACTGATCACGATCGGCGAAGGATTACAAGCAGTTGGAACCTTGTTAATTGGTACAGTTACGACGGATGATCCGCTGAATTTTACTGGTAATTGGATTGACGGGGCTGGTGCAGCAACTTCAGCTTTGGCTGCCTATATACAGGATGTTGGTGATGAAAATATGGTTGATGGTCTTCGTCTCGGTATCCTCGGGGATGTGTTTCAATCGATGGGAGCATCAATAAGTTCTTTAGCCGACCACTTAATGGGAGAAGAGGGGTATGCAATAGGTAATGCACTTCAAGGTTTGGGCGCGGGTTTAGAAGCAATTGGTGGAGTGTATGATCTAAAAGGGAGAGAGGAGGGTCAAATCATCACAACGATTGGTGCCATCCTACAAGCTTTAGGGTCTAATATAAACGCAGTAATTATAACAAGAGAGACATTTCAATAATGTTTGGAAGTTAAGTTCATGCTCACTTAATAAGACCTGTTCATTTTTTGTAACACATAAAAAATAAAAAAACCTCCTACTATAGGTAGAAGGTTTAAGATTTGTGTTCTAAAGGGTAAGTGGTTGATTTCTAAAAATATACCGCAGTAAGAATAGACAAAAATAAAACCAAGTGATTGAAATGGTGATAGCAGCAAAAATATCAGAAGGAAAATGGGCACCTACAATAATTCTACTTAAAGCAACGGCTACAATTAAAATCATAAATAGAACCAATACCATCATCTTACTTAACGAGTGCCGCACCAAGCGGTAACACAGAAAAATAAGAAAGGAAAATAAAATAACACTTCTCATCGTATGGCCACTGGGAAAACTATAAGACGCGATTTCAAGTGAATATCCAAAAACTTCAATGACACTCATTTCACCAGGTCTTTCCCGTTGAAAAAGGATTTTCAAAAAAAAGTTTAGAGCAATTCCGCCAAAGGAAAGGGTGAATAAAAGAATAGCAACCCCCCACATCTTTTTAACCAACAGAAAACCACCGATAATGAAAGTCAGCAGTAAGATTGTTTCCCCAGATCCAATTTTTGTAATGGCCTCCATCACTGTAACAAGAAAAGTGGACGACCTTTCTACAAGGAATGAAATAATCATCTGATCAATTAAGACAAGTTGATTTTGAATAGAGAAAATGGAGATAAGAACAAATAGGATTAAGCACCCAGTTGCTATAGAAATCTGTTTTGTGTTCAGTAACATTGTACTACTCTCTCTTTCTTTAATGATTAAATGATTAGTATAACATCACTAAACATAAGAAACCATGGTTTAAAACATATGAACTTTGGAAATTTTTGTGCCGATAAATGCTCTTTAGACACAAAATACCCTTCTACCGTATATTAGTAGAAGGGTGAAGTAACGTTTTTCCCACAAAGCCTTTGCTAGGATTACCTCAAAATCGTGGAAAACGAATATATGTAAGGTTTGGCGGGACTGTGTAGGAATCGAACCTACCGGAGACGGCACGCGCCTCCCAAGCGGTTTTGAAGACCGTGGAAATGAAAGGGGGTCTTCAATCCCTTGTGAGACAAGGGTTTACTTAGGTTTAATGCCGATTCCTGCAACGGTTTCGTCTTTAGCTTTCTTACCGTATTGTAAGATTAATTGAGGAAAAGTACAAGTCTTTCAAGAGATGAATCTTAAGGTTACTAAATAGAAACGGAATTTTTAGGAGGAAAGGAAACAACGATTGAAAGAAAAGCACTATTAGGGAACACATTCCTGATGAAGTTAACCAAAGTATAATTAAATAGCTCTTGATAAAAAAATCTATTTATCTAACAAAACAACTAATAATATTTTATTTTCCGTCACTAGGCGACGACATTCGACATTTTTAATATAGTAAAATGTTAATAGGATATAAGATTTAAGAATGTATTTGTGAACACTAGT